>DATJMU010000026.1:0-24173 GCA_035508555.1 Occallatibacter sp. | reverse complement strand
AACTTGATGTGCGGGTTGTGCTTGGACAACACCTTCGTGATCGCCGCCGTCAAAGTCGTCTTGCCGTGATCGATGTGACCGATCGTCCCCACGTTCACGTGCGGCTTCGAACGATCAAATTTCTCCTTCGCCATATGACCTATTTTCCCTTTCTTTCCCTCAGCGTCCGTACGTCTTGCCGCCTGGCCTTACTGCTTCATCTGGGTCTGCGCTTCCAGCTTTGTTAAGCGCTGAATCACCATCGTGTAGTCGGCTACCTGACGAATGGCGGCCATGGTTTCATCGTGCTGCCGATCTGTCTTCTTTTCGAGCGCATCGAGCCTTGCCGTAATCTCGCGTAACTCCGGCGCCAGGAAGTCCTGCATGACCCTGCGAACGTCGTCCACGACTCCCATTGCCAATCCTCCCTGAGCCCAATTACTCCGCCCCTCAGTAGTACGCGTACGCCTTGAAATACCGCTGCCGCAGCTCCAGCGGCACCTTCTCGACGAGCCGGAGGTAGCGCTCGCGGGTGAGGCCCTGGTCGGAGACCGGGAGGGCGCCGTAGAGCGCGATCGCCTCTTTGCCGAGCAGGCCGCGCTTGAGGACTGCCTCGAAGTCGCGGATGCGGAGCCGGGCCCGCGTTACGCGATCGAGAAAAACGTCCACATCGCCGGCATCGAAGGTGGCGTCGATCAACGCGTGCAGCCTGGTGAATCCCTGCTCGTCCTGAACCGCAATTACCGCCTGCTCAAACATCCTCACCTTTCGGGCGCCACCTTTGCCCTGGGACCACGGCGAAAAATCCAAAAGCCCGCAAAAACCATGCCTCGGCGGCTAAAGCCGCGTCGAGTCTGGTCCGTTTACGCACGACTAAAGTCATGCCCTTTCAAAACCCCAACTTCACCACAACCCCGGCTTCATACGACCCCGGCTTCGCCGACGACTGGCGTGCCTTCCGGAATCCTGGAGCGGGAGACGGGGCTCGAACCCGCGACCAACAGCTTGGAAGGCTGTGACTCTACCACTGAGTTACTCCCGCCCTAAGAGCAGCCGCCAGCTTCCAGCTACTAGCCTCCAGCTCTTTCCTGCCGGTTCCAGCCTTCCCAGCTCGATCCGTCGCTGAAAAAGCTAGAAGCTAGAAGCTAATAGCTGCATCTCTGGAGCTGATGACCGGGATTGAACCGGTGACCTCTCCCTTACCAAGGGAGTGCTCTACCAGCTGAGCTACATCAGCCCGTTAAACGTGTTGCGCGGCGATCTAGCTGCCGCGGCGAATCTTTTCGGCGTGGCGGGCGAGCAAAGTGCGCAACGCCAGCACGCCAATCACAAACATCGGAATCCAGCGGAACTCCACCGGATGGCCCAGCACGGGCACCTTATCGGCGCTCATGGTGAACCAGACCAGCACCGCCAGCACTGCGTACATGACGAGGGCCGCCCAGAACTTCCGGTCGAGATCGGAGGAGGCGCCGGGGCCTTCTTCGATCATGCGCTTCTGCTCGGGCCGGTTCAAGTTCATCGGCAATGCCCTCGCCACGCGCTCCCGCCTCAACTCATGGTGCACAGGGGAGGATTCGAACCTCCGTAGCTCGCAAGGAGCGGCAGATTTACAGTCTGCTGCCATTAACCGCTCGGCCACCTGTGCCCTGCCCCGGCCCCGTTGGAGATCGTCTTTGGCGCGTCACCCTCCATCCGGAGAGTCTCCGGTAGGTTGGAGCGTGTGCACCTCAGTGGGATCGCCGCGGAGGACAGGCCCGGCGCCAAGAACCCGTGCGCCGGCTAAATTCTCTCGCCGTCCTGGAGCCCCACGGTAGGGGGTTCGGAGTGGAGCTGGCGAAGGGATTTGAACCCCCGACCCTCTGATTACAAATCAGATGCTCTACCAGCTGAGCTACGCCAGCCCAAACCACCCGGCACCCCGCCGGAGGGCCGCATAAGCGCGCAGACACACCACCGCTCCGCGCATAAGACGGCACAGGAATCAAGGTTAGCACAGCGAGGCAGGGGGAGCAAACGAGGGGTCAGAGATCAAGGGTCGAAGTTTCGGCGTTTCGGCGTTTCGGCGCGGAGGGAATCGAGCAACTGGCGGTCTTCCTCGGAGAGGACGGCGCTGGCGAGCAGGTCGGGGCGGTTGCGGAGGGTTTTGCGAAGCTGCTCCTGGCGGCGCCAGCGGCGGATCTGGAGGTGGTCGCCGTTGACGAGGACTTCGGGGACGCGGAGGCCGGCGAAGTCGGCGGGGCGGGTGTAGTGGGGGTAGTCGAGGAGGCCGCCGGAGCCGTGCTGGGAACGGGGGACGCCGTCCACGTCCGTGTCGATGGCGTGGTCGGGGGCGCCGAAGCTCTCGAACTCGCTGGAGGCCTGGTTGCCGAGGACGCCGGGGAGGAGGCGAATGACGGCGTCGGCGACGACCGCGGCCGGGAGCTCGCCGCCGGAGAGGACGTAGTCGCCGATGGAGAGCTCGAGGTCGCCGTAGAGGTCGTTGATGCGCTCGTCGATGCCCTCGTAGCGGCCGCAGAGGAGGACGAGGCGGTCGAGGGAGGCGAGCTGGCGGGCGAGGGGCTGGGTGAATGGGCGACCCTGGGCGGAGAGGAGGACGATCTGAGTGTTCGACGCAGCCTGTTCGGGGAGGCGGTCGGGCTTGGGGAGGATGCCGAGGGAGGCGAGGGCCTCGGCGAGGGGCTCGGGCTTGAGGACCATGCCTTCGCCGCCGCCGAAGGGGCGGTCGTCGACGGTGCGGTGGCGGTCGTGGGCGAAGTTGCGGAGATCGTGGATAGAGATGGCCACCTTGCCCTCGGCCTGGGCGCGGCGCACGATGCCGTGGTCGAAGATGCCGGTGAAGAAGGCCGGGAAGATGGTGACGATCTCGATGCGCATACGGAGCGATGATACTGCGGGCGGGATGGATTGCGGGGCGGGCGCGGGGGCGGATAGGATCGGAAGCGATGACGGAGACGGGGATAGCTTCAGCGGCGGAGAGCGGCACTTTTCTGATTGGCGGCGAGCTGCCGGTGCGACGGCTTGGCTATGGCACGATGCGGATTGTAGGCGAGGGCGCGTGGGGCGAGCCGGCCGATCCGGACGAGGCGCGGCGGGTGCTGCGGCGGGCGGTGGAGATGGGCGTGACGCTGATCGATACCGCCGATGCGTATGGGCCGGAGGTGGCGGAGCGGCTGATCGGGGAGACGCTCTATCCGTACCCGGCGGAGCTGGTGATCGCGACCAAGGGCGGGATCACGCGGCAGGGGCCGGCGAAGACGGAGTATGTGGGCCGTGCAGGCTACCTGATCCAGTGCGTGGAGATGAGCCTGCGGCGGTTGAGGCTGGACTGCATCCCGCTCTACCAGTTCCATCGCATCGACCCGCGGACGCCGCTGGCGGAGAGCCTGGGGGCGCTGAAGCGGATGCAGGAGCAGGGGAAGATCCGGTACATCGGGCTGGACGAGGTGACGCCGTCGGAGATCCAGGCGGCGCGGAAGATCGTGGACGTGGTGACGATCCAGAACCGGTACTCGCTCGGCGACCGGCGGCACGAGGAGACGCTGGCGTGGTGCGAGAAGGAAGGGATCGGTTTTCTGCCATGGTATCCGAACGCGGGCGGCAAGCTGCTGAGGGCGGATCATCCGGCGGCGGGAGCGCTGCGCGCCATTGCGGAGCGGCACGGAGCGACGGTGTCGCAGCTCTCGCTGGCGTGGCTGCTCAGGCGGTCGCCGTTCCTGATGCCGATTCCGGGGACGTCGAAGGTGGCGCACCTCGAGGAGAACATCGCGTCGGTGCGGGTGAAGCTGAGCACCGAGGAGTGGGCCGAGGTAGAAGAGGCTGCAAAGGGTTGAACGGCAAGGTGTTAAGGATGATTCCGGGCGGCAGGCGCAGGGGTCGCGTAGGGGCCTGGAATTGTTAACGCCAGGTTAATTACGTTACTCCCTGGTTACTGAATTATTTTGGATAACTTGTTTATTTTCAACAAATCGTTGTTCAAAATTGCACCAAAAAATATGCAAACTGTGAAGCCCCCCCTGGGGGGGGTGCTTTGCGACCGTTCCCGAGAGCGCCGTTGTCGCCGATGATGGGGTTCGCCATGACACGATTGTGCGGGAAAAGGGCGAAATTTTCGGCAAAAGACAGTTGGCAGTTCACAGTTCTCAGCTTTCAACTGTTGGCTCCCGGGCTTATGGGGGGGTGTGGACAAGGGAGTGAAGGACGGTGGCTTCCCGGCTCCCGCCAGGGTTCGGCGGGGCGGCGGACGGATGGGTCCACGCGCCGTCACGGGCATGGATCGCGCGGAATGTGGTTGGTTGGGGTGGTCTCCCAGGTCCCAAAAGCGGGGGCCTGGGCCGCCCGCCACTGATACAAACCGGGCTTTGGGATGATCTTCACCCCACCCTAGCGGGAAAAACAAAGACCCCGCGAGGGTGGGGCACCCGGCCGGGTGTGGTGGTCTCCCAGGTCCCAAAAGCGGGGGGACCTGGGAAACCCGCATTGGCTTTGCGAGGCTCAGAGGTGGGGCTCGGGCCGGCGCTCGTAGAAGCTGAGGGCGGCGTCGCCTTGTTCGAGGAGGCGGGTGCGGATGAGGGAATCGTAATGGTCCTCGAGGAGCTGCTTGCGGCGGTGCTCGGCGACGATGAGGGACTCGTGCGAAAGGAATTGGGGCGGGGATTGTCCCAGGAGGGTGAGGGTGGAGGCGTACTCATCCGCGGCGTCGTAGGGAGGGTCGAGGAAGACGAGGGTGAAGGGCGTGGAGGCGGGTTGAGGCGGGCGGCGGAGAAAGGCGGCGACGCTGAGGGCGTGGATGGGAATCTGGCTGGCGAGGCCGAGGCGGGCGAGGTTGGCGCGGAGGACTTTGAGGGCGGCGGGAGCGCGCTCGACCGCGACGGCGCGGGCGGCGCCGCGGCTGAGGGCTTCGATGGCGACGGCGCCGGAGCCGGAGTAGAGGTCGAGGAGATGGGCGCCGGGGATGCGGGAGGCGAGGACGTTGAAGAGGGTCTCGCGGAGGCGGTCGCTGGTGGGACGGGTGGCGAGGCCGGGGGGAGCTTGCAGGGTGCGCGAACCGAAGCGGCCGGCGATGATGCGCATGGGAGTCAGGATACAGGGTTCGCCGGTTAGTAAGTCAGCGAGTTAGCGAGTGGGGATGGAGGGGCGCATCGCTCTAGAGGCTGTTATTCACTCTCCCACGACTGACGCCGGGCACCCGTTTTGCCTAGTTCGAGGAGCGAGGAGCGACAGATACCAGGTGTATTTTAGCGACGAGCAACGAAGAAATGAGGGAAATGGGCTCCGGCCCTGCGGCTTCCGCCCCATCACGCAAGCTAAGCGCGATGAGACCCCGGGTTGCGGAGACTGGGGCACTGGCGCGGGGGAGCCGGTACAATCAAACGGTATGCGAGGGTGGTCAATCCCGCTGGGCCGGTGGATGGGGGTGGAGATGCGCGTGCACGCGTTCTTCCCGCTGCTGGCGGTGGTGTTTCTGGCGATCAGCGGGCCGCAGGGGCTGGGGCGGGGATTCGCGCTGTTCCTGATGCTGGTGGCGGCGGTGGCGGTGCGGGAGACGGCGCGGCTGCTGGCGGCGGCGTGGCTGGGACTGCGGCTGCGGGCGGTGCTGCTGCTGCCGATTGGCGGGCTGTTTGCGTATGCGAATCCGGAGAGCCAGGAGAATGCGAACCGGGGCGCGGGGCAGTATGTGCTGACGTTTGCCGGGCCGGCGGCGAACGGGGCGACGGCGCTGGCGCTGATGGCGGCGGCGATGGGAGCGAGCGCGCGGGCTCCGCTGTTTGCGGCGCCGTATCTGACGGCCGCGGACCTGGTGCGGAGCATGGTGTGGATGCAGGCGTTCCTGGGCGCGCTGCACCTGCTGCCGGCGTATCCGCTGGACTGCGGGCGGCTGCTCAGGGCTAACTTTGCGCGCAAGCACGGGTATGCGCCGGCGGCGCGGGCGGCGGCGGGGCTGAGCCAGGGGCTGTCGCTGGTGGCGATCCTAGCGGGCATGTTCCTGAAGGACTACTGGCTGGCGATTGCGGGGTTGTTCATCATGATTGGCGCGCAGATCGAGGACCAGGGGGTGTTCTTCCAGTCGGTGGTGGACACGGTGCGGATGCGCGAGGTGATGCTGACGGACTTTGCGACGCTGTCGCCTTCCGACACGCTGGCGGATGCGCTGGTGCGGTGCGTGCATTCGCTGCAGGAGGATTTTCCGGTGGTGCGGGGACCGCAGCTGGTGGGGATCGTGAGCCGGCAGCGGATTGTGGACGCGCTGAGGAACGACGGGAACGGGTACGTGCAGTCGGTGATGTCGCGGGCGTTCCAGGTGGCGCGGCCGGAGGATACGCTGGGGACGACGATCCGGCGGTTGAGCGCGGGGCGGGGCCTGGCGCTGATTCCGGTGACGGAGAGCGGGCGCGTGGTGGGGATAGTGAGCGTGCAGAACCTGATGAGCTCGATGGCGCTGCTGGCCGAGCAGCGGCGGATGGAGCGCGAGGAGCAGGGGAACTGACGGCGGTGCGATGGGCGGGGAAGACGCGAGTCCGCTGGGGCCGGGGTTGTACGTGGTGGCGACACCGATCGGGAACCTAGGCGATATGACGCTGCGGGCGCTGGACGTGCTGCGGGGCGTGGACCGGATTGCCTGCGAGGACACGCGGCAGACGCAGAAGCTGCTGAATCATTTTCAAATAAAGACGCCGACGGTGAGTTGCCACGAGCACAACGAGCGGGAGTGCGCGCAGGGGCTGGTGGGGGCGCTGAAGGCCGGAGCGCGGATTGCGCTGGTGACGGATGCGGGGACGCCGGCGATCAGCGATCCGGGGGCGGTGGTGGTGCGGGAGGCAATTGCGGCGGGCGTGCGGGTGACGCCGGTGCCGGGAGCGAACGCGGCGGTGACGGCGCTGGCGGCCGCGGGGATGGGAACCGGGGAGTTCCGGTTCCTGGGTTTCTTGCCGGAGAAGGCAGGGGCGCGAAGGACGCGGCTGGAGGAGCTGGCGGGCGGCTGCGGGGCCGAGGCGGAGACGCTGGTGTTTTACGAGGCGCCGCACAGGATCTTGGAGACGCTGGGGGATCTGGAGGGGGTTTGGGGGGCGGAGCTGCGGGTGGTGGTGGCGCGGGAGCTGACCAAGGTGCACGAAGAGTTTTTGCGGGGGACGGTGGCCGAGGTAAGGCGGGAACTGGCGGGGCGGGACCGGGTGCGGGGGGAGATGGTGCTGCTGGTGGAGACTCGGGCACGGGCGGTGGCAGGCGACGAAGGCGCGGGCGTGGCGGAGCGGGTGGCGCGGGTGCAGGCAGAGGCTGGCGTGGACGAGAAAGAGGCGCTGAAGCGGGTGGCGCGGGAGCTGGGGCGGTCGAAGAGCGAAGTGTACCGGGAGCTGCAGCGGGAGCGGGCGGCGCGAAAGATCGGGTTGCGGTAAGATAGAGACAGGCGGGCGAACAGCCGCCGATGGTCTGGAGGCGTTTTATGCGGGTTAAGGGCAATCCGAACGTCTAATTCGAACGGCGCGGACTGGGTTCCATCGGGCCGATGAGGGGTTGGCGTGTGCCGATGAGACCCTCGTTACGGGGCGCTGTCGGCGGGCTGATGCGCCGAGAGTTTAGGGCGAAGATCAGCTAGCCGGGCCTTTTGGGCCGGGGCGAGCTGGAAGCTGAAGCCGAGAAGGTCACCGCCCAGCATAAAATCGGCATCCACCACACTTTTTCTTACCGTTCCCTCCACACATAGCTGACCCAGGATCTTCAGGACGCTGTCGGCTTCGGCGGCGTCGATGAAGGCAGCCGGCGTGTCTTTGACGCGGGCCCAGGCGAGGAGCGCCTTGTAGCAGGCAAGGTTGTAGACGAGGTCGCTCTGCATGGACTTGTCGGGCTTGACCTCCCAGTTGGGGATGGGGATGGCCCTTTCGGAGAGGGTGATGGCTTCCTTGAGGCTTTCAGGGGAGGCATCGCCGAGGTCTTTCTCGATGCGGGCGAGGTTGTAGAAGGCGCGCTGCTGATGGGGCTCGATCTCACAGGACTGTTTGTAGGCGAGCTTGGCCTGGACGCGGGCGGCGCGGCTCTTTGCGGAGTCGCCGAGGAGCTTGTAGCGGTCGGCGTAGCGGACGAGGACGAGGCCGAGGTCGTTGTAGAACCAGAAGGGGGCGTCGATGGGGCGGATGGCGAGGCGGAGGAGGTACTCGGCGCGCTCGAGGTCCATCCAGTTGGGGGCGCCGCGGGAGGTTTCGTAGTCGAACTTGCTGACGTAGAAGTTGGCGAGGAGGCGAAGGATGTTCTGGCGGGGGGCCTGGTCGGGGATGGCGTCGAGCTGCAGGTCGAAGCCCATGTAGCGGTCGATGGAGAGGAGGCGCTGACGCTTGATGAGGTCCATGGCGCCGAAGAGGTCGAGGCGCCAGTCGAGCCAGCCGACGGTGGCGGCAGCGGGCGGGCCGGAGGCAGCGTCGGCGGCGCCGCGCTCGGAGACATTCTGGTAGGTGGTACGGAGCTCATTGAGGGCCTCTTCGCGGGCGTTTTCGGCAAGGACGACGGATTCATAGCGCTGCTTGAAGTCCTTGAGCTCTTTGTCGGTGCTGCTTTTGAGATTGCCGATGGCGGTGGTCGTGTCGGTCTTGAACGTGCCGATGTCAGTCGCGGTGTTGGTCTTGAATGTGCCGAGGTCGGTGGCCGTTGAGGTGCGCAGGTCGTCGATCTGCTTGATGCTTTTTTCGGCCTGGTCGGCGAAGGACTGGGCGGCGTAGCCGGCGGCGATGGTCTGGGCGATGGTGAAGATGCCGGCGATGGCGATGATCCACTCGAGGTAGAGCTTGACTTCGTCCTTGTAGGCCTCGGCCTGTTTGGTGGCCTCGGCGGCGGCCTGGGCGGCCACGGGGTTGGGCGGGGCGGTGGAGGCGACGGGATTTGGAGGCACGGCGGGGGCCTGACGCAGGATGCCGGCGAGAAGGACGATGAGAAGAGCGAGGGCGATGGCGGGAAGGACGCGATAGGTCCAGACGAGGAACGTGCGAAACGGCTGGCTCATGGCACAGTATTATCGCTTAAGTCGGGGAAGGCGGGGTTGCCGGGCCCGGTGGGATCGTTCTTGAATGGATGGTTGCGGAACGCCGGGAACGGCTGTTTCGGGGGCGGCTGATGGAGAGTGCGCCCTGGTATCCCAGCAAAGAACACCTGCTTCAGGATTGCTGGGGAGCCATGGGCATACGGGTCAGGCGGATGCCGGTGGCCGCGAAGCAGGCGCGGGCGACCGCGGGCGCGAGGCCGATGAGGCCGATTTCGCCGACACCGGCGGGGGGCAGGCCTTTGCGGTCGAGGAGGACGACTTCGATCTCGGGGGCGTCAACGAAGCGGGGAACGCGGTACCCGGCAAAGAATGGATTGAGGATTTTGCCGTCGGCAAAGAGGATCTGCTCGAAGAGGGCGCCGCCGATGGCCTGGACCCGATGCCGGGAACCACGGGCGCTCCTTTTTTGCCCCGCGGGCGTTACGTGCTGGTGCAGAAGAACCACACCTTTCTGCCGCATCTGCAGGTGATCCCCGTGGGCGGGATCGTGGCATTTCCCAACCAGGACCCGTTCTTTCACAACGTCTTTTCGCTCTTTGACGGCAAGCGGTTCAACCTGGGGCATTACGAGGCGGGCTCGAGCCGGTCGGTGGCCTTCACGCGCGCCGGCGTCTCCTACATCTTCTGCAATATCCACCCGGAGATGAGCGCGGTGATCATCGCGCTGAACACGCCTCTCTATGCGATCGCCGACGCGCAGGACACGCTGGTGCGGCGCCCGATTCCGCCGGGCGACTACAGAATGCATGTGTGGATCGAGGGAGTGCCGCCATCGTTCCTGGAGCAGCTGACGCGCACCGTGCGGCTGGGCTCGGGGATGGTCGATCTGGGGACCGTCCGGGCTCCGATTGCCCCGGTTGGAGCCGGATCGCATACGAACATGTACGGGAAGCCGTATGCCCCGGAGGCGCAATCGCCCTACTCCGATCTACCGTAACGGGGTGAGGCTGAGGACTCTAGGGGCGGATCTCCTCGATGAGCTCGGCGACCTGGGCACGCTTGCGGTCGCTCAGGTCGAGGAAGCGGATGCCGACCTGGTTGCGGTTGTGGAGGGCCTGGACGACGCCGCCGAGACGGAAGGGAAGGCCTTCGAGGTGGAACTCGGTTTCGACGCGGGTGTAGATGCCGACGGGGAAGCGCTCGCGGGTGAGAATGCGGCAGCCGGAGAGGCTGAGATCGAGGATGCGGCCCTCGATGCGAGAACCGATTTTGACAAGGAGGATGGCGGCGGAGGTGTCGACAGGGTAGCGGGCGTGGGTGCGGCGGTCGGCGGGTGAGGCTGAGGCGGCCGGGGGCTCCGAAGCGGGGACGGATGGCACGGGTTGGGGCCCGGCGGCGGTGGCAGGGGGAACGAGGGAGGGCTTTGGGGCGGCCTCGCGGGGAGCGGCGGCGCGCCCGGCCTGAAGGTTTTGGGCAGCCTCTTTGGCGGCCTTGGCGGCTTCGGCGGACTGAATCTCGACCAACACTTCAGCGAGCTCCTCCAGGCGGCGGGCGGGGACGCTGGTGAAGCGGATGCCGGCGATATGACGGCCGTCGGTCCATTGCACGGCGCCGCTGAAACGGAAGGCGATGCCGTTGATGGAGAAGGCGACCTCGACGGGTGCGTGAGGTGCGGCGGCGAGGCGGTCTCTGGTGCGGATGCGGCAGCCCTGGAGGCTGAGGTCGAGGATGCGGGCGGCGAGAGGCAGGCCGCGGCCGATGAAGATCAGGGTGGAGTCTTGGTCGACGGCGAAGCGGGGGTGGGCGCGGCGGTTGGGGCTGGAGTCCGCGGCCAGTGCTGCGCGGGTGTCTGCCGTGTTGTCGACTTGCATGGCCGCTCCACGCCCGGGCGTCTTCGCGATTTGAAGGGAGCGTACCCTCGGGGGGGCGATTGACTTCTGCGTAATGGAATGTCCTTACGCCGCCCCTACGGGACTCCGAGGTGAATTTTCGCAGCCCGTTTCCCTACGCTGAAGCGCGGGGCTAACAACCTCTGCGCCTCCGGCGCTACCCGGCAGTTCGCGACTGCGCACCGCAATGAAGCCCTCTTTCATTGGGCTGGTTTTGCGGCACGACTAAAGTCGCGCCCTGACACAACCCGCTCCACCCGGACTCGCCGGACGCTGCCTAAGGCCTGGTTAACTCCGAAGGCATTGCGGCGCGGTTGAAGGCGTGCCCTTTCAAAACGATTGATGATTCAGATGCCCGGATCAGCGAGTCCTTAGTGTCCGTCTGCCAGCGCCCAAGGTTGAACAGCCTTTGGCTCGGGGGCTTCGCGGCCCTGGAGCCGGTCATACAGGTACAAGTCGCTGGTGGTTCCCAGGGACTGGTTATAGAGGCTGACTTCGCCGGCGAACTGGCTCAGCTCTTCGCTGAATGCATGGATGGCGTGCAATTGGGCTGCCGTGGCGGGGAGTTCGAATTGGGAGCTTTTAATAAACTTCTGGTAACCGCGATCGACGAGGCGGGCGATTTGGCCGCGGACGAGGATGCCGGGGGTGACGGCAAAGGCGGGGGGTGCGGCTTTGTCCGCCGCGGGGACGAGGACGGCGGCGGCGCCGTGCTTGGCGACCATGGTGGCGCCGGAGACGGCCGGATAGGGCTCAAGGGTGAAGCCATGGGCGCGGAGGAGTTCGAGGGCCTGGTCGAAGCTGGGATTGCGGGATTTGCGGGCCATGGATGGGTTCCTCGTGTGGAGCGGCGATGTGTCCCTGTCTCCAATCTCGCATAGAGGGAGTGGTGGGGGCAATGCGGAGTGGACGCCTGGAGGGGCGATGAGCGTTTTGCGAATAAGCCGCGAGGTCTATGGAGCGATGCGGGCGCATGGCGAGGAGACGTATCCGCAGGAGTGCTGCGGGGCGCTGCTGGGACGGGCGCAGGCGGACGGATGGCGGGTGGAGGCGATGGTGCGGGCGGAGAATGCGCGCGGCAAAGAAGCGGGGATGGAGGCGGCGCGGAGCCGGTACGAGATTGCGCCGGCGGAGCTGGTAAGGATCGAGCGGGAGGCGCGCGGGCGGGGGCTGGAGATTGCGGGGTTCTACCACTCGCATCCCGATCATCCGGCGCGGTGGTCGGAGACGGACCTCGAAGAGGCGCACTGGGTGGGGTGCGCGTATGTGATTACGGAAGTCGTGAGAGGCAAGGCAGCGGCGACGCGGGCGTTTTTGCTGGCGGGGAGGGTGGAAGAGGATAAGCAGTTTGTGGAGGTGGAGGTTGCGCTCGTGAATGCGGGTCGATCAAGCCAGGAGGAGGATCGCAGGCCGGATGGGGCGACATGATCCCTCGGGGGCTGAAGAGGATGCGGAAAAAGGGAGAGGGGCGGGTGAGTTTCCCGAAAGACGTCCCTCAGGGCCTAAAGGCCGTGATGATTCTGTGACGCTTACGGCACGACTGAAGTCGTGCCCTTTCAAGGCCGGGAGTTTTTCTGCAGCCTGTTAAGCCCGGTTGATTCTGTTGCGCTTCTTCGGCGCGGCTATTGATTCCTGCATAAAGAATGCCCTTGCGCCGTCCCTATGGGACTCCGTAGCGAACTTGTGGAATCCCTTCTCCCCACGCTGAAGCGCGGGGCTAACCAACGCTGCGCCTCCGGCGCGTTTACCAGGACATTTCTTATGCAGCAATCAATAAAGCCGTGCCCTTTCAAAACAACAGCAGGTTCAACTTTTTCGGCAGCCTGTGAAGGCCGTACCCTTCACTGAAGCCCGTGCCCTACGAATCGAGCCAATGCGCGGCGGAGGATTTGGCTGGAATGGGGGGCTTGGGGGGATCATTATAGGAGAGACGATGGTGGAGCGGATCGAGTCCGAGGCGCTGCCCGAGCTGAGCGCGGGCGAGCTGGCGCGGTATGCGCGGCACATCACGCTGCCCGAGGTGGGCGTGGAGGGGCAGCAGCGGCTGAAGGCGGCGCGGGTGCTGTGCGTGGGGACGGGCGGACTGGGGTCGCCGCTGGCGTTTTACCTAGCCGCGGCGGGCGTGGGGACGCTGGGGCTGGTGGACTTTGACGTGGTGGACGAGAGCAACCTGCAGCGGCAGATCATCCACTCGACCAGGGACGTGGGGCGGAAGAAGCTGGACTCGGCGGCGGAGAAGCTGACGGCGCTGAACCCGGGGCTGAAGGTGGTGAAGCACGAGACGATGCTCGCGAGCGCGAATGCCCTGGAGATCCTGAAGGACTACGACATTGTGGCCGATGGGACGGACAACTTTCCCACGCGGTACCTGGTGAACGATGCGTGCGTGCTGCTGGGCAAGCCGAACGTATATGGATCGATCTTCCGGTTCGAGGGGCAGGCGAGCGTGTTCGCGGCGAAGGACGGGCCGTGCTACCGGTGCATCTACCCGGAGCCGCCGCCGCCGGGGATGGTGCCGAGCTGCGCCGAGGGCGGGGTGCTGGGGATCTTGCCGGGGCTGGTGGGGGTGATCCAGGCGACGGAGACGATCAAGCTGATTTTGGGCAAGGGCGAGCCGCTGGTGGGGCGGCTGCTGCTGGTGGATTCGCTGGGGATGCGGTTCCGGGAACTGAAGCTTCGAAAGAATCCGGAGTGCCCGGTGTGCGGGGAGCGGCCCACGGTGACGCAGTTGATCGATTACCATCAGTTTTGCGGCATGGCGCCGGCGCGCCAACAGGAGGCGAAGTTGAATAACGGCATTCCCCAAGTGTCGGTGAAGGAATTGAAGCAGCGGCTGGACGCGGGCGAGGACCTGCTGGTTCTCGACGTGCGGGAGCCGTTCGAGTACCAGATCGCCAACATCGGCGGGACGCTGATCCCGATGAACCAGGTGCCGGCGCGGCTGGGCGAGATCGACCGGGAGCGGGAGATCGTGGTGCAGTGCAAGTCGGGCGGGCGGAGCCAGCGGGTGGCGGAGTATCTGAAGCAGGCCGGGTATGAGAAGGTGGCGAACCTGGCGGGCGGGATCCTGGCGTGGTCGGACCAGGTGGATCCGACGGTGAAGAAGTACTGAGAACCCGGGGCTCTGGCGGGATGGTTTTGAAACTGCGATGGCCCATCCCAGGTTTCAAAATCGGAGACCGGGGGCACCCTCGGCCGTACAAGACCAGGCGGTCCGTCACCTGGTGAGCGGGGCGCCGTCCCTTCGGGGCTCCGGGGATCCAATTTCCCCACACGGCTAAAGCCGCGCCCTTGCAAAGGCCGAAATTAACGAGAGCTTTTTAAGAGATTTGTGAGATCGGTCCAGGGTTTCTGCCGCCCGGCTGTGAATCACCGTGGATCGCACCGACGATTTCCGAATTACGCGCTATAGTGGGTCAACGTTTCCACGCTACTCAAAAAGGCGATGATGGCCGTTGGAAAGGACCCATGCATGCAGCGTCCATGTCACTCCAGTCTTCGCACGTGCGCCGACGGGGCTGCGGCGATTCTGCTGGCCGCGTTCTTCGCGCTGTGTCCGATGTCCACGAAGCTGCGGGCGCAATCGTCCGGTGAACTGAAGATTGCCTACACCGGGAGGCTCTTCGGGTACTACCGGATCGAGCCGAACGAGACGGGGCCATATCTCGGGCCGGTCGAGTCGTTCCTGAAGCACAGGCAGGTCCCGGCTGCTTCAGAGCACGACGGGAGCGATCTTTCAGACGCACTTCTCGTGGGCATGGGGGACAACTTTGCGCCCGAGTTCGGGGCCAGCATTGAGCAGGAGTTTCCCGGGAGTGGGTGCGAATCGCGCGCGGCGGATCCGGGAAGCGTGAACGACTTGGCCGCGCGGCCGGCCTTTGCGCCGGAGAGCCTTTACAAGAGCGAGCTGCGGTTGCCGGCCATGGCGGACTGCGACAATGTGGTGCGCTTTCTGGTGACGGCCGGTTACCGGGCGATCGTTCCGGGGCGCGAGGACTTCATCTATTCGGCCACGTGGCTGAGGAGGGTGGCGCTGCTGCTGCGCGGGGCGAGCGACCCGGCGGATTTTCCCTCCAATCCGTTTGTCGCGCGGGACCCGGCGCAGCCCGACCGGTGCAACGACCAGATCGCGGCGAAGAACTGTCCGTGGAAGGCGGAGGCGTTCCGGAGCCCGGATGGAAAGCTGCATATATTGGCGGCGAACCTGCGGGTGAAGGTGAGCAAAACGTCGTGCCCGCTGCTGTTTTCGAGCGATCTGGCCAGCCCGGCCCATCCGTGCAACCAGGACGATGGGACGATCACGGACGAGATGAACTGGGTGAATCGTCTCGATCAATCGCTCGACCCGGGAATCGCGGCCTCGCTGAGCCGGCAAGGGCGAGCGGATCCGGCTTTCCACGAGCAGCTGATCGAGAACGAGCAGACGATCCTGAAGGCTCTGCTGCCGGCCGCGCCCGACGATCCGAACCAGGCGATCTATCTGAAGGTTGTCCAGTGCATCGCGGCGTCGAGCACTCCGAGCGGAAGCGCAGGAAAGGAGCCGGCGTGCAGCGAGATCAAGCTGGACAACGGCAGCGGTGAACTCTACGACGTGGCCCGGGAGCTGCTTGCTGCGCTTCAGATGAAACCCGATTCCACGGGCTCGCTGCCCGATGTTTTGCTCTCGGAGAAGGCCCGGAAGGAGGCGCGCGAACTTTTCCTGGAGCTGATTTATCGAGAGCAGAAAGACGTGGGCTATACGGTGGCCACGACGCCGGACAAGCGCAGGGTCCTGATTATCGGCGTGGTGGGACAAGAGACGATGCAGGAGATTTCGGCGACGAACTTCAGAGCGTTTCCCGACGTCACGGATTGCCTGGCGCCGAATGTGGATGGGCAAAACGAGATCTGTCTCGCGAAGAAGGGAAAGAAGAAGCCGTTTGCGATTAAGGTGGGCGATCCGAGGCCGGCGGCAGAGGCGATCCTGCGGGCCGCGTGGGCGCACCGCAAGGATGGCGACAACGGCTTCGACAGCGTGATGGTGATGGCGCAGATGCCGGGCGCGGAAGCGCTGGAGCTGGGGGCGCGGATTCGCGAGGACATCAATCGTACGGATGCGGCGCTCCGGCCCGCTGACCGTCCGTCGATCGATCTGATCCTGAGCGAGGCGCAGGAGGGGCATGAGACGCCGGATATGGAGATCGGGGCAGGCGATGGCGCGGCCGCGCCGGTGCTGAGCCCGGCCGACGCGTCGCGACATGTCTTCCAGGCGGACCCGAATCCGGTCTCGATCGCTACGCTCTCAGAGCGGCACATGAAGAGGTTCGAGTATGTTGCGCGGGTGCTGGAGAACCGGCTTCTGGCTCAGAATCCGCCGAACCTTCCACCGGACGGCGATTGCGCAAGCAACAAGTGGACAGCCGCATGTCTGCTGAAGAATGAGGTTGACTCCGCGGCCAAGGCGATCCCCTCCGGAGGGTCGCCGGCGCTGGCGCAGATAGGCAATCTGGATGAGACCTGGAACCGCTGCGGCCAGGAGACGGATTGCGAGAACGCGGTGCTGATGCAGTACCTGCTGCGGCAGCTCCAGCGCAGCTCGGGGGCCGATGTGGTTTTGCTGAAGAGCCGCGACTTCTACTTTGGCCAGCTTGGCAGCCCTGGCGACCTTCGTAGCGGATACGGGGGTTACGAGGTCTGCGATGGATGGCTCGCCGGCCATCCGCAAATCGCGTCCGGTTCGTCCGCCGCGTTGGCGCGCGCCTATTGCCGGCTGCACGTTGCGCTGGACCGGGTGTTATGGAAGGGCGACTACTCCGACCGCGTGATGGTGGACGGCGCCACGCTGACTAAGCTTTTGAAGACGGCGCAGGGGCAGGCGGACGACGAGCTGACGCTGCTGGCGCGCGACATGCACCAGGAGTGGCTGACGAGTTACGGGATCGTCACCAGTCCACCTACGAACCTGGCCGCGGCGGCGGCGGGCACGCGTACCTTCACCGTGCCCGGCGTGCCCGGATGCACGAGCACGGGCGGCGGGTCAGGCGGGGCCACCACTCCGTACTGCATGAACGGGCAGGCCATCGTCCCGGACCGCGCCTACTGGGTTGCAACCAGCGACGAACTGGCCGACGACAAGGTGATCTATACCGATCTGGGGAGCATCGAGGAGCAGGATCCTCATGCGGCGGTTCAGGTTTTCAATCGGCGCGAGAAGCGCACGGGCAGCGGGCCGGCGCAAGCGGCTCATGACCGTCTCTACCTGACCACGGAGATCGCCGACGAGGTCTTGCCATCCGGCGAAACTTCCGCGGTCAGTGCGGCTGCCTCGCCAGCCAAGCATCCGGCCGCAGCCGCTTCTGGCTCCGCCGAGAACGAGATGGCCGCGACCGAATTGCGGCATGAGAACCGGCGCATTCTGCAAGTGGATTTTTCGAAGGTGGTGGCCGGATACACGTTGACGCGCCCGAGCCTCTCAGACAGCACGCTGGGCAACGACTATGCGGGGGTTTCGAACACACAGGCGCTCACGCCGCACTCGCAAGAGTTCGACTTTGAGACCGCGGGGAGGCTTACCTCCGCGCCGGTATTGAGGCACGGGGTGCTGGGCGTGCAGACCGATGCCGAGTACGACCGCAAAGTGACCGGCAACGTCATTAACTACCCCGAGACGGTGGTCTACGCGCCGAACAGCTTCACGGCAGGGGGTTTTGCGCAGTGGCAACTGCACGGGTGGGGCTCGAAGCGCTCGCCGCAGCCGCTCGGCGAAGGAATCCAGAGAAGCACCAGGAACCTGCCGCGCGCCTTTCTGGTGATTGCGCCGTACCAGTTCCAGCGGCAGGTGACGGGAACGTTCCTGAGCTTTCCGTATTTCACGCCGCCGAACACCTCGAACCCGCAGGAGCTGCTGACGGTGCACCTGGCGACGGCCATGGGCTTCAGCCAGCGGGCCGGAGTGCGGCTGGAGAACGCGGCGGGTAAGAAGTTCTGGCAGCTGGACGCGGGCAGCTACGCGGAGATCGGTCCTGAGTTCGCGGTACAAAACGGGGTGCTTTCGGCGGTGCGGTTCCCGGATCTGCCGCAACTGCAACCGTGCCAGGTGAGCGCGGCGCAATCGCTGCCGACGTGCGTGAAGAACGCCTTCAAGGGCGCGGGGCTGCCGCTGAACGGAAGCACCGTGATTGTTCCGGAGACGGAGACCCTGCACGCCGGGGGCTTTTACTGGACGGCTCATCTCGAGAAGGGGTTCGGGCAGCAGAAGAATATCTCCGGCTCATTCGACACGGGCGGCGACGACTTTTTGCTGCCGGGCGTGACGCTGACCACGCAGACCCGATACGCCTTCACGACCAAGCTGGCGATCAACTTCAAAGTGGCGGGCAACATGTCGTTTTCACCCACCTATTCGGACTTCTTTTTCGAGAACCAGGGCATCTCGTCGCAGCGCACGGGGCTGGTGACGAACACATTCCTGGTCGCGGCCAGGTGGTACTTTGCGCGCGATGCGGTGGTTCCGTGGCGCCGGCAGTTGTGGTACAGCGGGCCGGCCTCGGAGGACCAGACGAGCTCGGCCAGGATCAAGTGAGGCAGACGCGGGGCGGGCACTCAGGAGGCGTCGCCGCCGCGGCCGTTTTCGTCGAGCTTGCCGAAGATCATTTTGCCGCTGGCGGTCTGGAGGACGCTGGTGACCGCGATTTCGACGCTCTTGCCGATGAGGCGGCGGGCGTGGTCGACGACCACCATGGTGCCGTCGTCGAGATAGCCGACGCCCTGGTTGTACTCCTTGCCTTCCTTGAGGACAAGCACCGACATGCGTTCGCCGGGCAGCACCACGGGCTTGAGGGCGTTAGCGAGGTCGTTGATGTTGAGGACCTCGACGTGGTGGAGGTGGGCGACCTTGTTGAGGTTGAAGTCGTTGGTGACGACCTTGGCCTCCCATTTCTTGGCCAGCTCGAGGAGCTTGAGGTCGACTTCGCGGATGGAGGGGAAGTCGTCGGGGACGATCTGGACCTGGAGGGCGGCGTTGGACTGCATGCGCTGGAGCATGTCGAGACCGCGGCGGCCTCTTTGCCGTTTTGATCCGTCGGTGGAGTCGGCTACCACCTGCAGCTCGCGGAGGACGAACTCGGGGACGACGATGGTGCCGTCGATGAAGCCGGCTTCGGCGATGTCGGCGATGCGGCCGTCGATGATGACGCTGGTGTCAAGGACCTTGGCGCTGCGGCGGGAGGGGCGGTCGGCGGCGAAGATGGCGCCGAGGACGGCGGGGTTGAGCAGGTCGCCCTTGTTGGCGCCGACGAGCAGACCGACGTAGGTCATGAGCATGAGGACGAAGATCTGGAGGGTGGCGGAGGTGGTGCTGGGCAGCGGCGCGGAGCGAAGGACGAGGCAGAAGAGCGCGGCGCCGAAGATGCCGAGGACGCTGCCGGCGACGGCGCCGATGAGGCGGCGGAGGGTGAGGGCGCGCACCCGGAGCTCGAAGACGATGACCGCGCCTGCAGCCGCCGCCCCCAGCAGCGCGCTGGCCCATCCGGCCTGAATGCCGAAGGGACGAAGGAAGTAGCAGACTGCAGCCAGAACAAGAACAAAAAGAAGACGAATGAGGACGATATCCATGACGAGCCAACTTTCGCCTGCGCGCCATGAGACGCATCAGGCTGGATCAAAGGGCGAGTATGCCGATTGGCGAGCGGGATCGTCAAGGGAAAAACTGGGCGGGGGATCGAGCGGCGGACGGCCCGGGAGAAGAGAGCGGGAAGGCCTCGGCCTGCTGTGATTTGCGGCGATTTGGGGTTGCGGGGCGGCCTGGGCGATCAGTAGTAGTCGGCGCAGCTGAGGTAGTAGCCGCAACGGGTGCAGACGAGCTTGCAACGGTGGCCGGTGAGACGGCTGGAGCAGTTGGGGCAGAGCTGGGAGTGGTGCTCGACGGGTTGGGGTGCGGCCTGTTGGGGTTCACGATGTGAGAAGGCGGAGGTTAAATGGCCGTCAAAAGCGGCGTCGAGGGCGGTGGGGCGCTGCGGCAACATGCCCGACAGATTAGCATGGAACTGCGGGCTGCCCGAAGGCGACAACCGGGCGGCCACCTGGAGCATCAACACAGGCAACGTCCGGATTATTCCCCTGGTGCGAACCGCCGGACTGGCACAACCCCAACACAACCGGATCAACTCAATCCCCAAGGAGGGACTATGGCAAGCAAGGCAAGTGCGGTTTGGACAGGCTCACTGAAGGAAGGCAAGGGCACGATTTCTACGGCGACAGGCGTGCTGAAGGACGCGAATTACTCATTTGCGACGCGGTTTGAGGGCGCGGAGACGGGCACGACGCCGGAGGAACTGATTGCGGCGGCGCACGCGAGCTGCTACTCGATGGCGCTGGGCGCGCAGTTGGGCGGAGCCGGGCTGACGCCGGAGAAGATCGAGACCCACGCGGCGGTGACGCTGGCGAAGACGGATGCGGGATTCGCCGTGACCAAGATCGCGCTGACTACGACGGCGGCGGTGCCGGGAGCGAGCCAGGAGGCGTTCGACAAGGCCGCGGCCGACGCCAAGGCGGGCTGCCCGATCTCGAAGCTGTTTGCCAATAACACCGAAATCACGCTGGACGCCAAGCTGGTGTAAGGGCGAGAGCTTTGCCGACGGCCGGGGCGCGATGTCCCGGCCGGGCGGGGCAGGCGCGGCGAATTTGACACGGGCCAGGGGTTTTGCGAGACTCAAAGCTGCTGCCTGCTCGGCGCGAGCCGCTGAGCGTGTATCCCGTGCCGAAGTGGCGGAATTGGCAGACGCGCATGGTTCAGGTCCATGTACTCGCAAGGGTGTGGGGGTTCGAGTCCCTTCTTCGGCACCAATCCTATTAAAATCAATGATTTACTGCCATGGTGTCCACCATGGTGTCCACAAAACCGCGGGTTTGGTGTCCATTGTGGTGTCCACTTAGCCGCGCTTGTTTGCGCGAGTTCTGAGAAGGACGGACAATCCCGCTCATGCCACGGCGTCTGGACAGTTCGCACCGCGGAGCCCAGGTCAACGTACTCAAAAAGGTTCGGACCAGCCAGGGCTGGCGCCTCTGCCCCGTCGTGCGCGAGACCAATGGCCGGTTGCGCGATCGAGTCCGGGTTGGCGGTCGCATTGAGGTTCACGCGGAGGGCGTCTACTACCTCGAATGGCGCGAGGAAGGGCGGCGTCTGCGCGCGGCAATCCCGAATGCAGCCGAGGTACTCGAGCGTGCCCGCCTGAAATCGCTGGAGCTCGATGCCAAGCAAACCGGGATTGCCTTCAACGCGCTTCGGCCCGACGTGCACACTGAATCGCTGACGCCGGTGCCGCGCGCAGAGCGCTGCGCGGGAGTCACCATCGAACCAGCAACAAACTCGAATGCCGCACGCTTCCTACTCTCCGGTATCGAAGCTTACATCAAGGAAAGGGTGGAGGCCGCGCTGCGCTCGCGACTCGCGACTGCGGGCGCCTCCGAGGTGGAACCGGAAACTGCGCCTCCTCTGCAGCCGGAGCTTCTTCCGCCCCCACCGGAGGGGTACGCTTCTTCGCATTTTCAGAAGCTCGAATTGTCGCGTCCTCCCGAATCGAACGGAACTGCTGATTCACGAGAAGACGCCGGCACCATTGCGCAGTCGATTGATACCTATCTCAAGGACGTGGAGCCTCCCCAGCGCGAGCCCAAAACCTACGAAGAATACCGGAACGTGCTCAACCGTTTCCGCGACACGTGCAAAAAGGAATTCGTGAAGGATGTCGATCGGAAGGACTGCCTCGAATTCATGCGGCACCTGTACTCGATTGGCAATGAAGCCCGCACCGTCTACAACCGCATCGGAATCGTGCAACAGTGGCTCAGGCTAAACGGAATTACAGGGCTTCTGCATGGCCGCGACAAGCCGAACTTCGTGGCCAACATGCGTGAGATGTATCAGCCGGAGGATCTGGAAGCCCTGTTCAAAGCCTGCAATGCCGAGGAAAGAATTCGATATCTGTTCTTTCTCCTTACCGGCGAGCGCGACAAAGAGGTTCGGTATACCGCCTGGTCCGATATCGATTTCAATCGAAAGTGCGTCCGCGTGACCGCAAAGAAACAGCTTGGCTTCAAGCCCAAGGACAAGGAAGAACGTGAGATCCCGGTTCCGGCGGCTCTTCTTGAAGCACTCCGTGAGTACAAAAACCGTCAAACGGGATCAAACCGACTTGACCTGGTCTTCCCAACATCCGAGGGCAAACCGGACAAGAAATTCGAGAACAAACTGAAGAGAATCGCCTGCCGCTCCGGGCTCAATTGCGGACGTTGCACCTCGAAGTACGGCAATCAATGCAGTGAGGGACCGTACTGCGGAAAGTGGTTTCTGCATAAATTCCGACATACATTCGCGACAACTTGTCTTGAGGAAGGCGTCAGCATTCGCACTCTGCAGGAGTGGCTGGGGCACAGCGATCTGGCCTCGACGATGGTGTACCTCAAATACGTTGGACGCCAAGG
This sequence comes from Occallatibacter sp., assembly GCA_035508555.1. Lineage (GTDB taxonomy): Bacteria > Acidobacteriota > Terriglobia > Terriglobales > Acidobacteriaceae > Telmatobacter. The sequence goes on along the minus strand of DATJMU010000026.1, from coordinate 1,877 downwards.
AGTTCATGAAATCATCGACAAGAGCGCCATGGCCGAGTTCGCAGTCACCGCTTTTCGATCCGAGCAGGGTGCCGTCTCAAGATCGGCGGATTAAGGGGTAAATCCCATTCGCTGGGCTTTGAGTTAGCTTTATGCCACTCGCAGGTGCCTGGATCGGACCATCTTGGGCTGGCGGCTGCGAAGCCATTCTCCGACATCGTGGGGATCGAACCGGATAGCGCCCGCAATGCGAAAACAGGGGATCAGACCGTCTGAGGCCAGGCGATAAAGGTGCTGGGGCGTAACGCGAAGAATTTCGGCGAGTTCATTGACTTTCAATGCGGAGGCGCGTTGTTCGATTTGTTCCAATATGCTCATGAATCCTCTCTTGTTATAGATTTCTCGACAGCCTTCATTCGACGGGCCTGTACCTTCTGTGCAACGGTGTCGATTCACGCAAAAGCGGATTTCGCCGCAATTCCCTTGCTCACAGGAGACGCGCATGAGCATATTCGGCCAAACTCCAAATTCGGTCAAATCGCGAGGATGATGTTTATCTATTCATTCGCGAACGATGTCGCGTCACTTCTGCCACTACCTAGATAGCGGCAAAAGGGGGTCCCGTTGACGCGGCGTCAAAGAAGCAAAAGATCCAACAGCGCCCCGGGGAATGAACCCATCAACTAGCAGAAACACATTTGACCGAATTTGCGACGTCGCCTATCTTCGGCATGCTGATGATCGGCAGCAATACACCAAAGGAATCAATGGAGATGACACTCGACCTCGCGTCTGTTTCACCCATTGCAGGCGAAAACGCGGTGCGGATTCGCGAGATTCTTCGAAAGTCTAACGGGGCGTTTCCTCAGAATTGGCTATCGGATAAATTCGGATACAGACCGCAAAAGGCACGGGGATTAGCGACGGCGCTCGAAAAAGCTGGCTATGTGGAGCGCGACCGGAACAGGGAAGAGCGGCACGAAAGTGCCTTCCCTTGGTATTCAGTCACGACAGCGGGTTTGAGCGTCGCCCATGCGACGGGGGCGAGACGAATACACAGAGAGACGGCGGAGAAGATACTCTGTGAGTTTATGAAACGCATTCATCTTGTGAATGCCGATCCTCGATACCTATATTCGGCGAGAAAGGCTGCGGTATTCGGGAGCTATCTGCTGTCGCAACAGAAGCTCGGAGACGTAGATGTGGCCGTTGACCTGCAACCTCGAATGCCGATCGACAAAGAGGGACGTTGGATCGACGTCTTCAGAAAGCATGCCTGGGACTCGGGGCGCAGTCTTTCTACCTTTGATGCTGAGCTGGATTGGCCAAGAAAAGAGGTTTTGCTGGCGTTAAAAGCGCGAAAGCAAAGTCTCAGCATTCAATCGTGGTTCACGTTTGTAGAGATGTGCAAGGATCCAAACTTTCAATTCAAGTTCTTGCTGGGAGACGATGAAGAGATCGATTGCGAAGTAATCAGAGCTCGAACGTTAACGGATTGATAAGTACTTGAATGCAGTTTCTCCGAGCCGAAGTTCGTCGACAAATCGGCCAGGAGCCGGGTATCTCTTCCAGATCAATTCAGGTTGCGGGGGAGGTCTGCAAAACCTTTATGCGCCGGTTCGATCCCGGCCCGCGCCTCCAACACTCTCAACAACTTACACTAGAGGCCGCGATCCTCTAGCTGCCGTTTAGCTGCCGATAAGCAATCAACCGCTTATACGGCAGCATTTTGCGCAGCCTCAACCGCCCTCAGCCCGCCGCTCAACTGCCCGCTCAGCGATTCAGCCGCCGCGTCCGCCGACGCGTCGAGAACATGAGCGTAGAACTTGAGAAGAATGTCGGGCCGGGAGTGACCGAGGCGTTCCTGCGCTGCCTTGATCGGAACCCGCTCCTCCACC
>DATJMU010000025.1:0-4400 GCA_035508555.1 Occallatibacter sp. | reverse complement strand
GGGCCGAGGGGCTGAGGCCGATGTAGCGCAGCTCGAGGGCATTGTCATAGAGGGCGCCGGCGTTGGAGATCTCGGAGAGGCGCCAGCCCTGGTCGGGGGTGAAGCCGGAGACGGCGTCGAGAGCGGTGCGGAAGAAGGCGGGATCGGTGGGGTAGCCGGGGCCGCGCACGAGGTGAGGCTCGGCGGAGGGGATGCCGAGATTGTCATAGAATCCGCCGGGGCCGGGGTCGGTCCAGTGGACGATGGCGGCGATGGCGTGGAGACGGGCGGACTCGGACGGGAGGGCGCGGATGCGGGCGAAGTGGTTCTCAAGCCATACGCGGTCGTTGAGGGAGACGTCGAGGGTGTTGAGGCTGGCGCCGCGATCGACGGCCGAGGCGCCGTAGAGCTTGACGCTCAACTGGAGACCGATGTTGCGGAAGAGCTGGCCGGCGAGCATTTCAATGGTGTCGCGCAAGGACTTGAGCGGGGCGGCATCGGCGGGAGTGGCGGCGAGCGCGTTCTCAGCGTTTTGCATGGCCGGGAGGGTTCCGGCGCGGGGCGCGGCGGCGAGAGCCTGCAGGGCGCGCTGCTCACGGGCCTGGGCGGCAAGCAGCCGATGGCGCTCGTAGGCATCGGTGCAGGCGCGATAGAGGGCCTCCTGAAAGCGCCAGTTGGCGGCTTGGGCGGGGGTGGCCTTCCGCTGCATCTTCTGGAAGGCGCGGAGAGTGGCGTCGACCGATGTGTTGGGCGCCAGAGGCCCGACCCAGTTGTGCTCGAGCGCGAGGATGCCGCTGGCGAATTCATCGGCGCTGAAGCCCTGTTGGCCGAGGAAGTAACGGGCGTACTCGCGGAGGGTCTCGAGGGGATCGGCGGTGGGCGACCAGCCGAGGGCGGTCCAGATGAACTTGTTGACGTCGTCGTTGACGCCCTCGGAGTAGGTGACGAAGCCGTTCATGGAGGGTGCGTAGTGGCGGAAGATGGCGGTCTCAGCGAGGGGGCGGGGGTCGATGACTTCACGGCCCTCGGTGAGGGCGTAGGCCGGGTCCCACTCGGGGATGGGAAACTGGGACTGCATGGTGTGGGCGATGTCGGGATAGAAGCGGATGGGAATCTGCGCGGGGATGTGGGCGCGCTGGACGATGAGGCTGTCGCGGGACTGGGGGCCGACGACGACGCCGGTCAGCCAGGGCGGGCGCGCGGCCACGAGGGCGTAAAAGCGCTGCATCTGATCGGCGTTGAAGCCCTGGGCCGAGACCCAGACGGTGGCGCGGGGGTGGGACTGGTGGAGCACGGCGGCCACTTTGGCCAGGAAGGGAAAGAGGATGGCGGGATCGGTGTGGCCGGGATCGCCGCCGGGGACGAAGAGCTCGTCGATCTGGGGCAGCTTGCGGAAGACATCGCCCCAGGCGTCGAGCTCGGAGGCGACGGTCCGGGGATCGGCGTAGTTGGCGGCGATGGCGGGGTAATAGACCGAGCAGCGGAGGCCGTATTTCTGAAGGATGGCGGAGACGCGGGTCATCGTCTCCATGGCCGGGAGGGGGAAAAGAGGGCTGGAGGGCGCGTCGTCGGTGTGGGGCGGGAGCAGCTCGATGGTGTTGGCGCCGAAGACGGCGAGATCGCGGATGTACTGCTCGAAGCGGGCGGGGGTCCAGGCGTCGTAGGTGTTGTTTTTGAAGCGGTAGCCCAACTGGTGGCCGCGGATGGGGAAGTACGGGGCGGTGACGATGTGGACGGGGACGGGCAGAGCGGCGCCGGCCGGCGCGAAGCGCATGTGGCGAAGGAGGTAGCCGATGCCGTAGAGGAGGCCGCGATCGTCCTGGCCGGCGATGCGGACGAACTGGACTGCGCCGGTTTGGAGTGTGTCGACGCGATAGGCCTCCGGCTTGCGCAGGGCCGCTGGCCAGGGCGAGGGCGGCTGAGGGTAGGCGGAGCCGCGGAGCTGGTCGCGGCGGCCGAGGAGGATGCAGGGATTGCATACCGGGGTGGGGGAGGTGGAACCGTAGGTCTGGACGCGCCATTGTTCGCCAGTGCGTTTGGCGGATTCTTGGATGAGGAGCTGGAGGGCGGCGGTTTCGGGGCCGTCGGCGCCGGCGGGAAAGAGGACGGTGGCGTGGGTAAGCCGGATGGGCGATGGAGCGGCGAGGGCGGGATTGGCGATGCAGGAAAGGGCTGCGAAGAGAAACGATGCCGCGCAGAGACGGCGGGCCCATGGGCTGAGAAGTGGTGGCACGGGAGGTCCTTTACGGGCGAATGAGGCGGTCGGACGGCCTGAAAAGCTCTCAAAAAAGCGTAAAGCACCCCGGAACCGTGGTAAAGCGGGCTGCGGATGTGAGGGCCCGCTGCGCAGCCCGGCTCCGAGCCGGGCAGCTTACCGCCGGGCCTGACGCGGAGAGAGCTCAGAGGGGACTGACCGCGTCCATCTCTGATCAAGTGGGGTTGAGAAGCAGAGGTTTTGCTGTTGTCACCGCAATTTGCTTCCCAATCGCACGCAGATACGTGCAAACTAAGGAAATTGCGAGACACCTTCCCCGGGGAGAGACTCCTGTGACTCCAACCCTTGTCCCGCTTGCCGGACACTACGACTACGGGCTGGTGGCGCTGTCGGTCCTGATGGCGATGCTGGCGGCTTACGCGGCGCTCGATCTGGCCGGCCGGGTAACCTCGGCGCGCAACCGCCGGGAGCGCTTCTTCTGGGTGAGCGGCGGCGCGACGGCCATGGGAACGGGCATCTGGTCGATGCACTACATCGGCATGGAGGCCCTGCAGCTGCCGGTGACGGTCTACTACGACTGGCCCACGGTGCTGGTCTCGATGCTGGCGGCGATCGGGGCGTCGGGGATTGCGCTGTTTGTGGTGAGCCGCAAGACGCTGACGCGGCGGTCGCTGGTGGTGGGCAGCCTCACGATGGGCGGCGGCATTGCGGCAATGCACTACATTGGCATGGCGGCGATGCGGCTGCCGGCGATGTGCCGCTACTCGGTGACGCTGGTGACGCTGTCGGTGGTGCTGGCGGTGGTGATCTCGGCGGTGGCGCTGCGGACGACCTTCAAAGCACGCGGGGAGCTGACCGACTGGGGCTGGCGGAAGACGCTGAACGCGGTGATCATGGGATCGGCGATCCCGACCATGCACTATGTGGGCATGGCCGCAGCGACGTTTTATCCGGCGCCGCTGCGGGCCGTGGATCTGCGCCACGCCGTCGACATAACCTCCCTGGGAATTGCGGCGATCACGCTGGTGACGCTGATGATGCTGGGGCTGGTGTTCGCGGTGTCGATCTTCGACCGGCGGTTCAAGCTGCAGGCCATGGAGATCAAGAGCGGGGCGCAGCGGTACCGGCAGATCGTGGAGACGGCGTTCGACGCATTTATGGGGTTCGACGCGGACCTGGCGATCGAGCACTGGAACTCGCAGGCGGAGCGGATGTTCGGCTGGACGCGAGGCGAGGCCTACGGGCGGCCGCTGGGCGAATTTATTGAGCTGGACAGGGGCCCCGGGGAGTCCCGAAGGAGCTTGCGAGAGATCCTGGGCGCCGGGGATGCCGCGGAGATGCAGGCGCGGGTGGAGGTGACCGCGCGGCGGAAGGATGGGCGGACCTTCCAGGCGGAGATGGCGATTTCGGCGGTTGAGACCGGGCAGAAGAGGCTCTTGGCCGCCTTTGTGCAGGACGTGAGCGAGAGAAAGCAGATCGAGCGCGAGCGGGAGATGGCCAAACAGGCAGCCGAGGCCGGGAGCCGGGCCAAGGGCGAGTTCCTGGCCAATATGAGCCACGAGATCCGGACGCCGCTGAACGGCGTGATCGGGATGACGGAGCTGACGCTGCAGACGGAACTGACGCGCGAGCAAAGGGAGTATCTGGAGACGGTGCGGCTCTCGGCCGAGTCGCTGCTGACGGTGATCAACGACATTCTGGACTTTTCAAAGATCGAGGCCGGCAAGGTGGAGCTGGAGCAGGTGGACTTTGAGCTGCGCGAGTGCCTGGAGACCACGCTGCGCACGCTGGCCCTGCGCGCGGATGAAAAGGGCCTGGAGCTCTTGTGCGACGTGCACTCCGATATTCCGGACCTGCTGCGCGGGGACCCGAACCGGCTGCGGCAGATTCTGGTGAACCTGGTCGGGAACGCGATCAAGTTTACCCATGCCGGCGAGGTGGCGCTGAAGGTTCACGCCACGGACGCGGAGAGCGGCAGGATCACGCTGCACTGCGAGGTGTCGGACACGGGGATCGGGATTGCGCCGGAGAAGCTGGAGACGGTCTTTCAGTCGTTCAGCCAGGCCGACGCCTCGACCACGCGCGAGTACGGAGGGACGGGACTGGGTTTGTCGATCTCGCGGCGGCTGGTGGAGATGATGGGCGGGCGGATCTGGGTGGAGAGCGAGCCGGGCAAGGGGTCTTCGTTCCACTTTACGACGGAACT
>DATJMU010000024.1:0-14855 GCA_035508555.1 Occallatibacter sp. | reverse complement strand
TCGATGCCGAGGGCCCAGACGTCCATGCCCTCGCCGCACATGCGGACGCAGCGATAACACAAGATGCAGCGGGGGCGGTCGTAGAAGACTGCCGGGGACCACTGCTGCTCGTCGCGGTGGTTCTTGGCCTCGGTGTAGAGGCTCTCGCCGGCGCCGTACTTGAAGGTCATGTCCTGCAGCTCGCACTCGCCGCCGGCGTCGCAGACGGGGCAGTCGAGGGGGTGGTTGCCGAGCAGCAGCTCGATGGTGGCCTTGCGGGCCTGCGCGATCTCGGGCGATTCGGTGATGAACTCCTGGCCCTCGGCGACCGTGGTGGTGCAGGCGGTTTGCAGCTTGGGCACCTTGGCCATGCGCACCAGGCACATGCGGCAGGCGGCCTGTAGGCTGAGGCCGGGGTAGTAGCAAAATGCGGGGATCTCGATGCCGGCCTTGCGGCAGGCCTCGATGAGCAGCGTGCCCGCGGGGGCAGTGAGCTTCTTTCCGTCGACTGTGAAGGTTACGTCGGGCATGAATTTCCTATGCTGCCTGTGTCGTTTCTGTTAGCGAATGAGACGGAGGGAGCGACACGGCAAGCCACTCCAATACATACTGTTTCGTCTCGTGGCCGGGATCGAACTCGTCGATGTTGACGGTCGTCGCCGATGCGTTCGGTATAGGTTCGCTGGCCTTCACCATCTCGCTTAAATAGAGCTCCATTGCTTGGCACATATTCGCTCGCGTGTCTTCCTGATCATCGCCCAGCGAGCCACACCCGGGTAGGTCAGGGGAAAATGCACTTCAATTGTTCGCGCCTTTTTCGTAGATCACCAGATATTCGCGCGCCTTATGCATTCGTCTGCCCCGTTCTGTACACACGTTCAATCAGATTTCTGAAAAATCCGGAGTGTCTTTCAAACTCTCCCGGCTTAATGGCGAATTTATATCCGCCCCAGTAAGTGCTGAAATCGGGATCGAATCCCTGCGATTCACAAAGTTCATCTATCTCCTTCGATTCTGGGATCCGAATTGTTAATCGCAACTGGCTCTTTTGGGGATTCATGAAAAGTCCGATGCTGTGCGGATCGCCAAGATTCGCCGTTATGTAGCTCTTATTGAAGGTGAGCCTGATGCGGGAGTCAAATTCCTTGGCAATTTCATAAATCTTGTCGACAAGCCGCATTGTTTCCGTGCTAGCGTACTTCTCCCAATCTGCCCTGGTGACTTGCTGGGTGATCTCCCCGGCCGCCTCCAAACCTTTCCGTTCGTAATCGAGCACCTTTGTGAACAGCAGTCCAATCTTGTCGCCGATCTTCACTGCTGACAATTTCAGGGTGATGATTGGAATCGCTTGGTTGAAGAGGTTAATGACGTTGAAAAACCTGCTTGTGATCTCCTCAGCAACGATGACTGCCGTATGTTGAAGGTCCGGATATCGCTTGCGTTCGATATCCCAATATTCGATTGTACGGATGATGTGCGATTCATCGGTAGCACCAAGCTGAACTTCCACCTCGTACCACGCGGTTGCATCTTCGGATTGCAGCAGCAGATCGAGGCGGCCCTTATGCGGCTGAGTGCGCTCCTTATCGCGGAGCAACAGGGGACCGAGACCCAGGATAGACGGATTTTCGGCGATCATCTGTTGGATTAATGCCTCGTCCCATCTGGGATCATCCTTGATGGACAGGACCTCCGCCTTTTCTAACGTCGTCTCCATGCGATCGGACCTGATGGCCTCCTTCTACCTACTACCTAAACCACGGTCAACTGCGGCACGCCCTCTTTGGCGTACGGGCACGGCTTTCCGTCCAAATGATCCTCAAACTCCTTGCGAAACTTCTTCAAAAACGCGATGGTGGGCATGGCCGCGGCATCGCCGAGCGGGCAGAAGGTGCGGCCCAGCATGTTTTCTGCCAGGTACTGCATGTTCGAGATGTCGGCGGCCGTGCCAAAGCCGGCGTGGAAGCGCGTGAGCGACTTCTTGAGCCAGTCGGTGCCCTCGCGGCAGGGGATGCACCAGCCGCAGCTCTCGTGCTGGTAGAAACCGATCGTCCGCAGGGCGAACTCGACCATGCAGGTCTGGTCGTCGATGACCACCACGCCGCCGGAGCCGAGCATGGAGCCGGCCTTGCCCACCTGGTCGAAGTCCATTCCCAGGTTCTCGATCTCTTCGGGGAGCAGGACGGGCGTGGAGGAGCCGCCAGGCACGACGGCCTTGAGCTTGCGGCCGCCGGCCACGCCGCCGCCAACCTCGTAGATCATCTTCTTGAGGTTGTAGCCCATGGGCAGTTCGTAGACGCCGGGGTGCTCCACGTGGCCGCTGAGGCAGAAGAGGCGCGTGCCGCCGTTGCGCTGGGTGCCCACGTCGGAGTAGGCCGTTGCTCCCATGGCAATGATGTGCGGCACGGTGGCGATGGTCTCGGCGTTGTTGATGATGGTGGGTCCGCCGTAGAGACCGACGACGGCCGGGAAGGGCGGCTTGATGCGCGGGATGCCGCGCTTGCCTTCGAGCGACTCCATCAGCGCCGATTCCTCGCCGACTTCATAGGCGCCGGCGCCGGTCTGGGTGATGACGTCGAAGTCCGTATCCGTGCCGAAGATCTTTTTTCCGAGGAAGCCTTTCAGGTAGGCGTCGGCGACGGCTTTCTCGACGATCTCGAGGAGGTAGCGGTACTCGCCGCGCAGGTAGATGAAGCCGACCTTGGCGCCGATGGCGAGGCCGGCGATGATGGTGCCCTCGATGACGGCGTGCGGGTCGTGGAGGAAGATCAGGTGATCCTTGCAGGTGCCGGGCTCGCTCTCATCGCCGTTGACGAGGACGTATTTGGGCTTGGCCGACTGCTTGGGGACGAAGGACCACTTCATGCCGGTGGAGAAGCCGGCGCCTCCGCGGCCGCGGAGGTTCGAGGCCTTCATCTCGTTGATGATCCATTCGGGGCCCTGGGCGAGGCACTTTTTGGCCGACTCGTAGCCGCCCAGCTCGATGTAGCGGTCGATCTGGGCCGCGCCCTGGCCGAAGCGGCGCGAGACGATTTTGAACTCGTCAGGATGGGAGACCAGTCTAGGCATTCTTGTTCTTCCCCTTGGCCTTCGCTTTGCTGCGATAGCCGTCGATGATGCCGGGGACGAGGTCGGGCTTGAGCTCGTCGTGGAAGTCGTAGTTGACCTGGATGGCCGGGGCCCAGGAGCAGGCGCCGATGCACTCGACTTCTTCGAGCGAGAAGAGGCCGTCGGCGGTGACGCCCTTGGGGTCGACGCCCAGCTCCTCGCGGAAGCGCTCGAGGATCTCGTAGCCGCCCCTCAACATGCAGCAGATGTTCGTGCAGACCTGGATGTTGTACTCGCCGGCGGGCTTGAAGCGGAGCAGGGAGTAGTAGCTGGCGACGTTGCGGACGTCGAGCTCGGTGATGCCGATGCGGCGGGCGACCTCGGCGATGACGGCGTCGGAGAGATAGCCGACCTCATCCTGCGCGTAGAGGAGCATGGGGATGAGGGCCGAGCGCCGGACGGGGTATTTCTCGACCAGGGCGTCGAAGCGGGCCGCAAGCTGCGGCGAAAAGATGGTCTTGCTTTCAGAACTCATTGCATCAACTCCCGGGCCCAGGCTTCTGCGGCCAGATCCAGCTCTTCTTCTCCCGATGCGCCGCGTAGGCGTCCGTGTTCGGTTAATTCGAGGGTACCCCTGGTTCCATTTTCGCGCATCCAGGTAACGGCTGCGTGGCTGCGCACCAATTTCAGCCATTTGCCGCCGTGCCGCACCACGATGCGTTCCTCATCCAGCTCGATTGCGGCCTGCCGGTTCTGGCGCAATCCGTGCGCCGCCGTGTAACTGCGCAGCAGGGCGCCGAGCGAGCGCCACATCTCGCCATAGACCGCTGCGCGCGACTCACAGGAATCGGCCACGAATGATCCCCGGCACAATCTCCTGCGCAATTGTCGCGGAACTCATCTCTGCCGCCCGGTCGGGGAATCCCTCCACCAGCGGCCGATACGCCTTCAATTCCGCTCCCTGTTCTTCCAGCAAATAATCCATTCGTCCGGCCACGTCTCCGGCATCGTTCAAAAGCTCCACGCGAATCTTCGCCAGGCCCGCTTCAACCGCGATGTTTTCAAGCATCAGCCTGCAGCATGGCCGGCGCGCGCCAAAGGTTAGCTCGATCGTCTCCTCATCCTTTACCGGCCGGAACGGGCCAGCGATTTTGGGAGCGCTGCGCCTTTCCAGCTCGGCGTTGGCCTTCGCCATCTCCTTGCCCAGATCGATCTCCACGCTCCGGAAAAACGCCACCAGCTCGATTTCGTGCCTTCTGCGCGCCTCGGCGGCCGCAATGGCCGAGTCCCGGCGCAGCTTTTCCTCGTCGATCAGTCTTCCGTAGTCAACCACGAGCGCCTCCAAGGCTCAACGATCGATCTCCCCCAGCACAATGTCGATCGACCCGATGACGGCGACCACGTCTGCGATGAGCCGGCCCTGGCACATGGTTTCAAGGGCCTGCAGGGTGGCGAATCCCGGATAGCGCATGTGCACGCGGTAGGGCTTGGCGGTGCCGTCGGAGACGACGTAATAGCCCATCAGGCCGTGGCCCGATTCAATGCACTGATACACCTCGCCGGCCGGCACGGCGAAGCCCTCGGTGACGATCTTGAAGTGATGGATCAGCGCCTCCATCTGGGTCTTCATCTTTTCGCGGTCGGGCAGGACGATCTTGGGCGCGTCGGCGGTGACCCGGCCCTCAGGCATGCCGTCGAGGGCCTGCTGGATGATCTTGATGCTCTCGCGCATCTCCTGGAGGCGGAGCAGGTAGCGGGCCCAGACGTCGCAGTCGTTTGAGACCGGGACCTGGAACTGGAACTTCTCATAGCCGGAGTAGGGCATGTCGCGGCGGACGTCGAAATCGATGCCGGAGGCGCGCGCGACGGGGCCGGTGACGCCGAGTGCAATGGCATCTTCCTGAGAGAGATAGCCGACACCCTTCAATCGGTTGATGAAGATTGGATTGCCGGTGAGCAGGTTCGAGTATTCGTCGATCTTTTCGGGCAGTCCCTTGATGAACTCCTGCAGGCGGTCGAGCCAGCCGAGGGGCGGCTCCATCGAAAGCCCGCCGATGCGGATGTAGCTGGTCATCATGCGCTGGCCGGCGATGGCCTCGAAGAGGCGCAGGATATCCTCGCGCTCGCGGAAGGTGTAAAGAAACACGGTGAGCGCGCCAATGTCCATGGCGTGGGTGCCGAGCCAGATGAGGTGCGAGTTGAGGCGGGTAAGCTCGGCGAGCAGGACGCGCATCCACTGGGCCTTGGGGGGAATCTCGAGCTCCAGCAGCTTTTCCACGGCCAGCGCGTAGCAGAGATTGTTGGCCATGGGGCCGAGGTAGTCGATGCGGTCGGTGAGCGGGACGACCTGCTGGTAGAACTTGGCCTCGCAGGTCTTCTCGATGCCGGTGTGCAGGTAGCCGATTTCGGGATAGAGGCGGAGGACGGTTTCGCCGTCGATCTCCAGCACCAGGCGCAGAACCCCGTGCGTGGACGGGTGCTGCGGACCCATATTGAGGATCATGTGCTGGCCTTCGGTGCCTTGCGCCTCCGGAACTTCAAGGATGGGCGTGCCTACGTCAACCATCAGCGATAGCCCTCCACGGGATAGTCTTTGCGGAGCGGGTGGCCGGTCCAATCGTCGGGCAGCAGGATGCGGCGCAGGTTGGGATGGCCCTGGAAATGGACGCCGAAGAGGTCGAAGACCTCGCGCTCGTAGTAGTTGGCGCCGGCCCAGACGGAAGTGATGGACTCGATGGCCGGGTCGGGATCGTCCAGCAGCGCGCAGAGGCGGATGCGCTCTTTCAACTTGTGCGAGAGGAGATGGTAGCTGAGCTGGTAACGGGGCGACTGGGGAAACCAGTCGACGGCGGTCATGTCCTCAAAGAAGTTGTAGCCGGCGGCGCGGAGGGTCTGGCAGGCGGCGACGATCTCTTCGGGGACAACGGTGAGGGTCAGCTCGCCGCGATCGAATTTTGCCTTTTTGAGAGCATCGGCGTTCCAGGAAAGGATCGCCTTGACGGCCGGGTGCCCGGAGAGTTCAGCGAGGACCGCTTGTTTATCGGGCAGGGTTTTCAGAGGCGCATCGCTCATCGTGAACAGTTCCGCCTTCCAGGGCCCCGGCATAAAGAGCGCGCGAGGCAAGTTTCGAGATTTCGGGTTGCGCGTTTTCGCAGGATCGGGTCTTGCGGCGATCCGCCGTGCTTACAGGTCTGCTTTGTCCTGGTTCCAGTTCAGGATGCCCTTGCGCACGATGTAGTAGAGGCCGACGCCGACGAAGCCGAGGTAGACCACCATCTCCCAGAAGCCGAAGAAGCGGGAGCCGGTGATCTGGGGCAGCTTACGGTAGATGACGGCCCAGGGCATCATGAAGACAGTTTCCACATCGAAGAGGATGAAGAGGACGGCGACGAGATAAAAGCGGACGCTGAAGCGGTGGCGGGCGTCACCCTGGGCCACGATGCCGCACTCGTATGCGGCCAGCTTGATGGCGGTGTTGCGATGGCGGCCGATGAGCCGCGAGCCCATGATCATGCCGGCGCCCAGCAGAAACGCCGCGACGATCTGCATTAACAGCGGGAGATATTGCCAGTAATAAGGAACAGAAGTCATCGCTGCCCAGCCCCAGCAAATCGATTAGGTAAGCCCCCGGTTTGACGGCCCTGGAAAAGCGCGCCGCAAACGAAGCCACTGGTTTGAGATTAGGTTTTCAGCTTGGCTGAGTCAAGGCGGGGCAGGGATCGCCAGGGCAGAGAGAGGGGCTGGAGGGCCGTGGAATCAGGTGTGCGGTAAATCACACCAGCTCTGGCCGGGTTGAAGCCATAATCCGCTGTATCGATTCGGGACACAGTATCTTGGTCACTTAAAGATTGTGTGCCGTGTGCCGAAGAGCGGAGTGGGAATGACGATCATGGCGGCGGTCAGTGTTTCAGATGCATCGGTTGCGGCCCCCGCGCCCGTTGACTCCTCTACTGAGGTGCAGCCGAACCGGGGGCGGCGGATCGATCCTCAGTCGGGCAGGGCGCTCGAGATTCTGGGGCATTCGATCGAATACCTCACCGACGAACTTGTGAACCGGGGCGGACCGCCTGCGGCCGCCGAGGCGGATGTTCAGGCGATTCAGTTGCTTATGGGGTTGAACCGGCAGGTGTACTGCGCGTGCCCGCTGGTTCCGACGCTGGGTGAGCGATTGCGGGCTCTGCTGGACCTGCGCAAAGCGTAGCAGCCTCCGGCGCAAGAGGCGCGTGAATGGCAATTCTCCCTTTTGAGTGAAGATTTTTCGCCGGGAGCTGGGGAATTGGCGCGTGACTGCCGTCAGTTGAGCTTGCCCCAACTGAATCTTCGCCCGATGATCCCTTTCACAATCCAGTGATCCGTGGCCGCCGTCGGACCCACCCCCACTCCGAAGTTGATTTCCCAGTTGGGCGAAACGTTCAGGTCGATGGCCGGAAAGATCTGCTGCTGCTGGTCGTGCAGGCTGGCGATGTCGGTAATGCTGCCGTAGTCGGCGTAGTATTCGATGCCGCCGGTGATCTGCTTGGTGAAGTCGTAGCTGATCTTGACGGCGGGCGAAAAATCGATCCCCAGTTTCACGTCCGGGCCGTGCCAGGCCCGCTCCAGCGCCGGATTCACCGCCCAATACCATCGCCCGCTCGTCTTATCGATGATCGGCCGAATCTCCCAGTCCCAGGTGTCCGGCGCGAACTTGGCGCGCTGGTAGCCCGCTTCAGTGGAGAGGCTGACGCCCACAGGCCAGTGCCAGCTCGGGGGAACGCGCACACGGGGCCGGATGTGGTCGCCCACCCACTGCACGCCCTGCCCGCTCTTCTCGCTGGTAAAGATGTAAAAGCCCACCTCCGACCAGTCGTTGATGCCCTGCGTGATTTCGACGGTTTCGTGCTCGACGTGATTGTCCGGCTCCATGCCGTCCACGACGTTCTTTTGCCCATCGACGGTAAAGTTCGAGTGCAGCTCGACCATCGTTGTCTTCGGGGCCACCGTCTCCGAGCCGTAGACCTGAATCTCGTAGTTGTTCTGCCCCCGGGCCGCGGGAATGGCGGCAATGACGGCGGCAAAGGCAACAATGGCGAGGAGAAAGGACTTCAAGGGCGCTCCTTGAAAGAAATTGTCGAAGCTTTTATCTTGCGGCGGATGGCTTAAGCGTACCTGAACACACCCATGAATCCCATATCCATGTGGTCCTGCTGATGGCAGTGGAAGAGCGTGTTACCGGGGTTGTCGGCGATGAGGTCGGCCTCGACCGTGGTTCCTGCATCTACAACTACCACATCTTTGTGCACCCCGCTCAGTGGAACTCCGCTGATCGAAACCAGCTCGAAGTTGTGCCGGTGCAGGTGGACGGGGTGGTTGTCCGTGCTGTGGTTGATGAAGACCAGCCGGTGGCGCAGGCCGGCGTGGAGATTGGGCATTTGTGTCCTGGGGTAGGATTTGCCGTTGATCATCCACTGGTCAAGAGCGCCGTGGCCTTTGAAGCGCGAGGTGAAGACGAGAGGGATGGTGAGGTCGGGCTTATGGATGGCCGGCGTCGGGGAGCCGAAGACGCGGTAGTCCCAGGTGAGGTGCTCCAGCTTTGTGCTTTGCGGCTCACCCGTGGCGCCGGCGTACTCGACGACGATGCCGATGCCGGCGTCGCGGAAGGTGCGCTGGACTTCGCCGAGGACCCAGACGCCGGGGTGGTCCATGGTGACGATGGCGGTGACCCGCTCGGCGGGGCCGAGGCGGAGCATGGGGACGGTGGCTTGCGTGGCGACAGGCGCGCCGTCCAGAGCGAGCACCTGGAAGTGATGGCCGGGCAGCGAAAGCCAGTGGGGCTCGGTGGCGCTGGCATTGAGGACCTGGAAGAGCACGCGCTGGCCCGGGCGGACGGGTATCGGTTCGCCGTGGCCCAACAGGCGGCCGTTGATGGAGCCGGAGGCGTAGTTGACCATCAGAGAGCCGTCGTCGCTCGAGGCGTAGTAAGGGTCCCAGTCGTGGAGGACGATGAACTGCTCCTGATCGTAGTGGCCGGGATCGAGACCAGGACCGGAGCGGGGCGCGACCTGGAGGACGCCGAACTGGCCGGTGTAGAGGCCGCGGCTGAGGTTGCGGTCGGCGGGGGCGTGGGTGTGGTACCAGTGCAGGCCCGCGGGGCGCGGCGTAAATGTAATGCGGGTGCTCGCGCCCGCTGGAATCATCGGCGAGCCTTCTTCGGCGGCGCCGTCGGCGGCGACGGGGATCCACTGGCCGTGCCAGTGAACAATCTCAGGATGATCGGTGCGGTTGGCGATCTCGATCGAGACGGGTTTGCCTTCAGTGACGCGCAGCAGCGGGCCGGGAATCTGGCCGTTGTAGGCCCAGGTGCGGATCTTCTTGTGCGCGGCGAGCTCCCAGTCGAGTTCGGCGATTTCGAGGTTGTAATCGGGGGCGCCGAAGGACTGACCGGCGGGGCTTTGAGCGGATGCCGGAAGGGCAGACTGAAGCGCGGCGGCAGCGGCTGTAACCGCCGCGCCGCCGAGGAAACTGCGCCGGGTCGTCATAACTTAGCCATTTTGCGATCGCGATAGAGGATGACCGGCTGGCGTTCCGGTACGTTCAAGCTTACTTTGTCTCTTTCCACGGTGAAAGCTGTCTGCTCGCGTTTGGCCGTGGAGAGCACGGCGGCCGCGGCGCTGTCCTTGTTCCAGCCCTTCGGCCAGGCTGCGGTGAGTTGTTGCGCGGTGGTCGAGTAGAAGCAGACGCGATCGGCGTCGAGCGGGCAGAATACGGACTCTTCCGTGGCAACATCGTTATCTTCGAGGATGACGCGATACGATTTTTTGCTCCAATCGATCTCGACGCGTGTGTCGCCCTCGTAGCCGGTCTCGGTGCGGTCGCCGTCGCGGACGAAGGAAACCACCTCGCGCTGGTGCAGGTGCAGCCACGGAACCATGATCAGGTAGTACATGTCGGTGATCTCCTGGCGGTCGGTCTTGTAGCTCATGATGGCATGAAGGTTGGCATTCCAAAACAAATTCGACGCGCGCAGCTCGAAGCCATTGTCGCGCATCCCCGTGCCCAGTCCCCAGATGGCGCTTTTGCTGTAGACGAGCTGGTGCAGCGGGATGGCCTTGGCGCCCAGGTGCGGCGTGAGCGACGGCTGCGCGTACCAGTAGGCGCTGATGTGGCCGACCATGCCGTAGCGCATAGCCTCGGAGGTGACGTCCACCCCGTGTCTGGCGAACTCGGCGAGGATGCGGTAACGGCCCTGGCGCAGGTTGCGGATGCCGCTGGCCGGGTGCTGGCGGTCCCAGTCGTTGCGGATGGTGTAGTAGGAGAGCACGTCGATGTGCGTCGTGTAAGGCAGCTTGTAGCGCTCGCAGGTGTAGCGCACGCGCTCCACTCCGCGGCCGAGCTCCATGTATTTGGCCAGGCCCTGGATGTAGGAGGCTTCGCCGGTCCAGGCGCGGCTCTTCCACAGTTCGCCGTCGGGGCGGCGGGCGATCATGGCTTCGTCCCAGGCGGGGCTGCTCTTGTAAGCGTCGTCGTAGTTGTCGGAGAGCGTCACCGTTGCGTTGTGTTCACGGCCCTGCTGCATCAACCGCATCATCCCGTCGTAGCCGCCGATGCGCTCATCCACCACGTTGACGGCCGGGTAGCCGGTGTCTTTGCCGCGGAACTGCCAGCCCCACAGGTGGACGATCTGCGGGGCGTTGTCAGTGAGGGCGGCAACGTCGGCGATGAGCTGCTCGCACTGCGCGAAGGTGCTGGGCGGCGCGGGGCGGTTGGGCAGGTCGCAGAAGACGCCGTAGATGTACTTGTCGTGGTAGTAGGGCTTGGGGATCGAGGGCATGCGGCCGCGGACGGTCTTACCGGCGGCGATCCAGGCGTTGCGCGGGTCGCCGGTGACGGGCATAAAGTCGAGGCGGCAGGAGGGCGTGTCTTCGACGAGCAGGTTGGGCGTGGTGCTGTTGCCGCAGTTGAGCGGCGCGCCGCGGCCCAGGTTCAGGTTGTAGCAGTCGCCGCCGTTGACGCGGTGCACGCGGCCGGAGCCGATCGAGGCGCGGCGGCCGGGCTTCGAGCCGGTGACGGTCACTTCGGTGGTGTCCATCAGGGCCGTGGTCTCCTGCATGGCGAGCAGGCGATCGGTTCCGACCATGGTGAGAGGCAGGTTGCAGTGGATGCGGCCCCAGAAGCTGTTGGGCGGAAGCGTGCCGGCCGTGGCGTCGGCGAGCAGGGCGAAGGCGCCGCCGCTGTCTCCGTATACAAACCAGGCCGAGGGGTCCTCTTCGCGGACGGTGGCCAGGCGCGGCATGGCGGCGTCGATGAGATCGTAGCCGCGCTCTTCGGCGATGTTGTCCATGGTGATGAACAAGGTGGGGCCGGTGAGCTTGTAGTGAAGCTGAAACCGCGCGCAGGGGGTGGCGCCGTCTTTGGCGGTGAAGTGAAAGGTGGCCGAGGAGCCCGCCACGGCTTTGGCGCCGGGCTCGGCGGTGAGCTGGGTTTGAAAGAAGCGCGAGGGATTGTTCTGGCAGACGGTGGCCGTGATCTTGCGGCCGAAGTCTTCTCCGCGGATGCGCGCACCGGTGGGGCGCCACAGGTACTCGTAGGGCAGGCCGTTGTCCGCGTCGAGGGTGACTTCAAGCTCGGTGGAGCGTAGCACGAGCGGATGCGCGGACGCTGAGCGTGTTCCGGTGGGCTCCTCGGCCTGCGCCGCGGCAGTGCAGGCCGGCAGCAGTGTTTGAAGGCCGGCGGCGGCTGCTCCGGCAGCGCCAAGGCGCAAGAAATCTCTGCGCCGAATCTGATTGGACTCTTCCTGCATACGTATACCTCCGGGGTCGTTCGTACCGCGGCGCTGAGAGCCCGCAGCCGATTGAAGTGATCAAGAACTGCGCCGAGGGCCATTCAAACACAGGGCGTGCAGGCGCTGTCAAACCTCGACGCCAGCAATGCGTTGTGCGAGCTGGTTGAAGACAAGCAGCTAATCATGCTGGGCGAGGAACGCGTCTACTTCGGCGCGCGACGGCATGGAGGCCTGGGCGCCCTTGCGCGTCACGCAGAGCGCTGCAGCGGCGTTGGCAAAGCGGGCGGCGGCCCAGGGATCGTTGCCTTCAAGCAGGGCTACGGCGAAGGCGCCGTTGAAACAGTCGCCGGCGGCCACAGTGTCAATGGCTTCGACGGCGAAGGGCTTGACCCAGCCGGCTTTGCCGTCGGCGGCGGCGATGTACGCGCCTTCCGCACCGCGCTTGAGCGCCACGCCGCGCAGACCGCGCGCCAGCAGATGCGTTGCGGTCTCTTCGGGTGTAGAGGCGTCGTTGAGGTAGAAAGCGGCCTCGGTCTCGTTGGGTGTGAACCATGCCACCTGGCTCCAGATAGCTTCAGGCAGCGGCGCGGCGGGCGCGGGGTCGAGCATGGCGGGTACGCCGGCCTCCGCGCAAAGCGCGAGGATGTGGCTGACCGTCTCCATGGGAATCTCGAGCTGGCAGAGCACGAGCCCTGCGGAGCGGATGAGCGCTGCGTGGCGATCGACGGCGGCGGGTGTAAGCTTGCCATTGGCGCCGGGGACGACGACGATGCTGTTCTCGCCGCTCTCGGCCACAAACATGGGCGCGAGGCCCGATGAGCCCACAACCTGCTCGATGGCATCCGTATTCACGCCGGAGCGGGCGAGGTTTTCGAGGATCGCCGGGCCGTAGACGTCGTCGCCGACCAAAGCCACAAATTGGGTTGGGTAGCCGAAGCGCGCTGCGGCCACAGCCTGGTTGGCGCCCTTGCCACCAGGGGTGGTTTCAAAGGCGGAGCCGATGAGGGTTTCGCCGGTACGCGGGATGCGCGGGGTGCGCGTGACCAGGTCCATGGTGGCGCTGCCGACGACGACAATGGGCTTACGTGGTTCCGACATGCTGGTGCAATCCAATTTCTAGTAAAGCGGCGCTACGGCGACTGCGCCCAGGCCCACGAGGAAAAAGACGAACATCAGGGCGAGGAAAACTCTGGCCTCGCGCGGCGCGCCGGCAAACTCGCGCCAGGCAAAGACGCCCCAGCAGGCTGAGACCATCGTTGCGCCCTGGCCGATGCTGTAAGAGACGGCCGGCCCGATGAGGTGTGCGCCGGAGGCGACGAAGTTGGCCAATCCCCCGGTGCTCCAGATGGCGCCGCCGAGTATGCCCGCAAGATGCCAGCTCAGCGGAGCCTTGCTGTAGCCGCTTATGGCGACGGGCGGCCTACCGTCAAGCGGCCGCGCCATGAGCAGAAGAATGGCGGGAACCGAGGAGATAAGCAGCCCGAGGGTGAAGAAGAGATTTACCGCGTAGGGGCCGGGTGGCGTGTGGCCTGGCGTTCCGTTAAGGGCGCGGGCTACGAAGGGATAAAAGCAGCCCATCAGGACGCCGCACACGAGGCTGATGGCGATGCCACGCGTGGTGGCCGCTTTGGCCGTAGCCTCGCGGCTGCGGTAGGCCGCGGCATCAAGAAGAATGGCGACGACCACCAGCAACACGCCGCCGAAGAGCAGCCACGGATTGCCGGCCGGATGGATCAGATAGCTTGAAACCGCGCCGATCACGAGCGCCAGACCGATGGCCACCGGTACGGCCACGGCAAGACCGGCGAGATCGATGGCGGCCACCAGCAGCAGGTTGGCTACGTTGAAGACCGCGCCGCCAGCCATGGCGTAGAAGATGGGACCGGCCTGCATGTGCGCGGCGTCGGCCCACATGGGCGGCCCGGCGTGGCCCAGGCTGCCGGCCGTCAGCCCCCAGAAGACCGCGCCCACGGCCATGCCGATGGAGAAATCCCAATAAAAGAGCTGAAACCCGTAATTGGGGCAAAACTTGAGCGTGTTGGGCCACGAGCCCCAGCACAACATGCTCAGGATCATCAGCAGCAGCGCGGCTGCGTAGGTCGCGGGAAGAACCACGAGTCCCCTCCGGATGCCAATGCGATGCGCAAAGATGGAACCATAACCCATAGCGGTGGGTGCTGTACATGGCCGGGCCGCCGGCTCTCTTGGGATGCCGCGAAGCAGGGAAGAGCGGTGTCTTTGACCGCATGACTTCGCCCCATCAGCGACCCTAATCTCCCAGGTTCCAACATCGGGACATAAGGCCACCCACATTTATACAAAACCAAGGAGTTGGAGGTCTGACGAGTGCTTGCGCCGTCTCCCCGCGACAGCTCCACGATCCTGGTTGGTGGCTCAAACGCTGGCACTGCCATGATGTTGAGCAGTTCTTCTTGTGCCGGCGGTGCCAGGCCCGCGTCAATCCGTGCCGTTCTGCATCATCAAAGGGTCATTATCGCGATCAGTCACCTGAGCCAGTGCAGCCAGTCGTTGCGATCGCTCCGGTGTCCAGCAACCTCGAGGCGCGCGCCAACTCCAGTTTCCCTGGGCCACGGCCGGTGTATTCATGCGCGCGTCCGATCCCAATTCGAGCAGATCCTGGGCGGGAACGATGACCAACTGCGCGGGACTCGTCTGGACAGCGCGGATGAGCGGCCACGCGGTACTGCCGTCTGTAGGCCCAACGTACGCCTCGGCAACCGCGCGCTCTGCCGCGCTTGCGGACTGCCACCATCCCCGGGTCGTGTCGTTGTCATGGGTGCCGGTGTAAGCCACTGTCGCGGATTCGTACCGATGCGGCAGGTGGATGTGAGCTCCCTTATCGCTGAAGCCGAACTGAATCACCTTCATGCCTGGAAAACCAAGGCTCAAACGCAGCGCCTCAACTTCCGGAGTAATCAAGCCAAGGTCCTCGGCCACAATGGGCAAAGGGCCGAGTTTCGATTCGAGAGTGCGGAAAAGCTCAAGGCCGGGTGACGCAACCCACTTACCCTTGATGGCGGTCTTCTCTTCTGCCGGAATCGCCCAATAT
>DATJMU010000023.1:0-3849 GCA_035508555.1 Occallatibacter sp. | reverse complement strand
GGCAGAACGCGTTCCGCCATGGCGTAGCGCAGTTCATCGAGCCCCTGGCCGGTGACGCTCGAAATCTCGAAGAACGGCAGCCCGCGCTCGGCTGCCACTTGGCGCAACGCCTCGACCCGCGCGGGATCCTGCGCGGCGTCCATCTTGGCCGCGACGACGATCATGGGCTTGGCGGCCAGGTCTTCGCTGAAGGAGGCGAGTTCCGCCATCACGGTTTCGAAGTCCTGTGCGGGATCGCGGCCGCTCGCTTCGGACACATCCACCAGGTGAGCGAGCAGGCGAGTGCGTTCGATGTGGCGCAGGAACTGCGTGCCCAGGCCATGGCCGAGGTGCGCGCCTTCGATCAAGCCGGGAATATCGGCCACCACGAAGCTGCGGTAATCGTCGAAGGAGACCACGCCCAGTTGCGGTTCGAGCGTGGTGAAAGGGTAGTCGGCAATCTTGGGGCGTGCCGCGGAGATGCGCGAGATCAGCGTCGATTTGCCGGCATTAGGGAATCCCACCAGGCCGACGTCCGCAAGTAGCTTCAGTTCTAACCGCAGGCGGCGTTCTTCGCCAGGCTTGCCGGGCTCGTGTTCGGTGGGCGCCTGGTGCGTGGCGGTAGCAAAGCGCGCATTGCCCTTGCCGCCCCGGCCGCCGCGCGCTACCAGGAAACGGTCGCCAGGTCCGGTGAAATCGTGCAGGCGCTCGCCAGTCTGGTCGTCGTAGACGACAGTGCCTACCGGCACTTCCAAGTCGATCGAGTGGCCTTCGGCGCCCGTACGATTGCTGCCTTCGCCGTGCCGGCCGCGCTGCGCTTTATGTTCGGGATTAAAACGGAACCGGAGCAGCGTGTTTTGGTGCTCGCTCGAAACTAGGAAGATATCGCCGCCGCGTCCGCCATCGCCGCCGCTTGGCCCTCCGCGCGGGACATATTTTTCGCGGCGAAACGCCAGGCAGCCATTGCCGCCATCGCCGGCTTTCACCAGGATACGAGCTTCGTCAATGAACAGTTAGGCGACTTCCTTAACGCTGACGAAACGGCCCAGCCGGCCGCGGTCGCGATACTCGACCACGCCCGTCACCTTGGCGAACAGCGTGTCGTCCTTGGCCCAGCCGACATTCTCGCCGGCCTTGATCTTGGTGCCGCGCTGGCGCACGATGATCGAGCCGCCGGGAATCAGTTGCCCGCCGAACACCTTCACGCCCAGCCGCTGCGCGTTGGAGTCGCGCCCGTTTTTCGAACTGCCTAAACCTTTTTTATGCGCCATACTTCACCTAAACCAGAATGTCGCCGATCTTCACTTCCGTGAAGTCCTGGCGATGCCCAATGGTGCGCTTGTACTGCTTCTTGCGCTTGAATTTGAAAACGAGAATCTTCGGGCCGCGGCCGTTGCCGACGATCGTGCCCTTCACCGTAGCCTGGCCGAGATCCGCGCCAGCCACCAGTTCGCCTTCGTCTTTGAATATCGCGCGAACCGGAAGATCGATTTCCGAGCCGGCGTCACCGGCCAGCTTTTCCACGCGGACCACGTCGCCGGGAGCCACCCGATATTGTTTTCCGCCGGTTTCAATTATCGCATGCATGAATTAACCTCTGATTTTGGCGCCTGGACACACTAAGTGGGCCGGTGCTTCTGGACTAAGTTTCCAGTTTACAACAAAACCGGACGCCGTTCAAACGCCGTAGACTGGCGCGCCAGCGCAAGCGCATGTTGGCCCTGCCCCTTGGCCGCGTCAGCGATTGTTGGCGTTCTGCGGCAGCACCAACTCGAACACCGTGCCCTGGTTCAAGATTCCGTGTGGGGAGACGCCGCCGATGAACGTTGTCCCGTATAGGTTTCCGTCCTGTCCGAGGGCGACTCCCATGGGCTCGCCTCCGTCCGGCCCATCCGTGAAGGAGTAGAGGGTCACCTCGGTCCAGGTGCCGCCAGGGGACGATGGCGGCAGCAACTCGTAAACTGTACCCCAATTATATAGTCCGCCGCTATAAGTCGTTCCGTAGAGTACCCCATTCGGTCCGAGCACGGGAGTGGAGTCGGGCTGGTTGCCGTCCTCGGTGTAATTGCCGCCGGTGAATAGGTGTAGGAGCGTTTCGGTCCATGCCCCGCCAGGAGCAGTTGGGGGCGCCAGTTGGAAAACCGAGCCGCACGCGCTATTACAGCTCCCAAGCGTACCTTCACTCGCCGTGCCGTAGAGCACGCCGTTTGGACCAAGCACGACGCCGTTGGGATAGTACAGACCGGCCAGGATTTTCTCCACCCACGGCCCGCCGGGCGTCATTGGAGGGGCTAGTTGAAAGACAGTGCCCATTGTTGCGCCATACAGCGCACCCCTATCGTCCATCGCCAGCGTCCCCGTTGATGATCCGAAGTCCCCAACGTGGTAGTTGAAGGTATACAGGGTCTCGCCGGACCAGGCACCGCCCTGCCCATTCGGTGGCAGGAGCCGGTAGACGGTTCCGTTGTCGTAAGTGCCCCCGGCGCCTGTGGTGCCGTAGATTGCCGAGTGTGGCCCAAGGACCGGCGTGGCTGCGGGGCCGACACCGCCGCTATTCGAACTGCTGAAAGCTTGTAACGTGGCCTCGTGCCAATGCGTGTTTGATCCCTGTGGAGGCGTCAACTGAAAGACGGTTCCACCGTTGTTCAGGTTGTAGCCGGTTACGCCGTAGAGCACGCCACTCGGCCCGAGGGTGAGTAGGGTCGTACAGCCTCCCTCGCTGCTCGGGTCGAAGCTATGCAGCACCACCTCGCTCCACAGCGCGCCCTGCGAACTGGGCGGAGCGAGCTCAAAGACCAGCCCTTCTCCGTAGGCGCCGCCGGAAGGGAGGGCCCCGTAGAGTTCTCCCCCGGAGCCGACGACTACCCCGCTACGCGGCTGATAGCCAAGTTCGTTGTGGTCGAAGCTGTACAGCGTATTCAGTGTTTGGGCCGGCAGTGCCAAAGAGCACAGCAGCCCGGCGCTGAGGGTAAGAGCCGTGGTCGTAATTCTCACGTTAGATCTCCTTCAATGAGTTAGCGAGACGCCCGACAGTATGGCACCATTAACACCACCCTTATTCCATTGCGCGAGGATAGTGCTGAGGCCTCTCCCGGTCAGGCTGTATTGCTGCTGTTCGATGGCGTGGGTGACTGTGCTAAGTACACCATTGTCATCGTTAGGGTTGTCGGGGTAAGTCGGTGCACAAGCTGCAACTATGTTAGCCGGGTATAGCGACGCGTCCGTCACGCCCTGTACCGACAAGTATGGCAAGAGGGAGGACAGGAAATTCTGGTTGAGGTTGTTCCAAACGCAGGACTGCATCCCGACTATGGAACAGGCGTAGCCCGTTGGCCCCCCCGATAGGGTCCAGGCCTCCGGCCCGAACTCTTCCACGAAGGCGGTGCGGCCGGTCGTGACGCGATTGCCCATCAGCGATTGTTGGCGTTCTGCGGCAGCACCAACTCGAACACCGTGCCCTGGTTCAAGATTCCATGTGGGGAGACGCCGCCGACCTGAGTGGTGCCGTACAGGTTGCCGTCTGGTCCCAGGGCGACTCCCATGGGCTCGCCTCCGTCCGGCCCGTCCGTGAAGGAGTAAAGAATCACTTCGGTCCAGGCGCCGCCGGGAGACGACGGCGGCAACAACTCGTAGATGGTTCCCCAGTCGTAGATTCCGCCGCCGTAAGTCGTGCCATAAAGCACGCCGTTGGGGCCGAGCACCGGTGTGGAGTCAGGCACAGTTCCGTCCTCGGTGTAGTTTCCGCCGGTAAAGAGGTGCAGGACTGTCTCGGTCCAGGGCCCTCCCGGCGTGGTTGGGGGGGCAAGTTGAAAGACCGAGCCACAGCCGGTACAGAGACCGAGAGTCGACCCCGCGGCCGTGCCGTAGAGC
>DATJMU010000022.1:0-5721 GCA_035508555.1 Occallatibacter sp. | reverse complement strand
GCACCGCGGTGGTGGGTGGATCGATCCATCGGGCGGCCACAAGGCTCAGCGCGGCCAGCAGCCACAGCGCCGCCACCCCGAGGGCAATCCATCGAACCACCGTTCGGAGCCAGGGCTTCCTGCGCGATTTCCGGGGCTGCGAATCGGGCCGGGCCTTCACATTTCAGAATAATCGCCCGGGGTGGGCAGGCCGCACGGGATGATAGCGTCTTCAACCTGCGTTGAGCAGATCAGGCGCGGTAGATGCGCTCGATCTCCAGTTCGGGAGGGCGTCAGAACACGCTCCACGTCCTGGTCGCTCAGCTTGCGCGGTGTGCCCGGTCGCGGCTCGTCCATCAGTTGGGAGTTATATACTTTACTCCCCGACCGGCTCATCCGTGTCGGGCGCACCGTAGATGTCCAAGGACAACTTGAGACCACGCCGTGCTATCGCATCCATCGTATCTGGTGCAAGCACAAGCCCTTGGTTGCCCTCAGTCAGAAAAAGACCGCAGAAGAGGTCGGCATGATGTTGTTTCGTCAGATCGTTCCAAACGGCGATGTCGGGCGACAGAGAAGCGAGCAAGCCTCTTATCTGAGCATCGAGATCACCCGACAAGTCACTCTGTAGGTGCCACGATCCGAACGTAGCAGGGCGACTAAACTTCATCTCTCCCGCTCGCCATGATCTGGTTGGCTGACGCCCCAATAAGGAGGTGACGGCCTCCGGGTCGAGGTCATCGCTGAACAGCCGAAGGCTCACCTTGGTTCTTCCGATCTCTCCCATTGTTCAATCCGACTTCCGATCATTCAGCTTCGTAGCCTTATCCGTTCGCTTTTTGGAGGCGTCAGACTTCGGCTTTGGCTTGTATGCCAAAACCACATCTGCAATGGCATCTAAAATCTTCGGCGGCTCGCCACGAGCAACCTTACCCACGGTATGCTGCCGGGTGCGCAGTTGGCCGGCGATGGCGGTGTTGCTGCGCCCCTCGGCGGCCAGCAGAATCATACGCGCCCGCATGGCCAGAGCCTGTGCCCTCTTCGACCGTCGACTCCATGCGACCAGCTGAGCCCGATCTTCAACGGAAATGGGTACCGGCGTGAGTGGACGTCCCTTCGGCATCGGAGTTCCTCCCACTCTATCCGATGCCGCATCACCCATTACTTATGGTGCTTATTTCCGAGACAGGACACCAGGGTCGGTTGCCACAAGGTAAGTACCTGAGTTGATGCCGAATATCAGTTAGCATTACCACTTCAGGTTCGGCGGAATTGTGGGTAATTGAAAGCTGGGCTTTAAGACCAGACGCTCACCGTAAAATTCCCCTGCTGCGGCCACCAAACAGGCAGCAAATCCCAGGACGTGGTGTATACACGGTATCGTCGACAGACCTTCTTAGTTTGCGGTTGGCTGGGTTGCGCTTACTATCTCCAGGGCTTGCACTGGCCTCTTCTCCGACTTCAGCTCCAGGCCGAGCTGCTCCCGCAATGCCGTAAAGATCGATGGCTCGGACATAGTCGGCGCAGGCGCAGTCCCTGCCATCGCTGGAGCTTCACCGAAGTCCGGCGCATATGTAAGTGTGAAGTCATAGTTACCTTTGAGGCCTGTCCTGTTCTGCACAAGTCGATGCACCGCCGCGGCTAACCATCCAGCGAAGTAGTCCATATTCATTTGCATTACACGGAAGGAGGCTCCTCCGTCCTTCTGCGTATTAGACCATTCTCTTGGACCTTCTGCTTCCTGTCCGCTAATCGTGTCCTGCGGCCTGGACTGTTTCATTTTTGAACCGTTCTTCGCCGCGATCAGCACATACACCGGCATTTGCTTCGTCATCCGCTCAACGTTCAGGTGGAACCTCTCTGCGAGCAGTTCCTGCAGCATGTGCCTTTGCACCTGCCTCGCCTCCTCCAATGGAAGCTTCTTCAACTCCGCAGCCACTGCCGGATCAGCCTTGGCCTGAATATCGTAGTGGTCGGAATCCAGCCACTTCGGGCCGCCTTCAACCTGTTCGCCCTGCATGTTGTACGCAGCCTCGACCAGGTCCTTCAGCGAGAGATAATTTGCATACAATCTGCCGGGCTGATTCAAAAACTGAAAGAACCTGCCCGGCGGACCCGCCGGACGAATGGACGCTACTTCAAACTTTGCGTTGGGCAGAATCGTTGCACTGGCATCCGGCGTGGTCGCCGCACTCTGTCCGGCATGCGTCAGCCCAAATGCCAACGGAACCGCAACTGCCAGCGCGGCTGCCGCTACCAGCACCAGCTTTCGCCGCGGGTCGAGTATCCGCGTGCGACGGTTCGCCATAATGCGCACAATGCGCGAGAACGGCAGCAAAAACTTCAGTGAAGCTACAAGCCACAGCCAGTACCGCGCTCGCGCCTGATGATGCCGCAACGGCACCGTAAGCGCCCACGCCCCCGCAAGAAACAAAGTGGATTGCCACAGGTGGTTCGCAAGATACGCTGCGAGTGTTACCCACTCTCCTGAGAAACTGGGAGTGATCATTGGACACCACCCTTTTTCAACATTACCATCGCCCGAAATCGTAAGCCCTTCAAATCCTCACTGTTTCCGGAAGAGACGCTGGGCCGGGCGGCGGTTGAGCGTGAGATTCCCGCCGGCCCGGCGTCGTGCCTGGGTTTGTTGCCGTTCTGGCTGCGCTTACTCGATCGGCGGAAGCTCACCGGCGATGGTTTCGGCTGCGGCGCTGCAGACGGGATGACCCCATCCGCTGGCGCTGACGCCGATCTGCAGACCGGGGGCGTTGGTGATGTCGTAGACGATGTTGTCAGGATGCGCGGCGTCACCGCTCACGCCGGCGGGCACATAGTCGAGCGACAGGTTGTGGCGGGTGCGCCAGGAGATGTTGTGGTCGGCGCAGGAGGAGTCGCCGCTGACGCCGAGGCCGCCGACCAGCACGCCCTGGGAATTATAGAGGCCGAGGCCGCCTCCGAAGACGTCGACGCCGCCGACATGGCCGCCAATCATGGGGTCGTCGACCTGGCCGTACTCGGCGGGGTCGCCGCGATAGGAGACGAACGGATCAACGGGATTGCTGGCCTGCAGGCCGAACAGGCTGCCGCCAGGCTGCGTGGCGGTGTACAGGTTGGCGGTGGAGAGCGCCAGCTGCGGCAGGCTGAAGGCGTTGGCGGTGTTGGCTTTCTGCGCGGCGATGTTACGGCTGCCGGGCCACTGCGAGCCGCGGTTGACGCCGGTGAAGGCGACGGCGCAGACCACTCCGTCGCGGTTGACGACGACGCCCCACATGTCGAGGTTGAAGCCGCCATTGGTCTGGGCGCGGGCGGCGGAAAGCGCCATCTGGAGCTGGGCGTGGGTGGGAAGCCCTTTGCACTCGGGGGGCACGCTGGAAGCTCCGCCGGGGAACTGCTGCGCGGAGGCGGAGAGGCTCGCGGCCAGCCCGAGGGCCAGGGAGAAGGATTGGATTTTGTTCATGGGTTTTCCGTCTCTTTCTGGTTCGGAGAGCCGGCGCACGGCTCCACGTAGCCACCTGGCTCCCGGAAACCGCCCCAAACCGTATCACCGGCGCGCGACAGGGCGCAATGGGAGGAATGGAGGGCGCGGGGATTTGCTTGAGGCGCGGTGGGTCCAAAAGGCCGGAGGCGGGCCTGTCCGGGAAGGTAATATGACCCATTAAGCTGTTGAAAATAAAGTGCTAATTTGAGAAGTACTCCAAAACAGAGCCGCCCTTGCGAAGCTTTCTTCGGATCTAGACCCCGGCCATCTGCTCCGGCCTGGAGGCGGGGCGGGGTGGGGTGGGGTGGCGCCGGTCGGCCAGGAAGGTGTTGCCCTTGACCAGCCAGGCGATGCCGAAGGCCTCGAGCGCGACCAGCTCGCAGCAGAAGATCGACCCCAACGGCCCGAAGTGCGGGATGGGGCGCATGCGGTGGAAAAAGAAGTCGAGCACGCCACAGGCCAGCATGACCGATCCGCAGGCCGTGTAGACCGTGTTGCGCCTGCGCTTGTTGCGGGTGAGCGGGCGGTCTTTGGCGGTGGTGCGGAAGAGCCAGAGACACATCGTGGCCAGGGTGATGAAGAAGGTTTCCGCAAGATAGTTGTGCGCGGTGCTCATGTTCTGCTGGAGCCGGGTTCCGCCCCAGGGCGGGATGGTGGGACAGACGGCGAGGCCCAGAGCGCAAACGGCCGAGACGAAGCCGGCGACTTCGTCGCGCCATTCATAGCCGCGGGCGCAAAGATTGAAGAAGCCGATGGCGCAGAGGCTCCCCACCAGGACGTTGCGCATGGGCGTGTAGTAGAAACCGCTGAGCGAGGTGGGCAAAGGGCGAGGCGCGAGCCCGAGCCATGAGGAGAGCAGCACGGAACCGAAGAGCAGGATCCAGGGCAGTCCGAGGGCGATCCAGCCGACGGCCGTGCGCAGCTCGAGATAGGAGCGCACCCGGGGATCTTTCGCTCGCGAAACGACGCGCATGGACGGTTCTTAGATTAGTCCCAATTGGGCGCGGCGCAAGGGAATTTGGGCTGCCCAGGGTACCCGGCGGTCACGGTACGGCGATGGTGGGCCAGGCAGCAGACGGCACCGGTATGGGACGGCGATGGTCCCTTTACTTCTTCGATTTTCTTTGCGCGTCGATGAAGCGGCGGACGCGGTCGAGGGTGCGGGCCTTGCCGAAGACGATCATGCTCTCGATGAGCGGCGGGCTCATGGTGCTGCCGGTGACGATGGCGCGCAGGAGCATGAAGTTCTCTTTGACGGACCAGGATCTGGATTCGCCGAGCGCCTTGAGGGCGGGCTCGAGGGCGGCGTGGGTCCAGTCCGTGGCTTCGAGGACCGCGAGCTGCTCGACGGCGAAGGCAAGCGTCTCCTCGGGGGTGCGATTCTTGGGCAGAAAGACTTCGGGGGCGGGCTGGATGTCGTCGGCGAAGAAGAAGTGGGTGAGGTTGCCGAATTCGCCGAGGGTTTCGATGCGGGTCTGGATGAGATTGGCGATGGCGCTGAGGTATTCGTCGGCAAGGACGGTGGAGCGGAGCGCGGCGCAGAAATCCTGGAGCGAGAGCGCGCGGATGTATTCGCCGTTGAGCCAGCGGAGCTTGGTGAGGTCGAAGACGGGGCCGGCGGGGCGGACGTTGCGGATATCGAAATGCCGGATCATTTCCGCGAGCGTGAACTTTTCGGTCGCGTTGTTGATGTCAGCCGGCATGCCGCCGCCCATGAGGCCCAGAAAGTTGAGCATGGCGTCGGGGAGGAATCCCGCCTGGCGGTAGTAGACGAGGGAGACGGGATTTTTACGCTTGGAGATTTTGCTTTTGTCCTGATTGCGGAGGAGCGGCATGTGCCAGAAGCGCGGGGCCTGCCAGCCGAAGGCCTCGTAGAGGAGGATGTGCTTGGGGGTGGAGGAGATCCATTCCTCGGCGCGAATGACGTCGGAGATGCGCATGAGGTGGTCGTCGACGACGTTGGCGAGGTGATAGGTGGGGAAGCCGTCGGACTTGAGGAGGACCTGGTCGTCGACGTTGGTGTGCTCAAAGGTGATGGGGCCGCGGAGCTCGTCGCGGAAGGTGGTGTTGCCGTGGGCGGGGACCTTCATGCGGATGACGAAGGGCTTGCCGGCAGCGAGACTGGCCTCGATGTCAGCTGGAGACAGATTCCGGCAGGTGCCGGGGTAGCGGGCGGGGAGTTTGGCGGCCATCTGCTGGCGGCGGACGGCCTCGAGCTCTTCGGCGGTGCAGAAGCAGCGGTACGCGGCGCCGCTCCGGAGGAG
>DATJMU010000021.1:0-103710 GCA_035508555.1 Occallatibacter sp. | reverse complement strand
TGGGGACGGAACTGCTGCGGGATGCTTACATTCCCGGCGGATATCTGACGATCGACCGGTGGGCGAGCGAGGAGGATTTCCGGGCGTTCCGGAAGGAGCATGACGGGGAGTACGAGGCGCTGGACCGGGCCTGCGACGCGCTGACGGCTAGGGAGACGCGGGTGGGGGCGTTTAGGGCGTGATTTCGCGCCCCCATTTTATTCGCCGGCAACTCGGATGAACCGCGTTGAGGCCGATTTTTTTAATCGACTCCGGTGCAGCCAGATTACTTGGCTGCGCTCGCGTGTTGGGAACTCAGCGCGCGAAGTTCCGGCGCAGCTTCCATCCTGGCCGCCGATTGAGCGGCCACATCCTTGACGGAATCCTTGACAATCAGCTTGACGTCGTGACTATGCGTGAACATGTTGCCCATGTGGTGTTTCGAGGAGCCCTGGACGGTCTGCAGCCAGACGGTCTTGCCAGCGGGGTCCTTGACCGTCCATTCCAGGAAAACATCCATCTCGCGGTTGGAAAACGCAAACGCCGATGTGGTTGCGTGCGCACTGGCGAAGCTGGGAATGAGGACGAAGTGGGCATTTACGGAGGCTGGAGGCGCAGCGGCCACGGTCAAATCCGCATAGGCCGGCTTAAGTGCTGGCTCCAGCTCCGCACATGCCATTTTCCCAACGTTAAATGTCTCCCCGCCGGTGGTCCACATGGAGCCTTGCTTGAACGTGGTGGCGCAAAACTCCGGACTGAGAACCAGAACCGCGTCAAATGGGAGCCTGCCGGCGGCGGCAGGCGCGGCCTGTGCGCGGACCGTGGGGACGGATGCGGTTAGAAGAACAAGGCAGCCAGTGAGCACAGTGAGCAGGAATGGGCGAACCTTGGTCATCGCGATTCTCCTCAGAAGTCCAAATGCACGACAGATGTTTTGTCCGATCTGGTCCATGCAATGGGGACTTGAATTTGGATTTTGGGCAGCGGTCCTTTTTTCGGGATCGGAATATAGAGGAATCCATGCGCCGTATCGCCGGGGGAGAGCGTTTCGCTCTGCAGCTCCTGCAGGATCAGGTTCTGCTTGACCCCCGAGGCATCCTCCGCCATTCCCAGGGAGATGAACCCTCCGATGAAGGGAATGAACGCGCTGCTCACAATGGCGGCCTTTTGCCCCGCCGTGTTCTCCTTCGGCCCAGAGCCGATTTCTTTGTCGAGCCCGTACGAGATGCCCGATTTGTCCAGCAGCAGGCTATCGAGCTTGGACCCATTGTGAACCACGACGAACACGGGAAGAAAGCCTTTGGGGGACAGCGCGGTGTGGAAGTACGTGAGTTGATCCTGGACAGACTCCACTGGGTCGAGCCCGACGGACACCTCGTCCTGCTGCGCCGAGATACTGTAATTGCCCGGTTGCCGCACGGGAAAATCGGGGAACTTTTGCGCGCCATAGCCCGGCACGGTGCAGGCGAAGAGCAAAAGCCCGCTCAAGGCTTGAATAGTGGGCCCTTTCAGCATAGAACGATCCTGATCGGCAATGTAGCAGAGGTTTCGTGGCGAGGCAAGGCGATCTGCATGAGTGTGCTTGACATGCGCGCTGGCGGCCTGGATTTCTTTGTCAACCTGGAACCGAACTAGGCGCCGGACGATCTGCTGCTTGCCGAGGCTGTGGTTCCCGATGAGTCGATCGAAAAACTGGATTTGGGTTATCCGCGGGGCGATTGGCGCGGGCTGAACAATGAACTCTGCCGCGAACTGGGGTCCGGGTGGGCGGCGAGCGGGCGGGCGATGGGGTGTCAGGCTCCGTCGGCGGCGGTTGATGGCGACTGGAATGTGCTTCTGAACCCGAAACATGCGGAGTTAGGAAGGGTGCGGATCGGGGAGGCGAAGCCGTTCCGCAACGATGAGCGGATGTTTCGATGAAAGGATCGGCGAAGACGGATGGGCACGCCGGTCTAATCGAGGATAAGAAGGTTCCGGCTGAACTCGGCGCCGGCCATATATTTGAGACCGCGGTCGAAGGTGATGAGAACGCCATCATTCCTGATGGCCAGGCCCAAAAGGTACGCATCCGTAATTTGCTGATGGCCCGAGATGCGGGCCGCGAAGGCAGCGGTAACATCGACCCAACTTTCCTTGTCAGTGATCGGCCAGTAGCAGTAACCTGGATGCGCTCGGAGCGCTTGAAGGGTGCTTATAGCTCGCTCTACAGTAATTGCGCCTGACTGCATTGCCGGATTTGTGGTAACGCGTATGAACCCTGCCTCGGTCAATGGGCAGACTCCCCAATCGTCTTTGCCCGAGGAAAGAAACCAGCGCTCAGCCTTCTGGCGATGAATGTGCTCAGAGTCGGTCAACGCGATCAGAACATTCAGATCAAGCAAATTTCGCAGGATCAAACTCCTCTTCCTCGAGTTTCTTCACCATCTCACAGGTAATCACCCTTCCCGAGCGAGGCAACAAAGGGAGGCCAATCTCCGAATACTCGATCTCGGGCGCAGGAGGCGGCGGCGCTGACTCCGCCTTCCGGATTAGCTCATTGATCGCTGCGCCAAAGGTGATCCCTTTGGCGTTGGCGTAATATGATGCGAACTCGTGGACGTCGTCATCAAGTGTGATCGTGGTGCGCATACAGCAATTATGCATCAATTTTGGTTTTGATGCAGTCTCTAAGCCGATATGCGTGACGTGTATCACGCTAGTTGATAATTTCTCCCTATCTTCGCCTTATTTCTGGTGCAGAGGAGTGTCCAATCTTGCTACAATCCTTTGGAAAATCAAATGAAGCCCGCGTCGAATTTCGTTGAGAGTTCGATTTTCTGCGCCGGCTGCCTTTTTAAGGAGCTGCCCCCATGGCCATCGCCGACGACCGCGCTAAAGCGGTAGAACTTGCGCTTTCACAGATTGAAAAACAGTTCGGCAAGGGGTCGATCGTGCGGCTGGGGTCGCGGGAGGCGCTGCTGCCGATCGCGGTGATCTCGACGGGGTCGATCAGCTTTGACGCGGCGCTGGGGGTGGGCGGGATTCCGCGGGGACGGGTGACGGAGGTGTTTGGGCCGGAGTCGTCGGGCAAGACGACGATCACGCTGCAGGTGATTGCCGAGGCGCAGCGGATGGGGGGCATGGCGGCGTTCGTGGACGCCGAGCACGCGCTGGATCCGGGGTACGCCAAGAAGCTGGGCGTGGATACGGATAACCTGCTGGTTTCTCAGCCGGATAGCGGCGAGCAGGCGCTGGAGATCACGGAGGCGCTGGTGCGCTCGGGGGCGATCGACGTACTGGTGGTGGACTCAGTGGCGGCGCTGGTGCCCAAGGCGGAGCTGGATGGCGAGATGGGCGACTCGCACGTAGGCCTGCAGGCGCGGCTGATGTCGCAGGCGCTCAGGAAGCTGACGGGGACGGTGTCGAAGTCGCGCACGGCGCTTATCTTCATTAATCAAATCCGCGAGAAGATTGGCGTGATGTTCGGGAACCCGGAGACGACGACCGGCGGGCGGGCGCTGAAGTTTTATTCGTCGGTACGGGTGGACATCCGGCGCATTGCGGCGATCAAGGAAGGCGACGCGGTGACCGGCAACCGGACCAAGGTGAAGATTGTAAAGAACAAGGTGGCCGCGCCGTTCCGGGAGGCGGAGTTCGACATTCTGTACGGGGAGGGGATCAGCCGGGAAGGTGACGTGCTGGACCTGGCGGTTACCCATAATATCGTCGAGAAGTCGGGTGCGTGGTACAGCTACGGCGGCGAGCGGATCGGGCAGGGACGGGAGAATACGCGAAGCTTCCTGAAGGAGAACCGGGATATCTTTGGCAAGATGGACGCGGAGCTGCGAAAGCGGCTGAACATCGGTGCGCCCAAGGCCGAGGTGCCGGAGGTGCCAGCGGCCGGACCGGCGGAGGCCAAAGAAGCGGTGCGGGGACGGCGGGGATAGCACTGCGCAGCCGCGCAGAGAACTCCAGGACGGTGGTTAACGTAAGAGCTTGCATGGCTCTGTCGGGCCGCGCGAGGAGAGCGGGAGGTCTGCGCCTGCGCAGGTTTATTCCCGCCGACTTCGGTAGCTGTTTTTCGACCATGATTTCTTCAATCCCTGCTCTACACTGAAACGACAGACGATGAGGATGTTCGCGCGAGTGGCGGCGCACGGTACTCTGCGGCGGGTGGTTGGCCGGATTGTGGCTGTGTGCGCTTTGCTGGCGCCGGCGGTGGGGCAGACTGCAACCAGTCCCGCAGTGGGCGCGGCGAATGCGGCTCCCGCAACGGCAAACTCCGCGCCAATCTCGATCGGCGGGGTGGTGAGCCTGCGCGGGCCGTGGCGGTTTGAGACCGGCGACGATCCCGAGTGGGCGGAGCCGGGATACGACGACTCGCGCTGGCTGGCGGTGTTGCTGGACGAGCCGCTCACCGCACAGGGTATCGACTCCTATTCGGGCTATGCGTGGTACCGCATGCGGCTGGACGCAAAGACGCTGGCGGTGCTGGGGAGCGTGGCCGGCAACGGGCCCCTGGAAGTACTGGTCACCGGGAATTCAGTGGGGCAGCTTGCTGCGTATGTGAACGGGACGGAGGTCGGGCATACACGCGGGATGACGGAGCGGCCGGCGGAGTATCTTTCGCCGCCGTTTGCGGCGCAACTATCAGCTCCGGACGCGAGCGGGGCGCGGGAGCTGGCCATCCGGACATGGGCCGCGCCTGATACGACGATCCAGCGTGGGCTGCTCGTGAAGGTGGAGATCGGGACGCCGGCGGAGATTGCCGACCGGCTGGCGCTGGCCAGGGGGCGGCAATGGGACGAGCAAGCGATGGCGTCGCTGGCGCTGGTGTTCTTGTTTGTGTGCGTGGCCGGGCTGGGCGGGGCGCTCTACCTGGCGCAGCGGCACCACTCGGAGTACTTGTGGCTGGCCCTGCTGTGCGTCTCAGTGGCCGCAAGCGGCGCGCTGGATGCGGGGTACGGGCTGACGACGATCCCTCTTGAGGTTTACTACAAACTGTCTGTGATCGCCGGCCGGGTGTTCATGGCCGTAACACTGGAGTTTGTGCTGCGGTTCACGGCGAGCGATTGGCGGCGGCTGGTGCGGGTCGTGCAGATTGCCGTGCTGGCACTGGCGGTGGTGCTGCTGGCGCACATGGAACTTCTCAATCTGGCGCTTTCGGTAGCGACGGAGGTCGTCTTCTGCGGGCTGCTCTGCACGATGCTGTTCCGGGCGTGGCGGCGCGGGCAGGGCGATGCGGGCGCGATGCTGGTTCCGTGTTTTCTGGCGGCGACGGCGGGTTCCCTGGATGCGCTTCTGGGCTTTGCCGCGGTGAGCGGGTGGATTCCGGACCAGTTTGGCGACTACCGGTTTCACGTGGGGCCGATTGCGTTTGGGATTGGAACGCTGGCGTATGCGATCTTCCTGGTGAGCCTGGCGGCCGTGATCCTGTACCGATTCATCCATGTGAGCCAGGACGAGCAGAAGTCGAGCGCGGAGATTGCGGCGGCGCGCAGCGTGCAGTCGCTGCTGATCCCGACGCAACTGCCGTCGAACAAGAACTTCATGCTGGAGAGCGCGTATCTGCCGGTGAACGGGGTGGGCGGGGACTTCTTCCAGGTGCTGCCGCTGGCGGACGAGTCGCTGCTGCTCGTGGTGGGAGACGTGAGCGGCAAGGGGCTGCAGGCGGCGATGAATTCGAGCACGCTGGTGGGGGCGCTGCGCAACGAGCTCTCGCACGACCCGGCCACGGTGCTCGGGCATCTGAACCATGTGCTGATCGGGGCGGTGCCCTCGCCGGGGGCAGTGCCGGAGATTGACGCGGCGCCATGCTTTGCCACGTGCCTTTGCGCGCGGATCTACGCGGACGGGCGGATGACGGTGGCCAACGCCGGGCACCTGAGCCCTTACCGCGACGGCCGCGAAATGGCGCTGCCGCCCGGGTTGCCGCTGGGGGTGATCGCCGGCGCGGAGTACGAACAGGCGACCTTCCAGTTGAACCGCGGCGATCGCCTCGTGTTTCTGTCGGACGGGGTGGTCGAGGCTCAGAACGCACAGGGCGAGCTGTTCGGCTTTGAGCGGACGCAGCAGGTGAGCAACGAGCCGGCGCGCTACATTGCGCAGACGGCCAAGCACTTTGGGCAGACGGATGACATCACCGTGGTGTCGCTGTATGTGGCTTCGCGGGCGGCGCAGCGGACCAGCCAGGAGACGGTGCATGCTGACTGATCTGTGACACTGCACCATGCGGGAAGGCGCCGGGGCAGATGCGCGGCGGTCCCGTAGAATGGGTTGCGGGCGCGTGGAGCGAGCGCGCCGATAGCGACCAACACGAGCATCTCAGATGACGGTGAAAGCTCTTTATCCCGGCACGTTCGACCCGCCCACGAACGGGCACGTGGACCTGATCCAGCGCGGAGCGAAGATCTTCGGGCACCTGACGGTGGCCATCCTGAACAACCCGGTGAAGAACCCGCTGTTCACGGTGGAGGAGCGGGTGGAGATGCTGCGCGAAGTGACGGGCGCGATCGAGAACGTCACGGTGGACACGTTCAGCGGCATGATGGTGGACTTTGCGCGGCAACTGGGGGCGACGGCGGTGCTGAGGGGCATCCGGGCCATCTCCGATTACGAGTACGAGTTCCAGATGGCGCTGATGAACCGGCGGCTGGCGCCGGAGATTGAGACGGTGTTCCTGCAGCCGGCGGGGCGGTACTCGTTTGTGAGCTCGCGGATGGTGAAAGAGGTATTCAGCTTCGGGGGGGATGTGACGGGGCTGGTGCCGGCGAATGTGCTGAAGCGGCTAAGGAGCCGGATGGGGAAGGGGTAGCGGGGTTGTGGGCGCGCTGCCTGAGCGAGAAAGAGATTATGGAGCGGAGTCCACAAATGGGGACGATTCGAGGCGTGCTCGATAAGCGATTGCTAGAGGCGGCGGACCGTGCAGGGCGGTGGGCGAAAATGAACTGCTCGCTGCCGGCGCGCGAAGCGCTGCATGAACATCTGACGCGGCTCGAACTGTGCGCAAAAGAGGAGCGCGACCGGCACGGATATGCGAGAGCGCCGCAGGCAGGCTTCGAGGCGCGACTATGGGAAGGCGAAGCGGTCTGGCGAGCCGGGTAGCGCGAGGCGATGTGCGGCTATAAGCTCTTGCGATCTCTCCAAAGCTTGCTCAGGCGAAGAATTCCCGAACCGCAGATCCTTCGACTCCCTCCCGTTTCGCGTCCGGTCGCTCAGGAGGACAGCATTTTTTAACGCTCATTCACATTCGTCGTAAGCTCGGTCAGACTCGCAGCATCAGCTGAAGCCGAGGACCGGGTGCGGCGTGTAGGGTTCTTCGAGAGATGCGATCTCTTCGGGCGTCAGCTTGATGGAGAGCGCGGCGGCGGCGTCTTCGAGGTGGTGGGGCTTGGTGGCGCCGACGATGGGCGAAGTGACGCCGGGCTTCGCGAGCAACCATGCCAACGCCAGTTGGGCGCGGGGGACGTTACGGGCCTCGGCTACCTGGCCGAGGCGGTCGACGACTTTGTGGTCGGCTTCTTCGGTGCGGGAGTAGAGGGATTTGCCGAAGGCGTCGGTTTCCAGGCGGTGTGTCTTTTCGCCGTGCCAGGGACGGGTGAGACGGCCGCGGGCCAGAGGGCTCCAGGGGATGACGGCGACGCCCTCGTCGAGGCAGAGGCCCATCATCTCGCGCTCTTCCTCGCGATATAAGAGGTTGTAGTGGTTCTGCATGGAGACGAAGCGGGTCCAGCCGTGGAGGTCGGCGAGATAGAGGGCCTTGGCGAACTGCCAGGCGTACATGGATGAGGCGCCGATGTAGCGGACTTTGCCGGCTTTCACGACATCGTGGAGGGCTTCGAGGGTTTCTTCGATGGGGGTTTCGGGGTCCCAGCGGTGAATCTGGTAGAGGTCGACGTAGTCGGTCTGGAGGCGGCGGAGGCTCTCGTCGAGTTCAAAAAAGATGGCTTTGCGGGAGAGGCCGCGGCCGTTGGGCTCGTCGCGCATCATGCCCCAGAGCTTGGTGGCAATAACGACGGATTCGCGGCGGGTGTTGGCCTTGAGGAAGCGACCGAGGACGATCTCGCTGTCGCCGCTGGAGTAGACATTGGCGGTGTCGAAGAAGTTGATGCCGAGGTCGAGAGCCTGGCGGAAGAAGGGCTGGCTGGCGGCCTCGTCGAGAGCCCAGGGCTGACGGCCGGGCAGGAGCTTGCCGGTGGCGGGCGAGCCGTAGCTCATGCAGCCGAGACAGATGCGGGAGACTTTGAGGCCGGTGCGGCCGAGATTGATGTAGTCCATGATGAGTCCTCAATACAAGTCTAGAGCGCGTGGGCGGGTGGGTTAACCTGAAGGGTTGAACGCACTCTCCTTCCACTGACAGGCAAGCGGCATTGGGGGACGGGTGGGCTGAAGGTCTTTTGCGGCGGGCGATCTCCCAGGTGGACATTTTGCCGCCGGAAGGGTCTCATAGAGGAAGCACACCGGGCCGGTGAGCGCTACACGTCTAACGCAGTGAAAGGCGCCGGAACGAACTTGTTGGCAGCAGTTCAAGAGCAGGAGTCGGAAGGCTCAATCTCAACCTCGAATCCCACGGACTCGTCGTGGGGTTACGTGTACCTTCGTCTGGCTGCGGTGCTGGTGGCGCCGTTGCTGTTGATTCTGGCAGGCTGCGGAGGCGGGGCCGCGGCGGCAAGCGGTTCTTCGAGCGGGGTGTTGATGGTGACGCCCGGCGCGGCGTCGATCGACACCAACTGCACCGGGTGCAATACAACCAACACGGCCGGGGGCGCCGTGGAGCAGTTCCAGGCGACGCTCACGAGCGGCGGCTCCGCGAACGTGACCTGGTCGATCAGCCCATCGACGGCGGGAAACATTACTTCGAGCGGACAATACACGCCCCCCGCTTACCTCACGGCAGACAGCGAGAAGGTGACGGTGACGGCGACCTCGGCAGGCAGCGGGACCGGTTCCGCGACAATTACGGTGACGCCCGGGTTCTTGCAGCCGTTGACGCCGGAGAACCTGGCGCTCGGCAGTAACGGGACGGCCAGCGTCACCGGCTACGTGGCCGAGGCGGGCGGCACGGTGGGGATCAACTTCGCCCTGGCGAACTCGCCGACGGGATCGAGCGGCGGACAGGGTACGCTCGGGACGCCGAGCTGCCTGCGCAGTTCGACGGCGTTTACCTATTGCACGGTGAGCTACACGGCTCCCGCGGCGATTGCGGCCACGGCCGCGACTTATATTGTGGCGTCGATCGGGAGCTCTTCCTCGAAGGCGTCGACCGAAGTGCTGCTGAACACGGCGGGAGTGGAGAGCAATCCCGCAACGCACCAGACAGAGCAGGCGACGCCGATTGTGCTGGGCGCTTCAGGGGGCAACAACGACGACTACGACACGACCACCCAGGGAAGCAATACCTACATCTCGGATTGCTGCAGCGGAACCCTGGGCGCGCTGGTGAAGAATGCAAGCGGGACGGAGTTCCTGCTGAGCAATAACCATGTGTTGGCGCGCAGCGACCAGGCCAAGGTGGGCGATACGATCATCCAGCCGGGGCTGGTGGACGACAGCTGCACGCCGTATGGCGACGGCGGCAGCGCCATCCCGGTGGGCACGCTGACGGGATGGCTGCCGCTGAGTTCCAACTCGACCGACGCGGACGCGGCGATTGCACAGGTTGCCTCCGGCGCGGTGAACACCGGCGGAGCGATCGAGGAGCTGGGAGCCCTGCAGTCCGATGGGACGCTGGCCGCGGCGCCGCCGGGGAGCTCCTGTACGGTCGCCAGCGCAGCTCCGGGCGCTTCCTGCACGCCGGGCAAAGGCGAAGCCATCACGCTGCCGGGAATGGTGGTCGCCAAGAGTGGGCGGACGACGGGGTTGACCTGCGCCAA
This sequence comes from Occallatibacter sp., assembly GCA_035508555.1. GTDB lineage: Bacteria > Acidobacteriota > Terriglobia > Terriglobales > Acidobacteriaceae > Telmatobacter. The sequence goes on along the minus strand of DATJMU010000021.1, from coordinate 93,880 downwards.
TGTCTCGACGGTGAGCCTGAATGTGGACGTGGATTACTACACGGACTGCGCCGAGACGAAGCCGTATCTGACCAAGGGATATGAGAACCAGATTGGGATCACGGGCAACCAGTTCAGCGACGCGGGAGATTCGGGTTCGCTGGTGGTGGACACCAGCAATGCAGAGCCGGTGGGTCTTTTCTTTGCGGGCGGGGTGGACAACTCCGGGCAGAGCGAGGGGGTGGCCAGCCCCGCGCCGGAGGTGTTGAACGAGCTGGCCGCGCAGCTGGGAGGCGGGCCGTATACCTTTGTGGGAACGACGGACCACGCGGTGAGCTGCCTGAACTACGGCGCGAGCGCGGCGACGGCTGCGCAGGCGCGCGCCATGAGCGACGCCGAGGTGGAGCGCGCGCAGTCCGCGCTGAGCGTGGCGCGCGAGCTGGTGAATCCGTCGATCGGGATTCTGGGCGTGGCGACGGGCAAGAGCAACGACCGGCCGGGCGAGGCGGCGGTGCTGGTGTACGTGAACCCGAAGATGAAGGTGAACGTCCCCCTGACGGTGAACGGCGTCCGCACGGTGGTGATTGGGACAACTGCGCAAGCGGTGGAGACGGGCTCGGCGCCGACGATACCCCTGGAGGGCGCGGCCGCTCCGGCGCTTGCGGCCTCGGTGCTGAATGAGGCCATCGCGATCAAGCAGCAGATGGCGAAGAACCTGATGCGGACCAATCCCGCGTTCTTCGGGGTGGGCGTGGGGCGGAGCTACGACGACCCGAGCCAGGCGGCGCTGGTGATCTATGTCGACAGCAACGAGGTGCCGGCAAAGCTGCCGGCCGCCATCGGCGGGCTGCGTACACGCTACGTCATCATGCCGCGTTTGCATGTGACGCGGGCCTACCTGTCGCCCATTCCGGCGCGGAGCCGGTGCCTGAGGCGGACCGCGCCCCGGGCGGTGAACTCCGATTCCCTGCGCCTGGATGCGCCGTTACCGCTGAACCTGCAATAAGTGAGTGTGGCCGCCGGCGCCTTCAGCCGACCACCCGGCTGTGTCCCATCCAGCAGCGGAGATAGGCAGCCTGGCCTACGTGATAGGTCTCATGGAAGGCCATGAAAGCCACATAGCCGGCGATGGTCCCATCGAAACTGGGAGATTTTTCGGGCGCGGCGGCCGTCAGCCTGTCCACGGGTGCGGATTCGAGGGCGGCTGTAAGACGCCCCGAGACTTCATGCCAGCCGGCGAGCACTTCTTCGTGCGAGGGGTAGCCGGCATCATCGGCGAGGCTGGCGCCGCGGGCAAAGAGCGGCAGCCAGGGGCGCGACCACTCTTCACCGAGGATGGCGAGTGCGCGGGACCGGGCCCACACCAGGTGCCCGGTAATCCAGAGGACAGGATTCGAGGTGGGACAGGGGCGGCGGGTCCACTCCTCGGGCGAGAGGCCGTCGAGGCTCTTCGAGAGCATGGCCGCGTTGCGGTTGAAGGCATGAACGGCGTTGACGATGGGGCTCGCGACGGGCACTGGCGGTTCTCCTTGGGTCTTCGATGTTGGCTCCGGGGCATCTTTTGGATGCGGAAAGGAAGTTCGAGACGCAGGAGAAAATGCCTCCGCCCGCGGATGCAGGCGGAGGCAGGATGCTGCGGCAGACGGCCGGTTGAGCTTGGGGTACGCGCCTTACCCGGCCAAGATGCGATCAATACACGTGAATATTGCCCGAACCGGTTTCGATCCGCACCGTCTGCCCGCCGCCGTTGATCGTGCCCACGATGTGATGGCGGTCGAGCGCGCCCTGCACCATCATCTGGGGGTCGCTCTTCACTTCGCCCGAGCCCACCGTTGCGTCCAGGGTGAGGCCGGTGTTGCCGGGCCAGAGATCGATGTCGCCCGAGCCCGCACCCAGCTTCCAAGCGCCCGAAGGCGTCCCGCTGATCTTGATGTTGCCGGAGCCGGTTTGGGCAATCAGGGCTCCGTGAATGCCTTTGAGGACAAGATCTCCTGAACCGGTCTGGGCCTTTACGTCACCCTGGCCGGTCTGCTCGGCGTCGATGTTGCCGGAGCCGGTCTGCACAATGAACCCATCCTGCAGGCCGAGGGCTTGAACGTTGCCGGAGCCGGTCTGGAGCTTGGCGTTTTGTCCCACGCTTTGGTCGGTGATGTTGCCGGACCCGGAGGCAGCGCTCAGGATCGTATCCGCGGGGGCCTCGATCTCGTAGCTGATGCTGATGCCCCGCCAATGCTCGTGCTGGGCGCCGATGCGAATGACATTACCGGTCTGCTCGATGGGGGGATTCGCGGCGATGTCGGCCGCCTGCTCGGGGCTCCCGTCGTCACTCACCCTGATCTGGCCGACGATGTGAAGGCGATTGGCGGCACCGCGGGTCAGGTGAATGTTGCCGGAGCCCGTGGCAACGGAGAGTTGGAGCTGACCGCTGAAGGACAAGGTGCGCTCAAACGTGGTGGGAGGGCTGTTTTCGAATCCCATGGCGGCGGCAACCGCTGCCGGCACGGGGGCAATCACGGGAGCAGGCAGGGAGAGCGGCGGAGGTACGGCGGAAGCGATCAGAATGGCCGTCGCAGGCGGGTCTGCGGGAATGGCAGACGGAAGACGGGAGGGCGCGAAAAGAATCGCTGCGACGGGCGCGCTGCCTTCGCCGAGGGCCAGCCGCGGGGCCGCTGGGTGCGCCGCGGGAGCGGGCGCGGGAGCCGGTGACGGAGCCGCGGCCGGGGTCTGCGGATTTTCCGTGCCGGGTGAGTGCGAGTTGGCAGCGGCCCACGGCGCCGGATCGGGCCGCGCGGCAGCTTGCACGCGGACAAGCGCCGTGGAGGCAAACAATGCCACCGGGACAACCAGTGTAGCCAGCAAAAAGTGCCGTTGGCCGGCCGCGAAAGCCTCGATGAAAGTGGACTCGTTCAAAAGACGTTCGATACGGGGTGCGAGATTTCCATTGCGGGCCATGGCGACTCCTGTGCGTGTGGGACGGGGAAGGGATGCGAATTCGAGTAGAAGCTGGGCGTATGAGGAGCGGCTGGGGGCTTCTTCGAGGCCGGCGCGGTCGCCGATGGCCTCCCCCAGTTCGGAGAGTTTGCGCTTGAGCCACCAGCCGAGCGGGCTGAACCAGAAGAGCGCGGAGTAGACCGAGGCGAACAGTTGCAGGTAGAAATCGCGCTGACGAACATGGGAACACTCGTGGGCGAGGACGATGCGGAGTTTTTCAGGATCCCAGGAGCGGAAGTCCGAGGGCAGGACGATGCCGGAGCCGATGTTGACCGGCGAAGAGACGCGGGAGCTGCAACGTACGCTGACGCGGCGGGCAAAAAATTCGCTCAGATCGAGGACCGGGCTCACGCTGGGGACCGGCTTGGCAGCAAACCAAAGGCGAAGAGCGGAGACGAGACCGGCGATCAGACGCAGGAGCAGCGCCGCGGCAATCGCAAGATAGAAGAACCACGCGAGCTCCAGGGGGCGTATGGGCCACGGACGGCTTGCCGGGGTTGATAACGGTAGGGCGGAGGCGCGGCTGCGCGCGGCCGGAGGCGGTGGGACGGTCATGGCCGGGAGGCCCGCATTCGGGGCGGGAGCAGCGCTCTTCGTGGGCGCGCTTCTCGGAGTGGAGCTGGGAGTACGCGTGTTCGCGGCACTCGTCCCGGGGATGGAAGACGTCAAGAGGCCGGTTGATCCGGGTATGGCTGGCTTCGCCGAGGGCGCGGCGACGGAGGCGGATAGCGCCGGGAAGAGGCCGGATGCGCGGGCGAAGACGGGCGCCGGCAACGGGATGGTTTCGATGGCGGGCAGCCAATGCCAGCGCATCGCGAACGGCATGGCAAAGGCGGCGAGCAGGACGAAGGTCCACGCAGCCTTCTGCGCAGGGACATTGCGCACACGCAGCAGGCGGAGCGCGGCCCAGATGACCAACGCCGCCAGCAGCGAGCGGAGACCGGCTTCCAGCACGATGGCAAACGCGGCTGCATTCATCGTCTTCCCTCCTTTTGAACCGGATTTTGTAGCGGGGCAGCCTTGCCGTCGCGCAAGGACTGGTCGATGATGGCGTCGATCTTGCTGCTGTTGGCGGCGGCCATGCGGGCCATCGACGCGCCCAGCTTGCCCTCTTGGGCGCCCAGCTTGCCTTCCTGCTCGCTGTATTTCTCCATGGCGCTGCTCCAGGCATTGGCGTAGAGGCCGGACTCAGCGCGCGCTAACTGCCCCTGCAGGGCAGCTAGGCGGCTTTGCACCTCCATGAGCTGCCGCTGGGTGACGGTGGTGCCCTGGCTGGCCTTGAGGCTGTCGACAGCGGCGTTCAGCGCGGCCATTTGCCGGGAAAGGTCGGGCTTGGAGATGGCCGCCAGATGCTGCTGGCGCATCAATTCCCGCAACTGGCGGCCGGACTCGCGCTGCTGGTCGCCAAGCGCGCGCATCTGGCTGCGCAGATCATCCATGGGCTTCTCCATGGCCGCAATCTCGTTGACGATGGTGGGGTCTTCGACGATGTAGGATTTGCCGTCGCGCTCGAACCAGAGGAAGGGGCCGTGGGCGGTCTCGCGGGCCCTCTCGAAGGCCTCGCGCGAGCCGCCGTCGAAGTGGCCGTAAAAGGAGGATTGCGCCTGGGACCCGCTCGATCCGTTGACGATGGCCCACGGCTGGCCGTTGTTCACGTCGATGTAGGGGATGCTGAAGTAGATCCGGTTACGCATCGCGTCGAGATTGGCGTTCAGCTCTGCGTTGAAGTCGGGCATGGGCGGGATGGGCGGAACCTGTACCTGCACGGGCGGCATCGGAGGCATTGGCACGGCGCCCGGGCCGACGTAAGCGGGCGGCACGGCTACCACTGCAGGGGGTGCGGGCACGGCGCCGAGCGATTGCGGTGCAGCGGGAAGCGCGATTGACGCGGGGCCAGGCACCGCGGGGACGGGCGCCGCGCCGGGTTCGGGAGCGGATGCGGGCGGCGCAGGTGACATCTGATCAGTGATGGGCCCGTCGGGTGGGGTTGAAACGCCGGTGTCGGGCTGCGCCTGGGCTGGGGGCTGGGCCGGGGGCTGGGTCTGTTGCGCAATCGTCTGATCGGGTGCGGTCTGTTGCCCGGGAACGGCCTGCGGGGGGGCCTGGGCGGCGGCCTGGACACGGACCAGCGCGGTCGAAGCGAACAGGGCGACGGGAACGACGAGAACGATGAGCAGCGCGCGGCGCCGGCCGGTGGCGAAGGCCTGATGGAAGATCGATTCATCGAGGAGGCGTTCGATGCGTGGGGCGAGATTACCGGTGCGGGCCATGGCGACTCCTGTGGAGGCAGGATGGGGGAGGGAAGCGAACTCGAGCAGCAGTTCGGCGTAGGAGGCGCGGCTGGCGGCCTCGCGCAGGCCGGCGCGGTCGCTCATCGCCTCGCCGAGTTCGGAGAGACGGTGCTTGAGCCACCAGCCAAGCGGACTGAACCAGAAGAGTGCCGCGTAGAGAGAGGCGAGGAGCTGGAAATAGAAGTCGCCCTGGCGGACATGGGCGCGCTCGTGGGCGAGGACCACCCTAAGCTTGGTCCAGTCCCACTCAGTGTAGTCGGCGGGCAAAACGATGCTGGAGCCGACGTTGACGGGCGAGGCAACCCGCGGGGTGAAGCGGAAACGGGCGCGCGACATCTCGCCCGGATCGAAGAGAATCGAGACCGGCCGGGATGAGAGCCAGAGCCGCATGGAGGAGACCAGGCCGAGGACAAGACGCAGAAGCAGCGTTCCGGTGATGGCGAGATAGACCAGCCAGGCGATGGTGAGGGGGCGCAGACTCCGGGGCCGAACTGCCGGCGGCCGGGGCGCGGAAGCAGTGACTCGCCCGGCGGCTGCGGGTTGGGCGGTAGCTTCGAAATCAAGGCCGGTCCCCGCCGGTGAGGCGGGCTCGCGAACCGTGCCCACGGGATCTGTGGCGCCGTTGTGGGTCTGCGTGATGACGAACAGGGGTTCAGGGCCATGCGTCGTGGTCGCCCGCGTACGGGCAGCGGTGGTTTGCGCCGCAGGCACTGCCGGTGCAGTCTCGGCCGTGAGTCGCATCGCGCGGTTCCACCGGAAGGCTGGAACGCGCAGGGCGACGGAAGCGGGCAGCCAGTTCAAGCGCATGGCGAAGGGCATGGCGAAGGCTGCGAACAGCACAACGGTCCACGCCACCTTTTGTGCGGGAACATTGCGGGCGCGCAACAGGCGCAGCAAGGTCCAGACGACGATGGCGGCGCCGAACGAGCGAGCGGCCGCTTCAACGAGAACCGGAAGTATAGCGGCGTTCATCGTCTTACCTCCGTTTTGAGGAAGTTCGGCCCGAGTGATGAGAGGCCGCTGAGGGGGCCCCGGTCCTGGACGAGAGCGCGTCTTCTGACTGCTGCGCTGCGGCGATGCGCTCGGCGAGGCGCTGGAGCTCGGCCCGATCCAGCACTTTGGAATCGACCATGCCGACGAGGAGGGCCTCGACGGAGCCCTCGCAGAACCAGTCGACGATGCGCTTGGCGGCGCGGCCCGCGACGCTCTGGCGGCTCTCGGCGGGACGGTAGAAGAAAGTGCGGTTTTCAATCGTGTGCGCGACGTAGCCTTTCTCTTCAAGGCGGCGCAGGACGGTGCGGATGGTGGAGTCCTTGAGGGACCGGCCCAGATCCTCGAGAACCTGTTCGCGGACCTGCTCGGCCGTGAGTGCGCCCAGGCGCCAGACGATGGAAAGAATGCCGCGCTCAAGCTCGCCCAGTTCGGCGGGGTCGTGGGCGGTGTGTGTGTTACTCGCCATAGTGTTACTGACTGTAGCATACAAAGCCGGGGAGCCGTCAAGAGGGAATTTTCGGCGGATTCTGCCATTGCGTGCCGATTCGCCTGCGGCAAGGGGTTGAGAGATGTTGTGCGATGGGTGCAGATACGCGTGAGGACCGCGAAGGAAGCTCTTTTCAAGGGCCGGCGTTGCGGACCGCTCGGGCGCGCCGCCGTTGAGGGCTGTCTAACTTTATCTTTCCGGGGAACCTGCACGAATGTTTTCGGACACTGGCCGAACAGTTCGAGCGTTACGCTGTTGATGGCAGCGCGGTCTCCGCTCTTCAGAGGGCTTGCTTCCGTTTCTGGACACCCGCCGGGCTCGCGAGACAATTCCTCGCTCAATGAGCGAATGGCGCTGCGCTTTCATTGATCGCCCCTGCGGCGATTCATTCTGCTGCGTCGATTTGCAGGTTCGGCTTATGAGCGATGGATACCTGCTGGAGTCCTCACTCTGGTCCGGTCGCGGCGCCGACAAGTGCTAATCGTCGAAGGCATTGATTTGAAGAACGGTTGCGCAAACCGAAATCGTCGGCAGCCAGATACGGCAAACCGCCGGAGATTGCGGCCAGCGCATCGTCCGAGGCGGCGGAACTCAAGACCAGAGCGGCCCTTTGGATCGAGTCAGGCGCGATGAGCCGGATTTCTGCCGGTTACGGAATACGAATCCACAGGTTGAGGAATAACGACTCATGGCCGGAATCGTGCGCACCCATGTTGACAAAACTTATGCAAGTCCTCTCCATCACCCCGCCACTAACCCGCTACAATTTCGCCATCTCGATTTGTGCCTACGGAGGACGCGTGCAACCCCGTTCCGCAATCTTGCTTCTCACCGTCCTGCTGCTTGTCCAGCATTCGCCGGGCGCGCAGGCTCCGATCGCGCAAAACCCACGTCCCACCCCGCCGACGCGCGATCCCCACACGACCGGCTACGTCAAGGCCACTGAACTCCCCGACGGCCAGCTTCCGCCGCCCACGGCCGATGGCAACTTCATCCTTGGCCCCGCACACCCGCCTGCGCCGCAACTCGCCGCCTTCGCCGCCCAGCCCCATCCCAGGGGCGAAGTCCCGCAGTTCGCCCACGGCAGCGTCACCGTCTTCACCATGACTTCGGCCGAAAGCAAGGTCTATCCGGGCATCGCCCGCGTCCCTGACGTCCGCGGTACAGCCGACCCCAACGATCCGGCGAAGATGATCGTCACCAACAGCCGCCCCGCTCCATGGACGCGCGAGGTCGCCGTCTACGTCCCGGCCGCCTACAAGCCCGGGACGCCGGCGCCCTTTATCGTCGGCGCCGACGGCCCCGACTGGGCGCTCTTCGCCGCCCTCGACTCCCTCATCGCCGAGCACCGCATCCCGGTCATGATCGGCATCTCCATCGCCAACGGCGGGCAGGACGCGCAGGGCAGCGAGCGCGGCCTCGAGTACGATACCATGTCTGGCCGCTACGCCCGGTTTGTCGAGACCGAGGTCCTGCCGCGCGTCGAAGCCCACGCCCGCGTCCGTCTCACCCATAACCCCGACGGCCGCGCCACCACCGGCGGCAGCTCCGGCGGCGCGGCAGCCCTCGAAATGGCCTGGTACCGCCCCGACCTTTACCACCGCGTTCTTTCCTATTCAGGAACCTTCGTCAACCAGCAGTGGCCTTACAACCCGGCCACTCCTCACGGCGCATGGGAGTTCCACGAGCGCCTCATCCCCGGGAGCCCGCGCAAACCAATCCGCATCTGGATGGAGGTAGGCGACCGCGACCTGCTCAACCCCAATCCCATGCACGATGGCATGCACGACTGGGTGCTGGCCAACGAGCGCATGGCCCGCGTGCTGGCCGCAAAGCACTATCACTATCAATTTGTCTTTGCTGAAAACGCCGGCCACGTTGACCGCGCCGTGCGCCTCCAGACCCTCCCTGAAGCCCTGGAGTACGTCTGGCAGGGTTACCGAGGGACCGCGCCACGCGGAGATGTGTCGCACTGAGGCGGGTATGAGCACCGATGAGCGGGTCGTTGATCCCTGAGCGGGAGGGCCGCGTGAGGGCTCTTACACCGTGATCGTCACTCTCTGCGAGTTACCCTCTCCTGAAGCAGAAACCGTTATTCGAGGTTCTCTGGCAGGCAGATTAACCTGCCGCTCACCCGGCGGCGAAGGCCGGCAACATCCGCTGACCGCGATACAGGACACACTCCGGGAGGCATCGCCGACCACCCGCCAGCAATCGCGAACTCACCAGCATTCGCACCCCTCCAACGCGTTGTCATCCTGACCCTGATCTTGAACGGAGTGAAAGGGAAAGGGAAGGATCTGCCTCAAGGATGACAGCCGTGAATGGCGACAAGTGCCTGTCAGCGCAAGTCCGAAGACTGCTCCGGGAACAGCCTTCAGGGGCTGACGAAAGCCCATGCTTCTTTTTGTGGTGTTTTCGGCACGACTGATGTCGAGCCTTTTTACAAAACATCCTGGTTCTTCGATTTGCCCTCCACTGCCCAAAGCCCCCACCCTCTGTAATTGCAGGATTGGATGTACGAACTGAAGCCTGTTCCCTTCGGGCCAAGTCACTACGCGCCAGGTCGGTCCGATTCTCAAGCGTGATTCTCCTTGACAGGTTAGGAGAAGGGCGGTAATCTCCTAAGCAAGTTAGGGGGAAGGATGACAACGCAGGCGCAGTTGCTGCCGGGGACTTTGGATCTGCTGATTTTGAAGGCGGTTTCGCTGGGGCCGCTGCACGGCTACGGGGTGCTGCTCCGGATCGGGCAGATCTCCGGGCAGGCGCTCCTGATCGAGCAGGGGGCGTTGTATCCGGCGCTGTTCCGGCTGGTGCGGCAGGGGCTGCTGAGGGCGGCTTGGGGGACATCGGAGAACAACCGGAAGGCGAAGTTCTACGAGCTGACGGCGGCGGGGCGCAGGCGGCTGCGCGAAGAGACGGATGGGTGGAACCGGATTGCTGAGGCGATGGCGTCCGCGCTGGGAGCGCGAGCGGAGGAGATATGAGCGTGGCGGCGTGGTTTGGTTCTCTAGCGGCGCGGTGGTTCAGCCGCGGCGGGCAGGCCGAGGGCGTGGACGAAGAGCTGCGCTCGCACATTGCGTTGCGAGCCGACGACCTGGAACGGTCGGGGCTGACGCGCGCGGAGGCGGAGCGGCGGGCACGGATCGAGTTTGGCGGGCGCGTGAAGTATAAGGAACAGATTCACGAGGCGCTGGGCGGGAATTTCCTGGGGACGGTCGTCGAGGATGTGCGTTTCAGCGTGCGGGTACTGCGCAAGTCGCCGGGATTCACTGTGGCGGCGGTTTTCACGCTGGCGCTGGCCATCGGGGCGAACGCGGTGGTCTTCGGGCTGCTGAATGCGCTGATTCTGCGCCCGCTGAACGTGCCCCACCCGCAGAGTCTCTATGTTCTGGAGCATGGGCCGGACAGGGCCGAGGATGAGTCGTATCCTGACTTTCTCGACCTGCGCGCCCGCAACCGCAGCTTCGACTCGATCGCTCTCTACAACATTGTCTCCGTGGGGCTGGATACGGGAAAGAATCCGGCCGAGGTGATGGGCTACGAGGTGAGCGGAAACTACTTCGACACGCTGGGGATTCACCCTTATCTGGGGCGATTTTTTCACGACGCCGACGAGCACGGGCCGAACAGCGCTCCGTACCTGGTGATCAGCTACGGCTACTGGCACAGCCATTTCCAGGACGATCGCGGGGTGGTGGGGCGGGTGGTCGATGTGAACAAGCATCCTTTCACGATTCTCGGCGTGGCTCCGCCGTCGTTCCAGGGTACGTTGCTGTTCTTCTTTCCCGACTTCTGGGCGCCGGTGGTGAACGACGAGCAGTTGGCCGGCCGGAGCGTCCTCAATGTGCGAGACGAGCAGGAGTTCATCATGACTTTGGGGCATCTGAAGGCGGGCGTCACGCCGGCGCAGGCGATCGGCGACCTGAACCGCGTGGGGGCATGGCTGGACACGACCTACCCCAAGACCGATGCGCACATGACCTTTACGCTGGCGCGCCCGGCGCTTGCGGGCGACCTGCTGGGGCCCGCGGTGCGGGGATTCATCGCCGCGCTCATGGCCCTGGCAGGGTTGATTCTGCTGGCGGCATGCGCCAATCTGGGCAGCCTGTTTGCGGCGCGGGCCGCGGACCGCTCGCGCGAGGTGGCCTTGCGGCTGGCGCTGGGATCGAGCCGCAGACGGTTGCTGCGCGCGGTGTTTACCGAGGCAGTGTTGATCTCGCTGGCCGGAGGCGCATTGGGGCTGGCGGGCAGCGTGGCGCTGTTGCGCGAGCTGAGCGTGTGGCATCCGATTCCCACCTTTCCCATCAGCGTGCCGGTATATCCCGACGCCCGTGTTTATTGGGCAGCGTTGGTGCTGGCGCTGGTGAGCGCGTTCCTGTTTGGCGCGGTGCCGGTGAGGCAGATCCTGCGAACGAATCCTTACGAGGTGGTGAAGGCGGGGTCGAGCGGGGTGATTGCGGGCCATACGGCACGGCGGTTCACGGCCCGGGACGTGTTGCTGGTGACGCAGATCGCCATCTGCGCGGTGCTGGTGACGTCTTCGCTGGTGGCCGTGCGTGGGCTGGTGCAGTCGATGCACAGCAACTTCGGCTTCGACCCGAAGAATGCGATGCTGGTGTATACCGATCTGAATATGGCGGGATACGCGAGCGACCATGTGCCCACGATGCAGAGACGCATGATCGAGGCGGTAGAAACGATCCCCGGTGTGAAGTCGGTTGGGTCGATCGATCAAATCCCGCTGGGCGGGAGCGGGCCGACGGAGAGCGTTTTTACCGACCAGACGACAGAGCTCATCTCATCGAAGTCCGCATTCGACAGCATGGTCTACAAGATTTCTCCCGCGTACTTCGACGCTGCGGAGACGGCGCTGCTGCGGGGCAGGGCGTTCACCGGACAGGACGGCAAAGGTTCGATTCCGGTGGCCATTGTCAACGAAGAGTTTGCGCGCAGGCTCTTCGGCTCTGTCAACAACGCAATCGGCAGGCATTTCAAGCCAGAGGTTGGGCCGCGCCTGCAGGTGGTGGGAGTTGTCGAAAACGGAAAGTACTGGCAACTGACCGAAGACCAGAAGCCGGCGATATTTCTGCCTCTGCTGCAATCGCCCTCCAGCGCAACCTGCCTGGTAGTGCGGGCAAGCAACGGAATGGGGCGCGATCCGCAGCTGCTGGCGGCCGCGATCCGGGCAAAGCTCCGGAATCTGGATGAAGCGCTGCCCGTCGCAATCCACGCGTGGTCCGACACGATGAGCATTGCGCTGTTTCCTTCGCGTGTGGCTTCGGTGGCGCTGGGCGCGCTGGGCTTGATGGCGGCGATGCTGGCGATTACCGGCATCTTTGGCATGGCGGCGTACTCGGTGAGTAAGAGGCTGCGGGAACTGGGCATTCGGATAGCGCTGGGCGCGCGACGCAAGGAAGTCCTGGCGGCGGCGCTGGGACGGCCGCTGAAGCTGCTCGTCTTCGGCTCATCGGCGGGATTGCTGCTGGGCATTCTTGCCACGCGGGTGCTGGCTTATCTCGTCTACCAGGCCAATCCGCGCGATCCGCTGGTGCTGGTGGGCGTGGTGCTGACGATGCTGCTTCTGGGTCTGGTGGCGACCTGGATTCCGGCGCAGCGGGCGCTGCATGTGGACCCGCAGATGCTGTTGCGCGAGGAATAAGGGCGGGGTCGCGGCCGGGGACGGGGCGCCTGACACCAATCGGATCCGGGATTGCGCGCAAGGCGCACTCCCAAGGATGCCCGATGCATCTAACGGAGCGAGGGATGGCTTTCGGTTGAGACGAAGGCCGCGTTTTTCGCGTCCAAGTGAGATAGTGATGCGATTCGGGGTGGTTCCTCACCTCGGAAAGCGAGACGTGAAGGCCGCTTTCCGGGGGCCCCGGTGCAGACGAAGGAGATTCCCCCAATGGAAGTGCAAAGGGTTGATATTTTGAAGGCGCGGCGCCTGGGCGCCCGGCGCAAGGCGTGGCTGACGGCTGGAGCGGCTGCCGTGTTAGCGCTGGGGCTGGTGGCCGGGTGCAGGCAGCAGGTGAAGCAGGCGGCGGCGCCGACCGACCAGCAGCTTACCGGCGCCATCCAGACGAAGATTCAGGACGAGCAGGCGCTGAACGGGCAGAGCATCCAGGTGAGCGTCCAAAACGGCGTGGCCACCTTGAGCGGCACTGCGGCCAATGACGCGTCTCGCGCTCTGGCAGGTGACGATGCCGGCTCGGTGAGCGGCGTGAAGACGGTGGTGAACAACCTGACGGTGCAGCCCGCGGAGCAGGCGTCGGTGGCTCCTCCGGCTCCCGCGCCCGAACCGGCACCCGAGCGGAAGGATGAGAACCGGCACGAGGCCCGTCATCACCAGCATTCAGAGGCGGCTTCGCAATTCGAAGCTGCTTCGCAGCCGCAGCAGGCCGATGTGGCTCCGTCCGGCGACGGCGCCAACCTGGCTCCGGTGACCCCATCCGCTCAGACAGCCGCGGCTGCGCCCGCTCCGGCCGCAGCGCCCCCGGTGGCTCCAGCCGCGCCACCCCCGGCGCCGCCCAAGCCGGTGATTCGCAGGGTGACGATTCCGGCGGGCACGTTGATCCCCGTCACGCTCACCGAGGAGCTGAACAGCAAAACGGCCGAGGCGAACGACACCTTTCACGCGTCGGTAGCCACTGACGTCTTCGAGCACGAGGTGGTGGCGATTCCGCGCGGTACTCCGGTGCTCGGCGAGGTGGTGGACGCCAAAAAGGCCGGCCACTTCAGCGGGCAGGCATTTCTCTCTGTCGAGCTTACGCAGATGACAGTGCGCGGGCGGAAGATCGGCGTAACGACCGATCCTTATCGGACCGATGGCGCCGGAGGCCGCGGCAAGAACACCGCTGAGAAGACGGGCGGCGGGGCGCTGTTTGGAGCGCTTGTGGGAGCTCTGGCCGGCGGCGGCAAAGGCGCGGCGATCGGGGCGCTGGCCGGCGGCGGAGCCGGCGCGGGCGTGAACGCGGTGACGCGCGGCAAAGAGGCCGTGATCCCGTCGGAGTCGCGCGTCGATTTCCGGCTGCAGGAGCCGATTACCGTGAAAGTAACGCCGGGCGCGTCCGGGAATAATGGCAGTTATGAGCCCCGCCTCGTGCAGCCGCAGTAACGGCTCGCGCGGAAGAAACAGAAAGGGCATGAGTTACGGGGCGGTCAGCCGCCCCGGACCGGATCGCTCCCCTACACGAAGTAGTTATTGATCGTGGTCATTCGCGCATAGTACATTAGCACAGCCGAGCAGTACCTCGGGCCGGGCAAACGCGCGCTCCCCCCGGTAGCGAAATCGCTGCAAACGCCTTGTGCTCATGACGACCTATCCTGACAGACCTGCTGTGGCCGCGCGGCTCTTTCGCGTGCTGGTAACGTGCGTGGGCGCGTTTCTCTTCTTTCAGCTCATCAGTCTCTACCTGAGCTGGCAAAAGCAGGCCATTCTCGGGGCCCTGGCCATTGGGCTGGGCATCGCCGCCAACCGGCTGTGGCGCGGCCGCGTCACGACGCTGGCGCTGATGCTGATCTCGACTACGGCGACCTTCCGGTACGGATGGTGGCGCGTTCGCGAGTTGCTGGTCTTCTTCACCGATGAATCGCACCGGCACGTGAGCATCGACGCCGCCTTCATGCTGCTGCTGATCGCCTCCGAGGTATACACGGTCACCATCATGCTGCTCGGCTACATGCAGACGGCGTGGCCGCTGGAGCGGAAGCCCGCGCCGATGCCCGGCGACGAGAGGCAGTGGCCGGACGTGGACGTGCTCATTCCCACCTATAACGAGCCGCTGTCGCTGGTGCGGTACACGGCCCTGGCGGCGATGAACATCGACTACCCACCCGAGAAGCTGCATGTGTACATCCTGGACGACGGGACCCGGGAAGAGTTCAGGAACTTCTGCGCCGAGGCGGGCGTGGGGTACGTGGTCCGCGAGGTTCACTCGCACGCCAAAGCCGGCAACATCAATCACGCCCTGGAGACGATGCATTCGCCGTTCGTGGCCATCTTCGACTGCGACCACGTGCCGACCCGCAGCTTTCTGCAGATGACGATGGGCTGGATGCTGGCGGATAAGAAGCTGGGAATGCTGCAGACGCCGCATCATTTCTACTCGCCCGACCCGTTCGAGCGCAACCTGCTGCGCTACAAGACCATCCCCAACGAGGGCGAGCTGTTTTACGGGATCGTGCAGGACGGGAACGACTTCTGGAACGCCACCTTTTTCTGCGGTTCCTGCGCGCTGATCCGCCGGTCGGCGCTGGACGAAGTGGGCGGGATCGCGACGGAGACGGTCACCGAGGACGCCCACACGTCGCTGCGGCTGCAGCGGCGCGGGTACAACACGGCCTACATCAACATTCCCCAGGCCGCCGGCCTGGCCACCGAGACGCTGGCGGCCCATGTGGGGCAGCGCATCCGCTGGGCCCGCGGAATGATCCAGATCCTGCGCACCGACAATCCCCTCTTCGGGCGCGGCCTGAAGCTGCCCCAGCGGCTGTGCTATTTCAACGCCATGATCCACTTCCTCTACGCGGTGCCGCGGCTGGTGTTTCTGCTGGCCCCGCTGGTCTACCTGCTGCTCGGATACACGATCATCCCCGGCTACTGGGTGGCCATTGTGGCTTACGCGCTTCCGCACCTGGTGCTGGCCAGCCTGACCAACTCGCGAATTCAGAGCTGGCACCGGCACTCGTTCTGGAACGAGATCTACGAGACGGTGCTGGCGCCGTACATCCTGCTGCCGACGCTGCTGGCGCTGGTCAATCCCAAGCTGGGCAAGTTCAACGTTACGGCCAAGGGAAACACGCTGGAGGAGACCAAGTTCGACAGGAAGATCTCGGCGCCGACGCGCTGGATCCTGTTTGCGAATTTCCTGGGAATCCTGGCCGTTCCTTACCGGATGATGGCCGATCCGGGCCATCCCGGTGCGGCGTACATGAACCTGGTGTGGGTGCTGTTCAATATCGTCATCCTGGGCGTGGCGGCGGCCGTGGCGCACGAGCAGAAGCAGCGGCGCGAGTCGGTGCGCATCGAGGCGCATATTAAAATACGGCTGCTGATGCCCGATGGGCAGACCGTGGACGGCGAGACCGAGGACATGTCGGTGGGCGGGGCGTCGGTCTCCGTCATGCTGGACGCGCACCTGGCGCTGGGGCAAAGCTTCCGGATGTCGTTCCCGGAGGTGTGCGGCGACGATCAGGTGGATGCCCGCGTGGTGGGTGTGAGGGGCAAGGCGGCTCGGCTGGCATTTGTGGCGCCGGGAATTCTGGAACAGGAGACGCTGGCGCGGGCTCTCTATTCGCGAGCGGACGCCTGGATCAGCCCCGCGGAGGCAAAGGAGATCGACCGGCCGCTGGTGAGCCTGGGCCGCGTGATCGTGCTTTCCGGTCAGGGGCTCTACCAGATTCTGAGAAGCATCTTCCCGGAGCGCCGCGCCACTGAGGCTGTGGCGCCGGCCAGGTCGACGGCGGCGCTGCTCCTGCTGGGCTGCGCGCTGGGGCTGTGTGGGCGGGCGTGGGCCGCCGGTGGTCTGGAAAAGGACGCCGCAGCAACACAGGGCGCGGTCGGTGCAGTCAGCAATACGGCGACCGAGACGATCAGCTTCAAGGATCTGGACGAACAGAGCGAGATCGGCATGCACGGGCCGCATTCCTACTACTCACTGCACTTTACGATCTCCCATGCGCTGGTGCCGCGGCAGGCTTCGCTGAAGCTCGTCTATGCCATCGATCCCGGCCTTGATCCGCATTCGACCTCGCTGCGGGTCACGCTCAACGGCATGGCGGTGACCACACTGACTCCGGGACAGGATCAAGAGACGGGCGGGCTGGCAACCGCGGTGATTCCGATTCCCGAGTTGCTGCTGGTGCGCAGCAATACGCTCACCTTCGAATTCACCGGCAGCGGCGTGATGCAGAGCGAGGCGGAGGCGCGCGCGCATGTGCTCTGCCGGATTTATTCGAACTCTGCGCTGATGGTGAGCGGCGACCGCCTGCGGCTCCAGGACGATTTGAGCAAGCTGCCGCTGCCGATCTTCGATAGCGACCTGGAGACGCCGACCAGCATCCCATTCGTGTTCCTGAGGCCACCGAGCCGGGACACGCTGAAAGCCGCCGGGATCGTGGCTGCGTGGCTGGGCGTGGAGGCGAGTACGCGGCCGCCGCTGTTCACGGTTTCTCTGGGCGCGGTTCCGGCCGGGAATGCCGTGGTGATCGCGGATGACCGCGCGCAGTTGCCGGCGGCGCTGGGAGTTCCCGCGGGGAACGGGCCGATCGTGGCGCTGCGGCCCAATCCAAACGACCCCTACGGAAGCGTGCTGGTCGTAGCCGGAGGGACTGACGATCAACTGGTCAGCGCGGCGCAGACGCTGGCGCTCACCGGCAAGGCCGCGGGGCCCGATCGCACCGCGGCGCCGGCGCTCACCGGCAGCACGGCGGAGCTGGCGCCGGTCACGCTCCCGCCCGCGCGCATCAAGGACGATGCACCCTTGTGGATGCAGGCGGGCCAGACCAACGCCGTGGCGAGCTGCCAGAACCCCTCGCTGCTTGAGACCGATGGATCGAGCCCGGTGCGGGTTTACTTTCACGTCCCGCCCGACCTCTTCTACGGCGAGGAGCAGAATGTGAATCTGCTCGTCCAATACCGCTACGATGCGCAAGCCGTGGCGGCGGGCTCGGCGCTGCGCACAGTGGTCAATGGCAGCCTGGTGAACGAGACCCCTCTGCCGCCCGGGACCGGGGAAGTCACCGGCCAGCGCATGATCCTGACGCCCGTCGCCGACCTGCGGCCCTTCGGCAACACGGTCCTGTTCAACTTCGATTTCGTCCCCGCCAACCGGGACCCGATGCAGAACTCCGGGCTTTCGGGAGCGGTGCTCTGCGACTCGACCCTGAACCTGCGCGGACTGGGACTCTGGACGCGCATGCCGAACCTGGAGCTGTTTGCGAATGCCGGGTTCCCATTCACCCAGCGGGCCGACCTGGCGCAGACCGTGGTGATTCTTCCGTCCGTCCCCCTGGCCGGAGAGATCGCCCTTTATCTCCAGCTCATGAGCCACTTTGGCGAAGAGACGGGCTATCCGGGGCTGCGCGTGACCGTGGCCGACCCCGGGACCGTGATCAACCAGGGGCGCGACTATCTGATTCTTGGCTCGGTCGCCAGTCAGCCGGCCTTTTCGGCCATGAGTGCAGCCCTTCCGGTGACGCTCGACGCCAGCGGAGTTCACATCAAGCCGCAGCGAGGGCTGAGAACGCAGATCGCGTCCCTCGAAGAGGCCGCCTGGCGCTGGGGCGAGAACCTGATGGGGAACCCGCAGCCTGCGCCCGCATCGCCGCTGGCCGGGCCCGAGCCGCAGGCGCTGGTTGAAGAGATACGGTCGCCG
Organism: Occallatibacter sp.; assembly: GCA_035508555.1. GTDB lineage: Bacteria > Acidobacteriota > Terriglobia > Terriglobales > Acidobacteriaceae > Telmatobacter. Next base: position 75,761 of record DATJMU010000021.1, on the reverse strand, counting down.
GCGTCCCCCGACCGGTCGCTGGTGATGGTGGCTCTCAAAGAAGATCGGGACGAAGGGGCGTTTGCACAGGCGCTGGCCGCGCGGTCGCAGTCCACGGATATGACCGGGCCGGTGAGCCTGCTGCGCAACGGGCGGTTCGAGTCGTACGCGGTCAACGATCCGGCCTACCACGTGGGGGCGATCTCGTGGTATGAGACGATGCGCATCTATCTGGCGCAGTATTTTCTGCTTTTGCTGCTGGTGGTGACGGCGTTCAGTTTTCTGGCCGCCCGCTATCTGCACGAATGGATGGCCTGGTACGCGCGGAAGCGAGTGAATGTGGCCGAACTCGCCCACGGGAACGATTGAGCGGTTTCGCGGCAGAGGTTTTGGCCTCGCATTCGAGACATTTCCTTCCGGTTTTGGGGGCATCCCACGGTTGTAGGATGGGCGCATAGGCCATTTGCGCGTTGCCGGGAGGGGGATGTGGAGGGGATGTGGAGGCGGATCGTTTTCGAGACGGTTGTGGCTGCGTCCATGGGCGCGGCGGCTCTGGGGCAGTTGCCCATGCCGGGAGCGCAGCAGCCCGCGGCGCCGAATCCGCTGACCGATGCAACGGCTTCGCCGGGAACAGCTCTGCTCTACCGGCTCGAAGCGGAGTTTGAGAAGGCCGTGGCCGCGCAGGGCGGGACGGGCTTCGCCTCGTGGTTTGCGCCCGACGGGGTGGTGCTGGGCAACGGGGTTGCACCCGTCGTGGGAAAGGTCGCCATCGCCCAAAGCGCAAACTGGACCGCGAAGGCCTACCAGCTTACCTGGACGCCGACCGGCGCCTGGATGGGGCCGTCGGGCGAAACGGGCTATACTTGGGGTCACTACGAGGGCCACAGCAAGGACGCAAACGGGGATCCGGTGAACACCAGCGGGCGCTACATTACAGTGTGGGGAAAGCAGCCGGACGGAAGCTGGAAAGTGGAGCTGGAAGCGAGCGCCAACGAGCCGGCGGAGGCAGGCTCCTGCTGCAGATTGCCGGGCCACTGACGGGATTGGGAGCCATATAGGGATCAACTGAATCGGAGCGCATCTGCGATGCGGTCAATACCGTATTCGCGGAGGTGGAATCTACTTCGTCACGTCTCCCAGGTAACACAGTCGTGAATCTTTCGTTCAGGAAAACCCGGGTACGGGAGCGGTAGGCAAAGAGGCGCCAATCTGCCCGGTTTGTGTCAGAGTCAATCTGCCCCGAATACCCGATACTGACCATGAGTGAGTGCCCAGATGAGTGCGATTCAGGGTCCACGGCTCGGGGACAGCCAGGAGCGATTTTTCGGCTCGGAGTTCAGTGTCTTCGACCGGAACGGGGATCTTGCGCTCGACGAGCTGACCGAGCTGGCCGCCGTATTGTCCGGCGCCGACTACGCCTATCTGGGGTGGATGGATTTCAACCGTCTGTGGTTCAAATCGCACTTTGGATTCAAAGCGGCGGACCAGCCGCGGGCATCGACGGCCTGCCAGTGGATGCTGGAGCGCGGGGAGCCGCTGCTGATCGTGGACGCGGGGCAGGACCCGCGGTTTCCCCCGGACGGTGTGCCGCTCAACGGCGCCAAGCCGTGCCGCTCGTACGCGGGAACGCCCCTGATCACGGGCGCGCAGCAGCTGGTGGGCACGCTGGCGGTGTTGTCGCACGAGCCCAATCAGTTCAAACAGGAACATTTGACGCTGCTCGAAGTTCTGGGCCGGCAGGTGGTGACGCGGCTCGAGCTCTATAGCCGCATCCGGTCGCAGGAGGCGGCGCAGCGGGCGCGGCAGAGGGCCGAGCGCGCGCTGGCCATGGAGCGCTGCTTTGTGGCGGCCACGCTGGACTCGATTCCCGCCCTGGTAGCGGTGCTGGATACCGCCGGCCGGATGGTGCGGCTGAATGATCCCTGCGCGCAACTGACAGGGCTGAGCCTGGCCGACGCGGTGGGCCGGCCGTTTGTGGAAGAAGTGATCGACACCGACGAGCGGGCCTGGGCCGCCGGCAAACTGCGGGAGGCGGCCGGGGGCCAGGTCTCGGGCCCCCATGAGACCTGGTGGCGGATCGCCGGCGAACCGGATTCCGAGAGCGCCAAGCGGCGGGTGAGCTGGACGCTGCGGCCGTTGCAGGGACCAAACGGCGAGATTCAATACCTGATCGTGAGCGGGCAGGACGTCACCGAGCAGCGGCAGACGGAGTTGGCCCTGTTCTCGAGCGAGCAGCGCTACAGCGAGGTGGTCGAGAGCAGCCTGGGCTTCGTGTTTACCAGTTCGATGGAAGGGCGGTTGACCTCGCTGAATGCATTTACGGCCGAGACGCTGGGCTACCCGGCAGATGTCCTCATCGGGCGCCCGGTGACAGAGCTGATGGACTCGGTCGCTGCCGCCGGATTCCAGGATTGCCTGCGCACGCTGGAGACCAAGGATGAGTGGCAGGGGATGCTGCCGGTCCGGCGCAGCGACGGAATCTACCGGCGCATCGCCTTCCGCAGCCGGCGCGTGGTGCTGCCAGGCGAGCGGCCGTTCGTCGTGCATCACGGCATGGATATGACGGAGCAGCACGAAGCCGAAGAGGCTCTGCACCTGGCCACACGCCAGCGCGAGATGATCCTGGAGTCGGCCGGCGACGGGATCTGCGGGATCGATCTCGAGGGCAGACTGACCTTTATCAACCATGCCGGCGCCCACGCCCTGGGCTATACGCCGGAGCAGTTGATGGGCCGCGATCTGCATGAGGCCATCCTGCACAGCCACGCCGACGGGACGCCCTATTCCAAGATCACCAGCCCGATCCTGCAGGCGCTGCGGCGCTGCGAACCGATCCGGATGAGCGATGAGGTCTTCTGGCGGCGGGATGGGATGGCCATTCCAGTGGAATACAGCGCCAACCCGCTGATGGAGGAGGGACGGATTGCGGGCATGGTGGTGGCGTTCCAGGATGTGTCGGAGCGCCGGCGGCTGGAGCGGATGAAGGATGAGTTTATCTCCACGGTGAGCCACGAGCTGCGCACCCCGCTCACCTCCCTGCGCGCCTCGCTGGGGCTCATCTCTTCCGGCGCCCTGGACAAGCGCCCGGAGAAGCAGCGGCAGATGGTCGATATGGCGATTGGGAGCTGCGACCGGCTGGTGCGGCTGGTCAACAACATCGTCGACTTTGAAAGGGTGGAGAAGGGGAGACTTCCGCTGCACCGCCAGCCGGTGGAAGCGGTGGACCTGTTGCGGCGCACCGTCGACATTGCCCGCGACGCGGCCGAGCGGGCGCGCATCGTCCTCAAGGTTGACGCGGCGACGGGCCCCGTATTCGCCGATGAAGAGCGCGTGCTGCAGGTGCTGAACGAGCTGGTGGGGAATGCGATCAAGTTTTCGCCGCCGAATACGACCATCCGGCTGGCGGCGCAGCGGACCGGCAATGATTTGGCGAGCCCCGATGGGGATGAGCTCGAGCAGATGTGCTTCGTCGTCGAGGACCAGGGACGCGGCATTACCGCCGATAAGCTGGAGCGGATCTTCGATCGCTTCCAGCAGGGAGACGCCTCCGACACCCGGGCGCTGGGTGGAACCGGCCTGGGGCTGGCCCTCTGCCGCAGCATCGTCGAACAGCACGGCGGACGCATCTGGGCCGAGAGCACGCCGGGCAAGGGAAGCCGGTTCCTGTTCACTCTGCCGGCAGCCAGCGCGGTTGAGGCGCGTTGAGCCCGCTCCCCGCGCATTCTTGGTACGCTGGTTCCGTGAGCCTCGCTCGATGCATCCTCGGCTTTGTGCTCGCAGGGATGCTGGTCATTCCCGCGGCCGCGCACGCGCAGCCCATCGTGGTGGGTTACGTATTTCCGGATGGCGCCGCGATCTCGCCCGGCGAAATTGACCCATCCGCGCTGACGCGCATCAACTACGCCTTCGCCCGGATCAGGAACGGCCGCATGGTTCTCGGACTGCCCGTGGATGCGCAGAACCTCGCCGCGTTGACGGCGCTGCGGCGCCGGAATCCCGCGCTCACGGTGCTTGTTTCCGTCGGCGGGTGGTCGTGGTCGGGGGGATTCTCCGAGGCCGCGCTCACAGCCGCGAGCCGCCAAAGGTTCGCCGCGAGCGCGGTAGAGTTTATCGATCGCTACGGTCTCGGCGGTCTCGATGTGGATTGGGAGTACCCGGGCCAGCCGGGCGCAGGACACGCCTACCGCAAAGAGGACAAGCAAAACTTCACCCTGCTGCTCAAGGCGCTGCGCACACAGTTCGACGCCGAGTCCGCGAGGACGCACCGGAGGCTCTATCTGACCATCGCGGCCGAACCCTCGGAAGAGTATCTGGACGACACCGAGATGGCAAAGGCAGCGCAGTATGTGGACACCGTCAACCTGATGGCCTACGATCTCTACGAGCCCGGGACCGACCGGATCACCGGAAACCACGCTCCGCTGTTTGTGTCGCCGCAGGACCCGAAGCACGAGTCCGCGAATAAGGAGGTACTTGCTTTCGAGCGGGCCGGCGTGCCGCCGCAAAAGCTGGTACTGGGAGTTCCGTTCTACGGCCACGCCTGGGCCAGTGTGGCGGACGTGAACCATGGGCTGTTCCAGCCCGGCAAGCCCGCTCCCGATCCTGACGTTCCCTACGGCGCGATCGTACACGACATGCTCGACCACGGCTTTACGCGATACTGGGATGCGGCCTCTTCGGTTCCGTATCTGTACAGCGCGGCGCAGCACATCTTTGTCTCCTACGAGGATCCCGAGTCGCTGGCGGCGAAGTGCCAGTACGTGCTCGAGCACAAGCTGGCCGGTATGATGTTCTGGGACTCTTCAGAAGATTCGGATGGCGCGCTGCTTGCAGCGATCGATCACGGGCTGCACACATCCAAACCCACGCCCGCTGCAAAATAGAGCGCACGATGAACGGAGCGCAGACCGGGCAGCGTCGCCCGCTCAACCGCTTCCCCCGATGCCGATCGCCGACCCCTGATCCCTGACCCCGGAACCCTGTCTTCGTCGCCTCATGAGACAATGCCATCGGCGGCCTTCCCCGGAGCGGCTTACCGGCAGCCGTGAACGCCCGATGAATATTTCAACCCGCATTCTGAACCTGCTCTTCGGGCGTCCGCTGGCCACGAGCGAGGAGCGCGCCGAGCAGATCGGACCGCTCGCCGGCATCCCCATCTTTGGCCTGGACGCCCTGAGCTCGGCCGCCTACGGGCCCGAGGCGGCGCTGACCCTGCTGATCCCGCTGGGACTGATGGGCGTGCGCTACATCGTGCCCGTCAGCGCCGCCATCATCTGCCTGCTCGCAATCGTCTACTTCAGCTACCGCCAGACCATCGAGGCCTATCCCCAGGGCGGCGGTTCCTTCACCGTGGCCACCGAGAACCTGGGCACGGGCGCGGGACTGCTGGCCGCCGCGGCGCTCATGATCGACTATGTGCTCACGGCGTCGGTGGGCATTTCGGCCGGGGTGGGCGCGCTCATCTCCGCCGTGCCCGCATTGCAGCCCCATACTCTGGAACTCTGCCTGGCCGTGCTGGCGATTCTTACGCTGGTCAACATGCGCGGCGTGCACGACACCGGCGTGATCTTCATGATTCCCACCTACACGTTCACGTGCACGCTGCTGGTCGTGATCGGGGTGGGATCCTGGCGCGCGTTTTCGACGGGCGGCCATCCCCACCCGGTGACGCCCCTGCATCCGCTGCCCGTGACCACAATGGCGGTGAGCTGGTGGCTGCTGCTCAAGGTGTTTTCGTCGGGCTGCACGGCCATGACCGGCGTGGAAGCCGTGAGCAACGGCGTGATGGCCTTTCGCGACGACCGGCGCAAGAACGCCAAGACTGCGCTGACCATCATCATCGTGCTGCTCGCGATCCTGCTGATCGGCATCGCCCTCCTCTGCCGCGCCTACGGTGTCGGCGCAACCGATCCCAACGGCGCCGGCTACGAGAGCGTGCTCTCGATGCTGACGCGCGCAGTGATGGGGCGGGGGTGGTTCTACTACGCCACCATCGGCTCCGTGTTGCTGGTGCTGGCCCTCTCTGCCAACACAGCGTTCGCCGATTTTCCCCGGCTCACGCGCGCCATCGCTCTCAAAGACTATATGCCGCGCGTATTTCTGCTGCGCGGCCGGCGGCTGCTCTACTCGTGGGGAATCTATGTCCTGGTAGCGCTCACCGCCCTGCTGCTGATTGTCTTTGGCGGGGTGACGGACCGGCTGATTCCGCTGTACGCCATTGGCGCATTCCTCGCATTTACGCTTTCGCAGGCGGGCATGGTGATGCACTGGCTGCGCAAGGGGGGAAGGCCAATGCGCGCGGCGGTGAACGGCCTGGGCGCCGTGGCCACCGGCATCACCACGCTGGTGGTGCTGGTGACCAAGTTCGCCGAGGGCGCCTGGATCACGGCGCTGCTCGTGGTTCTGATGATCGTGACCATGCGCGCCGTCAAGCGGCACTACGCGCACGTAGCGCGCGAGATCGATCTGGACCGGCCCATGGTGGCCACCACCATCACAGAGCCCGTCGTGGTGCTGCCCATCGACCGCTGGAGCCGCATCTCGGAAAAGGCCCTGGCCTTCGCGCTGTCCATGTCGAACGACATCCGCTGCGTGCATGTGCTGACCGTGGGGGACACGGACTCCTTCTGCGAGCAGTGGGATACCGACATTGCCGCGCCGCTCCGAGCGGCCGGCAAGGCGGTGCCGCGGCTGGTCATGCTCAAGTCGCCGTTCCGCTACATTCTGCAGCCGGTGGTGGAGTACGTGCTGAGCGTGGAGCGGGAGACGGAGTTCCAGAAGATCTGCGTGCTGGTTCCGGAGCTGGTGGTGCGCCACTGGTGGGAGGGCCTGTTGCACAACCGGCGCGCCGACCTGCTCAAGGTGATCCTGCTCATGCGCGGCAACCGCCGGATCATCGTGATCAACATTCCCTGGTATCTGGACCGGGCGTGAGCCGGTGGCCGGCCCGGGGTGAGATCGAGTGCTCTCCTCCGCGCCCGCGCGGCGTCTGAGTGACTGACAGTACCGGCAAAACCGGCAAGACCGATGCGCCGCCCTCTTCATGGAAGTGGGGGGGAAACGATAGTCTATGAGGGTATCGAAAACAGGTGATGCGGGCGCTCAGCAGCCGGGCCTGGGTTGCCCGAAGGGCGCCAATGCATGGATTTGAGGAGAGTTTCCATTTGAAGAGTACGTTGTTCGTTGCGATTTTGGCCGTGGGCGCGGCTGCGCTGATGCCGCTTGCGGCCGCAAGCCAGGTAGCTCCGGAGTCTCAGACTCCCCCGCCCGCCCCCGTGCCCATGCTCAAGTACGAAGTCATGGTTGGCTACGCCTACAGCACGCTGAACCAGGTGAATCAGTCCCGCTACGGGCTGCAGGGCGTTCAGGTGGCTGTAAGCCGCGACTGGGGCAAGCACTTCGCCCTGACCGCCGTCGGCGACGAGTACAGGTGGGGGACGAGCCAGGGCAATCCCGGCAAGCCGGTCATCGATTCCCTGCTCATCGGACCCGACTTCCGCGCCAACATCTACGGTCCCGTGGATGGATTCTTCCGCGGCCTGATCGGCGCCGAGCACACGGGCGGCGAAAGCGAGACTCCCGATTGGTCATTTGCCGGGGGCATTGGCGGCGGGTTGCAGATTGCAGCCAGCCGGCACATCGCCGTGCGTATCTCCGGCGACCGGATCGGCGCTTCGTTCTCGGTTGCGAATAATACCTCGTCGCTGGCTTACTCACCCCATCTGACCTGGAACACGCGGGCGAACGTGGGGGTGGTGTACCGGTTCTGAGGATCAGTCCGCGAGCGCAGCGATCTCGGCAAAAGGCATGCTGAACTCGCTCCCGGGCAGATCGAAAGCCGTGCCGGGCGTGAGCTGGCCGCCGCGATAGCGGTAGTAGACCGGCCTTTGGGGTTCGATGATCCAGATGGCCTCGATGCCTGTCCGCTCGTAGTCGGCGAGCTTCTCCAACATGCGGGTCATCGCATCTTCCGGCGAGAGAATCTCGAAGACGGCAAGGGGCGGATGCGCGATGATCTGCTCGCGCGGGCGCTGCGGCTGAGAAGAGTGACGTCGGGGACGCGGAAGCGGTCCGCGGCGACTCTTACGCGGAGCGACGGAAGGACGCGCAGACCCCATTCGGCGCCTCGGCCCGCAAACCACCCCAGCAATGCAGCTTGCCAACTGGGTGATCCAGTTCAGCCGGAGTGCGCAATTCGATCACTCCGGCTATGTACTCGCAGTCCGGTTCGGTGACGGTCTTCAGATATTCTTCGACCGGGATCAGGGTTTCGCTTGCGGCCATCGCGAAGGGCCTCCGTGGATTCGATTGTGCGCAGGAAGCTACGCGAAGGAGCCTCAGGCTTTCAGCGCGTGCTCTACTCTTGCCCACACTTCCGATGTGGGAACGAAGTCGCCGCGGTCGGCTGCGTCCAGCCCGGCCTGCACTCCTGCGCGGAAGCGGCTCTCTTCCGCCAGGCAACGGTCCAACACCTCACGTGCCAATTTGTCAAGGATACGGTCGGTTTGCGCAGACCCGCAGTCGATTTGGGTCTTATTTTTATCGGTGAGCCGCACGAATTTGAAAATAGCCTGTGCGGGTAAATACGTCAATCGGATCGCGCTAATCGAGACGACGGGCGACCTCAAATCGAACATAAGGCGTATTTTTTACGATTATTAGGAAAAGTATGAGTAATTCTGACTAAAGATATCTTATAGTAATCTTGACGATTGGCGATCTCACTTGTAGACTGCTGGATATAATCGCGTTAAGTTTGGCGATTATATTGGGCTCCGCCTTTCTTGCGACGGCACCGTTGGTGCTTGTTTTCGCCTTCCCCAATCCATACACAGAATAGGAGCACATATCGTGAGCAATGGACTGGATGGACGCCATATCGATGAAGATGGTCGGATCAGCGAGAAACACGGCAACACTACCGTTGGTACGCTGCGCGAGACATACGGCAGAAATTTTCTGCCAGATTGGCGCATCGACGCCCACCTTGAGACGGTGCGAGAAGCAACCGGGATGAGCTTGAGCCAGATGGTGCATGATCCCCGTTTCTGGGGAAAATAAGAGGAGGCTAGCGATGTCCAAATTGCCGAAATACATTCGGAACACTGGCAAGGCGTGGACCGAGGAGGATATAGATCGGCTGGAAAAACTCGCGGAGGAGGACACCCCTACGCCGGTTATTGGTCTGAAACTCGGCAGAACCGTTGCAGCGGTCTACGGCCAAGCATCCAAACAGGGAATTAGCCTTATGCCGCCGAACCCGCATCACAGACGGAGATAGCCGCTCAAATGCAGCGCCAATTTGGGTTGCTGGGACGGGGAGAATCCTTTATCCCTCCTCCGCCTCTCGCAATTTTGCGATGACGGTGAAGTCTTCCAGCGTTGTCGTGTCGCCCTTGATCTCGCCGTGGGTGGCCAGATCGCGCAAGAGGCGGCGCATGATCTTGCCGCTGCGGGTCTTGGGCAGGGCTTCGGTGAAGCGGATGTCATCGGGCCGGGCCAGCGAGCCAATCTCTTTTGCAACCCACTTGCGCAGCTCGTCTTTCAGAGTGTCGCTGGGCTGGTTGCCGCTTTCGAGGGTGACGAAGGCGGCGATGGCCTGGCCCTTGAGATCGTCGGGGCGGCCGACGACGGCGGCTTCGGCAACCTTGGGGTGCGCCACCAGCGCCGACTCGACCTCCATAGTGCCGAGGCGATGGCCGCTCACGTTGATCACGTCATCTACCCGGCCCATCAGCCAGAAGTAGCCGTCCGCGTCCTGGCGGGCGCCGTCGCCGGTGAAGTAGCAGCCGGGCACGTCGCTCCAGTAGGTCTTCTTGTAGCGCTCGGGGTCGCCATAGACGGTGCGCGCCATCGAGGGCCAGGGCTTGCGAATGACAAGCAGGCCGCCGTGGCCCGCGGGCACGCGGTCAAAGCGGCCTTCGGCGTCGGGCCGCGTGACCACTTCGGGCTGAATGCCGAAAAAAGGACGCGTCGCCGAGCCCGGCTTGGCGGGGACCGCCCCCGGAATCGGCGTGATCATGATGGCGCCCGTCTCCGTCTGCCACCAGGTGTCCACGATCGGGCAGCGGTTGTGGCCGATCTTCTCGCGGTACCACATCCAGGCTTCAGGATTGATGGGCTCGCCCACGGTGCCGAGCAGCCGCAGCGAATCGAGCTTGTGTTTCTCCACGTGCTCGTCACCCCACTTGATGAAGGCGCGGATGGCCGTCGGCGCGGTGTAAAAGACGGTCACGCGGTGGTCGTCGACGATCTTCCAGAAGCGCGAGAAATCGGGGTAGTTGGGTGCGCCTTCGTAAATCAACACGGTGGCGCCGTTCTGCAGCGGGCCATAGACGATGTAGGAGTGGCCGGTGACCCAGCCGATGTCGGCCGTGCACCAGTAGATGTCGTCGTCGCGCAGGTCGAAGACGTACTTCGACGTGAGGTAGGTCTGGACCGAGTAGCCGCCCGTTGTATGGACCAGGCCTTTGGGCTTTCCTGTGGTGCCGGAGGTGTAAAGGATGTAGAGCGGGTCCTCGGAGTCCTGCTCCTCGGCGGGGCAGCCGGGCGCGGCAGCGGCCACGACGTCGTGCCACCAGTGGTCGCGGCCCGCGACCATGTTGACGGGCGAACCGGTGCGGCGGAAGACCACCACATGGCGGACCGTGGGACAGGCGGGCATCGCTTCGTCCACCGTGCGCTTGAGCTGGATCTGGTTGCCGCGCCGGTAGCTCGAGTCCTGGGTAATGATGGCTACGCAGGAGGAGTCGTTGACGCGGTCGGCGATGGCGTTGGCCGCGAAGCCGCCGAAGATCACCGAGTGCACGGCGCCGATGCGCGCGCAGGCCAGCAGGGCGATGGCCAGCTCCGGCGTCATGCCCATGTAAATGGCCACGCGGTCGCCCTTCCCGATTCCCAGCGACTTGAGCGCGTTGGCGAATTTCTGGACCTCGATATGAAGTTCGGCGTAGCTGAGGCGGCGGATCTCGCCCGGCTCGCCTTCCCACAGGATGGCCGTCTTGTCGCGCCGCGCGCCGAGGGCGTGACGGTCAACGCAGTTGTAACAGAGATTGAGCTTGCCGCCGACGAACCACTGAGCCCAGGGCAGGTTCCAGTCCAGCACCTTGTCCCATGGCTTGAACCAATGCAGATCGCCGGCTACGCCCGCCCAAAAGCCCTCCGGATCTTCAACCGACTTCTTGTAAAGCGCCTCGTACTGTTCCAGGCTTTGAATGTGGGCTCTGTCGCTGAACTCGGATGGCGGCGGGAACACCCGGTTTTCGCGGAGCGTCGAGTCGATATCCTGCTGGGCAACGGGTGAAGCCGGCAATGAAGACATACGCAGTCCTTTATTGCGGCCAGATCGGCGCGGAATGTGGACACACTCACCCGCGCCGGCGAAAAATGCCGCGTGGGGCCACTTTAACGACTCAGGCGTATCGTGGGCAAGTGCAGCCCAGCCGCACGGCGAAAACTGCGCTGCCGGAAGCCTTCCGCCTCAGTCGCGTCTGCGCCGCTGGTGCGTGGAGGGGATGTTCATGTCCTCGCGATACTTGGCTACGGTGCGGCGCGTGAGCTGAATGCCCTGCGCCTGCAGCATGGCCGCGAGTTGGTCGTCAGTGAGAGGACGGCGCGGGTCTTCGTCTTCGATGAGCTTGCGGACCTTCCGTTTGAGAACCAGCAGCGGCGTGTCCGCGCCCTCGGGGCCGTTTGAGGCCTCGGAGAAGAAGAAACGCAGCTCCAGGACCCCCTGCGGCGTGTGCGCGTACTTGTTGGCCACGGCCCGGCTCACGGTGGAAGGATGAACGCCGATCTCTTCGGCGACTTCCTTGATCATCATGGGCCGCAGGGCCTCGAGGCCATGTTCGAGGAAGTCCTGCTGACGGCGCACAATCACCTCGCAGGTGCGCAGAATGGTGCTCTTGCGCTGCGCAATGTTGCGCATGAGCTGCATGGCCGAGCGAAAGCGCTCCTTGACGTAGTCCTTGACCTCTTTATCGGTGTTCTGGGCGACCAGCATGCGGCGGTAGCGCTGGCTGAGCCGGAGGCTGGGCAGGTCCTCCTCGTTCATGGAGACCGTCCACTCGCCGCCGCTCTTGAGGAAGACCACGTCCGGCTCGATCAGCCGCGTCTGTTCGCGATTGTAGAGTCGCCCCGGCCGTGGGTCGAGGGTGCGGATGAACTCGATGCCGGCGTGGGCTGCCTCCGGGGTAATCTGCGCGGCGCGGGCCAGGTCTTTCACGTCGCGCTTCTGCAGCAGGTGCAGATGACGGTCGACGATGAGCGCGGCTACCTCCATGGCGCGGCGTCGTTCTTCGAGATGCGCCTCGGCCTCCGCGCGGAAGCTGCCGTGAAGGTCGTCTTCCTCCTCTAACTCGCGCCTGGCGTAGACGCTGCCGAACTCCTGCTGCTGCGCGGCGATCTGCAGGGCGAGACACTCGCGCAGGTCCCGCGCCGCCACCCCGGATGGATCGAGGTGCTGCACAAGATCGATGGCGCCGCGGATCAGGTCGAGCGTGGCGGTGCGATCGGCCGGCGCCGTTCCATTCCCCGGCGCGCTCATCAGGAACTGTGTGAAGCCGTCCACCAGCTCGTCGTCGGTCGCGGCCAGGTAGCCGTCGTCGTCGAGGTTTCCAATCACAAACTCCGCGGCCTCGTATAAGTGCGGATCGAGACTCAGAGCTCCCAGCTGCCACGCCAGGTGATCGGAAAGAGTCGTTGGCTGAGAGAGAAAGTTCTCGAACGAAGGTCTCTCGCTCTCTTCGTACTCCGGCTGTGTGCGGTAGCCGGGGTCAAGATACTCCTGGAAGTACGATCCGAAGTCGATCTCGCTGAAGACATCTTTGGGCGGAGCAGCGGCTTCCTCTGCTCCCCGCTCGAGGAGTTCTTCGCGTCCGGCAACCTCATCAAGCGTCGGCACCGACTCGTCGATCTCTTCCAGGACGGGATTTTCCACCATCTCGGCATCGATCATCTCCTTGAGCTCAACCTTGTTGAGCGCAAGAACGCTCACCATCTGCATCAGGCCCGGCGTGAGGACCTGGCGTTGCGCCACTTTCAGGTTCAGTTTTGGTTGCAGCAGCGCCATAAATGGGAATCGTTCCCCGTTTTGGACTCAATGAGAGTGTAATCGTGTGAGAAAAAGCTTAAAGGGAAAAAGAACATGAATCAGACCAGGCGTCCCGGAATGGGCAACCGCCGCCTCCGGAGTTTCTGTCTGAAATCGGCAGCCTCGCCGCTCCTACCCGCGCGATTGACGCGTTCCAACATTCCGTCATCCGCTTTGCGCAAAGTGCGCGGGCCTCAGCCCAGCGAGAAACCCTCCCCCAAGTACACGCGGCGCACCTCCACGTCGTTGCCCAGCTCGCGCGGCGTGCCGGTGCGGAAGATGCGGCCCTCGGCGATGATGTACGCGCGGTCGGTGACGCTCAGCGTTTCGCGCACATTGTGATCCGTTATCAGAATACCAATACCGCTGGCTTTCAGGTCGAAGATGATCTTCTGAAGCTCCAGGACGGCAATGGGATCGATGCCGCTGAAGGGCTCGTCGAGAAGGATGAAGTTGGGGTGGATGCAGAGGGCGCGCGCGATCTCGACCCGCCGGCGCTCGCCGCCGGAGAGCGCATAACCGCGCGTGGCGCGGATGTGGCCCAGGTTGAGCTGTGTGATCAAACGCTCCGTGCGCGCCCGGCGCTCGCGGCTGTTCAGCGGCTGCGCCTCCAGCACGGCCATGATGTTTTCTTCGACGGTGAGCTTGCGAAAGACCGAGGGCTCCTGGGGCAGGTAGCTGATGCCGAAGTTGCGGGCCCGCAGGTACATGGGCAGGTGAGTAATGTCGGTCTGGTCCACCATCACCCGGCCGCTCTCCGGTGGCACCAGGCCCACGATGATGTAAAAGCTGGTGGTTTTGCCGGCGCCGTTGGGGCCCAGCAGCCCCACCACCTCGCCCCGGGAGATCTTCAGGTCGACGCCGCGCACGACCTGCCTTCTCTTATAGCTTTTGCCGATTCCCTCGGCGCTCAGCGTCTCCATTTACGTTGTTGGCTTTCTTGCACGCCTATCTTGGGCACAGTGGTGTCGGTTGAGGTCTCGCGTCCGCCGCCTTCGATACTGACGCTATCATTGCGGCTGTTGAAAATCAAAGCCGCTCCGGTCACGGTGCCGCGCGCGGGATCGGTGAGTCGCGGCGGCGCCGAGGGCGTGCCGGTTAGAACGTACTCGCCGGTCGCGCCCGTATAGACTAGCTGCGCGCCCGCTCCGCGCCGGCCCTGCGAGCGGATCACCACGTCGCCGCTGGCGGTCATGCGCTCCACCTGGCCCTGCCCGCGTTCCGACTCGTGCTGCTTGCCCTCGGGCGCCAGGATCAGGGTGACTTCGTTTGCCGTGCAGGTTGCGTCGCCTGTTTCTGCGATGACCGGCCCCAGCGCGCCGCCGGCCATGACAGCCCTGCGCTCTGAATCGGAGTAGGTGAACTCGCCGCCGCGCACGCGAATGACTGTGGGCGTGCGCGACGGGCGGTGGGCCGGTTTTTGCGTGGCGTGGACCGTTTCGATCTCCGGCTCGGTGAGGGCCGGAGCGGGGCCGGCGCTGAGGAGTACCGCCCGTACAGGCTCGGCCGGATTGGTGCTGTCCGAGACCAGCGTTCGCCGCTGGCGGTTCAGCACGATCAGCGGGCCGGCGATGGAGTTGGCCTGCTGCCAGAGCCGCGCGTGCCCGCGGAAGGTAGCCTCGCCGCTCGCCTGGTTAAACTGCGCCTCGTCCGCGATGGCGTGCGCGGGGCCCTGGCCGCCCAGATTGAAGGTCTTGTCATTCGTGGTGCGGTTCCCTGATCCCTCCCGGCCTTGGCCGGCGGCGGCCGCGCTCTCACTCCAGGTCGCTCGCACCGCGCCGCGGGCAAAGGCATCGCCCGATTGCTGCGAAATATCGATCTTGGTGGCTGCCAGCGCGAAGTCCCCATCCTCGACGTGCGGAGCCTCGGAGAGGTGCACCCACTCGCCGCCGCCCTCGTATTCGGCGCGGCCGGCCGTGGCGCGCAGTTCCGCCTGCGGCGGCGCACCCGGTTTTGGGGCCGGCTGCTGCGCGAGCACCACGTCTCCTTCGAGAGTGGCCGACTGAATCTCCGCGGCGGTGGACGAAGCCCCCCTGGTTGTGCTGCGCTGGGGCGGCTCAAAGAGCGCCTCCAGCCGGTCGCCGGTCATCGTCTGACGGGCGCCCTTGGCGGTCGTCTGTTCGATGCTTGCATGGCCCGTGCCGGTCATCGCGGTGAGCTCTGAGCCGGGCCCAAACTCGCCCGTGATCTCGTCGGCCGTCAGGCGCGAGGGCACCGGTGCGGCGCTGCCGCGGCGCGTCTCGGTCGTCACCACCACGCCGCCTGAGCCGTAGATCGTTGCCGGCTCAACCTGCCCGGCGCCGTCCTTCCGGAAGGCCACGTCGGCGAGGGGCGAGCGCCACGTCCGCGTTACACGCATCTGTGCGGTTTGTGCGCCCGAGGCGCCGCTGGCAGACTCGCTCTCGAGCTCGACGCCGTGGTTCATCTGGACGCGCTCAAGATCTCCCTGCGGCGAGAAGTGCAGGACGGCCGACGGTCCGGTTCCGTGCAGCTGGCGGTTCGCGGTCACCGAGTCGATCGTCACCCCGCCTTCAAGGTCGCCGTGGCGCGGCTGGTTGTGTGCGTCGAACGCGATGGTTCCGGTCGGCGCCGACAGATGGCTTCCGGCCGCCGTCGCCACCGTCAATCCCCTCTCCGCGTCCACCTGCTGGGCCGTGCCGTCGCGGCGAAACAGGATCCTGGCTTGCTCCGCCGTCGCCTGGCCCTGCCGGTAGGTGGCGGTCGCGTGGAGCAGGGTGCAGAGCTGGTCGTTGCGACCAAACTCGGCGTGGGCTGCGTGGATCACCACCGGCTGCCCCCCCCGCGCCGTAGTCAGCTCCACGGCGTGGTCCAGCACCAACTCGCCTCCCTGCGAGTTGTAACTGGCGCCCATGGCGCTGCCGCTGCCCTTCGCCATCGAAAATGCGACGTTCTGGCTGGTGGAAGCCACGCCGGTCGTCTTGTCAAAGGTGAGGCCGCTGGTTTCCACGTGGATGGCGCTCTCTTCCGCTGAGCGCGCGGCCTGCGCCAGCGGCCCCGTGCGCGGCTTGCCCTTGTCGGCCTTCGCCGCCGCCGCTGGTGGAACCCCGGCGAGCGGCTCAGTGGGCCGCATGATCGTAATCTCGGCCTTGCCTTCCGCCTTGGCAATGCCGGTTTGCTGGTTGTACTCGAATTCGTTGCCTTCAATGCGGTCCGTGGGCTTGCCGTCCTGACCGTACATCTCGATCATGACGTGGTGGAGCAGAACCTTGCCGTCTCTGAACTGGTCGGCCTTCGAGGCCTCAATCCTGAAGACCGCGTGGCCGGCATGAAACTCCGCGCGCACAAAGCCGTTGGCCTCCTGCTCGATGTTGAGGCCGAGGCGCTTGGGAATATCCTTCATCCCCAGCAGGCTCTTCCATCTTCCAATGGTGAGAAACACGGCCAGCGCCGCCACCAGCAGAACGCCGGCCAGCAGCACCAGGGTCCGCAATCGTTCGATGGTGAAGCGCATGGTCAGTTCTGCACTCCGAGCCGCGCGGCCAGCCGCTGCGCCAGGCTCTCGCCCAGCTCGCTCCACAAGAGGCGCGCCGTGGCGCCCGAATCCTTCTCGACAGCCGCGGCCAGTCCCACGAGTTGGCGCACATTTTCTTCCACGTGGCGCGCGCCCACGGTGTCCAGTTCCGCTTCCTCCTCGAGAAACGGGGCGTCCGGCCCGAAGTCGATGTGGATATGGCCCTCCTGTTCGTAGGCGGCCCCGTCAAAGAGCGGGCCGTAGCCGGTGACGCGGACCAGGCGCGGCTCGCGGACCCAGCGGGGATCGAGGCCGGCGGCGGCTTCGAGTTCCCACAGCCTCCAGCCGATCTGGAACTCGTAGGCGTAGTCGTCATGGAAAAGCTCGGTGGCTTCTTCGACAGCCAGGCGGGGCTCGAGGCCACGGTCTGCGCCCGAGCCGGCGCGGCCCCAGACCCGCTGGAACACCGGCGACTCGCTCCAGCTTACCGGCCATACCGTGGCCGCGTAGACGCGCGGCTCGCCCCCGTGCGCGGCAAAGGCGCCCAGCACCGCGGTCAGCTTGCCGGGGAGCGCCTCCAGGCGCAGGTTCGGGTACCAAAGGCTTAGATAGAGCGTGTCGGACATCTCTCTTGATATTAGACGTCGGGCCCGCAGGCACCGATGCAGTCGCGGTCTGTCCCCGGCGCCGACGTGTACACTCGTTGCCATGAAAAAACCAGGCCTGCTTGGGATCGCGTCTCTTCTCTCCTGCCTCGCTGCGGCCGCGCCCGCCCCGTGCCCGGCGCAGCCTTCCGCCGCGCCCGGCAGCCAGCAGTTCGCCGATCTCGGCGTCTGCAGGCTTATGAGCGGAAGGCAAATCGACAACTGCCGGCTGGGTTACCGGACGTGGGGCCAGCTCAACGCCGAGCGCTCCAACGCCGTGCTCTTTCCGACCTGGTTCAGCGGCAGGAGCGCGGACCTGGCTGAATCCGTCGGCCCACATAGCCTGGTCGATCCCGCAAAATACTTCGTCATTGCCGTCGACGCGCTGGGCGACGGCGTCTCGTCTTCGCCGTCGAACTCGGGGACGCAGTCCGGGCCCGATTTCCCTGTCTTCACGATTCAGGACATGGTGAACGCCGAGTATCGCCTGGCCACAGAGGCTCTGCATCTCGCCCATCTGCACGCGGTGATGGGGATCTCGATGGGCGGCATCCAGACCTTTGAATGGATGGTCGATTACCCGGGTTTCATGGACGAGGCGATTCCCATTGTCGGTGCTCCGCGGCCCAACAGCCGCGACCTGCTGCTCATTCGCGCGGACATGGATGCGGTGGAGTCCGATCCCGCGTGGAAGCATGGCCGCTACACGCAGCCTCCGCCCGTTCCCGTGGCCGAGCTGATCTGGCAACTGAACCTGACCACGCCCGCGAACTTTGTGCGCACCCATTCGCGGGAGGCGTTCAACAAGGACTACGCGAAGTGGCTGGCCAGGGGCATCCTGCCCTTCGATGCCAACGACTGGCTGGCGCAGCTTGAGGCGATCAGGCACCTGGACGTGGCGCATGGCGGGAGCCTGGAAGAGGCGGCAAAGCGGGTGCGGGCGCGGGTGCTGGTGGTTTCTTCCGCGCAGGACCACATGGTGAATCCGGAGCCGGCCCTCGATTTTGCGCGCCTGATCGGGGCCAGGGTCATCCTGCTCCAGGGCGACTGCGGGCACCTTGCCGTGGGCTGCGAGGCCGCTACGCTCGACCCGCAGGTGCGGGCGTTTCTCGACGGACAGTAAGGGATTTCAGGGAGAGACTTCAGGCAGTGACAATCTCGCTGAAGTCGGCGATGCCGGAAAAGTTGCTGAGCACTCCGCGGATGAGGTCGAGGTTCGCGCCGCGGACTTCCGGGTCGGGATCGAGCACCATGATTTTGTCGAAGAAGGCGTCCACCTTCGGTCGCAGCGTGGCGATCAGCGCGAGGGCCTCGGCGTATTTGCGCTGCTCGCGAAGCTTTGCCACCCGGTCCGCGAGCGAGTGGATCGCACTCCTCAGGTCCTTCGCTTCAGCGGCTTGGACGTCGGCCCAATTTCCGTGAGCATAGCCCTTTTCTTCGGCTTGGCGCAGGATGTTCTTGATGCGCTTGAAGGCCGCGGAGACGGCGACGAAATCCTCGGAGCCTCGTGCAGCCGTCAACGCCTCTGCGCGGGCGATGGCGTCGCGGACGTCATTTGCATCGGCGGCAAGGACGGCGTTGACGACGTCATAGGCGAGGTTGCGGACGTCCTTGAGGTAAAAGTGGAGGCGCTCACGGAGGAAGGCAGCGACTGGCTCCTTGTAAGTTTCCCAATCGGGATTGCCGGTTCCCGACTCCACAATCTCATCAAGGTTCAAAGGCACTCTCGAATCAGCGAGAATCTTGACGATGGCATTCGCAGCTCGACGAAGTCCTAAGGGATCTTTCGATCCTGTCGGCGCGTTCCCAATGCTGAACATTGCGATAATCGTCTGGATGCGATCAGCAATTCCGAGGAGTTGCCCTTCGACGGTTAATGGAATAGGGTCATCGACAGATGCGGGTGTGTACTGGTCGTAAATAGCCTGGGCGACCCTATCCACCGTTTCTGGCTTTAGATTTCCAGGCAAATTCTGTGCCCGGACGTAAAGTCCGCCAATGATTCCCTGGAGCTCGGTGAATTCCTTGACGAGTTCCGTCGTCAAATCGGTCTTAGCAAGCCCGGCAGCCAACTCAACCGCGGCATAATTACAGTCACTGAATCCTTTCGATTCGAGTTGCTGACGCAACTTATGCGCAACGGTGCCATTCCATCCAGTCTTATCGTGGTAGCTTCCAAGGTCTTTGTGGAAAGTTACATGCTTCAGGCTTTCGATGCGCTCGAATAGAGGCGTCTTTTGATCAAAGTCCCAGAAAAAGCGCGCGTCTTTGAAGCGGGCGGTCAGGACGCGCGCGTTGCCGTGGCGGATGATGGTCGCGCCCTCGTCGTCGGCCTGCGTATTGAGCACGGCCAGGAAGTGCGGCGCGAGCTTGCCGTATTTGTCCTCGACGGCGAAGTACTTCTGGTGGTCGCGCATCACCGTGACCAGGACTTCTTCGGGCAGCGCAAGATATTCAGGCTCGAAGTCGCCCAGGATGACCGAGGGCCATTCGGTCAGATGAACGACCGTCTCGACCAGCGGCTCATCCTCGCGCCAGCGCGCGCCGGGAACCGTGCGCGTGGCGGCGTCGAGAGCTTTGCGGATGATGTGGCGGCGCTGGGCGACGTCGGCGACGACGCTTGCAGCGAGCAGCGCTTTGGAGTAGCTCGCCGGGGAATCGATCACGACGGGCTTTTCGCCGTGGAGGATGCGATGGCCGCGGCTGGTGTCGCCGGCGGCGATGCCGGCGATTTCGAGCGGGACCACAGCGGAATCGAGCAATGCAACCACCCAGCGCACGGGGCGGACAAAGCGCTCTGGTTTTCCGGCGCGCCAGTACATGTTCTTGGCCCAGTAAATGGCGAGCACATCTTTAGGCAACTCCGCGGCCAGCAACTCCGTTGCCGCGCGCCCCTTGCGCTTGACCGTCGCGCCAACGTACTCGCCCTTGGGCGTCTCCACTTTTTCGAGAGCGGCAACGGCCACGCCGGCTTTCTTCGCGAAGGCTTCGGCCGCGGCGGTGGGCGCGCCGTCTTTGAAGGCCACCTTCCACGAGGGGCCGGTAAGCTTCTCTTCCATATCGGCCTGCGCGGCGAGGACGCCTTCGACGAGCACAGCCAATCGGCGCGGCGTCGAGTAAGTGGTCAGCTTTGCTTCAGGCGCGAGTAGGCGCTCGCGCGCCAGTAACTCATTCACGCGGCGGCCTAACTCGGCTTCGGCGGCGGCGATCATGCGCGCCGGGACTTCTTCGAGGCCGATTTCAAGTAAAAAGTCGGACATAACTCAGCTTCCCTAAAACAGTGGTCAGTGGTCAGTGATCAGAAAACCACAAGCGGCTAACTGCATCGGCCCGCTGACTCGCCAACCTGCTAACTTGCTAACCAGCCACCTGCTGCGCCGCATACGCCTTGGCCACGCCGACAGCGAGGCTGCGAATGCGGCCGATGACGCCGACCCGCTCGGTGACGCTGATGGCGCCGCGGGCGTCGAGGAGGTTGAATAAGTGCGAACACTTGAGCGCCAATTCGTAAGTCGCGAGTAACGGGAAGCGGCGTTTTTCGGCGGCGGTTGCGTCTTCGCGGGCTAGCAACTTGCCGGCCTGACTCAAGAGCGTTTGCGCCTCTTCTTCGTAGAGGTTGAAGTGGGTCCAGAGCTTGTCGATCTCGGCAAACTCGAAGTTATAGACCGAAAACTGGAGCTCCTCGGCGAGGCGCACGTCGCCATAAGTCACCGGTGCCCCGGTTTCGGGATCGCGCGCCCAGACGATGTCGTAGATGGAGTCAACATCTTGCAAAAACGCGGC
Source organism: Occallatibacter sp. (assembly GCA_035508555.1). Classification (GTDB taxonomy): domain Bacteria; phylum Acidobacteriota; class Terriglobia; order Terriglobales; family Acidobacteriaceae; genus Telmatobacter. Next base: position 54,793 of record DATJMU010000021.1, on the reverse strand, counting down.
GATGCGTTCAAGACCGTACGTCAGTTCGGCGCAGATGGGGTCGAGGTCGAGGCCGCCGCACTGCTGGAAGTAGGTGAACTGGGTGATCTCGAGGCCGTCGAGCATCACCTGCCAGCCCACGCCCCAGGCGCCGCCGGCGGGCCACTCCCAGTTGTCCTCTTCGAACTTGAGGTCGTGGCGGCTGAGGTCGATGCCGATGGCTTCGAGGGATTCGAGGTAAAGCTCCTGCACGTTGACCGGCGGGGGCTTGAGGATGAGCTGAAACTGGGTGTGCTTGAAGAGCCGGTTGGGGTTTTCGCCGTAGCGGCCGTCAGCGGGGCGGCGCGAGGGCTGCGCGTAGCCCACTTTGTAGGGCCTGGGTCCGATGACGCGCAGAAAGGTTTCGGGCGCCATGGTGCCGGCGCCGACCTCGACGTCATAAGGCTGCTGGAGGACGCAGCCGCGCGCCGCCCAGAACCCCTGCAGGCGGAAGAGAAGATCCTGAAAGGTGAGCGCGGAGGGCTTCACTTGAGGTAGCGGATGGGCTGCGGACACGGGCAAATCTCTCTCGTTGGGACTAAGGACTGATTTTAGCAGCCTTAGCTTTTTAGCGAGGTATTCACGCTCCTATCCGCCCAGCCGCGCCAGCGCCTCTGCGGTGCGCAGCCTGCGCTCGAGGTGGCGCTCGATGGACTGGATGGCGAAGCGGCGCAGGTCCTGGGCGCGGTGGCGGGGCCAGGGTTCGCCGCAGAAGATCGCTACCGGCGCCCTCATCATGCGTTGAGCAAGATGCCAGGAGTCAGGCGAGAGCGGGCTGGCGCTGCCGTTGCGGTGGAGGGCGCAGAAGAGGCCGTCCGAATAGCCATGAAACCAGGCCTCCGCTGGATGCAGTGCTTCGCCGCAGACGGTGCAATGCGCGATGTCGGGGAGCAGGCCGAGAAGGCGCGTCATCCAGAGCGCGAAGTAAGTGAGCGGCATCCAGGGTCCTGCGGAATGGGGTCGGTCGGTCTCCGATTGGATCGTCGTGGTCAGGTCGAGGACCGCGAGCACGAGGCGGAAGACGGTCTCCTGGGGGTCGTGCTCGGGCAGGGCCTCGTCGAGCACCTCGGCGTAAAAGCTGAGGACAGCCATGCGCGTAAGGTCGACGGGCGCGGAGAGCGGCGAGCGGACGATCTCCAACTGGTCGAGGCGGACCAGCTCCTGGCGCGGGCGCTCGGCGAACCAGGCGCGGGCCACGGTCATGGGCTCGAGTGCGCCGCCAAAGCGCTTGCGGCTCTTGAGCGCCGATTTGGCCACGCCCTTCATCCGGCCGTAGTCGCGCGTGAAGAAGCTGACGATAAGGTCGGCTTCCTGAACGGGCCAGGTGCGCAGGACGACGGATTCCGAGCTCAGGACGGACATGCGTTTTCATCATCGCATTGGCGGGGGACGGTGGGCAGGGTGTCCGCGACCGTTCTAAGGAAGATTGCCGATGTGCGCCCGGACTCGGTCTTCGAGTTCCTGCAATTCCGGGCAGCGGCGCTTGATGGCTGCGTAATTGCGAAGGGCCGCGAGCATTAACTGCTTGCGGCCCTCATCCGGGTATCTGTATTTGTCCTGGCCATGCGCTCTAAGAAAGGGATGGAAGTAGTTCTCCTTGATGGAACGGTCCGCGCGCATCGTTCCCCAATGCCAATCTTTCTCCCACTTATCCTGATGGCCCGCGAGCAGCCACGCCTCTACTTCAGGGACGGCGGCGCAGCAGATCAGCCGGACCGGCTTGGCGACGGCCATGGCCCCTTGCTCGAAATCAGCTTCCAGCCGGGCAAACTCCGCGCTCCGGTCCTTGCCATCCGAGTCCGGAAGGAAAAGGACGAGATGCTTATGGCTGTAAAGTTCGAGGATGGTGCGTGGGAAAAGACTCTTCGCGTGCTCGTAGCCGTTCGCTTTCGGATTTGCCATCACTTCCACGCTGGCCTGGGTCCGGCCGCATTCCTGGAAGAGCCTTTCGCAAAGCGGCTTCAAGATAGCGCCGTTGTAGGCCGGATTCTCCGGGATCACCAGGACGTTATGACTCATGGAGGACGGACTCGATCCAGCCTTGCTCGAAGAGTTGATCGAGACTGTGCCGCTCTCTGACCAGTTCTTCGAGCCTTGGAACTTCAGCCAGAGAGCGCATCCTGGTGGCTCCCGATTCGGCGTCGCGCGTGCATACGAAGGTGGTTTTGCGATCTTCTTCGGTGAGCCAGGCAAGCAAGGTGGGCGAGTGCGTGGTGGCGAAGACCTGTGTTCCGGTGCGCCTGGATTGCGAGCGCATGAGTTCGAGCAGGAGACGCAAACGGCTGGGATGCAGGCCTCTTTCGATCTCTTCGATGACCAGAACTTTCGGCATGGATGGTTGGAAAAAAGCGGCGGCCAAGGCAATGAAGCGGAGAGTGCCTTCGGAAAGGACGGGACCGCGGAACTCCTTGTTGCCCTCTTTGATTGCAACCATGAAGTCGTTGTTCAGGCCTTCGAGGGCGTAGATATCGTCTACTTCATCGGGTCGAAGCTCTTTTAGCCATTCGAGCAGCGCTGGCTTGCTGCCGTTGGACTCGATTTCGTGGATGAGAGCTGCGAAACCCTCGCCGTTTTCGCCTAGTCTCAGTACCTTTGACGAATAACTTCGTAGTGTCGCGGGAAGTGGGTCAAGGAACTGCATATCGCGGAAGAAATCGAGAACCTCCCAACATAGTTCCTTCAGCTTGCGCGATTCTCCATCCGGGATTTTCTCCAAGGAATTGTGTTGTGCGTTGGCGTTAGCTCGAAGCGAATCGTAGAAATGAAGATTCGCAAACAGGTTGCCAATTGATGAGCTGACATACGGTATTGCGAGATTTTCATAAGATTGCTGTTTGTGCTTCTCCCTTGTCATTTCATGTAGGATTTCCGTCCCATCGGTCAACCTTTCACTCACAAACATTCGTTCAGATGGATTAAATTCCATCTCGTATTTCAGGTTTTGATCCCGAGCGCTCTTGAGAATCACCTCAAGCTCAATTGTCGATGTCGTAAGTCCCCTTTTTGTGCGATACGAAACAAATTCTGCCCCACCGCGAATCCCGTCCCACTTCAAACTCGTCGACGATGGCGGCTTTCCATTCAGAATCTCATCAATGGTAAGGCCATTACCAAGGCCTTGCAGAAATCGCAGCGCGTCAAGAAAATTGGATTTTCCGCTGGCGTTTGCGCCGACCAGCAGGTTGAAGTGGCCGAGTTTGAGATCGACGCTCTCCAGGCTTTTGAAGTTGCGAATTTTTAGCTCGGAGATCATGGCTGCGGCCTCGCATCGGCGCACATCTGCCCGGCTGACTTCAGTTGTCGCCGGGGTTGCTGGAGTCAGTGTAGCCTTTTGTGGCATTTGCGGGAAGGATCAAGCCGTGGCTGTGTTGATTCTTGTTGCCTTACCGGCCCAAGGCAAGCGAAGGGTCGGCAGTGAGATCGGCCGGCGCGAACTCGCCGGATTGAAGGCGCGGCCACGCGGCGGCGGCGATCATGGCCGCATTATCCGTCGAGAGCGCGAGCGTTGGGAACGAGACGCGCAGGCCGCGCGCGGCGGCCTCAGCCGTGAAGCGGGCGCGGAGCTCGCGGTTGGCGGCCACTCCGCCGGTGACCAGGATGCGGGCGGCGCCCAGGCGCTCGGCGGCGGCGAAGGTCTTCTTGAGCAGGTCGCCGACGACGGCGTGCTGGAAGCTGGCGATGAGGTCGAGGGTGGGCTGCGGGCAGAGGGCGAGAGCTTCTTCGCGGGTCCGCGGCTTGCGAGCCCAGGTCCCGGAAGCGGGACCTGGGGCACCCGCGCCGGCGATGCGGCGAAAGCGTGCCGCCGCTTCCTCGCGCAGGCCGTGAAGCTCCATATAGCGCAGTACGGCCGTCTTGATGCCGGAAAACGAGAAGAGAAAATGCGGATCGAGGGCGGCGATGGGGGCGGTTTTGGCGGCCTTGGTGCGCGGGGGTTTACCACCCAGGTGGACCTTCGGTTTGATCTGTGAGAACGAAAATGGGATGGCGTGCGGGTTGCCGTGGAGGGCCAGCGCATCGATCCACGGGCCGCCTGGATAGCCGAGGCCGAGGAGCTTGGCGACTTTGTCGTAGGCCTCGCCGGCGGCGTCGTCGAGGGTGCGGCCGACGAGCGTATAGGTCCAGGTACCATGCGCGGGCTTGGCGAGATAGAGATGCGTGTGGCCTCCGGAGACGACCAGGGCGAGGGACTGCGCGTCCGGCGAGTCTTTTGGGTCGGCATTCGCCTCAATTTGCTGACCATTCTGCGAAGACTCGCGCTCGTTGAGCAGCACGGCGTGGATGTGGCCTTCGAGATGGTTCACAGCGATGAGCGGCAGGCTCTGCGCGAAGGCCAGCGCCTTGGCGTAGGTGATGCCGACGAGCAGCGCGCCGGCCAGGCCGGGTCCAGAGGTGACGGCGATGGCGTCCAGATCGGCCAGCGTGACACCGGCCTGCTGAAGCGCCGCGCGGACCACGGGAACCATGGCGCGAAGGTGCTCGCGGCTGGCCAGCTCCGGCACCACGCCCCCGTACGGGGCGTGCGTGGGAATCTGCGAGGCGACGACGGACGAGAGCGTGCGCGCGCCGCGCTGGACCACGGCCGCCGCGGTCTCGTCGCAGGAGGTCTCGATGCCAAGAATCAGGCCGGCGGTCATCCTTCCAGTTTAGCGGGTGAATATGTGTGAACGAGGAACCGATTCCAATCAGAGAATGATTGTTGCCCGGCCGTTGAGTTCTACTTCCCGCAGAATCGAAACGTACTCGTCGCCACAGAAACCGAAGCGCACACAGAGCCACTCCGGGATTGACGATTCCGGCGTCTGACTATGGTCAAGCTTGTGGTTCAGGAAGAGGTCAAAATTTCCATCGTCTCTCTTCACGACTTCAAGGACCGTGTCCTTCATCCCGGCGGAGTCTTTTCGAGTTCGGCTCATGTGACGCTCCAGCGTAATTATGCGCCATTTCGCTGACTGCTAAATGGCCTTGCAGCGATGAATCGGGCGACAATGAAGGCAGCCATGCCGGCCTTATCGCCCCAGTTCGAAGAAGCGCTGCGGATCGTTGCGGCTTTGCGCGCGGCGGGCTATGAGGCGTATCTCGCCGGAGGCTGCGTGCGCGACCTGTTGCTGGGCCGTGAGCCAGCCGACTACGATGTGGCGACAAGCGCAACGCCCGACGTGGTCCTGGGGCTATTCAAGCGGACCTTCGCCGTGGGCGCTCATTTTGGGGTCGTGCTCGTCGCGCCTGAGGACGAAGAGGCGCACTTTGTGACCGAGGTAGCGACGTTCCGGTCCGACGGTGCGTATTCGGACGGCCGCCATCCCGATGCGGTGCGGTACACCAAGAGCGCCGAGGAAGACGTGCGGCGGCGGGACTTCACGATTAACGGCCTGCTGCTCGATCCGGCACGATTGGTGGATGGGATCGACCTCCGGTCCCACCCTGACGACAAGAACAAAGGCTTGGCGAGGGTGGGGCACCCGGCCGTCATCGACTATGTGGGCGGGCTGGCCGACCTCGACGCGGGCATCGTTCGCGCCATCGGCCGCGCCGGGCTGCGCTTCGAGGAAGACCGGCTGCGGATGCTGCGCGGGGTGCGGTTTGCGGCGCGGTTTGGTTTCGAGCTGGAAGCCGGCACGCGCAGCGCCATCCGCGCGCTTGCCGGCCGCATCCACGCGGTGAGCCGCGAACGGGTGCGCGACGAGCTGACGAAGATGCTCACCGAGGGCCGCGCGCGGCGGGCCTTCGAACTGCTCGATGAGACGGGCCTGCTGGCGCAGGTGCTGCCCGAGGTGGAGCGCATGAAGGGCGTGGAGCAGCCGGCGCAGTTCCACCGCGAGGGCGACGTGTGGGTGCACACGCTGCTGCTGCTCGAACAAATCGAGCCGGACTCTTCGATGACGCTGGCCTGGGGTGCGCTCTTGCACGACGTGGGCAAGCCGCCTACGTTCCGCCGCGCACCGGACCGCATCCGCTTCGACGGGCACGTGGAGGTGGGCGTGGCCATCGGCGCGGCGATCTGCCGCCGCTTCCGCTTCTCCAACGACGAGACCCGGCAGATTCTCGCGCTCATCGAGAACCACATGCGCTTTGCCGACGCCGCGCGGATGAAGGCTTCCACGCTGAAGCGGTTCTTCCGGCTGGAGAACTTTGACGAGCACCTGGCTTTGCACCGCATGGATTGCCTCGCAGCAAGCGGCAACCTGGATCACTGGGAGTTTGTGCGCGAGCGCTGGCAGTCGATGCCCGAGGAGGCGGTGCGTCCGCCGCGGCTGATCACGGGCCGGGAGCTGATCGCCGCCGGCTATGCGCCCGGCGCACCCTTTCGCGAGATTCTGCGCGCGGTTGAAGATGCGCAGCTCGAGGGCGCGATTGCGACCGCCGAGGAGGCAATGCGGCTGGTGCGCGAGCGGTTTCCGCTGGCATCTGAGGGCAGCGCTACCAACTGAGCAGCGATGCGCTCGGGAGGCTTGCACCGCCGGATTAATTGCTGCCGCCGGACGGCGTGAGCGTGACCGGCGCGACGTTCCAGCCTTCCAGCTTCACCACCGGATGGTCGCCGGCGTCCTGCGGCAGCATAGCGGTAAGCGTTGTGGACTCGCCTGGCGTGAGCTCGACCCAGTTGTCGGACCAGAGGACAGGGGCGACAAGCCCGCCCGAAGGAGTACGGACGGCCGCGCGAAGCTGAAAGGCCAGCGCATCGCTGCGGTTTTCGAGATGCAGCCGAAGCTCGCGTCCCTGGGGCGTGGCCGCGATCTCAGCCGTGGCGCCCACGGTGGCCGGTGGAAGATGGGTGAGCGCGCTCAGGTCCTCATAGCGTTCAGCCGGTGTGTAGGTGTACTCGGTCTCGGGCCAGTTGAAGCTGGTGAGCGTGCCCGGCACCCAGTAGAAGTTGTGGCTGACGATGCGGCCTTCGGCATCGCTGAGCTTCAGGTCGATGAAGAAGATGCGCTCTCCGCTGGCGTACAGGGCGTCGGGGATGTCAACGACGCGCTGCGAGCTGTCCGCAGGGGCGCTTACGTTTGCGGACGCGCTGTAAAGCTGGTTCCATGCCAGGCCGTGCACGTCAACCGTAGCGTGCAGTCCCTCCACCGGTTTGTAGGTGCTGTTCACCACGACGATGGAGCGGTCGTCGTACGAGTACTGGATGTGTACCGGCTCGCAGGCCTTCTTGACCCCGTAATATCCGCCGTCCGTATCCAGGTTGTAGTCCCAGAGATGCCAGATCATCGAGGGCCAGGCGTTATTCAGCATCCACTGGATGATGCCCGTGGAGACGTACTTGTTCTTGGTGTAGGCCTCGAACATGGCGCGCTCGGAGTCGTAGGCCATGGTGGAAGCCATGCGCTCAAAGTCGGCGGCGGAGTGCGGCTCGGCGTAGACCGCGTTCATCGACTGCGAGAGGTCTTTGAGCGTGGTGAAGCCGCCGCCGCCGTTGTGCAGGTCCCAGTCGGCCGAGGGCGGCCAGGCATCCGGGTCGGGCAGGAAGAGCGCGCGGCTGGCACGCGAAGGGAAGTCGGGGCCGGGACTGGTTTCGGTGTTGAAGAGGAAGGCGCCGCCGTGCTCGTGATCGACGTACCAGTAACTCGGTGGCACGTAGTCGTAGGGGCCGCTCATCTTGACGCCGGTCGGGCCGGAGCCGGGCGTGTCCGTCTCCGCGGCTGAAGCAATGATGGGGTCGGGCCAGTGGATCTCGGCCTCCACGTCGAGATAGGCGCGCTCCACGTCCTTGATCGGGGCGTGGTCGCTGCCGTTGAGCCAGACCAGCAGGCTGGGGTGCGAACGCAGGCGCAGAAGCTGCGAACGCAGCGAGGCCGTGGCGATGCGAAGGTCGTCCGGCGTCCACTTTTGCCAGCGTTCCCAGTGGTCGCAGCAGCACCAGCCGGCCAGCACCAGGATGCCCTGCTGGTCGGCGAGATGGAAGAACTCGTTGGTCTCGAGCTTGCCCTCCAGCCGTATCGCGTTGAGGCCGAGGTCGCGCACCAGGTGGATCTGCTCTTTCATGCGCGCGTCGTCCACGCGCAGAAGCATGTCGGGCGACCAGCCCCCGCCGCGGATGAGGATGCGGCGCCCGTTGACGCGGAAGAGCCGGGCGCCGTTGTCCGCCGTGAGCTCGGAGGTGATCTCGCGAATGCCGAAGTCGACGGTCTGCTCGGAGGCCGCCTGTCCCGGTGCGGCGAAGCTCATGGTGAGCCGTTCGAGGTGGGGCTGGCCCATCTGCCAGGGCCACCAGATCTCGGGGTTGCGAATACGGAGCTGCGGGAACTGCTCGGGCGTGAACACGACGGTGCGGTCCTCGTGCGGGCCCAGCTCCACGGGCTGCTCGACGCGGACCCCGGCGGCCGTTGCCGTGGCCGTGCCCTTGACTGCGCTGCCGGTGGAGTTGTGCAGCTCCGCGTACAGAGTGAGGTCGGCCACGCGCAGGGTGTCGTCTTCAAAGTGCGTGACGGCCATGGGCGAGCGCAGGGACACCGGGCCGGTCTCTTCCAGGTCCACGGCGCCCCAAAGGCCCATGTCCTTATCGGGCGGGCAGGGATTCCAGTCCACCCAGTTGATGCCCAGGTCGTTTTGGGTGGGAGCGAAGGCTTCGACGGCGAGCACGTTCTCGCCGCCCGGCTTGAGGATGCCGGTTACGTCGAAGTCGTAGATGCGGTAGGCGCCCGCGACCGTCGTTGAGTCGGCGACCTTCTGGCCGTTGAGCCAGATATCGGCGCGGTAGTTGATGCCCCCGAAGTGCAGCCAGTAGTGAGCGCCGGGACCGTCGGGCGCGGGTGCGGTGAACTGGGTGCGGTACCACCAGCCGCAGTGATAGGGGCTGTCGGCCGGCATCGGCTCATTCTCAAAGTTATGGCCGATCGGGTAGCTGACCCCGGGCAGCTTGCGCAGGTTGTCGCCGTAATACGGGTCGGGCAGCAATCCTGCGGCCACCTGGGCGGCGAGCACCGTGCTGGGCACGGTGGTCTTGATCCAATCATCGGTCGAGAATCCTGGAGCGGAGATGGTGGCGCCGTCGGCCTGGATCTTGCACGCCGATTGCAGCCGCCAGTTGTCGTGCAGCGGCGTGAGGGCGTGCGCCTGCACCGCCGCGCTCAAGGACAGAAGCAGCAGGCCCGGTAGAAGGAGCCGGCGCCGCTGGCGCGCCCGCTTGTGACTCATTCGATTCGTGCTGGTCATGAGGAAGCCGGGGAGGGACGAAGGGACAGGAGAGCTGGCTGCGTGCGGCAACAGGGCGCGCGATTTCATCGGGTTGGCTCCATGGGAAATTCGGCTCCGAGTAGTTTACGCGGCCCGAACCGGAGGGCTATGGACAGACGTTTATTTTGGTGCTGCGAATGCGAGGTCGGGTTCAGGTCCGTATCGCGCCGTCAAGCCGATAGCCCGGGGCTCGCCTGCCGTCTGCCGGGGCCACACACGGAAGCAGACCGGCAGGGGACAAAGGACCATCCTCGAGCGGGCTCCGCGAGGTCACTTTGTGGAGGCGCTCGCCAGCACGGAGAGAATCGTCTGAAGGAGGTTGGCGTTGGCGGGGATTTTGTACCGCTTTTGAAGGTCGCCGATGGCATCGTACTGGTCCCCGGCGTCTGTCGGTAAGGTGGACTGGGTGCGCGCGTCGAGCCAGTAGCCGGCGACGGCCTCGGCCAGAGCCGCCAGCGAACGGCTGTCGCCCCCCAGAAGCACCGGATAGGAGTGGATGGAGTTGCCGGCGAAGGACGCGATGAGCAGGGTACGGTCGCCGGCGGTTAGCTCGTAGTCATCGTTGTCGTCGCCCATGGGCATCCAGTCGCCGATGGGCTTGTGGGTGGCGGCGCTCCAGAGTTGCACGCCCGGTGCCGTCTGGCTGCCGCTTCCGCGGTCGGTCTCGATGAGAATGATTTTGCCGTCGGGGCTGAAGCGGGCATCGCCGACGGCGCCCTGGGGGTACATCGATGAGCCGGTGACGGCGCCGGTCTTCATGTCGCGGACCTGCACCACGGTGTCGGTCGTCGGCACGGTGAGCAGAAACTTGCCGTCGGCGCTGAGGTGGTGTCTGTAGAGGCCGGCAGGAAAGTAGACCGGAAGCTTCCATGGGGAGGCCTTGGTGACCGAGAGGCCGTCGGATGTGAGCGGATAAAGGTAAAGATCGGAACGGCTGGACGAGTAATTATCGACATCGCTGAGCACGGCGTTTGCGCCCGGGACAAACTCGGCCTTTCCGGAGATGAGGCCGCCCGTCTTTCCGGAGCGGAGATCCCAGATCACGGACTGGTCGTACGCAACGGAGGCGGTGTCATAGCGGGTGATCGCCGTCTGGCCGGAGGGATTGAAGACGGTGCTGCCGATGGTGGCGCCGGCAGGCGGGTGGAAGGCGGCCAGGGGCGCGCCGGTGGCGCTGTCGAAGGCCTGGACGGTGTTGGAGACGGTGACGACGAAGGATGGGCCATAGGGGCTGAAGGTGAACTGCGTGACGCCGGCTGGACTGTGCCAGACAGCCGCGCCGGTGGAGACGTTCCAGACGGTGTAGGAGTCATTGCCGTTTGGCAGGGGCATCGCGGTTTTCAGGCTGGTTCCGTCGTAGCTGAACTCGGCGCCGCTGGACGATCCATTGGGTCCGGTATAGAGGATCCAGCCCGGAGCCGGAATGGATTTGCCAATGGGATTGCCGGCCTGGTCGGTGACAACGATCTTGCCGTTCACCAGGAGAGCGATGCGGACGCCGGACGGTGTGGCGGACATGTCGAGAGGAGCGGAGCCGGAAGGGTTGAGGAGCCGACTGGCCGGCTGCACGAGCTGCCACAGGCGAAGCAGGTCGCCGTCAGGGCCGGTGTAGACCACCGGACCCCCGGGAGCGAAGGCCGACCGGAGGCTATTCGGGCCGCCGGACGAGGAGAAGTTGACCGCGAGGTCCTGGGCCGCGGGCGCGCCGGTGGAAGCGTTCCAGGTCTGGATGCCGTTCTGCTGGGAGAAGGTGACAATGGGGTTGCCGGAAGCGGCGAAGGCGTCGGCGATCACACTGGTGTCGATGTAGCTTTGGGAGCCGATATGAAGAGAAAAGACCTGGGCGGCGCCGGCCGGGCGAGTCGCTGAGGCGGCCTTCGGGGAAGGCGGATTCCAGGAGAAGACCTCGGCGCCGGGTTCCGTGACGATCATCTCGCCGTCGGGACCGTAGCTGGCGCCGGTCATGGCGTTGCCCACATCTCCAAAGGGCGTGCCCAGCGGACGGCCGGTAGCGGCGTCAACGACAAAGGCGTGGCTGCTGGTGGCCAGAAGCAGGGAGTGGCCGTCGGGGCTGAACTCCACAGAGAGAACCGGCTCATTTTTGGCGCTGTGGATGGGCCTTCCAAGAGGCTGGCCGCTGGCGGCATCCCAGATTTGCGCCACGCCCTCGTCATCGCCGGTGACCAGGCGCAGACCGTCGGGGCTGAAGGCCGCCGAATTGACCGGCGCGTTCCCGTCGATGGGCCTTACCGCGGGTTGGCCGGTGGCGGCGTTGTAAACCGTGGTCGTGCTGGTGTCTTTGTGGGCGATCTGGCTGCCCTCATTCGAGAATGTGAGGAGATCTTCGGAGACGGCGGCAAGCTTGCTGTCTGGACTGAAGGTGGTGACGGTGACGTGGCCGCCGGCCGGGAGCGCGGGCAGAGAGGCGATCAGGCGATGGGAATCGACGTCCCATAGCTGCAAGAGGGTCTGGCTGCTGTCCCAGTCCTCTCCTGTCGAGGGGACGGTCGTTCGCACCACGAGGAGGCGCTTGGCGTCGGGGCTGAAGACGAGCCGGCGGACGTAAGGATCGGGAGCCTTTGAGCCAAAGCTGCAGGCGGCGCCGCTCTTTTGCCCGGTGGCAACGCTCCAGAGCTGGAAGCTCCCGGAGGATCCGGTGGCGAAGAGGCGGCCATCGGGGCTGAGTGCGGCGGCGGTGGGGGAATTGGAGCCGTAGTTGAGGCTGGCCGTGGGCAGCCACCAGGAGCGGCGCGCGAGCAGCGTGGTGATCCATGCGCGCACTTCAAGAGAGTTGGGATCCTTGCGCAGTGCGTAGGCGAGATTGGCCAGGGCGACCGCCTGGCCGTTTTCGAGAGTGAGAGTGACCGGAATATTGGCGGTGACCGACTGCGCAAGGGTCTGGTTGGCCGAATTCTCCTCGATCAAGGCCCAGATAAAGGCGGCGATGGCGAGTACGGCTAAGGCGGCGACCGCCAGGAAGATCATGCGGAAGGTGCGGGCGGTGCGCTTTTTGGCGTCGATCTCGACCTGGTGGGCCTGCGAGGCGTCGAGGAAGTCGCGCTCGAAGGACTCGAGATCGGCCGAGTTCTTCTCCGCCCATCCCTTCGCTTCGATCAGGTCTTTGCCTGCGAACAGGAGCCCCTGGCGGGGATCGGCGCGCCAAAGCGCGGCCGTCTTCTGCAAAGGGCTCAGGTGGTCGCTGAACCAGGCGGTGTTGTTTTCGTGGACGGGCCGTATGAGGCGGTCGTGAGCGAGCTCGTACCAGGTGGCCCCGAGGCGCTGCTCGCCGCGCACCAGGTGGGTGTGGACAAGGGCTTCGACCAGATCGTTGGCCAGGCCGCCGGTTTTGCCCTCGCCGCGGACGACCTGGCCGCGGATGGCGCCGGCAGCGATGAGCTGGGCATCGAACCAGGTGCGGATGGCGCGCTCGGTGCGGTCGTCCCCGGCGGCGACGCGGGCGACTTCGGCTGCGTAGTAGTCGGCGAGAGCGGCGCCCACGTCGCCGAAACGCGCCACGTCGGCCTCCTCGACCGTGACCTGGCCGGCGGGGAGCTGCTGCCACAGGCTGCGGCCGGCCACCTGCAGCTGGAGGGGCTCGACGTAAGGGCCAGGCTCGTTGATGAAGCTGCCGTCGGGCTGCTGCGCGCGGGCTTCGGCCAGGTCGGCGACCAGCTTTTGGAGGGCTTCGGGGGTGAACTGGCGTCCGGCGGAGGCGGAGATCCTGGCGATGGCCTCCGCGGCAGCCTCGCGCGTGAAGAGATCCAGCCGGAAGCGGTTGCGGAGGTGGGTGGGGACCAGCTCCGCGTAGGTGTCGAGAGGGGCCAGGTAGTCCTCGCGCAAGGCGATCACGGCCCAGATGTGGGTCTCGCGGAGAAGTGCGCCGAGCTGCTCGAAGAACACCCGCCTGGCGTCGAGTTCGAGAGGGCCGACGGTGAGGATCTCCTCGAACTGGTCGAAGAGCAGGACCAGATTGCCCGAATCGTTGATGCGCGGACGGGATGCAACGTACTCGGCGAGCGGCATCGACGAGAGCACGGCATCGGGGCGGCGTTCGGCGGCCGGGAGCGCGGACTCCCAGGCCAGAGTGCAGCTGCGGGCGTAGCGGTTGGAAGCGGCGGAACTGTTCTGCCCGGGTTCGAGGTTGACACGGACCGGGGCCCAGACCTCGAAGTCGTCCGTAAGCCGGGGGATCAGTCCGGCCTGAAGAAGCGAGCTTTTGCCGGCTCCCGACGGCGAGTAAAAGAGCACGATGCGCTGGGCCAGCAGCATGTAATAGAGCTGCTCGATCTCGGTCTCGCGGGCGAAGATGGGCTGGCCGGTGCGCAGGGGCTGCGGCCCGACAAATGGATTGGCGGGAGGATTGGCGTGCGGCGCCGAACTAGCGGGCTCCAACGGCGACCCCCGCGGGAGCCGGCGCGGGGACCGGCGCGATCTTCTTCAGTTCCGCCTGCAGCTGCTTGAGAAAGTCGGCGGGCGTTCCCCAGAAGATGGAGAACTTGGGCGAAAAGCCGCAGGAAACAAAGTAGGACTCGAGGTATTTCTGCGCGCGGCGGACGTCGGCGACCTCGTGCTCGTTGGGGTTGATCTGCACGCCAATGTGCGTGAGCCGCTGCATCGCCGCGGCGCCGTCGGAGGTCGCGATCATCCGGAACAGAACCCGGAAGCGCCAGTCGTCGAGCCGGAAGCCGAGAAAGAGCAGGGAACTGCGGTTGAGCTTGCCGGTGAGGACGTCGGGCTGGAGCTGCAGCCGCGAGGTCACGATCAGGTAATCGAAGAAGTCGTCCTCGGTCAGTACCATGTCGTCGGGATGATCGAAGCAACCGAAGACGTGATAAACCCAGGGCGCGTCCGGGCCGGGAATGGGCGTGCGGGGCTGGGGTTTCTGGGGGATTCCGCCGCCGCGCCAGGGGATGAAGACGGACTCGGGGTTGCGGCCCTTGGCCTTGAGGAAATCGAAGAGCATGGACTCGTAGCTGGCGTTGACGTAGATGGGGGCGCGCAGGTCGATGAGGATCCGGTACGGGTTGGCGGGGTCGTCGGAGCAATGGGTGGCCGCCTGCGTGCACAGGTCCGAAAGAGAAAGCGAAGGGTCGGCCCCGATGCGCCGGGCCAGCCGGTTGCGCAGCTCGGCCTGGGCGTTATCGCAGGCCACGCTCGAGTCCTGATTGACGCTGATGAACTGGGTGACCTTGGCGAGGTCGGCGCGGTCCTGGTCCGCCAGTGGAAAGCCGTTGGCCTGGGCCAGGGCGAGAGCGAGTTCGTCGCTGCCGCCAAAGAACGATTCGCCGAGCTCAGGGCCGAGGATGGGGACAAAGCTGCCCTTGAGGACGGCCTGGCAGAGAGCCGGCCACTTGTCAAAGGCGTCGCCGCCGCCGAAGCCGGGCTCGTACCAGATGCAGCCGTTGCGCAGCCGAAGAAAGAGCGCGGGCATCCAGTAGTCGGGCCGGTTGCGGACCTGGGCGCGCGCGACCGACATGGCGCGGTCGACTTGGCCGTCGACCAGCAGCTCCGAAAAGAAGCGGGCGACGAAGGGACGGGCGGTCTCCATGAAGACGTTGCCCTGCATTGCGATCACGGCGCCAATCCCCACTTCGGCAAGCTGGGGACCCAAGCCGGCAAGACCCACCCCGGACTGGCCGGCGCTCTGGCAGGAGGCGAGCAGGATGAGAAGCGGCCGCCGGTCGAGCTCCCGGATCGCCTGCACCAGCGCGGCGCCATCGGCGGGGCGGCCTTCTTCGAGGAAGAGATAGGGCGTGCCGTCGACAAGTTTGCCGTGGCAGACGAGGTAGAGGATGTCGTAGCCCTTGCGGAGCTCGGCGGTGAGATCGCTCAGGGCGATGGAGCCGCCGGGGGCGAGCGCGGTAACGTCGATGCCGGCCAGAGCCTGTCTGGCGGCGGCCACTTCGCCCGCGACGTCGACCGGGGCGAGGCCGTAGATCGCCGTGGACTCCGGGTTGGCGACGGCGACGAGGGCGCGCAGCGAGCCTTTGGGCTGGCGATGGATGGGGCGCCAGTCGCCGCTCGAGAGAAAGCGTGAGAGTACCGTGTGTTCGCTGACGAAGAGCGGCGCAGGCGGCTGGCCGGCGGGCATGTCGGGGTCGAGGAGGGTCTCCCAGTGAACGGCGTGCAGCTCCGGGGCGCTGAGGTCGATGGTAAGGCGGACGCGGAGGATGAGGCTGGCGGAATCGGCGGCGGTGCGAAAGCGGCGGAACTCGCCGAGAAGACCGGGCGTCCTGGTGAAGAACGCGGTGGTGAGCGCGGCCGCGTAGGCGGTGCAGTCGGCTGTGTTCAGAGCCGCAAAGTCGAGTGAAAACGCCGGCTCGGTGAGCGACCGCTGCTCGGCGTCGTCGTTGGGGCTCAAGTAGCGGAATGCGGCCGCGAAGGAGTTCTCCGACAGCTTGCGGAGGGTGATTTCGAGATCCGCGTAGTTGGTCATCGATGCGGGGGCTCCTTGGGGCGCAGCCTCATTGCGCTCAAATCGCGGCCTGGACGGCTGCCGCCAGCCGCTCCAGCGCGTCCTTGAGCGCCAGTGCCGTGCAGACCGCGTGGGGGAGCAAAAGCGGGTTGGCGGCGGTGGCCGCGATGGCGGTGGCGGCTCCGGCGGCGGCGAACAGAGCGCGGACCGCGGCCGAGCGCAGGGCGTAAGCGTGTGCGAGCGATAGTAAATGAATCTGGGCCAGCGCGGGAGAAAGATTTTTCGGGACGGCGGTGAGGGCGCGGCCGGTGTATGTCAGTGCGGTCTGGGCTACGGCGCCCTCGGGGGTCGCGGTGCGGATGAGGGCCTCGGGCTGAAGCTGGGCACAGAGAGATTCGAGCGCCGTGGCCAGCGACGCGAAGGCCTGGCGGGGATCGAGAAACGGGGGCAGGGCATAGCTCGCAGCCCCGGGCGCCGGACAGCCGGCGCCGCAGGCAAGGGATTCGATCTGGACGGAGAGCAGGCGGACGGCCGCGAGGCTTTCGGCTTCCGTCAAACCGGCGGTCACGGCAGTTTGGCTCCGGGAATGAGGCTGGCCATGGCCGCGGCCGCGGCTTTCAGGAGCTCGGTGCGGCTGATGAGAGCTTTTTCGAGGGTGTCGGAGTGAATCTTCCAGAGGGCGTCGTCCACCTGGCCGCCGGTCTCGGGAACGCAGACCTGGGTGTTGCCGTCGAGGCTGGCGACGGTCATCGCGCGCAGCCTGGCGCCGGTGATGGCCCCGTTCTGGATCTGCACCTGGGTCATGTCGTCGCTGGTGTAGGTGCTCACCCGGACGCAGGTGACCGTATCGAAGGTTTTGGCCAGCCAGGCTCCGATATTCTGCACCGCGTCTTTGAGCGAGGAGGCGGCGTCGCCGAAGATGCTGTAGTCGGCGGCGAGGGCGGGAGGCGCCGCGGGAAACGTCATCGGAGGCGCGGCGGTCGCAATCGCACTGGATGCGGTCACAGAGGATGTGGTGGAAGGCTGAGCGGCGGGTTCCGCGATGGTAACGGTCATGGTGCGAAGCTCCGTGGCGGGAATCTCCGGTGCGCGGTTCCCCAGGGCTGGACGGCTGGCGCCGCGCCCATCGCCGGCCAGTGCAAGACGCACCGCCGGGTCGCCGACCACGGCGTAATTGCGGGCGTCGTTGGTCGCGGTCCAGGTGCCGGCGACGAGGTAGGGATCGACGTTGGCGCCGAGCTTCACGTCCTGCAACATGCCCGAGAGGTCGGCAGAGAGCTCGCTGTAGCGATGGTTGAGCGGTTCGAGCGCCGAGCCGATGGGGTGGCCCTCGATGAGCCGCCGGATGGTGCTGGTGAAGACGGCGATCTGGCTGCCGGCCTGGTCCCAGTCAAAGGAATATTGCCAGGCGCGCTCCACGTGGCCGATGACGGCGAGCGCGCCGCCGCGGGGGTGGGCGATCAACCGCTGCGGCAGCCGGGCGAGAAAGCCTGCGGGCGCAAGGGCCGGCGGAGGGCCGTCGGTCGAGAAGTCGCTCCGCTGCGGCGTGCCCGCGCCAAAGCAGGCGAAGTGCATGGCGATGGTCCCGAAGACGCGTGCGTCGGCGGCCAGGTCGTCGCCGCAGAAGAAAAAGCTGTCGGAGAATGGCTCTTTCGATGCGGGGCCCGGCCAGTCCTGGCAGATAAGCGCGCCCTGGTTGGCGAGCTGCGCGGGGTGGCCGCTGGGGTAGCCCAGGCCGTGGCTGGCCGTGAAGAGAAACGCCGGCGCATCGCTGTGGAGGATCTCGGTGAGCTTCGCCTTGCTGGCGTCGCCGCCGAGGTACTTGTCAATGGTCCAGTTGGGCTGGGACCTGGCCCACTGGGCGAGGGGCGTGGCCAGCAGGTTGTGGCTGAGCTGCGTGGCGGCGTCGTTAGGGTTGGCCGTGGCGAAGATGGCGGCGCGGCGTTCGAGGGCGAGCGAACCGGTTTCGGCGGCGGCGACGGTCTGGGCGTAGGCGGCGTACTCGGCCGGCGTATTGAACCAGATGCGGCCGACGGCGTACTCCACGTCGAGCTCGTACTGGAAGCGGAAGGGGATGGCGTCAGGCGGGGCGACGATGAGCAGGTAGTAGGGGATGGCCGTAGGGACGACCGGGCCCGGTCCCGCGCCGTGGCGGGAGAGAAAGGCGTTCTTGGTCTCGCCGGGCTGCGGGGCATCCGCGCCTGCGTACTCTTTATAGCGGTCGCCGGCCTGGCTCTTGCGCAGCTTGAGCAGGGGCGCGAGGGCCTCCTGAAGGGCCGGATCGGCGCCCGGCGCGAAGACGACGCCCCAGCCGGCATTGGAGAGCTTATTGGGGTCTATGCCCTCCTCGGGGCCAAAGTGGGCCTGCGTATCGCGGCTGAGGCGTAACTGGAGATCGGCGAGGTGCGCCTTGTCGTCCGGCGTGCGCGGTCCGGAGCCTAGCAGGAGCTGCCGGAAATCGGCGGCAGGCATGGGCGGGGTGTAGTAGCCGCCGGTGGAACCGTCGATGCCGTTGAAGACCAGCAGGGAGCCCGAATCGCTCATGATGGTTCTCTCGATCGCAAGCGAAGTGATGGTGCGGACGGCGCCGGACGGACCCGAAGCGCGCTGCCGGGGAACTCAGCCTGGGGGAAGCTGCACGGCCATTGTAGTGGGGATCGGGAGTGGGCGCAAATTGAAGAGAAATCGGCCTGTGGGTAGGTTCAACAACCCCCTGGCCGGAGCTTCGGGTGAAGGGTCCGAAGCGGAGAGACTTGGTCGCCGGATCAGAGCATACCGCCGCCTCCGGGCGGGTTCATGATTACCCCGAAAGTGACCCCGAACTCCTTCCCTAGGCCAAGATAAAGAACCGGAGGGTCGGTCGCAGGGCCGGCGCTGAGGCTCGCAGGCGCCGGGGCGCCTTGCGCCAGAATATCCACGCCGTAAGAACCCGGTTCGGCGGAGGTGAAAGTGAACGTTACTGGCTGGCCGGGAACGACCTCAACGGGCGCGCCCGGCGCGGGCGAAAGGATCGATGCAGTCGCGGGGGAAAAGTAGAGTGAGGAGGCTGCCGACGGCCCGGCGGTGAAAGTGACGCTGTCGTCCACTACGACTGCCACCTCCTTGACGCTGGCCGAACGCTGCCCCAGCTCATCGCTGAGGACAACAGTAGTGTTCGCCATGGTCGAAACCGTATTCGGTCTTGCCTGCGCAAGTCAAGCGAATCCAGATCAATGCTTTGCGAGCGCCGCGTGGAGAGCCTTCTGGAAGCTGGGGCTGGCGCGCAGGGAAGCGAGCTCAGGGGCATCCTCGAGCTCGTTCGAGTGGAATCCCAGAGCGATGGAATGGACGATCAGAGGAATTGCGTCGCTGCGATGATGGAGGATCTCGTAACCGTCGCCCGCCGCGAACAGAACGTTCGGATCCTCGGGCGCGAGCGCGACGGCCTGCCGAAGGAGAGGAATGCTACGGGCTCCATCTCCGACCGATGCGTAATAATCTCCGAGCTCGCCCAGCAGAAGGGGATCCTGGGGTGTTTCTTTGCGGGCGGCTTCGGCAAGTTGGATGGATTTTCGGTAGGTTTCGATGGCTCTGTCCCGATCGGCTGGAATCTGGAGATAGTTGGCGGCGAGGTTTCCCCATGCAAGGTAGTTCGACGGGTCGAAATCGAGGGCTTTCTTACTGGCATCGACGGCCTGCTCGAACTTGCCCTCGGAGCCGAGCACTTCCGACAGGGTTGAATACGCGCTGAAGCCCGGCTGGATCCGAACCGATTTCTCCAGGTCGGTTTCGGCCTGGGAGTACTGGTTCAGTTGCAGCGCGACGAGTCCCAGGTTCAGCCAGACGATCGCATTGTCCGGGGCAATCTGCGCCGCGTCGCGATAGGCGTCGGCCGCGTCCTGGAGCTTGCCGGCACCGAAGTCAAGATTGCCGAGCTGCACGGGCCAGCCCCAGTAATCGGGCTCGAGATCGGCAGCCTTTTGAATGGCGGTGATGGCCTCCGCGGTGCGGCCCTCCACGTCGAGGACCTTGGCTTGCGCGCCGTAGGCCTCGGCGCTGCGGGGATCGAGGCGGAGGGCCTGGTCGACATCCTGTTCGGCAAGGTCGTTGTGGCCGGCGGTGGCGTCGATCCACGCCAGGGTGGCGTAGGGCCGCGCGAGGCTGGAGTCGATGGCGATAGCGCGGTTGCAGGCAGTGCGGGCCTGGTCGAGCAGGCCGGGAGTGCGGGTAGTCCGGTACTCGAGAAAGTAGGCGCGGCCCAAGGCCGCCTGCGCCAGGGCAAAGTTGGGGTCTTTGGCAAGGATGCCGTTGAGAATGCCAGCGGCGTCAGTAACGTTTTTGTGAATGTCGTAGCGCTTGAGCAGGGCGTCGGCCTGGAGGAACTGGTCGTTCAGCCCGGCGGGTGCGGCCTCGGCGGCAGGGCCGTGCCGGCTGTGCCGATGGCCCGCGCTGGCGAGCCAGGCGGAGAGAGCGAGGACGACGGCTGCTATGGCGAGGCCGGGCGCCCAGGCAAAGCGGCGCTTCCCGGGCGGCGGCGCCGGAAGTGACACGGATCCGTCGCCGGATCCGCCCAGGGTCTCGGCCAGCGCGCTCGACATGGCGCCGGCGCTGGCAAAGCGCCGGCTGGGATCGGGATGGATCGCGGTCTCGACGATGCGGACAAAGGCGTCGGGCAGATCGGGCCGGTGGTCGAGGATCGACCGCGTAACGGAGGAGCTGGCCGGCGCCCCTGTGATCGCGGGGAGCGTATCGGCCGTCGGCGCTTCCGGGTCCAAATCGGCGCCGTGCGCGGGCGCCTGCGAAGGCGAAGCCGACACCGGAGGCTGGTCGGGATGGTGACCGGTGACAAGGAAAAAGAGAAGCACGCCCAGTGCGTAGATGTCTGTGGCGACCGTGGCGCTGCCGCCGCGCAGCAGCTCGGGAGCCATGTAGCGGGGTGTTCCGGCGGAGTCCGGGTGGTGGCCGGCCAGGGCGCTCAGGCCGAAGTCCATCAGCAGAATGCGCCCGCCCTCCTCGCGCATCACGTTTTCGGCCTTGATGTCGCGGTGCAGCAGTCCGGCGCGATGCACGGCGCTCAACGCGCGGGAGACATCGAGGCCGATCAGAGCGGTTTCGCGGTAACCGAAGGGGCCTTGCTCGCGGACCAGGCTGGCGAGGGTCTTGCCGTGAATGAAATCGGTCCAGAACCCCACCCGGCCGTCGTGCCGGTCGACGCCGTAAACGGGCAGAATATTCGGGTGACGGACGGCGGCCAGGGCGCGGGCCTCGCGAAGGATTTCGTCATAGGGGGCTGTGGCCTGGTAGGGACGCGGCAGCAGGATCTTGAGGCCGACCTCGCGCTGCAGGTTCGGATCCCACGCGCGGTAGACTTCGCCAAAGCCGCCGCGGCCCACGCGCTGGCGGAGTTCGAAAGGTCCCCAGTGCGAGGACGTCGCGGATGGCTGCGGGCGATCGGCAGCACCGTGACTCACGGGCGGATTGGTTGTACCGTCCATGCAGGATTCTGGGGGGGAAGTCTTTCAAATGCAGAGTATAGCAGGGAGTTGAAGAAACAGCCGCGGCTGGGTCAGCTAATCGGTGGGCCGGTCGCGCACAATCTCGGTGGAGCGGTAGCGCACCACCAGAAGAGTCAGGTCATCGGACTGCGGGGCCCCGCCGGTGAAGGCGTGGACCGCCTCGAGCACAGATTGCTGCAAAGCATCGAGCGCAATCTCCTGGCGCCCGGCGATGGCTTCGCTGAGCCCTTCTGTTTCAAAAAGGCGGTGATCGGGATCCTCGGCCTCGGTTATGCCGTCGCTGAAAAGGACCAGCGTATCGTCGGGCTGGAGCTGCATCCGCGCAGCGGTGTACTCGGCCTCGGGAATGAGGCCGATGGGAAACGAGCCCTCCGTGTAGAGCTCGGAGACGCGCCCGTTGCGCAAGAGCAGCGGCGAGGGATGGCCCGCCTTGATGTACTCGAAGTGGCCGTCGCGGCCCAGCATGCCGATGAACATGGTGGCGTAGCGGCCCACCTCGGCGTGGCGGCAGAGGAATTTATTGATGTGGTTGAAGACCTTCACCGGGTCGGCGCCCATGGTCATCCCGGAGAGCGCGCCCTGCAGCATGGTGGTCAGCAGCGCCGCGCCCAGGCCCTTGCCGGAGACGTCGGCGATGAGGAAGACCACGCGCCCGTCCTCCAGCGGGAAGACGTCGAAGTAGTCGCCGCCCACCTCGTGGCAGGGAGAGTGAACGCCGGTGACGGCGAGATGAGGAAAATCCTTGAGCCCGTGCGGCAGCAGGGCCTGCTGGATGTGGCGGGCGATGGTGAGCTCCTGCTCCAGACGCTGGCGCTGGCGCTCGCGGGCCACCAGCCGCGCGTTATCCAGAATGCTGGCGGCTTCGACGGCGAGGGCGTCGAGAATCTGGCGGTCCATGGCCGAAAAGGCGGCGATGCGCCGGGAGTCGAGGTAGATGAGGCCCAGCAGCTCGCCCCGCTCGACCACCAGCGAATGGTGCGAGCTGGCGCGCGGCATGGCGTAGAGCGGAATGGCGACCACGGCGCGCAGGCTCTGGATGACCACGCTCTCAGCGGCTTTGAGTGCGTTGCCGGCGCTGCGCAGGTCCTCCGTGATCACGCTGGACCGGCGGCTGAGCGCCTGGTTGACCGCGGTCTGGCTGGGGCTCAGCGTCTCGGGGGGCAGGTTCTCGCCGTTGTGGCTGCGGGCAATGCGGACGCGCAAAGCGCCGTCGGCGCCCGGCTCGAGCAACATGCCGCGGTCGGCGTGGGTAAACGCGACGGCGTGGTCGAGCATCGCGCTCAGCACGGAGTCGAGCGGAAGCTGGGAGTGCAGCAGGGAAGTGGCTTCGAGAAGCAGGTTGAGGCGGCTGAGACCCCCCGCGGAGGTGGAACCGGAGATCTCCGAGATGCTGCCGAGGCGCGTCAGCAGGTTGGCGACGGTATTACGCGACTCCGCCGACGGCGCCGACGGGCTGTGAAAGACGATCTCGTAGCAGGCATCCACGCCGAAGTGAATGACGTCGCCGTCCTCCAGGTCCTTCTGGTCGACGCGCACGCCGTTGACGAACAGACCGTAGCGGTTGCCCCGGTCTTCCAGGTGGTAGCCGGTCTCGCCGGTCACGATGGCGGCGCAGCGCCGCGAGATGCGGCCGTCGGGAAGCTGCAGGGTGTTCTCTTCGCTGCCTCCGCGTCCGATCAGGAAGGGCGAGCGGGAGACGGGAACGAACTGGCGGGAGTGATCGGGGGCAATAACTTCCAGTACAGTCTCTGAAGGCGGGAAATATTCGCTCATTGTACCTGACGTGGGCGAATTATAGCATCTGGACAAATGTCCCAGAGGACCGTCGGACGGGCACGTTAAAATCGGTGTAGGTCCGGGACATGGGCGTGTCTGAGGCGGCGATGAGCCGGGCAAGAGCGGTTCCTCACCGTGAAGAAAGACGGGCTGTCCGGCGAGTCGCCAGGGGCCGCGGGCCGCAGGCGAAGGTTCTCATAATGCAACTCTTTGCGCTTTTCGTTCGTCAATGAAACTGCGTGCGCGCACCGCGGCCGCAGCGCGCGCGCGAGCCAGGGTGAACCAGCCTGGTGCAATCGATCGCCTTCAGCCGCGCCTGCTTGCGGAGGCTTCACTGTAACTTCACCGTCTTTGCATGACAGAACCACCAAGCACGGCCTCAACTCCGGACCGGGATCTGGACCGATCGCTGACGGCGCCGCCCGCCAACCGCAACCTTGCAATGGAACAGAAAAGAAGAACATGGACCAGTCTTTTTCCGAAGCACACCCCGCACCCGCCGCTATGACCTCCGACGCGCCCAAGAAGGGGCGTCACCGCTGGATCTGGGCGGTGATCCTGCTGCTGTTCGGACTGCTCTTCTACTGGGTTCTGCACCAGCATTACGCCAGCCAGACGGCGTCGATGGGCCGCAGGCGGGGCGCCATGAGCGGCGCCGTGCCCGTGACCGAGGCGACCGCGGAACTGGGCAGCATCGGCATCTACCTGCCGGCCATCGGCACGGTCACGCCCGTCTACACTGACTCGATGACCTCGCAGGTCACCGGCGTCATCAAGGCCGTGTACTACCGCGAGGGGCAGTACGTGCGCAAGGGCGAACCGCTGATCGATATCGACCCCAGTCCCTATGAGGCCCAGTTGCTCGAGGCCGAGGGTGCGCTCGAGCGCGACCAGAACCTGCTGGCCGAGGCCGAGATGGACCTGAAGCGCTATGAGCTGGCGTGGTCGAAAAACGCCATTCCGCGCCAGACCCTCGACGACCAGGGCAAGCTGGTGCTGCAGGACCAGGGCACGGTGAAGAACGACGAGGGCGTGGTCGCCTTCGACAAGGTGCAGGTGGGGTTCTGCCACATCACGTCGCCCATCAACGGGCGCGTGGGCCTGCGGCTCGTGGATCCGGGCAACCTGGTGACTGCCAACTCGACCACCACGCTGGTGGTGGTGACGCAGATGGCGCCGATCACGGTGATCTTTACGCTGTCTGAGGACAGCCTGCCGCAGGTGCTCGAGCAGATGCACGCCGGCAAGCAGCTCACCGTGCAGGCCTACGACCGCACCGGCCAGACCCTGCTGGCGACAGGAAAGCTGATCACCGTGGATAACCTGATCGACACCGCCACCGGAACGGTAAAGCTGCGGGCCCTGTTTGCCAATGAAAAGGGAATGCTGTTCCCCAACCAGTTCGTCAACACCGAGCTGCTGGTGAAGACGCTCGACAAGCAAACGTTGATTCCGAGTTCGGCCATCCAGCATAACGGGGCGCAGGACTACGTTTACCTCATCCAGAACCCCACCAGCAAGACGGCCAAGGCCGTGATGCGCACCGTGAAAGCGGGGGTGAGCAACCAGGGCATGACGGCGGTAACGGGGATCAATCCCGGCGACGTGGTGGCCAACAGCAGCTTCCAGAAGCTGTTGAACGGGTCGCAGGTGACCAGGTCCACCATGAAACTGCCCACGGGCGAAAGCGGCGAGGGGCTGGCTCAATGAGTCCGTCATCGGGCCCTTCGCGGCCATTCATCCTGCGGCCGGTGGCGACCTCGTTGCTGATGGCCGCCATTCTGCTGGTGGGTATCGTCGCGTTCACGCAGTTGCCCGTGTCGGCGCTGCCTGAGGTCGACTACCCCACCATCCAGGTGCTCACGTTCTATCCCGGCGCCAGCCCCGACGTCGTCGCGACCACCATCACGGCGCCGCTCGAGCGGCAGTTCGGCGAGATGCAGGGGCTGAGCCAGATGACCTCGACCAGCGCGGGCGGGGTCTCGGTGATCGTGCTCCAGTTCAACCTTTCGCTGGGGCTGGACGTGGCCGAGGAGGAAGTGCAGTCGGCCATCAACGCGGGCCAATCGCTGCTGCCGTCCGATCTGCCCGTGCCGCCGGTCTACAACAAGACCAATCCCGCCGATGCCCCGGTGCTGACCCTGGCCATTACCTCGAATGCGATTCCGCTTTCCCAGGTGGAGGACCTTGTTGACACGCGGCTGGCGCCGAAGCTGTCGCAGTTGAGCGGCGTGGGGCTGGTCAGCATCAGCGGCGGCCAAAAGCCGGCGGTCCGCATCCAGGTGAATCCGGTGCAACTGTCCGCATACGGCATCAATCTGGAGACGGTGCGCACCGCGCTCACCGATGCCAGCGTGAACTCGGCCAAGGGCAACTTCGACGGCCCGCGCCAGGACTACCAGATCGACGCCAACGACCAGATCACCACCGCCGACCAGTACAAGGACATCGTGGTCTCCTATGCCAACGGCGCGCCTGTCCTGCTGAAGGATGTGGCCAACGTGGTGAACGGCGTGGAGAACACCAAGGAAGCCGCTTGGATGAACCAGACGCCGGCGGTCATTGTGAACGTCCAGCGGCAGCCGGGCGCCAACACCATCACCGTGGTCAACAGCATTCAGAAGGTGCTGCCGCAACTGGAGTCGAACCTTCCCGCATCGCTGAAGGTCACCACGCTCACCGATATGACCACCAGCATCCAGGCGTCGGTGCACGACGTGGAGTTCGAGCTGCTGCTCACCGTCTTCCTCGTGGTGATGGTCATCTTCCTGTTCCTGCGCAGCCTGCGCGCCACCATCATCCCCAGCGTGGCCGTCCCTCTGTCGATCATCGGCACCTTTGCCGTGATGTACCTGCTCGGCTACTCGCTCGACAACCTTTCGCTGATGGCGCTCACCATCTCCACCGGCTTCGTGGTGGACGACGCCATCGTGATGATCGAGAACATCAGCCGCTTCCTCGAAGAAGGCATGACGCCGCTCGAAGCCGCGCTCACCGGCGCCGGACAGATCGGTTTCACCATCGTTGCGCTGACGGTTTCGCTGGTCGCGGTGCTCATTCCGCTGCTATTCATGGGCGGGGTGGTGGGCCGGCTCTTCCGCGAGTTCGCGGTCACGCTGGCGGTGACCATCGTGATCTCCGCGGTGGTCTCGCTGACGCTGACACCGATGATGTGTTCGCGCATCCTGCGCCACGATCCGGAGGAGAAACAGACGCGCCTCTACCGCTGGTCGGAACATGTCTTCAACAGCATGATCGCCTTCTATGGGCGCACCCTGCGCGTGGTGCTGCGCTTCCAGACCATCACCTTGCTGGTAGAGCTGGGCACGCTGGTGTTGACCGTGGCGATGTACATCTACATCCCCAAAGGCTTTTTCCCGGTGCAGGACACGGGCGTGATCCAGGGCATCTCCCAGGCCGCGCAGTCGATCTCGTTCAACGAGATGTCGGCCAAGCAGCAGGAGCTGGCGCGGATCATCCTCGAAGATCCGGCGGTGGAGAACCTGTCGTCGTTCATCGGGGCCGACGGCACCAACACTACCCTCAACAGCGGCCGCATCCTCATCGACCTGAAGCCGCTCGACCAGCGCGTTCCCAGCCACATCAGCGCCTCCGACGTGATCCGGCGCCTGCAGGCCAAGCTGGCGCAGGTGCCGGGGATTCACCTCTATATGCAGCCGGTGCAGGACATCACGGTGGATGACCGGGTGAGCCGCACCCAATACCAGTACACGCTGGTCGATCCGGATACCAGCGAGCTGAACGAGTGGACGGCGAAGTTTGTGGCCGATCTCAAAAAGCTGCCGGAGATGGAGGACGTGGCCACGGACCAGCAGACGGGGGCGCGGGCCATCCAACTGGAGATCGACCGGGTGACGGCGTCGCGGCTGGGGATTGCGCCCTCCACCATCGACAACACGCTTTACGACGCCTTCGGGCAGCGGCAGATCAGCACCCTGTACACGCAGACCAACCAGTACCACGTGGTGCTGGAGACGGCGCCTAAATGGCAGCAGAACCCGGCCAGCCTGAACGACATCTATCTCGCGTCGAACGCGTCCTCGGGGGCAACGGGCGCTGGCGCGGTCACATCGTTCTCCTCGTCGGCGTCGGCGTCGGCAGGCTCGAACGCGCTCACGACCGGGGTGCCCTACACGCCCTCATCCCAGGTTCTGACGCCGCCGACCACCGTGCTGGCCGGCAGGACCGCGGGCGCCACGCCCAATACGGCCAGCTCATCGACCGGGTCCAACGCGGTTCCGTTGAGCGCCATCGCTCACATGAGCAGTACCACCGAATCGCTCTCGATCAACCACCAGGGACAGTTCCCCGCGGTTACGGTGTCTTTCAATCTCGCGCCGCACGCCTCGCTGGGCACGGCGATCAGCGACATCGACAGGGTGGCGAAGGACCTTCACTTTCCGGCCAGCCTGCAATCCGGCTTTCAGGGCACCGCCGAGGCTTTCGAGGCCTCGCTGACCAATGAGTGGCTGCTGATTCTGGCCGCGCTGGTCACCGTTTATATCGTGCTCGGCGTTCTCTACGAGAGCTTCATCCATCCCGTCACCATTCTTTCCACGCTGCCCTCCGCGGGCGTGGGCGCGCTGCTCGCGCTGATGATCTTCGGCCAGGATTTGAGCGTGGTGGCGATCATCGGCATCATCCTGCTCATCGGCATCGTGAAGAAGAACGGCATCCTGATCGTGGACTTTGCGCTGGAGCTGGAGCGGGAGCACGGCAAGTCCGCGTCGGAGGCGATTTACGAGGCCAGCCTGCTCCGTTTCCGGCCCATCATGATGACCACCATGGCGGCCCTGCTGGGCGGCATACCGCTGGCTGCGGGCACGGGCCTGGGATCGGAGTTGCGCCGTCCGCTGGGTATCGCCATGGTGGGCGGCCTGCTGCTCAGCCAGGTCCTCACCCTCTACACCACCCCCGTGATCTACATCTTCTTCGACTGGATAGGTCACAAAGTTACGGGCCGCCATCTCTCGCAAGCGCCCAAGCAGGGTGGACAGCAGGGGCACGCCGCGCCCGAGCCGGGTATGGAGAACGCATGAGCCTGTCGTCTCCATTCATCCGGCGGCCGGTGGGCACCACGCTGCTCACCATAGCGGTGGCCCTTGCCGGCGCCCTCGCATTCACCGCGCTGCCGGTGGCGCCGCTGCCCCAGGTGGATTACCCCACCATCAACGTCTCCGCCAGCCTGCCCGGCGCCAGCGCGCAGATCATGGCCGCATCCGTGGCCACGCCCCTGGAGCGCCAGTTCAGCCAGATCGCCGGCGTCACGGAGATGACCTCGTCGAGCAACCTCGGAAGCACCTCCATCACCCTCCAGTTCGATCTCAGCCGCAACATCGACGGCGCGGCCCGGGACGTGCAGGCGGCAATCAACGCCGCCCGGACCTACCTGCCGACGAATCTGCCTTCCAATCCGTCCTACCACAAGTCGAATCCCGCTAACGCGCCGATCATGGTTCTCGGCCTCACTTCGAACAAGTACGATGTGACCAAGATCTACGATCTGGCTTCCACCGTTCTCGAACAGAAAATCCTGCAGATACAAGGGGTGGGAGAAGTGGACGTGGGCGGCGGCGCCACGCCTTCGGTTCGCGTGGAAGTGGATCCCACCAAGCTCGAGAACATGGGCCTCACGCTGGGCAGCGTGGCTTCCGCGCTGCGCCTGCAGAACTCCGATATGCCCCGGGGCCAGCTCACCGAAGACGGCGTGAGCGAGGACATTCTGGACAACGACCAGATCTCCGACGCCAGCCAGTACCAGCCCCTCATCGTCGGCTATCACAACGGGACGGCAGTGCACCTCTCCGACGTGGCCGAGGTGGTGAATTCAACGCAGAACCTCCGCACCGCGGGATTCCTGGACGGCCACCGGGCGGTGCTGATCATCATCCGCCAACAGCCGGGCGCGAACATCATCGATACCGTCGACCGAATCAAGCAGCAGCTGCCGTTCCTCGAGGCGGTCCTCCCCAAGGGAATCGATACCACCGTTGTTCTCGACCGCACCACCACCATCCGCGCTTCGGTGCACGACGTGGAATTGACTCTCATCGGCTCCGTCTGCCTGGTGATCCTGGTGGTCTTCTTTTTCCTGCGCAGCCCGCGCGCCACGCTCATCCCCAGCGTGGCCGTTCCGGTATCGCTGATCGGCACCTTCGCCGTGATGTACCTGTTCGGCTACAGCATCGACAACCTGTCGCTGATGGCGCTCACCATCGCCACGGGATTCGTGGTGGACGACGCCATCGTGGTCATGGAAAACATCACCCGCCATCTGGAAGCGGGCATGGAGCCGTTTGCCGCGGCGATGAAGGGCGCCAAGGAGATCGGGTTCACGGTCTTATCCATGAGCACGTCGCTGGTGGCCGTCTTTATCCCCATCCTCCTCATGGGCGGCATCGTCGGCCGTCTCTTCCGCGAGTTTGCGGTGGTGCTTTCGACGGCCATCGCGGTGTCGCTGGTGATCTCGCTGACTACCACGCCCTGCATGTGCGCGCACCTGCTCAAAACCCGCAAAGAGGGCGAGAAACACAACTGGTTTTACCGCGCCAGCGAGAAATTTTTCAATGGCATGCTCTCGGTCTACCGGCACTCGCTGCTCTGGGTGCTCGACAATCCCGGCCTCACCCTGATCGTGCTCCTGCTCACCATCGCGCTCAACGTGGTGGTCATTGTCAAGATTCCCAAGGGCTTCTTTCCGCAGCAGGACGACGGGCTGATGATGGGCGGCGTCCAGGGGCCGCAGGATGCGTCGTTCCCGATTATGCGGTTCTCGCTTTTGCAGCTGGTGAATGTGATCAAGGCGGACCCTGCGGTGGCGCACGTGATGGCGTTTACCGGCGGCAGAGGCTCGAGCAACGGGGGCTTTCTCTTCGTCTCGCTCAAACCGCTCGGGCATGGCAAGGACGAGCGGACGGCTTCGGCGATGCAGGTTGTGAACCGGCTGAGGCCCAAGCTGAACCGCTTGCCGGTGGCCTCGGCCTTCATGCAGCCCGGGCAGGAACTGCACATCGGCGGCCGCTCCAGCAACGCGCTCTACCAGTACACGATTCAGGCGGACAATATTTCGGACCTGGCCTACTGGGGACCGGTTCTGCTCAAAAACATGCAAAAGCTGCCGGGGATTACGGACGCAAACATGGACCAGCAGAACGGCGGATTGCAGGAAATGCTGACCTACGACCGCACCACGGCGGCGCGGTTGGGCCAAACCCCATCGTCTCTGGACGAATCGCTCTACAGCGCGTTCGGCCAGTCCGAGGTCTCGGTCATCTACACGGAGCTGAACCAGTACTACGTGGTGATGGAAGCGGCGCCGCAGTACTGGCAGGATCCTTCCGGCCTGAACGACATCTACTTCACGCCCCCCGGCAACTCTTCGAGCGCGGGGCTCAACTCCGTCTCCCCGCTGCTGGGCGTGATGAAGGCCCATTCCGGCACCACGCCGCTGGAGGTCGATCACACGGGGCTGTTTCCTTCGGTGACGGTTTCGTTCAACCTGGGCAACGGCCTTGCGCTCAGCGACGCTACGCGCGAGATCGATCAGATGGAAGAACGCCTGGGCCTCCCGTCGACGGTGCACGGCTTGTTCTCCGGGACCATGCTGGCCTATCAGCAGTCGCTTTCCACGGAGCCGATTCTGGTCATCACGGCGCTGCTGGCGGTGTTCATCGTGCTGGGCATCCTCTACGAGAGCCTGGTGCATCCGTTGACCATCATCTCCACGCTGCCCTCGGCCAGCGTGGGCGCGATGATGGCGCTGATGCTCTTCCACATCGATCTCAACGTGATCTCCATCATCGGCATCATTCTGCTCATCGGCATCGTCAAGAAAAATGCCATCATGATGATCGACTTCGCGCTGCAGGCCGAGCGGCAGGAGGGCAAGAATACGCGCGACGCCATCTTCGAGGCCTGCCTGCTGCGCTTCCGGCCCATCATGATGACCACCATGTCCGCGATCTTCGGCGCGCTGCCCCTGGCCTTCGGAACCGGCATGGGCGCGGAGCTGCGCCAGCCGCTGGGCATCACCATCGTGGGCGGCCTCTTGCTGAGCCAGTTGCTTACGCTCTACACCACTCCGGTTGTCTATCTGTATATGGACCGGCTGCGCGTGCGCGCGTTGAACGGCGCCCACGGCGCACTACCCGCTCCGGCGGAGGGGCCGGCGCTGTAACACGAGAAGGACGATGACTATGCTCGAACCCGCATTGCGAACTTCAACCCGCCGCGCCCCGCTGCGCCGTGCGTTCCGGGGCTCCGGACTGGCGGCTCTGGGGGTGCTGACGCTCGCCGCCGGCTGCCGCGTGGGACCGCGCTACCAGCCGCCCACGCCTCCGGCCGCCGCCGCGCCCAACTATAAGGAGTCGACCGTCAACTTCCAGTCGACCGAAGGCTGGAAGGTGGCCAGCCCGCAGGCCGCCATGATCCGCGGCAACTGGTGGGAGGTCTTTCACGAGCCCGAGCTGAACACGCTCGAAGATCAGCTCAACATCAATAACGAGACCATCAAAGCCGATTTCCAGAACTTCATGGCGGCCCGCGCCATGATTGCCGAGGCGCGCGCGCAGTACTGGCCGACGATCACTACCAGTCCCGCCTGGAGCCGGTCGCGAACCTCTGGCAACTTGCAGAACTCGTCGCTGGCCAACACGGGGCACACTTCCACGCTCTGGTCGCTCCCGCTCGACGTCTCCTGGACGCCCGATTTCTGGGGCAAGATCCGCAACGAAGTGCACTCCGCGGAGTACGCCGCGCAGGTAAGCGCCGCCGATCTTGAGGTGGAGAAGCTCACCGAACAGGCCGACCTGGCCGAATTCTACTTCGAGATTCGCGGCCAGGACATGCTGCAGCAGATTCTGGACCAGACCGTGAAGG
Source organism: Occallatibacter sp. (assembly GCA_035508555.1). GTDB lineage: Bacteria > Acidobacteriota > Terriglobia > Terriglobales > Acidobacteriaceae > Telmatobacter. The sequence goes on along the minus strand of DATJMU010000021.1, from coordinate 23,017 downwards.
CGGACCAGCAGGCGCTGGACTCGGCACAGGGCGCGTACGACGCGGGCACCGGCGACCAGATCGCGGTGGTCGAGGCCAAAGCCACGCTCGCCTCCGCGCAGTCGGCGCAGATCAACGTGGGGCTGCTGCGCGCGCAGTACGCGAACGCCATCGCCGTGCTGCTGGGCAAGGTGGCCACGGACTTTTCCATCCCCGTGAAGCCGATGATCTATACGCCGCCCCCGATTCCCACCGGCGTTCCCTCGGAACTGGCCGAGCGCCGGCCTGACGTGGCCGCCGCGGAGCGCACCCTGGCCGAGGCCAACGCCACCATCGGCATCGGCTACGGCGCGTTCTTCCCGAATGTCACCATCTCCGCCACGGGCGGATACGAGACATCCGAGCTCCGGCACATCGTCGACTGGCCCAGCCGCTTCTGGTCCGTGGGACCTTCAGTCTCCGAGGTCATCTTCGACGGCGGACTGTACCGCGCCGAGCTGCACCAGTACGTCGCCATCTACAATGCCGATCTCGCCAACTACCGCGAGACAGTGCTCACCGCCTTCCAGCAGGTGGAGGATTCGCTTTCGTCCACGCGCATCTACTCGCAGCAGATCTTGCGCCAGCAGGAAGCCGTAGCCGCCGCGCAGCAGTACCTCGACATGGAGATGCAGCGCTACAACACGGGCCTCGATCCCTACGTGGACGTGACCATCGCCCAGACCACGCTGCTCGGCGACCAGACCACGCTCAACTCCCTCCAGGTGGACGAGATGCTATCCTCGGTCGAGCTCGTGCAGGCACTGGGCGGAGGATGGGATCGCACCCAGCTGCCCACGCCGAAGCAGGCCGGCGCGAAGACCACCAAGGCGGATTACGCGCTGCAGCACTGACGGCGCGGCGCGTAAATCTTGGCTCAGATCCTCGTCCAGTCCAGCACCACCTTGCCGGTCTCGCCCCCGGTCATCGCTTTGAAACCCTCCTCGTAGTCCCGGTACGCAAACCGGTGCGTGATCACCGGCTTGATGTCCACGCCGGACTCGAGCATCACGCTCATCTTGTACCAGGTCTCGTACATCTCGCGCCCGTAGATGCCCTTGATGGTGATCATGTTGAAGATCACCTGCCGCCAGTCCATCTCCATGGCTCTTGCGGGAATGCCGAGCAGCGCGATCTTGCCCCCATGGCTCATGTTGGCGACCATGTCGCGCAGGGCCTGGGGATTGCCCGACATCTCCAGACCCACGTCGAACCCCTCCGCCATGCCGAGCCGCTTCTGTACATCGCCGAGCGTCGTCTCGGTTGGATTGACCGCCAGCGTCGCGCCCATCTTGCGCGCCAGATCGAGCCGGAATGGATTCAAATCGGTGATCACCACGTGCCGCGCGCCGGCGTGCCGCACCACCGGAATGGCCATGATGCCGATGGGTCCGGCGCCGGTGATCAGCACGTCCTCGCCCAGCACGGGAAACGAGAGCGCGGTGTGCACGGCGTTGCCGAAGGGATCGAAGATGGCGGCTACTTCCTGGTCGATGCCATGGTTATGCCGCCAGATGTTGGTCATCGGCAGTGAGATCAGCTCCGCGAAGGCGCCGGGGCGGTTGACGCCCACTCCTTGCGTGGACGCGCACAGATGCCGCCGCCCTGCCAGGCAGTTGCGGCAACGCCCGCACACCACGTGCCCCTCGCCGCTGACGATGTCGCCAGGGAAGAAGTCGTTCACGTTCGAGCCCACGGCGACGATCTCGCCCACAAACTCGTGGCCAATGGCCATGGGCACGTGGATGGTCTTCTGCGCCCACTCGTCCCACTGGTAGATGTGCACGTCGGTGCCGCAGATGCCGGTGTAGCGCACGCGCACCAGCACATCGTTGATCCCAACGGCCGGCTCGGGAATCTCTTCGAGCCACAGCCCCGGCTCGGCTTTGCTCTTCACCAGCGCCTTCATCCTCTGCCCTCCCATCGGAACGCTACTTCAGACAGATGCTACACGGCCACGAACGTTCCGCGGTCTTTGTCCTTGCGCGCATGGGCCGCCGGAAACACCTGGCCGTGCATGACGATGTAGACGCCCGGCGCGAGCATCCGCGCTGCAAACAGGCTTTCGGTCAGGTTCTGCAAGCCGTCGCTGCCTTCAAAGCCAAGCGGTGTCATGGCGCCGGTAAGAACGATGGGAACTTTGAGGGCAGGGAAGGCCCTTTCAAGAAAGACGCCGGTTTCGACCATGGTGTCGGTGCCGTGCGAGATGACGATGGGGTTGCTCTCGGGCAACAGCGGCGCCAGCACGCGCGCCAGCTCCGCGCGATCCTCGGCAGTCATCTCCAGGCTGTCTTTGTTCATCAGCGGCGTCACGCGCACATCGGCGCCGGGCAGGCGCAGCAGCTTGAGGTACTGGCCAATCTTGCTGCCGGTGTTGAGCACGGCGCCTGAGCGTTCGCTGTAGGCCTTCTCAATGGTGCCGCCGGTGGTGATCAGGTGGATGGTCTGCATCGCGTGCTTGCGGCGCGGGAACAGGCGCGCCGCGAACGGCTCTCCTGCACTATTGATACCATCTGCAGCCGGATTGCGCCGTGAGCTCGCCGGCTACGGCTGCGTGACCACAAAGGCCGGGTCGATCACGCGGCGGGCCGCGGCGGCGAACCCTTCGAGCGAGCACGACATGTCGGCGCGGCTGCAGCCGGGGACGAAGATGGGCACGCGCTCCGGCGGATCGGCCAGCGTCAGCGGAGTTGAGTTGCGCATCTGGTCGAGAGTCTGCGCGGTGTAGTAGACCCGCACCGAGTCATCGCCCGCAGACGAGCGCCACAGCTCGAAGACCAGCGCGCCGCCGGGCGGCGTGTCGTCCGCGCGGCCGTCGAGGATCCAGTCGAGGTGCAACATTCCTGAGACGGTGGCGATATTGGTGTCGTGGCCCACGAGGAAGAGCACGTGGTCGCCCGGCGCCCCCAGCGCTCCGGCCTGCGGCTTGCCCGCAGCACTTTGCTCGAGCGCGCCCACGATGTGCGCGAGCAGGTTCGAGGCCTCCATGCGCGCCACCGCGGGCGTCCGCTCGGTGTACTCCACCGATGCCGTGTGCAGTTGCATGATCTGGCGCAGCTTTGCCTCGTCCAGGCAACCCCAGCCCAGATCGGCGCCCTTCACGTCGTTGGTGTACTCGAGCAGAAGCGTTTCGGCCATCGATGAGGCCACCGGCAACGGCCCGTGCAAATCGGCCGCATGATCGCTCTTGCCTTGCGCATTTTCAACCGGCACATCGAAGATGGACTTGCGCTGCGCATTGGTGACCGGCGCCTTGCCGCAGCCGGCGAGGACGCGGTCGAGAGCTTCAAGCTGCGGCCGATAGGCCTCAGTCAGATTGGCCGCGCTGCCGCCGATGCGCCCTTCGATCGCGGCCTGCGCCAGCGCCCGGTCGGGCTTGCCCACCCCCGCGTGCATCGAGTGAAAGAGCGGGTCAGGATCGTCCTCGGGCAGCGCGTGGACCGCGGGCGGACAGGTGGGGAAGAGGCCCTCGGCGAGAGCTTTGCCCGTTTGGCGCGTGCGCTCATCGGAGTCGGCAAGGATGGTCACATCCGCCGCGTCCGAGCAGCCCGAGGACGCGAGCAGCCCTTCCTGTGCCAGCTCGGCGCGGTCGTACGCGCCCAAGAGCTTCATCAGCTCGAAGCCATGCGCGGTCAGATACCCGGGGGCCACGTTCCACTTAGGCCACGCAGAAGAAGAGTACACATCGTTGCGGTCCGACTTGCCCGTGGGCGAGCGCACGCCGTGGCGGTTGAGGTAGATGACAAGCTGCAGCTTGCCGCCCGCGTTTTGCGAGCCCGCATGGCCCGGCGCGGCAAATAAGACAACGAGGGCCAACGCAAGAAAAAGTGCGCCCGGTGCGGTGCGCTGCATTGAAGAGTCTCCCGCTTCGGCTGCTGTCAATGAAAAGAATACAGGCCGGTACAGTGAGGGGCCACCGTTGCGCCGGCCTGTACAGGCCATCTCTAGTGCTCGCGGCCTGGAACCCAGCGCAAGCTCATGCTATAGGTTGGCTTGTAGTACTCGCGCTGAGATACATATTGCGGCTGTCCGTTGTAGAAGCCAAAGACCTCGTTGGTGAGGTTCAGGCCATCGATGATCACGTGCAGTCCCCGCCACACGCGGGCTCCCATCTGTGCGTCCACCTGCAGGTGCGCATAGGCGTAGTTGTCGCCCAGCGGGCCGTTGACGGGGCCGGCGGTGTTGTTCGTGGGGTCGGGCTGGTTGTTGAACCACTGGTAGGCATAGTCGTAAGCGCCGTTGTAGCTGATGCCCATATGAACGTCGTAGCGTCCCAGCATGTAGGCCGGCTCGATATTGAAGGAGTTGCGCGCCGTGCCGATGAGCGGCGGCGAGTCCGTGCGCCCCGGAATACCGTTGCTATGCGAGTCGGCATATGAGTAGTTGGCCATCATGTTCATGCCGCGCAGGAGGCCCGGCAAATAACTCATGCTCTGACGCCAGGAAAACTCCAGCCCGGACACGCTGGCGTTATTGGCGTTGATATTCTGCGACGCCTCGTCCACGTCCCCGGGATCGTTCCCCGGGAGGTTGCAGAGAGATCCCGCGATTCCGCAGGAGGTGTAAGTTGAGACGATGGGATCGTAGATCTGTTTATAAAAGTACCCGGCCTGGATGATGCCGAAGGGACGCAGTTCCTGCTCCAACAGAAGATCGTAGTTATTGGCGTGGGTGGGCTGCTCGGTGGGGTTGCCGATGGCGTAACGCGGGGAACCGTTTCCTTCCGTTCCGCTTCCGTTGTCCAGGATATAAGGCACCAGGTCGTAAGGGTTGGGCCGCGAGATGCCACGTGAGTAGACGGCGCGGATCGCGGTCATCGGGGCCACCTGCCAGCGTGCCTGCACGCTGGGCAAGGGATCGATATAAGACTGGGTGGTGGTCTCCGGGGTGGTTCCAACCCAGTTGCCATTGTTGTCGAGCCCATCGCCGTTGGGTCCCGCCGCGGGGTTCACGTAATAGCCGAGGACATGCACCTGCGTGGCTTCGAAGCGCAGGCCCGTCTGCAGGCTGAACCTGGGCCAGTTGATGGTGTTCATCACATAGCCCGCGGAGACGCGCTGGATCAGGTCGAAGTTGGCGGAATCGGAGCCTTCTTGCGTGGTCGGCACATCCAGCGAGAAGTTCCCCGGATTCGCCTGGAAGTAAGCGGTCAGCCTGTTCCAGTCGGTGACAGGCCCCATGTAATAGGTGCCGTCATAGTAGTTTTTATCGTTGAACCCGGTTTCGAACGGGACGACGCTGGCGGCAGTGTTGCCTGTGGTCGGTCCGACGTAGTCGTACTGTGGGGTCCACCCGTACTCGAAGGCGTGGCTGTTGCGGAATTCGCCGCCGAACTCGAAGATAGAAGAAAGCTTGCCGAGGTGGTAGTTGAAACCCATCCCCGCCCACTCCTGCAGATTCAGTTCCACCGCCTGCCCGGTAGTGGTGCGGTACGTATCCAGGATGTAGTTCTCCGGGTTGAAATTATTATCAGACGGGTTGGAATTGGGGAACTCGCACCCCGGCGACCACTCCGGCCGGTAGATGCTGGTGGGCGTTCCGGCGTAAACGCAGTGGGCCTTGTCGTAGCTCTTCAGGGACGATACTGGGTTCCACTCCGCCCTCGGGTCGCCGCCGGCGTTCAGGAAGCGGGAGCGGGAGACGGCCGAACCCCAGTGAACCCAGGAGTTCTTGAGAGTGTGGTTGCCCTCGAGAATCAGACTGCCGATTTCCGGGGTTCTCACCTGGTCCGACTGATAGAACTTGGCCTTGGGGCCGATTTCGTAGTACCACTTGTCGAGCCAGTCCCTGAAATCGGAAAGCAGGAAGTGCAGTGCAAAGTTGGTATGTTCGCTCATCTTGTAATCGAGCGTGCTGGTGGCGCCCCAGCGCTGCTCGTTGAAGCGATACATGCGCTGAGTGTCGTTGTCGTAATAGGGAGTTGTCGAGCCGTCGGGGTTGATGTCCGGACTAGGCTGGATGTTGTCAATGCCGCCGCCATTGTAATCGGCCTCGAAGCCGCCGATCAGGCCCCAGCGCTTGTCCGGGCCGAAGCGCATCCCTGCGGTTGTGCTTACCTTACCTATGTAGCGGGTATTCTGGATTGGCGTATAGCCCATTGTGGACTCGGCGCTGAAATAGGGCCTCTCGCCTGCCGTTTTGGTCACCAGATTCACGGAGCCGCCGATGGCATTGGCATCCTGATTGGCGGAGAGGGTCTTGTTGATTACGATGGACTGCACCATGTTGTCGGGAATCGTCGTCAGATCGACTTGGCTGATGGCGACCTCCGGCGCGGGCAGGGTCACGCCATCGACGGTGACATTGGTCAGCCGCGGGTCCAGTCCGCGCACCTGGACGTACTCGCCCTGGCCTTCGTTTCGTTGCAGCGTCACGCCAGGCAGCCGCCCCGCGGCGTCAGCAATGTTGGCGTTGGGCAAAGCCTCAATTTCCGTAAGCGGCATCACGTTGACGATATTCGCCGAGGTGATCTCTTCATTCACGGCCTGTGTCATGGTCTGTATGGGACCTGCCCCGGCGGTCACCACCACCTGCTGATTGGCGGAGCCAACCTGAAGCGTCGCCGCCAGGCTTTCCGTTTGTCCCGCCGTCAACGCGACGCTTTGAGTAAACACGCCGTATCCCGCTGCCGTGATGGCGACAGAGTATGTTCCGGGCGCGAGGCCGGTTACCGTGAAGTCGCCTGATTCATTGGTTGTAGCGACCGCGCCGCCTGGAGTTACAACCACGCGCGCCCCTTGCACGGCGGCCTTGGAAGCGTCAACTACTTGCCCGTTGATGGATGCCTTTTGCGTTTGGCCATAAAGTGCTGTTTGGGCGCTGATAAGTAAGAAGGGCAGTGCGGCCAGAGTGCGCCAGCGTGGCAGACGTTTCATAACTTTACCTCCAGTGAGAACTCCCTTCGGAGCGGAGTTGAACAATGCCGGATAGGCTGGAGAGCCCGTTCTGCAGATCGCTGATACTTATCGCGATACAGGCGCTGCGGCTTTCTCCCGATAGATTCCCGCGATGATCAGGCGGGTGAATGATGAGGTGAGTATGGCGCGGGAGTCTAATCCGAATCTAAGGAAAGCCGCGCAAAAAGGGGTTTTTACGGAGAATTCATAAACCGCGTCTACGATCCAATTCAGGATTCTTCTCATGCACGTGCTGGTTGTCGAAGACAAACGCAGCCTCGCGGGCCATCTGGGCCGCGCGCTCGAAGGCGAAGGCTATCGCGTGACGCTGGCCTACGACGGCGAAGAGGCGCTGCGGCTGGGCAGGACCAACGACTACGACCTGATGCTTCTCGACGTGATGCTGCCGCGCATGGACGGCTTCACGGTGATCCGCAAGCTGCGCGAGGTGCAGATGCGCACGCAGGCAATCATTGTTTCGGCGCGGGACACGATGCACGATGTAGTGGAAGGGTTGGACGCGGGCGCGGACGACTATCTGACCAAGCCCTTCGCGCTCGATGTGCTATTGGCCAAGGTGCGGGCCGCGGCTCGGCGGGTTCCAGTGCGCGCGCCCCAGGAGCTCGCATTCGAGGACCTCATCTTCCGGCCGCACCAGTTTGAGCTGCAGCGCGGCGAGCGCATCGCCACGCTGACCCGGACCGAGTGCGCGCTCCTGGGCGTTCTGATGCGCAGGGCGCGCTCAGTGGTGCCCCACGCGGTCCTCATCGAAGAGGGCTGGAGCGGAGATGCGGAGGTGAGCTTCGACAGCCTCTACGTGTTTATCCGCGCGCTCCGCGCCAAGATCACGCGCCCGGGCGAGATCGAGTTGCTGCATACCGTGCGCGGCGTGGGCTACTCGCTGCGGAGCGAGACATGCTGAAGTGGCATTCGTCGATCTCCGTGCGTTTGACCGTTTGGTTCGGCGCCATGTTTCTCGCCGGATGGCTGCTCTTTGGCGCGGCCATGTGGTTCAACTTGAAGCGAACCCTCGTGAACGAGCGCTATCTCACGCTGAGCCATCGACTCGACCGTCTGCAAACCCTGCTCGATAAGACTGCGAATGAAAATCAGGCCGAGCGTTTCAGCGACTTCCAGGACTTCGCGCGCGCCACGGGCGGCGGCCTGGCCGAGATCTTTCGCCCCGACGGATCGCGCGCGTTTCCTTCGCCTACTCAGGCGGCGCAGGCGTTCCCGTGGCCGGCCATCCAGGCGGGTTCCGCGAAGCAGTTCGTGTTCGTCAAGTCGCGCAACTTCTGGGCACTGGCGCGGCGGTCCTCGCTCAACGGCCAGACCGTCTATCTCGCTGCGGCCTCGCCCCAGGCCGAGAACCAGCTCATCCTCGACCGCTTCTGGGAAGGTCTGATTGCCTCCGCGCCCATCCTGCTGCTGATCTCGTCGGCGTGCGGCTACTGGCTCAGCCGTCGCGCTCTCAAGCCCGTCGACCGCATCACCGCCGCGGCGCGCTCCATCAGCATACGCAACCTCTCCGAGCGCCTGCCCGTGGCCAAAACCGGCGACGAGCTGGAACGGCTGGCCGAAACCTGCAACGCCATGCTCGCCCGGCTCGACGCGGCGGTGAACCAGATCAAGCAGTTCACCGCAGACGCTTCGCACGAGCTGCGCGGACCGCTGTCGTTCGTTCGCACCGTGGCCGAGGTGGCGCTGCGCAACCCGCATATCGACGCCGAGAGCCGCCAGTCCTTCCAGGACATTGTGGAAGAGACGGCCAAGGCCACGGTGCTGCTCGAAGACATGCTCACCCTGGCGCGGGCAGACGCCGAGCGCGGGGCCAAGGCGCTCACCTCGCTGAACCTGGCCGACGTGGTCGAGCAGGCCTGCGAGATGGCGCGGCCCATCGCCGACGAGCGCGGTCTGTCTGTGAGCGTCTCAGTGGGGGCGCGGCTCGTCAATGTGCTGGGCGACTTCACCACCCTGCGCCGCCTGGTGTGGATTCTGCTCGATAACGCGCTCAAGTACACGCCGGCGCCGGGCCGCATCGACGTGGCGCTGAGCGCCACCGGCAAGCAGGCCACGGTGCAGGTGCGCGACACCGGCGCGGGCATCTCCGAGGCCGATCTGCCCCACATCTTTGACCGCTTCTACCGCGCCGATCGCTCGCGCAGCCAGATCGAAGGCGCGGGTCTGGGCCTGGCCATCGCCAAGTGGATTGCCGAGATGCACCACGCCGACCTGACCGTCGCGAGCGAGCTCCGCAAGGGCACCGTGTTTCAACTGGTGCTCCCCGTCTGCTGAACGTGTTTGCAGCGAATAGAAACAGCAGGCCGTTTGCGAACCCGCGCCGCGATTCAGTAGCATGGCCCTCGAAACGGAGAGCCATCATGAATCGCCGTGAATTTTCCGCAGTGCTTCCTCTATTGGCCGCGGGAGCGATCGCTCCCGCGGAAGCGCGGGCTGCAGCCAAACCTCTCGAGAAGCTTGTCTCGGGCAGGTATCCCGAGGGGCCGGAGACGCATCCCAGGACGCCGGGCCGCACCAGCCGCCACATCGTGCTCGGCCTCCTGCCCGACGACATCCGCCTCGAAGCCCACGAGACCACGCTCGCGCCGGGCGCGCCGCCCGAGCCCATCGCTCATCACAAGCACACCGAGATGTGGCTGGTGGGCGAGGGCGAGGTCACGCTGATGACCGACGGCGTAACGCGCACGCTCAAAGCCGGCGATATGGGCATCTGCGTCGCCGGCGACCAGCACTCTGTGGCCAACGCGAGCCAGACCGAACCGTGCTCCTACTTCGTGGTGTGCGTGGGGCCTCCGGAGTAGTGCCGCGCTTGCTCACGCGCGGACAGGATGGTTGTTGTCATGCGCCTGTTCATCGGCATTCCACTCGCTGCCTCCGTCGCAGCCGAGCTTGCGGCTCTGCAGGCGCGGCTGCGCTCGCGCGACGACGGGTTGCGCTGGACGGCCGCCGACTCCTGGCACATCACCTTGCAATTCCTGGGCAACACCGATCCCGAACGGTGCGCCTGTCTGATTGCGCGGCTCGGTGAGGTGCGGTCGGTGCGGGTTCCTGTCGAGTTGGCCGGGGTAGGAGCCTTTGAACGCTCCGGCGTCTTCTACGCCGGCGTCACGCTGGCGCCGGAGCTGATGCTCCTACAGCAGCGCGTGGTTGCGGCCACCGCCTTGTGCGGATTTGCAGCCGAAGAACGTCCATTCCGGCCGCACATTACGCTGGCGCGCATGCGCAGCCATGGCAATCCCCGGGCATTGCGGGCGCTCACGGCCCGGCTGGACAAACTTCCGACCTTCACGCCGTTCGCCGCGGAAGAGTTTCTTCTCTTCGAGAGCTTTCTCGGCGCCGCCGGCGCCCGCCACGAAGTGCGCGCCCGCTTTGGGCTCGAAACGTAAGGACCGCGAGCCGGCGCCGGCCGGCCCGCGGTGGGCCGTTCATTGCCCTTCGGTGATGTGGACGGAGTGTTCCAGGCGGAAGGTGAGAAGCGTCTCCGCCGGAAGCACAATCTGGTGGTTCCCGGTGAAGGCGCTGCCGGCCGTGCCCGCGCCGCCGCCGGCCAGCGCGCCAATCAGAGCGCCCTTGCCGCCGCCGGCGATGCCGCCGATCAGCGCGCCCAGCCCGGCGCCGCCGCCGGCCATGATCCCGGTGCGCCTGCCCTTGCCCTTCTCGGCGCGCTCAATGCTGCTGGTGGCCACCGGGTAGCTGCCCCACTGGGTATGAACCCGCTCGAGACGGATCTCAAGCAGCGCACCGCCTTTGAACCGGCCCAGGGGCTTGGCGTCGATCACTGTTCCCTCGGCGCGCGCTCCCTGGGGAATCACGGTCTGGCCATCGATAACCACCGGGTCAACCACGGTCGCGCTGAACGAGTCGCCGGGCTGGCTGATCTTCGATCCGAGATCCTGGTCGAGGCGGACCCGGATGTGCGTGCCCGCGGCCAGGTCGACCGCAGCGGGTGGGGGCGGCGCCTGCGGAGCCGGTGCAGCCGCCTGTTGCGAACTCGCGGCCGGAGCAGCGGCGCTCGAGGAACTCGCCGGCGCGCTCGACGACGCCGGCTGCGACGGCGAGCTCGCTGTCGAGGGCTGGCTGCTCGCCTGCGTGTTCGACTTGCAGCCGTCGCAGGTCAGCGTCAGCAGAAAGGTCATGGCCGCGATAGGAAGGGATTTGCGATGGAAGATCATTCGACGTGCTCCTTGAAGGAAAGTCTTTTGTTTGTTTACGGCAGATACGGCAGAGGCAGAGGGCCACACAACGGGTAACCCCTGTTCTCTTCGATGTCGGGGAGGCCGTTGCGGAGGCTTGGCTTCAGATGAAATTTCATCCCCCCAGGTTGCTCCGGCTGGCCGCCCACGTCATCTCCTTGTGTCGCCGCCAATCTGGATCACGACGTACCTGGCCGGCCCCTCCCCTACGTTCCTGATCCGGTGGAGCGTGCCGTAAGCCACGTACACAATATCGCCGGGCCCGGCGCGCTCCGAGAGGCCGTCATGCTCGAAGGCCACCGTCCCCTGCCGCACCACGATGATCTCCGAGTGCCGTATGCGGTGGAGCGGGACCGGCCGCGCGCCCGCCGGCTGCATCGTTTCGTGCGCCCCTACGGCCTCGCCCGTTGCCAGCGTGCCCGCGAAGACTCCGCGGCTTACAGCCCCGTTCGGCGCGGTCTTCGGCGTCATCCGGCTGTAAGCGAACACGCGTGGCCTCGCCAGCGGGTTGCCCACCGGGCTCTGCGCGCAGGCTGGCGCGATGCCGGAAAGAAAGCCTGCCAGCCACGCCGCTGTGCACAACGCCGCGATCCGGGACAGATGTCTCATGCAATGCGTCTCCTTGGGGGTGGCGCTGCCTTCTTCGCGCTCCATCGGCCCTCAGTGTGACTCGTCCAGCACCTCAATGCCGGAGACGGTCGCATTGTTCACGATGGGCTCGAAGGTCACGTTCAGTTTGCCCTGCGCCGAGGGCTTCAAGTGGAAGAAGGTCTTGGTCAGCACGTGCAGGCTGCCCGCCTCTTTATAGATATCGAAGTTGTCGAGCAGGGTCTGCCCGTTGCACATCACTTTAAAGACCCTGCTGCCCACTCCGCCGCCGCCGGCCGCCTGTGGGCCAAAGTAAAACTCCACGAAGTGCAGGATCAGGGTGTACTGGTCGCGCGCATCGACGGGCAGCGCGTAGCTGAAGTGGCCGTAGCGCTCGGTGGTGAAGAGGTCGGGATCGCCCGCCCCCGTGGTCTGCTGGTGCTGATCGGAGAGCCGGCCGTTCAGGAAGTAGTCGTCCGGCCGCCAGAACTGGCCGCTGCGGTCGGTGTAGGAGCTGCGCCGCATGATCAGCCGGATAGGAAGCTGTTTGCCCGGGAGCCCACGCAGCAGCTCGAGGGCGTTGAGATGCGGGGCGCCGCGCTCGCTCGAAAACTCGACGTGGAGCATGCCGTCGCTGCCCGGCGAAACGTCGCGGAACACGCGTTCGTCGGCGATGTTGTCGCCCATGGCGTCGGTGTTGATGTCGAACCCCTGCAGCGCCAGCTTGCCGTTGATACGCAAGGTGAAGGTGGAGTCGCTGTCGGAGGCGCTGTCGGTGGTGACAAAGTAAAGGTGCAGCTCGTAGACCCCCGGCCGCAGGGGGATGCTGTAGTCAAAGTCGCCGGCCCGCCAGTATTGGAAAAGAAGCGGATCGTTGGTGCGGAAGAGCGGACTGTCGGGCCGGCGCCACGGTCCGCCTCCGTGGACGTAGCGGTCGGCATCCCACACTTCGCCCATGTTGTCGGTCTGCGGCGCTCCGGTGTAGCCGGCCAGCAGGCGCAGCGGAACCGTCGCGGGCGCCACGGCTCCCCGCTGCGGCCGCACCGGCGCTTCCTGCGGGCCCGGTCCGGATGCGGCCGCCGGCGCGTGGCGGGGGCGCGACAGAATCCAGTAGACCGTCACCGCCGCCGCGGCCAGGGCAACGGCTCCAAGCGCCCACAGCAGGATTCGCGGCCGGTGCGGCTGCGGCAGGGCTGTCCGCTCGGCGCCCTCACGATGGACCGCTTCCGGCGGCTGCGCGGCAACGGGCTCGGCGCCGGCCGGGTCTGAAGTTGGTGGAGAAGGCTGGGGCGCCTCCGCTGCTTTGCGCGCGAACGACGGAGCGTAGGTCCCGGCCGGAATCGAAAGCTGTACGGGATGGTCCCTGCCCGGCCCTTCGTAGAACTCCTTCAGCCGCTTGCGCAGCCGGTGGGCCTCAACCCGGGCAATCGCGTCCTCGCCGGCATCGAAGGTGGCCTTCGAACGGCCAAAGACCTCGGTGGCGATCATGTACTCGCTGAGCTGATCGCTCTCGCCCGAAAAGTACTTTTCGCCAATAAAGTGCAGCAGGTCCGCCAGCCGCGACGAACGGCCCAGGGCCTCGGCTACCGCTTCCAGTTCGGCGCGTTCTTCTTCGGCGGCGATGCGCTCCGACTCTGCGAGCATAGCGCTCCTCGACAGGCAGCTATGCGCCCATGTGGATGATACAGCCCCATCAGGGGCATTGCAACGCTGTAACTTCGCCCCCATGTAACATGACAGATCCGCAATGTACTCAACAACGTACGCGATGTTTCCCATTTTGGAAACAATTTCGTACAGAATTAACCTTCCCTTTCGTTTCATGCGTTTCGTAGAGTTTGGCGGTCAATCAAGCCGGGCGCAGGATGAGTCCAGAAAATGCCGGTTGGCGGCCATCAGACAGGTTGTCCTGCGCCGCGGTGATAAAGCGATTTAATAAACGCTTCCTCGCCGGCTTGATTCGGCTTGTTGCTTCGTCAGTCTTGGCAAATCTATGGAGGACGATCGTATGACGCACAGGTTTCAAGCGAATTTCAGGAACGCGGCGAACTGGCTGTGGGGTGTAGTGGCGCTCATGCTGCTCCTCGCGGCGCCCGCGGCCTTCGCCCAGCTCACCACCGGCAGCCTCTCCGGCACGGTTCGCGACACCACCGGGGCGGTTGTGCCCAAAGCCTCGGTCACGCTCCAGAACCAGGCCACCAACGACATTCGCACCACCGTCAGCAATGCCGACGGCTATTTCACCTTCGCTGCCGTGCAGCCGGGCACGTATACGGTGGGTGTCACCGCCCAGGGCTTCCAGGGTTGGAAACAGACCGGCGTCATCATGAACTCGGGCGACGTCCGCGAGGTGCAGGGCATCGAGCTCAAGGTCGGCTCGGCTACGGTCTCCGTTTCCGTCACCGCCGCCCCCCAGCAGATCGTGCCCATCGACTCCGGCGAGCGGTCTGAAGTAATCACCGGCGCCGATCTGCAAAAGCTCTCGCTCGAAAGCCGCAATGTCTCGGAACTCCTCAAGATTCTGCCCGGCGTGACCGAGGTCCCCAACGGCACCCAGGGCGGCAGCTCCGTCGACTTTTCGGCCGAGGCCCCCATGGGCAGCACCGTGGGCGTCGGTTATTCGCCCAGCGGCGCGCCTTACCGCGGCGGCTCTTCCTATTTTCTCGACGGCGCCAACATCATCGACCCCGGCTGCAACTGCTGGTCGATCGCCGTGCCCAATCCCGACATGACCTCCGAAGTGAAGGTGGAGAATACCTTCGGCGCCGACAGCCCCAACGGCCCCCAGGTCATCAATGCGACCAGCAAGAGCGGCAGCAGCCAGTTCCACGGCGAGGCGTATTTCTACGCCCGCAACCAGGTCCTGAACTCCAACACCTGGCTCAACAACGCCTCAAAGACCGCCAGGCAGGCGGGCGAGTACTACTATCCCGGCGGCAACATCGGCGGGCCGGTCCTGATCCCCGGCACCAGCTTCAACCGCAGCAAGAAGCTCTTGTTCTGGACCGGCTACGAGTATTACAAGCAGACGCTGCCGGCCGGCCAGCCCTTCGAGTCCTACGTCCCCAGCGCGGGCATGATGTCCGGAAACTTCACGTCGAGCGGCTCCGGCAACACGGCGCTCTGCCCCAACGGCTTCAGCCCCACCGCGACCAACTGGTGCAATGACCTTTCTGGCGGCTACGACGCCAACGGTAACGCGCTCAACCCCGCCGCCATCCCCGTCGACCCCGGCGCCACCGCGCTGATGAAGATGTTCCCCAAGGCCAACGCCGATCCGACCACCACGCCCGGCGGATACAACTACGTCCAGACCTACGGCAACCAGCAAAACGGTTATGTCTGGCGGTTCCGCGTCGACTACAACCTCAGCGACAACATGAAGATGTTCGTCACCTACCAGCAGGGAAGCACCACCTATATCACCCCGGCGCACGTCTACTGGAACCCCTCTTACGACATCCCGTATCCCGGCGGCGATATCGATCAGCCCACGCTTTCGCGCGTGCTCACGGCGAATGTGGTCAACGTGATTACTCCCACGCTCACCAACGAGTTTGTCTTCGGCTGGGGATTCGGCAACGAGCCCTTTTCGCCCACAAACCTTCAGGCGATCTACAAGTCGACGCTCGACTACCCTTACGCCACGGTCTACAACACCGCCTCACAGGTGGCGCCCTCCATCAACTCCGCGGGCGCGCAGACCTTCCCCGACATCTCGCAGCCGGCCTTCTATGACGCCGCCGGGCAGTACGTCACCAAGAAAGCCATCCCCTCGTTCGCCGACAACGTGACCAAGGTCTGGCGTTCGCATACTTTCAAGTTCGGCGCCTTCACTGAGCTCGTGGGCAACGATCAGGGAGCATGGTCGTTTCCGAATGGCCAGTTGAGCTTCGGAAGCACGCCCATGTCGAACAAGGTTCCCGGCAGCAGCGTTGCGTCCGGAACCAAGATCGGCTCGAGCAACCCCACCGCCAACCTGGTGATGGGCATCGCCAGCAGCTTCAGCCAGAATAGCTTTGCCCCCGTGCAGGATCTGGCCTACCGCACCATCTCCGCCTACCTGATGGACACCTGGCAGTTCAACCGCCGGCTTTCGCTCGATCTCGGCATGAGGTGGGACCACATCGGCCGCTGGTACGACCGCCAGGGTCTGGGCATGGCCGTCTGGCTGCCGCAGCTCTTCGCGCAGGACGTCGCCGAGAACACCGCCGCCAACTCCATGGTTGTTGAATACCCCGGCGTGCGCTGGCGCGGCATCGATCCCGGCATTCCCAACGGCGGCTTGCCCACCAACATCGCTTACACCAGCCCGCGCTTTGGCTTTGCCTACGACCTCCAGGGCCACGGCGAAACCGTGGTGCGCGGCGGCTGGGGCGAGTACGCATGGAACGACCAGCCGCCGGGCAGCTCGTTGCAGACCTCGCAGAACATGCAGACCTACAATTCTCCCGGCAGCCAGGCAATCACCCTCTCCCAGATCGGCGCGCAGACCACGCCCTCCAATCCCGAGCCCGCGGGCTCCATCACCGCAGACCCGTACAACGACCACGCGGTTTCGCTTACCTATGCGTGGAATCTGACCGTCGATCGCCAGATGCCGTGGAAGAGCCTGCTTGAGGTCGCGTACGTGGCCAACAGCACCCACCATCTGCTCATGGGCGGCCAGAGCGACGCCGTGGGTATCGGCGGCAGCGGCTTTACCAACGTCAACAAGATTCCCCTCGGCGGGTTGTTCAAGGCCGATCCGGTCACGGGTGCAGCCGCCCCCAAGGACCCCGAAAACACCGGGTCGTATGACCTCGCGGACTACGAGCCCTACTCCGGATGCGACCCCACCGGCGGCTGCTTCGGATACGGCACCAACTCCGTGACCGTGCAGCAGCACATCGGCTACTCCAACTACAACGGCCTGCAGGTCGCCTGGCTCAAGCAGGCCGGCCGCGCCGCCTTCAACTTCAACTACACCTGGTCCAAGTCGCTGGGCATCGTCAGCAGCACCCTCGATGCCTTCAACGTCCACGGCAACTACGGCATCCTGTCGATCGATCGCCCGCAGGTCTTCAATGCCTCTTATGCCTACAGCCTCGGCAAGCTCTACCACGGCAGCCAGTGGCTGGTGAGCGGAGCGGCGAACGGCTGGACTGTCTCCGGCATCACCACCTTCCAGACCGGCGGCAACCTGCAGCCGAACTCGTCTCAAAACCTCGGGCTCACCATCGAGGAGCCGAGCGGCAGCGGCAACAATACCAGCGGAAGCACGGAGACCCTGTCGACCAAAACATGGTTCGGCACCGACCAGGGCTCCATCCTTCCCATCACCACCTGCAGCCCGAAGAGCGGCCTGGTGTCTCACCAGTTGCTCAACTTCTCCTGCTTCACCGCGCCCCAGGAGGGCGTGCAGGGCGATCGCGTTCTGCATCCGTACCTGAGCGGACCGGTCTACGACGATACCGATCTCACCGTCTACAAGACCTTCAACATCACCGAGCGGCAGAACGTGGAGTTCCGGGCCTCGGCCTTCGACTTCATGAACCACCCGCTCTGGGGAAGCACCGGCGGCAATCTTCTCAGCCTCAAGTACGACACCCCGGACGGCGGCCACACCTATACCTCCAGCAGTGCTCTCCTGGGTGTGCCCGAGTCCGGAGCGTGCACCACCACCGGCACTGCCGCCTGGGGCTGCATGAACCAGAAGTATCCGTACTCGGCCGCAGCCTACGATCGCATCGTCGAGCTGTCGCTGAAATATAACTTCTGACCGTTGCCGGTCCGGTCCCGGTGTGCGCTCGTCGCCCGGGACCGGACGCCTCATCGTCATGCCAGCAAACGATGGGTCCTCCGCGAGAGCCGCTCCACGAGTGTCGATTTGTCCGCATTCTTGCCTTATTTTATCGATTTACCGAAATGGTGCGATAGGATAACCTCGCAGAGCAGGGTTTGTTCGCGTACCGCACTTAAACCGATCTGGAGACAGAAAAACGAATGTCGCTTCCGGCCTTGAGAAGCAGAGTACGTTCCTCGCTTCGCATTTTTACGGCAGGCATCGGCGCCTCGATCCTGGCCATCCTGCCCATCTCTCCGCTGCGGGCATCCTCCGCGCCGTCTGCTCCGCCTTCCATGGAGCAGCGGCCCGATGGGATCGGCGTACGCCTCCCCGCCGGCGAATTGCGTCTTCAGGTTCTCTCCGATTCGATCGTGCGCGTCGAGTTCTCCCGCTCGCCCGCCTTCTTTGACCGGACCTCGATCGACCGGGTGGCCTTGCCGCAAGATACGCATTTCACCGCCTCTGCAACAAAAGACGCATTTGTCCTGACCACCGCGAAGCTCCGCGCCGTGGTCGACCGCGCCGCGGGCAGCGTCTCGTTCACCGATCTCTCCGGTACGCCGCTGCTCTCGGAGGTTCCCGGCAGCCGCGTCCTCGAGTCCATCGATGTGCAGGGCGAGCAGACCGACCACGTTCAGCAAAAGTGGGAGCCGCAGCAGGACGAGTCCCTTTACGGCCTCGGCCAGCAGCAGCTCGGCATCGTCGACATCAAGGATTACGACCTCGACCTCTGGCAGCACAACACCCGCGTCGTGGTTCCGTTCCTCGTCTCGTCGAAGGGCTACGGCATCTTGTGGGACAACACATCCTATACGCGCTTCGGCGACCTGCGGCCCTTCGCGGACATTCCCGCCGAAGACCTCTACGACGCCAACGGTAATCCGGGCGGCCTCACGGCGACAGATCTCGATGGCCACGCGCCGCCCCATCAAACCGCCGACATCGGCATTCATCTGCCTCTTCACCCCGATGGCTGCGATCAGGATCCGTCCCACTGCCCGGCGGCGCCGCGTGAGTCCTGGATCGGCTCGATCCTTGCGCCCAACACGGGCGACTACCAGTTCCGCGCCTACTCGAACGGCGGCATCAAGGTCTGGTTCGACGGCAAGCTCATCATGGACCACTGGCGCCAGCGCTGGCTTACGGACCATGACCAGGTCCTCGTCCATCTTGAAGCCGGCCACCGCTACCCGATCCGCATTGAGAACGATCCCGAGCAGCAGAACACCCTCGACTTCCAGTGGAAGACGCCACCTCCTGATGAGGACACATCGCTCTGGTCGCAGGTGGGCGACGGCATCGATTACTACTTCGTCTACGGCCCGTCCATCGACAAAGTGATTGCCGGCTATCGCCTCCTCACCGGCCGCGCCACCATGCTCCCCGACTGGGCCTTCGGCCTCTGGCAGTCGCGCCAGCGCTACCAGACGCAGGACCAGTCGCTCGACGTGGTGCGCGAGTTCCGCGCCCGCCAGATCCCCTTCGACAACATCGTGCAGGACTGGCAGTACTGGACGCTGCACACCTGGGGCTCGCACCGCTTCGATCCGACGCGTTTTCCCGACCCCGACGCCTGGATCAGGGCCATCCACGCCGAGCACGCGCATCTCATGATCTCCGTGTGGGGCAAGTTCAATCCGAGCACCGATAACGGCAAGGCGATGCTCGCCAGGGGCTATCTCTACATGCCCAACCTGCGCGAGCACATCCTCGACTGGCTCGGCCAGCCCTACTCCTTCTACGACGCCTTCAACCCCGGCGCTCGCAAGCTCTTCTGGGCGCAGATCGATCAGGACCTCTTCTCGAAGGGCATCGACGCCTGGTGGATGGACGCGACCGAGCCCGACCTGATGCCCTCGCCCACGCTCGACGGCCAGCGCACCCACATGAATCCCACCTACCTCGGCACCGGCTCGCGCATGCTCAACGGCTACGCGCTCGAGAACAGCAAGGGCGTCTACACGGGCCAGCGCGAGGCCGCGCCCAACCAGCGCGTCTTCATCCTCACTCGGTCGGGCTTCGCCGGCATCCAGCGCTACTCCACGGCCATCTGGTCCGGCGACACTACCTCCACCTGGACCGCGCTCGCCAAGCAGATCGACGCCGGCCTCGGCGCCAGCATCTCCGGCCTGCCCTGGTGGACCATGGACACCGGCGGCTACACCATGCAGCACAAGTTCGCCGAGGAGCCCATGACCGAGGCCAACCGCGAGGAGTGGCGCGAACTGAACGCCCGCTGGTTCGAGCTCTCCACCTTCACGCCCATCCTGCGCGTCCACGGCGAGCTCCGCCCGCGCGAGATGTGGACCCTCGGCGTGGGCTCGCCGGCCTACGACGCCGAGCTCAACTTCGACCGCCTGCGCTACGCGCTCTACCCCTACATTTATTCGATGGCCGGCTGGACCGTGCAGCGCAGCTACACCATGATGCGCCCCCTGGTGATGGACTTCCCCGCCGACCGCACCGCGCGCAACCTCACTCAGGAGTACATGTTCGGCCCGGCCTTTCTGGTCGCGCCCATCGTCCACTACAAACAGCGCGAACGCGAGGTCTACCTGCCATCCGAGGCCGCGTGGTACGACTTCTGGACCGGCCAGCCTGCGGCCTCCGATCGGCTCACCGCGCCCGCCCCGTACGACCAGATTCCCATCTTCGTCCGCGCCGGCTCCATCGTTCCCTATGCGCCGCCCATGCAATATGTGGCCCAGAAGCCTGACGATCCCGTCACGCTCTACATCTACGCCGGCGCCGACGGCAAGTTCACCCTCTACGAGGACCAGGGCACCAACTTCAACTACGAGAAGGGCGCGTTCTCGCTGATCCCCATCCGCTGGGACGACCAGACCGCCACGCTCACCATCGGCAAGCGGACGGGAGCCTTCGAGGGGATGCTCGATCGCCGCACCTTCCACGTCGTTCTTGTCTCAAAGGATCATCCCGCCGGATTCTCCTTCGCGCCCGTGAACAACAAGAGCGTGAGCTACTCGGGCGACCCCGTGAGCCTCAAGCTTGAATAGGGGGGCCTGACTCGTGTCCTGCCTCAGAAGTTCGTTTCATACATGCGTTGTCATCCTGAGCGACCGGAGTGCAGCGAAGGGAGTCGAAGGACCTGCGGTTCAGGATGCTGATTTATGCAACGAACCTCTGAATCACCACACCAGCATGGACCGATTGATTCATGCGCCAGCGCACTTGCAGGGGATTGCCGTATGAAACCAGCCCGCAGCGCCGCGTCTCTGCTGCTGGCAGCATCGTTCCTGGCGCCGGCCGCCGTGGCCCAAACTCCCAGCCAGGCCGCCTACACCTGGAAGAATGTGCAGATCGTGGGCGGCGGCTTTGTCGACGGCATCGTCTTCGATCCCACCGTACCCGGCCTGCGCTACGCCCGCACCGACATCGGCGGCGCCTACCGCTGGGATGAGTCCGCCCATCGCTGGCAGCCACTCCTCGACTGGGTCCCGTACAAAGATCGCAACCTGATGGGCGTGGCCTCCATCGCCATCGACCCCTCCGACCCCAACCGCGTCTACCTGGCTTGCGGAACCTACACCAACGCCGACGCCCCCAACGGCGCGATCCTCCGCTCCACCGACCAGGGCCGCACCTTCGCGCGCACCGATGTCCCCTTCAAGTTTGGCGCCAATGAAGATGGCCGCGGCAACGGCGAACGCCTCGCCGTCGACCCGCGCGACGGCCGCATCCTCTACCTCGGCACCCGCCACGACGGCCTCTGGCGTTCGCGCGACCGCGGCGTAACCTGGGTCCGCGTGGCCAGCTTTCCCGACGTCGCCGAGCCTGCCCCGCCGCGCCCCAAAAGCTTCCCCGGCGAAACCCCCGAGCAGCGCTGGAAGAACATGCCTGTCCGCGGCGACGGCATTGTCTTTATCCACTTCGATCCCACGGCCGCTCCGCAATCGCCCGCCTCCGCCACGCAAACCATCTACGTGGGTGTCTCGCTGATAAACCGCCCCAATCTCTTCGTCACCCACGACGGCGGCGCCACCTGGAGCCCCATCCCCGGCGAGCCCAGCCAATACCGTCCCACGCGCGCCGCCCTCGCCGCCGACGGCTTCCTTTACGTGGCCTACGGCACCGCCCCCGGCCCCTCGCGCATGACCAACGGCGCCCTCTGGAAGCTCGACACGCATACCGGCCAGTGGACCGACATCACACCCGACCGCCCCGTCGCCGGCAGCCGCCAGTTCGGCTATGCCGCCGTGGCCGTGGACCCCCACCACCCCCGCACCCTCATCGCCAGCACCTTCGGCCGGCCCGGCGGCGACGGCCTCTTCCGCTCCACGGACGGCGGCGCCACATGGCGCTCCCTATTCGGAGGCCCGCGCGGAGGCCTCTTCGACTACAGCCTCGCGCCCTATGTAAAAGCCACACCCATCCACTGGCTCTTCGACATCGAGATCGACCCCACCAACCCCAACCATGCCGTCTTTACCACCGGCTACGGCGGCTGGGAGACCCACGACCTGGCGGACGCCGACCGCGGCCTGCCCACCCACTGGAGCATCCTCGCCGAGGGCATTGAAGAAACCGTGGCCCTCGCCCTCGACAGCCCGGCCCAGGGCGCGCACCTCATCTCCGCCATCGGCGACTACGGCGGCTTTGTCCACTGGCGCCTGGGCGAGCCCGCGGCTGCCGGCTCTTCGGCCCCCCCGCGCATGGCCAACACCACGGACGTGGTCTCCGCCGCGTCGCGGCCGTCCGTCATCGTCAGAGTTGGCATCGACGCCGTGCACGGCGCAGCCGACGACCTGGGCTACTCGCTTGACCAGGGCCGCACCTGGACTCCCGCGCCCTCTGAGCCCGCCCCGCACAGCCGCTCCGGCTCGATAGCCGTCTCGGCCAACGGCGCCGTGTGGCTCTGGACTCCGCAAGGGGAGGGAACTTACCGCACAACCGACCGCGGCGCCTCCTGGAGCGCCGTTGAGGGCCTGCCGCACGGCCTGCGCGTCGATGCCGATCCCATCGATCCCCGCGTCTTCTACGCCGTCTCCCTGGGAGCTGGCAGGCTCTATCGCAGCAGCGACGCGGGCGCCATGTTCACATCCGAACCGCTGACGCTGTCAGGCGATCCACCAGGCGATTTACTCCACGCCCAGGGCGACCCGCGCGGCGGCGAAAACCGCCTCTACGCAACCCCCGGCCGCTCCGGCGACCTCTGGCTGCCGACAGCAGACGGTCTCTATCACCTCTCCAAGCCTCTGGCCGAGGGCGAATCGCCGGTGCAAACCGCCGCTCTCGCCCGTCTCCCTGGCGTCACCGCCATTCAGGCCTTCGGATTCGGTAAAGCGGCACCGCATGCGAACTACCCGGCCCTCTATCTCGCCGGGACCGTCGACGGCCAGCCCGGTGTCTTCCGCTCCATCGACGAAGGAAAGACCTGGGCGCGCATCAACGACGACCGTCACCAGTGGGGCCTGATTCTGCAAATTGCCGGCGATCCACGCGTCTACGGCCGC
>DATJMU010000020.1:0-54569 GCA_035508555.1 Occallatibacter sp. | reverse complement strand
CATCCTCGACCGCAAGCTGGTGGACAAGCGCGTCTTCCCGGCCATCGACATCCAGCGCTCGGGCACGCGCAAGGAAGAGCTGCTCATCCCCAAGGAAGACCTGCAGCGCATCTTCGTGCTGCGCCGCGTGCTCAATCCGCTGTCGCCGGTAGAGGCCATGGAACTGCTGATCACGCGGCTCGAGAAGGTGCGCAACAACGCCGAGTTCCTGACCAACATGAACCAGCTGTAGCAGCATCCCAGCAGGCTGGGGCAATGGCCGGTCAATGGCGCCGGCGTTCGGTGGTCAATCCCGGAATGATGAGACGGAATCTGATTTTGGGTACGGTGCTGGCGCTGAGCGCCGGCGTGTTGTTTATGGCGCAGGGCTCCGGCGCGCAGGATCTGGGCTACTGGCGCGCCGCGAGCAATACCGCCAATGCGATCACCGGAGACATCGCCATCTCCGGCACTCGGCTGACGATCGACTTTACCGGATTTCCGCTGGTGGCGGTGCGGGCGCTGAAGCCGGCCGAGGTGAGCGCCGTCTTCGACGCGGACGTGAATGCGAATCCCAGCGGCACGCTGTATCGGATCAATATTCCCGCCACCAAGCTCTTTCTGCACCGCAACACGCTCTGCGGAGGCGAAGACACGGAGTGGATGGCGGCCTATGCATCGGGCAAGACGCTGCAGGTGGCGTTCTTCTCCGGCGACGACCCGCCGGTGTTCACGATGGATGCGATCTCGCACTCGTCGGCGCTGTGCGGGACGTATGTGTACTCGCGTTGAACGGTTTCAAAGAGCCGAAGCCGTCTTCGGTGGCGCAGTGACTTCCCCGGCTCACCACCATCCGTTTTCCAGTCAGGCTTCTGATAAGATGGATAAGTCGTGGGGCTGTAGCTCAGCTGGGAGAGCGCCTCGTTCGCAACGAGGAGGTCAGCGGTTCGATCCCGCTCAGCTCCACCAACTTTGTGTTTTGCGGATTTATAACGCTCAATAAATAGAAAAATAGAGGACTTGGATCGGCTCAAACTTCCAAAGTCACGCCATATCCGGCAAACGACTAAAGCCGGACCAATCCCCGTCCATTCGTCAGCGCCAATCCAGCGCCGTTTCGCTTGCGCACTCCGACGGTGGTCATGGTGGTGTTCCCGACCGCGGCGCCAGGCTGTCAAACTTGACACTTTGATTCTCAAAGAGCGTATCGAGCGGGCTTCCAGTGTGTTGAATCGTCAAACGCAGCGAAAGTCGGCAAGTGAGAAGTTTGCCGGTTCTTGAATCCCGAAGCGCAACCGCAAATCCCCCGCGCGCTGGATGACAACATGGGAGGGAGAGGCAGCGCCGCAGATGCGAGATGCAGATGCGGCCCGCTCGTCGGCTAACCGGAAACTACCCATTAC
This sequence comes from Occallatibacter sp., assembly GCA_035508555.1. Classification (GTDB taxonomy): domain Bacteria; phylum Acidobacteriota; class Terriglobia; order Terriglobales; family Acidobacteriaceae; genus Telmatobacter. The sequence goes on along the minus strand of DATJMU010000020.1, from coordinate 53,187 downwards.
GCAGCATGGCAACACGCAGCCCGCGCATCGCAGGGCCCGGTATAACTCGCCGTCCGCCGTCCACCTTACGCTTGTTCTTCGGCAGCGCTACTCCCGCTCTGCCATCAGCAGCCGCAGGTCGCGCAGATTATGCCCCGTCGGCCCCGTCACCACCGCGTCTCCGATCGCCGTGAACAGCGGGCACGCGTTGAACGCGGCCAGCGACTCCTCCGGGTCGAACCCGAAGGCCAGTGCCCGCGCCACCGTCGACGGATCGGCGATCGCCCCCGCCGTCCGCGTGTTCCCGTCGATCCCGTCCGATCCCGCGCTCAGCACTGTCAGGTGTTCCCCCGGGTACTTGGCCAGCTCCAGCGCACACTTCAGCGCGAACTGCTGGTTCCGTCCTCCCGCGCCCGGCGTCCGGTTCAGCGTCACCGTCACCTCGCCCACTGAGATCAGGCAGAGCCGCGCCTGCTGCGCCCGCAGCGCGTGGAACCGCTCCAGCAGGTACCGCGCCGCCTCCGCATAGTCCCAGTCGTCGCAGCTATTGTCCACCACCGCAAAGTACCCGTGCTTCTGCGCCAGCGCCCGCGCGTTCTCCACCAGGTCGTGGGTCGAAAGCAGGATCTCGAAGACTGAATCCCGGAACGCCGGGTCCTCGCTGCTCATGCTCTCCGCCGCGGTCATCTTGCGCGCCGGCGCGGGCGGTCCCGTCTTTCCGCCCTTGGGAAAGAACGGCGGCAGCCAGCCCTTGTTTCCCGGCGACTCCGGCAGATCCTCCCGCTCAAAGAACTCCCGCACTGCCGGCGGAAACTTCTCCGCCAGCTTGTAGCGCTCGATCAGCTCCCGGGCATCGGCCACCGTCGAGTGGTCCGGCGACGTCGGCCCGCTCGCCAGCGCGTCCAGCGTCCGCAGTGGCACATCCGGCAGCAGGAAGTTCACCTTCGCCGCCTCCGGCGCCGCCATGGCCAGCCGTCCGCCCTTCACCGCGGAGAAATGCTTGCGCAGCGTATTGATCTCGTTGATCGGCGCACCCGAGCCCAGCAGCGCCTCGTGAAACGCGATCGTCTCGTCGAGCGTGATCTGCGGCGCCAGCGGCAGGTCGAACAGCGCCGATCCCCCGCCCGAGATCAGGAAGAAGACCAGCGTGTCTTTCCTGGCCTTCTTCAAGAGCGCCAGCGCCGCCCGCGCCGCGCTGAAGCTGTCCTCGTTCGGCAGCGGATGCCCGCCCTCGAAGTACCGTATCCGCCAGTTGCGCCGTTCCGGAATCTGGTTCGAGCAGCAGATGCCGCGCAGCCCCTGGCGCCGCTTCATCCGTTCCAGCAGTGTCTCCAGCATCGGTACCGCGGCCTTGCCCAGCGCCACCACAAAGATCCGCTTGTACGCCGCCAGGTCAATCGCATCCGGCCCGCTCCCATCCGGCAGCAGCCGCTGCATCGTCGCCCCTTCGAACCGGATCCGCCGGTCGAACGCCGACGCGATGTTGCACGCATCCAGCGCCCCCGTAAAGATCTCCGTTGCCGTCGTGTGCAGTGTGTCCAGCGCGACTTCGCTCGCCGGTGTCATGGCGCCTTCTCCTTGACCCAGCCAGCCAGAGTTCGTTGCATCGCTCGCAGTTGGCCTGTAAAAAAGTGATCGGCGCCCGGTACAAGCACCACTCGTTTGGGCTCGGCGGCGCCCGCAGTTACGCGCGCCAGCTCCGCCGCCGGGGCAAACGCATCGCGCTCCCCGCTCAGGAACAGCTTGGGTATCGTGCAACTCTTCAGGAACGCGTAGCTGTACCCGCGCCCCGCCGCTTCGGTCGGCAGCCCCAGCGCAACCAGCGCCCGCACTGTCTCCCGCGGCCGCTCGCAGCAGGCCCGCAGCACCGTGGCCGCGCCAAAGCTGAAACCCGCCGCCACAATCGGCAGACCGTATTCGCTTTCAAGCCAGTCGAGCGCCGCCCACACATCCTCGGTCTCGGCCGCTCCATCGTGCTGCCCCTCGCTCAACCCCGCCCCGCGAAAGTTGAACCGCAGCACCGTCAGTTCCAGTTCGAACTCCGGCGCATTCAGCGCCTTCATGGCGCGGTACACCACCTTGTTGTGCAGTGTCCCGCCGCCCAGCGGGTGGGGATGGCATAACAGCACCGCCGCCGGCGCATGCGGCGCTCCCTCGTTCACCAGTGCCTCCAGCCGCCCGGCCGGACCCCGCAGCTCTACCCGGCGCTGCCATCCGGTCCCTCGCGCCCTGTTCCCGCGAGAACTTTCAGGAGGCTGTTCTTCGAGACAATCCGGTTGACCCCAAACCAAAGCCCCGCTCATTTCACACATCATTCTACGCGCATCTGAATCGGTTTCCTCGGTCCGCGGTCCTAAAGTAATCCTTTTCGGCCCCGGCTTTTTGATCCCGCGCACGCATCCCATCCAGTCACGACGCGCCATCCGCCACCCGGTCCGACCACCCGGGAACCCCGCGCCCTGTACGGTATTCTGGCTGCATCATGACCGAAAGTTCGCACTCCGGCCTTATGCCCTCCGGTTCTACGCTCAGCCCCATCGCCCTCACCCGGCAGCTCTGCGAGATCGAATCCACCACCTATCACGAGGGCCCTGTCGGCGACTTCCTCGCCGCCTTCCTCGCCGCCCGCGGCTGGGCCGTCGAAAAGACCCCCGTCCCGCAGCCGCCCGAGAGCGCCTCGACCTCCGCGCGCTGGAACGTCTACGCCGGTCCCTCCGGTCAAGCCCCCGATCTCGTCTTCTCCACCCACCTGGACACCGTCCCGCCCTACATCCCTTTCACGGAAGACGAAGAGTTTATGTACGGCCGCGGCGTCTCCGACGCCAAGGGCATCCTCGCCGCCCAGGTCGCCGCCGCCGAGGCCCTGCGGTCAGCGGGCTTTCGAGTCGGTCTTTTGTTTGTATCCGGCGAAGAGCGTGACTCCGCCGGCGCCAAGATCGCCAACCTCGCTCCCAAAGGCAGCCGATTCCTCATCAACGGCGAGCCCACTGACAACCGCCTCGCCCTCGCCTCCAAAGGCTCGCTCCGCGTCGCCGTCCGCACCTCAGGCAAGATGGCCCACTCCGCCTATCCCGAGCTCGGCGACAGCGCCGTCCACAAGCTCGTCGAAGTCCTCCAGCGCCTCCTCGCCCTTGATCTGCCCGTCACCGAGGACATCGGCCCCAGCACCCTCAACATCGGCCAGATCCACGGCGGCCACGCCCCCAACGTCATCGCCGACAAAGCCGAAGCCCAGATCCTCGTCCGCCTCGTCGGCGACTCCGCTCCCATCCGCGCCGCCATCCTCGAGGCCGCCCAGGGCCTTGCCCACGTCGACTTCACCCTCGAAATCCCCTTCGTCCGCCTCCGCGCCGTCCCCGGCCTGCCCACCATGGTCGCCAAGTTCACCACCGACATTCCCCAGCTCTCCAACTGGGGCGAGCCATTATTGCTTGGCCCCGGCTCCATCCAGGTCGCCCACACGCCTGCCGAAAAGCTCGCCAAAAAAGAGCTCCTCGAAGCCGTCGATCTCTATATCCAGGTCGCCAGTCAGTTATTAGGCTAAGCCGCAATCGAACGCTCTGATTAAGCCTCTGTTTTGAAAGGGCACGAATTCAAGGCAGTTGAAAATCTCGCTGTTTTGAAAGGGCACGACTTCAGTCGTGCCGCGCATCCCGCGAGACCGGCGCGGCTTCAGCCGCTGAGGGGGGGTTGCGGAGCCTTGGCTTGCGCCACGGGCTGTCAGCCGTACCCCTGTCGCGGCCCTCGTCCCGGAGGGACGAACCGGCAATAGCCCAGGAGAAGCGCAGCGCACTCCTGGGAGGGCGTGCACGAAAGAAGAAAATCCGCCCCGTAGGGGCGGTGCGAAGCGCACCCCGCACCCCGCGCCTGTTTGTGTGATTGCCCTGCGTGAGAAAAATGCACCGCGCCGCTCCAGCCTCTGCTATGCTTCCGTTGCGCCTTTCCCCACGCATCTTCCCCGCATGAAACGGAGGTCGACTATGTCCACGGCTGCCGCGGCCGCTGCCGTCACGCCCGAGCGCATCTTCCAGTTCGCCTGGGGCTACGCGGCCCCCTTCATCCTCGAAGCCGCCCTCCGTCACCGCGTCTTCGACGTGCTCGACAACGGCCCCATGTCTCTCGCCGAGGTCAGCCAGGCCACCGGCGCCTCCGAGCGCGGTCTCTCCGCCATCATGAACGTCCTGGTCGGCCTCGACTTCCTCGCCGTCGACGCCGAAGGCAGCTACAGCCTCACCCCGGAGAGCGGCGCCTTCCTCGTCAGCACCCGCCCTGGATTCCTGGGCGGTTTCATCCGCCACACCAGCGAGCACCTCGTCCCCAAGTGGCTTGACCTCAATCAGATCGTCGCCACCGGCCGCCCCGTCGAAGCCGTCAATCAGCAAAGCAAGGGCGCCGAGTTCTTCCACAAGTTCGTCAACGACATCTTCCCCATGAGCTACCCCTCCGCCCAGGTGCTGGCCCGGCACCTCGACTTCGACGGCGCCGAGGGCGCGGTCAGCGTCCTCGATCTCGCCGCCGGCTCCGGTGTCTGGGGCATCGCCCTCGCCCAGTCCAGCTCGCGGGTGCGCGTCACCGCCGTCGACTGGCACGGCGTCCTCCCCGTCGCCCGCGCCAACGCCGCCCGCTTCGGCCTCTCCGATCGCTTCACCTTCGTTGAGGGCGACCTGCTCGAAGCCGACTTCGGCTCCGGCCACGAGGTCGCCACCCTCGGCCACATCCTCCACAGCGAGGGCGCCGAGCGCAGCCGCAGGATCCTTCACAAGACCTTCGCCGCCCTCGCCCCCGGCGCCACCGTCGCCATCGCCGAGTTCCTCGTCGACCCCGGCCGCAAGAGCCCCGTCCCCGGCCTCATCTTCGCCGTCAACATGCTCGTCAACACCGAGAACGGCAACACCTTCACCTTCGACGAGATCGCCTCCTGGCTCGCCGAGACCGGCTTCGTCGACCCCCGCGCCCTTCCCGCGCCCGGCCCTTCGCCGCTGATCCTCGCCACAAAGCCTTAGGGCCTGATAAGGCCTCTCACCAACCCGGATGGGCCCTCGGTGCGCCTGGGGAGGTTCCTTGCGGATGGCCCGGCACTCCTTCTGCCCGCGCAGAGAAAAACGGGGGCAGGGAAGCCTCTACTCGTCGTAGTGCAGCAGGCTGAAGACGTCGTACTCCTTGAACCGGTCGCGGCCCTTCAGGAAGTCCAGCTCCACCGCGAATCCCAGCCCGGCAATGTTGCCGTGGAGCTGCCTGACCAGCTTGACCGTCGCCTCCATGGTGCCGCCCGTGGCCAGCAGGTCGTCCACCAGCACCACGTTTTGCCCCGCGTGGATCGCGTCCATGTGAATCTCCAGCGTGTCCGACCCGTATTCCAGGTCATAGGTCACGCGCGCCACCGGAGCGGGCAGTTTGCGCGGCTTCCGCACCGGCACAAAGCCCGCGTTCAGCCGGTAGGCCAGCGCCGGCCCAAAGATGAACCCCCGCGCCTCGATGCCCAGCACCAGGTCCACCTTGCGTTCGATGTAGTGCGCCGCCAGCGCGTCGATGAGCTGCGCAAAGCCGGTCTTGTCCTTGAGCAGCGTGGTGATGTCGTAGAACAGAATCCCCGGCTTGGGAAAATCCGGCACCGTGCGCACCAGCCGCTTCAGCGCCTCAACGTTGACATCCTTCTTCGCTTCGGTCATGGCTTGATCCACTTCGATTATAGGGGCCGGAGCTGAGCCCGCACGATGAAGCCAGCATCGCCGCCACCGCAACTGACCACTGACCACTGACCACTGATCACTGATCACTGGCCTACCACGCCCCTTCAATCCGGAACGCATTCAGCCCCGCCGCCTCTCGTTCATCGAGAAAATGCTCGACCACCCGGTCCACGCGGCTGCCTCGCGGCCCTTTGCGCAGGCTCGCCCTGAGCTCCGCCAGGTCCTCCGGATGCCCCGACGCCACCACTTCCACGTCGCCGTCTTCGGTATTGCGGACCCACCCGTGCAAATCCAGTTCGCTGGCCTCGCGGTGCACAAACCACCGGAACCCGACCCCCTGCACGCGCCCCTGAACGAGGAAGTGAAGCACCATCGCCGCCGACCCCTCGCCAGTTTTGCAGATGCGCGCACCCTCCGGCAACCGCCGCGCCTCAACCCTGCTCCAGCAGTTCCCGCAGCCGGCCGACAGCCCGCGCCATCTCCTCGCGCTCGCCGGCCCGGGCCCGCGCCAGCGCGGTCTGCAGCGGTCCCGCCTGCAGCGCCGGCAGCGCGTCCCGCACAAACCCGGTCACCACCGCCGCGGGGTAGATCCGGCTCACCCGGCCATCCTCCGGGTCCGTGCGCCGCTCGATCATCCCGCGCTTCTCCAGCCGGTCCACAATTCCGCTCGCCGTCGAGTGCGCCAGGCTCACCGCGCGCCCCAGGTCCTTCAGCCGGATCCCCGGGCTCGCCACCACCTCGCGCATCACCGCCATCTGCGGCACGGTCAGCTCGCTGCGCGCAATCTCGCTCTCGAGCGGCCTCCCCATCGCCCGCCGGATCGCCCGCAGGTCGCGCTCCATCTGCGCCGCCAGTGCGCCCCGCCGCGCCGTCTTTCGATCGCCTTTCGTCATCGCACAGCCTCAAAGAATCCCCGGTATCAGCGCCTTCACCCGCTCCCGGTAGCGCGGATACGCTTCCGGAAACGTCTGCAACATCATCCGCTCCTCCTGCCGCATCTTCGCCGCAAACGCAATCGCCAGCACCAGCACTCCCACGACCGCCCGCCACTTGCCCACCGCCAGCGCCGTTCCCGCCACGCCCAGCAAGAGCCCGGTATAAATCGGGTGCCGCGCCAGCGCGTAGGGCCCGTTCATTATCAGCTCATGCCCCTCCTTCACGCTCGGCCGCCCGCTCCAGTTCGTTCCCAGCTTCAACCGCGCCCACGCCGCAAACGCCGCTCCGCACACCGTCACGATCAGCCCTGCCATGCGCACGGCTTCCGTATCCGGTGCAAAACGTATTCCCAGCCATCCCCAGTCAAACCACGGCATCCCCAGCATCGCGAACCCCAGAAACCCGGTGGCGATATTCGCCGCGCGCGGACCCAGCGGCTCCTTGCTCACAGTGCGCTTGGTAAAGGCAAAGCCGGCCAGCCACAGCGCCCCCAGCCCCTCCCACGTCCACGCAATCGCCGATAGCTCGTCGAATCTCATCATCGCTCATCTCCGTCGCATACGATACGTCGCATACGACGTATATTGCCGCACTCCGTCCCGCCTGTCAAGAGCCCTCCCCGTCAATCCCCCCGCGCTACACTGAATCCAGCATGGTCTTCGTCCTCGACAACTACGACTCCTTCACCTACAACCTCGTCCAGTACCTCGGCGAGCTGGGCGCTGAAGTCCTCGTCCGCCGCAACGACGAGCTCTCCGTCGACGAGGTCGAAGCCCTCCATCCCGACCGCATCCTGCTCTCGCCCGGCCCCTGCACGCCCGCCGATGCCGGCATCCTCGTCCCGCTCATCCGGCGCATGGCCGGCAAGGCGCCTATTCTCGGAGTTTGTTTAGGCCACCAGGCCATCGGCGAGGCCTTCGGCGGCCAGGTGGTCCGCGCCCACACCCTCATGCACGGCAAAACCAGCCCCGTCGACCACGACGGCAAGGGCATCTTCGCCGGCCTGCCCACCCCGCTCACCTGCACCCGCTATCACTCGCTCATCGTGGCTGAAGACACCCTCCCCGCCGACCTCGAAATCACCGCCCGCACCCCCGAAGCCGACGGCTCCGTCATCATGGGCCTCCGCCATCGCACCCTCCCCGTTGAAGGCGTCCAGTTCCACCCCGAGAGCGTGCTCACCGAGGGCGGCCACCAGATGATCAAGAATTTCCTGGAAATGTAAGCCGCATGGGGCAGGGAACCGGCAAGCTCATCGGCAGCGCACGTCAGCGCGCCGCGGCACTTTTGGCCGTCGTCGCGCTTACCGTCATCCAGCCCGCGCCCTCCCAGAACACCCCCGCGCCCGCCGCGGCTGAAACGCCCGCCGTCCCCGCTGCCGCCACTATCGCGCCTCCGACAGCCGCTCCCATCGCCGTCATCTCTCTCGCCGGCAAATCCGGAGCCCAGGCCCCCACCGTCACCGGAGCCCTCGAAGTCACCGCCGACAAAGCCATCATCGCCGCCAGCGGCGCCGTCACCGCCGGAGACTCGACCACCGCCGTCATCCTCCCCAACCGCGGTTCTCTTCTTGTCTGCCCGCGCACCACCGTCAAGCTCGCCGCCGACTCGAGCGTCCCCGCCGCCGGCCTGCCCGGCCTGCTCATGGCCCTTGACCGCGGCGCCCTCGAAGCCACCCTAAAAACCGGCCCCAACGCCGACGTCGTCCTCACCCCCGACTTCCGCATCCTCATCGCCGGCCCCGGCACCGCCGACTTCAAGCTCCGCCTCGCCGCCAACGGCGACACCTGCGTCGACAACCCCGGCGCCAACGCCCCGTATGTGGTCGTCACCAGCCTCTTCCAGGGCGGCGTCTACCGCGTCCAGCCCGGCCAGCGCGTCCTCTTCGAGCACGGCAGCCTCTCCACGGTGGTCGACAACGAAAAGGAGCCCTGCGGCTGTCCCGCGCCGGAGAAGGGAACCAACCCCTTTCCCGTAGCCCAGAGCGAGGGCCTCGCGCCCCTGGCCAAGCCCATCGCGCCCGCCTCGGGCGCACCCGCCCCTGCCACTGCGCCTCTGGTCTACAACTCCGCCGCACACCAGCCGAAGCCGGCTCCCGTCACCCAACCCCCAGTCGCATCGGCAGCCGCGCCGCCAACGCAGCCCGCACCCAGGAAGAAGCCCAACCTATTCGTCCGCATCGGCCGCTTCTTCAAGCGCCTCTTCGGCGCCGAATGAGTCTTTAAAGTGTTTCTTGAAGATTTCGCTGTTCAGCCCAACTGAATCCGAGCCCCCAGGCTGCGATTCACGGCTCACCGTCCCCGGTCCACGCTTCACCGCGCAAGAGCAACTGATCCCTGATCACTGCGTCAAGCTCCCCATCGCGCAGTTCTCCCTGTGGATCGTCCCGCTATGCCGGTCGAGCTCGAACATAAAGCTGCAATGCAGCACCGCGTTCCCGGTCGTCGCCCCCTGGTACACGTACACGGTGCTGTGGGCCGGCTGGTACACCAGCAATGCGCTTGACGGCTTTACATCTGTCAATTGGAACTCGAGGCCGCCGCCGCCGAAGTCGGAGGCCCGCACCGTCCGCCCCGCGCCCAGCCAGAACCCCAGCGCCACCAGCCCCACCACCGCCAGCCCATTCCGCATCCACACCCAAGCCTTCGCCATCGCGCCTCCTCAAGTTGCAAGTCTTGATCCCAACGACGCAAAGCCTCCACTTCGCGCTCGGCAAATGGAGGCTCAACGGGTTGGGCCGGAACCGGAGTCCCGGCGCAGGCTGATTTTCTGAAGCGGGAGATTAGTGGCGGGCGATGACCACGGAGAAGATGACTCCGCTGGAGTTGGCCATCACATAGTTTCCGTCGATTTCGCGCCACTCATAGCCGTTGGGCGGCCGTCTCAGATGATGGGCGTGCCAGTCGACCTGCTCGCCGCGTCTCCAGTCCTCGTCCCGGACGTGAGCGCCTTTTCTCCACTCACTGTGTCTCACATACTGTTGATGATGTTCCGCCTGTTCATCGTGGCCATGATCCTGGGCGAGAGCCACTCCGCCGGTGAGGGTTAGAGCGAGGGTGGAAACAGCCAATATTCTGGGCAATGCTTTCATAGTTTCACCTCGAAGCTTTGGATGCAGATTCCACCCCAGACGTCGGGTGCCCCCGGTCTCATGATGTCCATTCCATCTCAGACATCGGGTGCCCCAGGTCTCGCTTTTGAGACCTGGGAGTACTCTACTGCCAGGCGGGTGGCCCCGGTCTCGGTGATCTTTCCCAATCAAGTTAAGGGTGCCCCCGGTCCCTCGCTTTTGGGGACCGGGGATGTCAGTTCGATTCAGAGGACGTTGCCGGGTGCCCCCGGTCTCGCTTTTGAGACCTGGGAGTACTCTACTGCGAGCCCCTCACAACAGGATGTATCCTTCTCACCATGACTCGGGGACTGGTCCGCTACCAGCAGTGCGGCGACTTTCACTTTCTGATCTTCAGTTGCTACCACCGCCGTCCCTACCTGGGGACGTCTCCTGCGCGCAATCTTTTCGAGTCGGCGCTGGAGCGGGTACGGCTGCGCTATTGGTTCGTGGTGGCCGGATACGTGGTGATGCCCGAGCACGTTCACCTGCTCGTCAGCGAACCGCGCGCAGGGACGCTCGCCCTCGTCCTTCAAGCCCTCAAGCTGTCCGTAACGCGCCGCCGCCCCGAGCGCCCTTTCTGGCAGGCCCGCTACTATGACTTCAACGCACGTGAGGGCGACAAGGTCAGCGAGAAGCTGCGCTACATGCACCGCAATCCCGTTGTACGTGGCCTGGCAGCGTGCCCCGGGGACTGGCCCTGGTCGAGCTATCGCCACTACGCGACGGGTGAACGCGGCACCGTCGAAATCGAGTCGATCTACACGGCCGCACTGCGCGGTTACGAGTTGCCGGAGGGGTTTGAACTAAAACGAGTGAAGGGCTGACTTCGGCGGCCTCCCAGGTCTCAGAATCGAGACCTGGGGCACCCATCTTCCGTGGTGGGATAGGCAACCCAAGACGCGGGCCACCCGCCAGCTAGAAGCCATTCCTAGCCTGCTCCACCGCCCGGATCACCGCCTGCGCCTTGTTGATCGCCTCCTGGTGCTCCGACTCCGGCACCGAGTCCGCCACGATCCCCGCGCCCGCCTGGATGTATCCCTTGCCGCCGGTCGCCAGCATCGCGCGGATGGCGATGCACGAGTCGAGATTCCCCGAGAAATCCGCGTACAGCACCGCGCCCCCGTAGGTCCCCCGCCGCGCCGGCTCCAGCTCCTCGATAATCTCCATCGCCCGCACCTTGGGCGCGCCCGAAAGCGTTCCGGCAGGGAAGCAGGCCCTCAGCGCGTCCACCGCGTTCATGCCCGCGCGCAGCTTGCCCTCGATCGTGCTCACAATGTGCATCACGTGCGAGTAGCGCTCCACGAACATCAGCCGGTCCACCTTCACGCTCCCGTACTCGCACACCCGCCCCACGTCGTTGCGGCCCAGGTCCACCAGCATCACGTGCTCGGCGCGCTCCTTCTCGTCGTGCAGCATCTCCTCGGCCAGCGCCTGGTCCTCGTCCTCGGTCGCGCCCCGCCGCCGCGTCCCCGCAATCGGCCGGTACTCCACCTTGCGGCCGTGCACGCGCACCAGCAGCTCCGGCGAAGAGCCCGCAACCTCGAGAGCCGGCGCCTTCTTCTTGCGCAACGCCTTCTTGCCGCCGCCCAGGGCGCCCTCCGGCGTAAACCGCAAAAAGAACATATACGGGCTCGGATTCACCGTCCGCAGCGCCCGGTACACCTGGAAGGTGTCTGTCCCCGGCTCCACGTCGAACCGCTGGGACAGGACGGCCTGAAAGATATCGCCTGCCGCGATGTACTCCTTGGTCCGCTCCACGGCGGCGATGTAGTCCCGCTTGCGCGTCCGGTGCGTCACCTTGAGCTTGCCCCCCTGGGCCTGCGGCAGCTTCGGCAGCGGCTGCGCCAGCCGCTTTTCCAGCTTGGCCAGCCGCTTCAGCGCCCGCTCGTAGGCCTCCATGGGCGGGCGCAGCGTCAGGTCCGCCGTCACCACCAGCCAGATCTGCTTGCGCACGTGGTCGAAGGCCAGCACCTCGTCGAAGAACAGCAGGCAGGCGTCCGGAATCCCCAGCTCATCCTTCGCCGTCTCCGGCAGCCGCTCGATCTGCCGGACAGCATCGTAGGCAAAGTACCCCACCGCCCCGGCCGTGAACGGCGGCATGCCCTTCAGCCGCGCCGGCCTGTGCCCGCCCAGCGCGTCCCGCAGCGCCGCAAAGACGTCCCCCTCCATCCGGACCGTCTTGCCCTCCTCGGCGACCTCGATCTGCCGTCCCCGCGCCACGATCCGCTTGTACGGCGAGAGCCCGATGAAGGTGTACCGCCCCACCTGCTCGCCGCCCTCCACCGATTCGAGCAGGCAGCACTCGCGATCCTCCCACGCCGCCCGCAGAAACGCCGAGACCGGCGTCTCCAGGTCGGCGGTCAGGATGCGGCAGACGGGCACAAGGGTATGCTCTTTGGCCAGGGCCAGAAACTCCTTGCGGCTGGGCTGGATGCTGCGGTCAGTGGCTTTCACTGCTCCAGTTTACCCGTCCGATTTGCATCGAAATACCCTGCAAGGGCGCACAATGAAGGCAGAATAACCTTTGGCCGCACTCTTCCAGTTCGAGCCGCCTCAAGCCGAGCAAAGAAGCAGTGAAGAACACCACCGGCCAGACCCCCTGGCCCCCATGGCGCAGTTTGGCGCCGTTTCTGCTGCAATCCAAGGTAGCAATGCGTAGAAAATAAACAAGTTGGCAATGTTGATTCAGTAGCCAGGCGGTTACGTAATTCCCCTTGCGCCGCCATTTGCCGTTCTCCACGCTGCTCCTGTCTCATTCCGCCTGCATCGTGCCGCTTCGGGACAGCTTTCCCGATCCCGTTGCCCAGTTGACCAGCGGATACCTTCGCCCCAGGCCGCTCTTGACGCCCTTGCGCCCGCGGCCTAGACTCACTGAGGCTTGAGGAGTTTCTATGGCAACCACAACTTCCACACTTACCCTGGACCAGGAGATCAACCCCTGGGAAGCCCAGAGCGCGCGGTTTGACTTCGCCGCGCGCAAGCTCAACCTCGACGAGGGCCTCTGGAAGCTCCTCCGCTCCCCGTCCCGCGAGCTCATCGTCCACTTCCCCGTACCCATGGACGACGGCCGCATCGAGATGTTCACCGGCTTCCGCGTGCAGCACTCCATCGCCCGCGGCCCCTGCAAGGGCGGCATCCGCTACTCGCCGGAGGTCACCCTCGACGAGGTGCGCGCCCTGGCCAGCTGGATGACCTGGAAGTGCGCCGTCGTCAACATCCCCTTCGGTGGCGCCAAGGGCGGCGTCGTCTGCGACCCCCGGCGCATGAGCCAGGGCGAGCTCGAGCGCATGACCCGCCGCTACACCTCCGAGATCAGCGACTTCATCGGCCCCGAGAAGGACGTGCCTGCTCCCGACATGAACACCAACGAGCAGACCATGGCCTGGATCATGGACACCTACTCCATGCACGCCCGGACCACGGTGACCAGCGTCGTCACCGGCAAGCCGCTCTGCCTGGGCGGCTCGCGCGGGCGCATCGAGGCCACCGGCCGCGGCGTCATGGTCGCCTGCGACGAGAGTCTCCGCTACATGAATTTGGCTCGGGAGGGCTGCCGGGTCATCATCCAGGGCTTCGGCAACGTCGGCTCCAACGCGGCCCGCCTCCTGATGGAGCACGGCTACAAGATCGTGGGCATTGCCGAGGTGGATGGCGGCCTCTACTGCCCCACCGGCATCGATATCCACCAGCTCATCGAGTACAAGTACCGCAACGGCTCCATCCTCGGCTTCCAGGGCGCCGAGGCCATGCCCAGCGGTGAGCTGCTTGTCTCCGACTGCGATATCCTCATCCCCGCGGCCACCGAGAACGTCATCACCAGCCGCAACGCCGAGCAGATCAAGGCCCGCATTGTGGTCGAGGGCGCCAACGGCCCCACCACCGCCGTCGCCGACGAGATCCTCGCCGAGAAGCGCATCTTCATCGTCCCCGACATCCTGGCCAACGCCGGCGGAGTCACCGCCAGCTACTTCGAGTGGGTCCAGGACCGCCAGGGCTACTTCTGGAAGGAGTCCCAGGTCAACGAGCAGCTCGAAACCATTCTCCGCGACAGCTTCGACGACGTGGTTCGCTACGCCGAGGCCCACAACGTCAACAACCGCATCGCCGCTTACATGCTCGCCATCGACCGCGTGGCCACCACCATCAAGCAGCGCGGCATCTACGCCTGAGCAGTGCAGGCCGTCTATTTGTCCTGCAGCGTCAGCTTGGCGATCGTTGCCAACTGCATGAACGATGTGCCCTCGTAGATGGTTCCAATCTTTGCGTCGCGGTAGAGCTTTTCGACCGGCGCCTCTTTCACGAAACCCGATCCGCCAAAGACCTCCACGGCCAGGCTCGCCACCCGCTCAGCCGTCCGCGAAGCGGTGTACTTGGCCATCGCGGCCTCTTTGCGGAAGTCCATCCCCGCGTCCTTCAGGCGCGCCGCGTTGTAAACCAGCAGCCGCGCCGCCTCGATCTCCGTCGCCATCTCGGCAAGCTGGAACTGCATGGCCTGGAACTCGACCAGCGCCTGCCCAAACTGCCTGCGCTCCCTGGCGTGCCGCACAGCGTGCCGCCACGCGCCCTCGGCCAGCCCCGCCATCTGCGCGCCAATCCCGATGCGCCCCTCGTTCAGCGTCTCGATCGCGATCTTGTAGCCCTTGCCCGGTTCGCCCAGCACCTGCGCGGCCGGCACGGCGCACTCGTCGAAGATCAGCTCGCAGGTGCTCGACGCGCGAATGCCGAGCTTGTCTTCCTTGCGCCCGATCGTGAACCCGGGCGCGCCTCGCTCCACCACAAACGCCGTGATGCCCTTGTACCCCGCCGCCGCATCGATGGTCGCGAAGACGATGAAGATCCCGGCCTCCTTCGCATTCGAGATCCAGAGCTTGCGCCCATTCAGGACGTAGCCGTCCGCGCGCCTCTGCGCGCGCGTCTCCAGCGCGAAGGCGTCCGACCCCGACCCGGCCTCGCTCAGCGCATACGCGCCCACCGTATCCGCAGCCAGCCGCGCCAGGTACCTTTGCTTCTGTTCATGAGTAGCCCACCGCCGCAGCGCATTCACCACCAGCGTATTGTGCACATCGACGAGCAGCCCCATCGAGGGATCGACCTCCGACAGCGCCTCCACGGCCAGCACCGCATCGAAGAACGTTCCGCCGCTTCCGCCCAGCGCTTCGGGAACTTCGATGCCCATCAGCCCCAGTTCGAAGAGCTTCGCCACCAGCGCCGCATCCATCTGCTGTTGCTCATCCATGCGGCGCGCCAGCGGTGCCATCTCCTGCTGCGCGAACTGCCGCACCGTGTCCCGGAACAGCCGTTCTTCCTCGCTCAAATGCGTCAGGGGGCGCGCCGGCTGCGCGGTAGAATCGGCATTCGATCGAAGCTCGCTCACGGTCTGCCTTCAGTCCTGAAGTATTATCACAAAGGGCCTTGAGCCAGGCGGCAGCGCACAGCTCGGGCGCGTGTTTCCATGCGTGTTGAGGATCATGTCTTTCTGGTCACCGGCGGCGCCTCGGGTCTCGGCGCGGCAGTCGCGCAGCTTGTGGTTGAGCGCGGCGGCCGCGTCCTGATCGCCGACGTCAACCGCGCCGCCGCTGCGTCGATGACCGCGAAGCTCGGACCCTCGTCCGCGTATGCCCCCACCGATGTCGCCAGCGAGCGCGATGCGAGCGCGGCGGTCGCAGCGGCGCTCCAGTCGTTCGGTCATCTGCATATCCTTGTGAACTGTGCGGGCGTGGCGCCGGCCGAGAAGATCCTCGGCCGCGACGGCCCGCACCGCCTCGACAGCTTTGCCCGCGCCGTGAACATCAACCTCGTCGGCGCCTTCAACATGATGCGGCTCGCGGCCGAAGCCATCGCGAAGGAGGAGCCGGGCGAAGACGGCGAACGCGGCTTGATCGTCAACACCGCTTCGATCGCCGCCTTCGACGGCCAGATCGGCCAGGCCGCTTATGCTGCCTCCAAGGGCGGCGTAGCCGCGCTCACGCTTCCCGCCGCACGCGAGCTGGCGCGTTACGGCATCCGCGTCGTCGCCATTGCCCCCGGCGTATTCGAGACCCCGATGATGGCCGGCTTCTCGCCGGAGGTGCAGCAGTCCCTCGCTCAAAGCGTTCCATTCCCGCCGCGGCTGGGCCGCCCGGCGGAGTTCGCCGAGCTCGTCCTGCACATCTGCGGGAATACAATGCTCAACGGCGAGACCATCCGCCTCGACGGCGCCCTGCGCATGGGTTCGCGCTGACACCGGATGAGGGAGTAGCTCATGACCGTACAAGATCCAATCGTCATCGCCGGCGCGGCGCGCACCCCCATCGGCGGCTTCCTCGGCGACCTCGCCGAGATGACCGCCCCCGCGCTCGGCGCCGCCGCTATTCGCGCTGCCGTTGAACGCGCAGGCCTTCCCGGCGAATCCATCGACGAAGTCCTGATGGGCTGTGTGCTCTCTGCGGGCCAGGGCCAGGCCCCCGCCCGCCAGGCGGCTATCGGAGCCGGTTTGCCGCTGGCCGCCGCCGCCACCACCGTGAACAAGATGTGCGGCTCCGGCATGAAGGCCGCGATGCTTGCTCACGACCTCATCGCGGCCGGCAGTGCCCGCATCGCGGTTGCCGGCGGCATGGAGAGCATGAGCAACGCGCCCTATCTGCTCGATCGCGCCCACACCGGCCTCCGTATGGGCCACGGCCGCGTCCTCGATCACATGTTTCTTGACGGCCTTGAAGACGCCTACGACAAAGGCCGTCTCATGGGCACCTTCGCCGAAGACTGCGCCCAGAGCTACGCCTTTACGCGCGAAGAGCAGGACCAGTACGCGCTCTCGTCGCTCGCGCGCGCCCAACAAGCCACCGCCGACGGCAGCTTCGCCGCCGAGATCGTCCCGCTCACGGTCCAGGCGGGAAAGGTGGAGCGCGAAGTCCGCCACGACGAGTTGCCCCGCAAGGCCGTGCCCGACAAAATTCCCAAACTCAAGCCCGCCTTTCGCGAGGGCGGCACGGTCACGGCGGCCAACTCGAGCTCCATCTCCGACGGCGCGGCCGCGTTGGTCCTCATGCGCCGCTCGGAGGCCGACCGCCGCGGCCTCAGGGCCCTTGCCTCCATCGTCGGCCACGGCACTTACGCCAACGCTCCGGCGCTCTTTCCCACCGCTCCCATCGGCGCCATCCGCGGGCTCGTCGAGCGCACCGGGTGGCCGCTCGACCAGGTCGATCTCTTCGAGATCAACGAGGCCTTTGCCGTGGTCGCCATGGCGGCCATGCGCGACCTTGCCATTCCCCGCGAAAAGCTGAACATCCACGGCGGCGCCTGCGCGCTGGGCCACCCCATCGGCGCCTCCGGAGCCCGCATCGTGGTGACGCTGCTGGCCGCGCTCGAGCGTCTCGGTCTCAGGCGGGGGATTGCGGCCCTGTGCATCGGCGGCGGCGAAGCCACGGCGATGGCCGTCGAGCGCATCGGGTAGATCCGTTTCCAGCGCGCAGCCCGCACCCGCCGCGGCCTCCGCCAGATCGCCCGCCATTTACACTGATTACGTGAAGATCGCGTTAGCCCAGATCAACCCCACGGTCGGGGATTTCACGGGAAACCTGGACAAGATCGTCGAGGCCAGCCGCCATGCGGCCGCGCAGGGCGCGCGATTGACCGTCTTCTCCGAGCTGGCCATCTGCGGTTATCCGCCCGCGGACCTCCTGGAAAAGCCCAGCTTTCTCGCGCGCTGCCGCACCGCGGTGATGGAGCTCGCCGAAGCCACCCGCGCGCTGCCCACGGCCGTCGTGGCCGGCGTCGCCCTGCCCGCCGCCGGCGACTCGGGCAAGCGGGCCGTCAACGCCGCCGTCCTGCTCGATGGCGGCACCCTGGTGCTCGAGCAGCACAAGCGCCTCCTGCCCTTTTACGACGTCTTTGACGAGCAGCGCTACTTCGCCGCCGCCCACGCCCAGCAGGTTGTGGAGCTGGACGGCCTGCGGCTGGCCATCTCCATCTGCGAAGACGCCTGGAACGACAAAAACTTCTGGCCTCGGCGCCTCTACAGGACCGATCCCCTCGAAGAGCTGATGAAGCAGCGCCCTCACCTGCACGTCAATCTCTCTTCGTCGCCCTTCTGGCACTCCAAGCGCGCGCTCCGCCGCCAGATGCTGGCGGCCATCGCCCGCCGCGACGGGATTCCCATCCTCATGTGCAACCAGGTCGGCGGCAACGACAGCCTGATCTTCGACGGCTCCTCGCTGGCCCTCGACGCCCGCGGCGAGCTCATCGCGCAGGCCGCGTCCTTTCGCGAAGATCTGGTCGTGTTCGACCCGATGCACGCCGCGCCCATCGCGGCTCCCGAAGAGGACGAGACCTCGGCCGCCTATGAGGCCCTGGTGCTGGGTACGCGCGACTACGTGCGCAAGTGCGGATTCAAGCAGGTGCTTGTGGCCCTGAGCGGCGGCATCGATTCCGCGCTGGTCGCCGCCATCGCCAGGGACGCGCTGGGCGGCGACAATGTGATCGGCATCGGCATGCCCAGCCCCTATTCCTCCACCGGCTCGGTCGACGACAGCCGCCAACTGGCCCGGAACCTCGGCATTCGCTTCGAGACCATCGGGATCAGCGGCATCTTTACCGAGTTCAACCGCGCCCTCGAGCCCATGTTCGCCGGCAGGGAGCCGGACATCACCGAAGAGAATATCCAGTCGCGGATTCGCGGCGTGCTCATGATGGCCCTCTCCAACAAGTACTCCGCCCTGGTGCTGACCACCGGCAACAAATCCGAGATGGCGGTGGGCTACTGCACGCTTTACGGCGACATGGTGGGCGCGCTGGCCGTCATCGGCGACCTCGTGAAGACCCGCGTCTACGCCCTCTGCCGCTGGCTCAACCGCAACCGGGATCTCGATGGACAGGCCTTCGCCCAAGGGACGGTGAACGGCGAGGTCATCCCCGAAGCGATTCTCACCAAGCCCCCGTCGGCCGAGTTGCGTCCCGGCCAGAAGGACACCGACTCGCTGCCGCCTTACGAAGTGCTCGATCCCATCGTCGAAGCGTATGTCGAGCGGTACGAGACCCCGGAGCGCATCGCGCGCGAGCACGGTTTTTCTCCGGATGTCGTCCAACAGGTGGTCCGGCTCGTGGAAAGGTCCGAATACAAACGCCAGCAGGCCGCCCCGGTCCTCAAGGTCACAGCCAAGTCCTTTGGGACCGGCCGCAGATTTCCCATTGCCGTCAAGGTTCAGGTATAAGCTAAATTGCGGGAGTTTTCCCGCCCAGTGAGGAGATTCAGCTTGATAGGTCCGTATCCCGTCTTCGCCCGCGCGCACGGCGCAGGCTCCCGTCCCCAAAACCTCCAGCTCCGCCTTGGGGCAGCTCTCGCGGCCCTGCTGCTGCCAGCCTTTCCGGCCCTCAGCCAGACAGCGGTTCCACCCGCTCCCGCCGCGCAGGCCGCTCCTGAGAAGCCCTCCGCACCGGTCCCTGCCGCTCCCGCGCCCGCTGCCGAACCCACCTTCCCCAAGCCGGATCCCAAGAACTTCACGGCCACGACTCCTACCAAGGAGACCGTCGACTCGTTTCTTCAGGCCAGCTGGGGCTACGATCCCAACCGCGTCTGGCAGGTGCAGGCGATCCTCAAGACCCAGGTTCCCGACGTCAGCAAGGTCGTCATCTTCGTCGGCGACAAGACCGGCAAGGAGCGTCCTTCGGCCGTCGCCTTCTTCACCATGCCCGATGGCAAGCACATCATCAGCGGCGACACGATGATCGACTTTGGCGCTGATCCCTTTGCGGCTTACCGCACGATCATGCAACAGCAGGCCGACGGTCCCTATCGCGGCGCGACCTCGAAGGACTTCGAATTGGTCGAGTTCGCCGACTTCCAGTGCCCGGTCTGCAAGGAAGCTCAGCCCAACATGGACAAGCTCGCGGCCGACTTTCCCACCGCCCGCATCGTCTTCCAGGTCTATCCGCTCACGACGATTCATCCGGAAGCCATGCGTGCCGCCGAGTACGGCGAGTGCGTCAGCAAGCTGGGCGGCAGCGGAGCCTTCTTCCAGTTCGCCTCGGCCATCTTCGCCGGCCAGGAGGGTCTGAGCACTCCCGATGGCGCCACGCTCGCGCTGAACAGCGCGGTGATCAAAGCCGGGCTTCAGCCGGAGAAGGTGGCTGCCTGCGCGGCGCTGCCGGCTACCAGCGAGACGGTGAATGCCTCCGCCAAGCTGGCCCAGGACCTGAATATCTACCAGACCCCGATGCTGGTCGTGAATGGCCGCCAGGTCCCGCCCAACATCCCTTACGACACCCTGAAGAAGATCATCGAGTACCAGGCAAAGCTCGACGGCATCGCGTTGCCCGAGCCCGTAGCCGCGGCGCCCGCGCCCGCCTCCAAGTAGCTGCCATGGCCAGGCAGTGTTAACAGCCTCTGCTCTGAGGGCTCCAGTGTCTTCCGCCGCGGCGGCCGGCGCTGGAGCCGCATACCGCCCTGAATCTCACGGCGTAATGCCGGTGCCCACTACGCGAAACATCGGCGAGTGCCCGGCGGCCTGCGTGCCCCGCACCACGTGCGGCGTAATGACGATCAGCAGGGTCGCATAGTTCTTTTGAAAATCCTTGCCCGTAAGGTTGTTCATGCCCGGAATCTCGCTGATGCCCGGCGTGCCCGTGATCGCCCGGCTCTCCGACTGATCCAGTTCGCTGGCAAGCACCGCCGCCGCCCCCTGCCGCAGCATCACCACCCCTGAATACGCGCGGTTACTGAGAACGGGTAGTCCGTTGACGGAGGTCCCCGCCAGTCCATCCAACGTGAGATCGAGACTCAGCACCACGTCGCCGTTCCGCAGCACCTTGGGAGTGACCTTCAGCGTGAGCCCCAGGTCCTGGTATTGGATCTGCGGCACCTCCAGCGCCCCCGCGTTGAGTTGCCCCAGCAGCGACGACAGGCTGCTCGACGTGCCCGCCGAAGTCAGGCCCGCCAGGCTCGACGTATTCGACCCGAGGCTCGAATACTGCGAAGTCTCGATCGGATACCGCGTGCCGAGCTTCAGCGTGCCGTCCTGTCCGTCGCCCAGCCGCATCCGGATATCGTCCACCTCGCGCGTGTCGGAGGTGTTGAGGTTGAAGTTGGCCGTAATCGACCCCGGAACCAGCGCCGACTGGGTCAGCCCGCCGCCGAACAGCGCCAGTCCGTTCGAAAAGAGGGAACTCGATACCTGGCCGGAGGCAAGCAGGATGGCGAGAATCGCCAGCGTGTCGCCGGGTGCGGCCAGGCCCGAAGAGATGATCTCCTGCACCAGGCTCTGGTTCGCGTTCAGGATCGACTGTTCCTCGGCGTAGACGTTGAACGCCGTGATGGACTGCGGCGGTTGGACGCCCGTGTTCCTTGTGCTGGTATGCGCAATCTGCAGCATCCGCACGTCCAGCACGATCTGGCTGCTGCCGTCCATCAGCTCGTGCATTGTGGAGTTGAACGCATCCAGATCGAGCTGTGGCGCGCGCAGAGTGACCGTCCCGTTGGACGGATCGGCAACCGCTCTCTGGACCTGAAAGACGTTGCGGGCCAGGTTGGCGATCTCGCCCAGCGTGTCCGACGAAAGGCCCGGAACATAGACAGTCTCCAGGTCCTCGCGCATGAACCGTTCGCGGTTGTTGGGCGTGTTGCGCGCCACCAGGACACGGTGTTCATCGAGCGGCACGTAGAATGAATCGGTCAGCAGCCCCAGGGCGCGCGTCACCTCGTCGAACGTCGCGTCTCCAATATCGAAACGCACCTGGAGGTCGCCGACGCTCTGGTCGATCATGGCCTCCACGCCGTACCCCTTGAAGACGTCTTCGATCACCCGGCGCTCGCCGCCGCGCAGATGAAAGCTTCGCAGTCCTTTGGCGTAGACGAGCTGAATCGCCCCGCCGATCCTCGCATCCGCCTCCGCGTAGGGCGATGGCGCCTGGGCGCGCGCAATGTCGCTGCCCAGTTCGTCGAGGTGCTGCGTGACCTCGAAATTGGTCGGGTCCAGCGAGTAGGCCTGCAGGAGCGTGGAGCGCGCCGCCGATGCGTCTCCGCGCAGGCGATCCTTGGCCGCGGCCTCCACCAGGGCGGTCACCTCGTGGCTGCGCGCCACCAGTGCGGCCTGCCGGTAATCCGGGTTCGCGGGGTCCAGCGCCGAAGCCCGCTCAAAGTCCGCCCGCGCCCGGTCGAACTGGCCCGCGAGGAAGAGCTTCGACCCGTCCAGATACACCCTGGCCGCGCGCCGCCGTGCACCGGCGCTTGCATGACTCGGAGTCGCCGCAGGCTTTTCCTGCCCAGCCTGCGCAGTCGGCGCCGCAACCGCGCCCGTCGCCTGCGCTTCCATCCCGCCGGGAAAAACGGCCAGCAGACATGCGGCCGTCGCCGTCCTCAGCGCCGTCCAGGTCTGCCGGCGAACGCGGCTCCGGCTGCATGAGGCAAGCCTCTTCACGCCGCCGACCGCCCGTACGCAAGCAGGTCGGCCAGGGAAGTGGCGCAGACCTCCGGCTGGCAGGCCAGCAGCTCGTCAAAGCTGTACTTCCCCGTGGCCACGGCGATCACGGAAAGAAAGTTCGCGCGCGCGGCTTCGATGTCGCGCGGCGTATCGCCCACCACGCAGATATGAGCGCTCCCGCCGGCCAGCTCCCGCGCCTTCTGCGCCGCGTGTCCGATCAGTTCCGAGCGGATCGGGAAATGATCGCTGAAGCCGCCGAACCGGAACCACTCCCGCAGCCCCGCCTCCTCGATCTTGATCCACCCGATCATCTCCAGGTTTCCCGTTGCCACCCCCAGCAGCGCTCGCCTGCGCGCCAGGTGCCGCAGGATCTCCACCACCCCGGGCATCCTCACCAGGTCCAGCTCATGCCGGCGCGCCAGCACCGACTGCCGCATGGCGTCCAGGATCGCCTCCAGGTGATGCTCCACCACCCTTTCGGGAATCCCCGCCTGCCGGCATGCCTCGCGCAGAATCGCCGTGTCCGTCGCCCCGTGCAGAAGAATGCCCGCCAGCGTCACCTCGAATCCCGTAACCCGCTGCACGCTGGTCGCAAACGACTCAAAGTGAACCCGGTCGCGGCTGCGCAGCAGCGTGCCGTCGATGTCGAAAAGATAGGCGTCCTGCTCGTCCCAGGCAAACTCCGGCTCGATCGATACACGGCCCTCATGGGCGGCTGAAGATGTGCTCTGCATGACTGTGAGATGCGCCCCTCAACCCTGACGGTAGCCTTGGCGCACGGCGCTGAATACTGGACGCTCGCTGCGCGGCGGACGCTTGAGCCCGGCCCGCACCTCGGCCAGGTCGAGGCTCAGTTCCGCCATCAGGCGGCTCAGCGTGTTGCGGTGCATACCCAGCTCCGCCGCCGCCTTGCACTGGTTTCCGCGATGCGCCACGAGCACCTCGCGCAGATATTGCTTCTTGAACTCGCGCACGGCCTCGCCATAATGAACGCCGCTCGAATGCATCTGGGTTACCAGGCTGTCCAGTTCTCTTTTCACGCTCACCTCTTCTGTTTCCTCTCAACGAAGTCAAACTCGAAATCCTGGCGTCAAAATCGCCCGATCCGGCCCTGATTCCCGGCCGTACCGGCCACCGTCAGGAAGGATGCATCCAATGCGGCGAAACATGCTCCAGCGTCCGGAGCCCATCGCGCACCCGGGCCGCCAGCTCCGCCGGCGTCATGTGCGTGCTCAGATTGCACGTACTGAAAAATAACTGCGGCAGCCGCCCCGCCGTGAGCCACTCGGCCCCGGGAAAAAAAGCCACCGTGACCAGGATCAGCAGCGTGATCAGCACCGCGCCCTGCAGCAGGCCGAACGCCGCGCCCGCCAGGCTGTCCAGCCATCCCAGCCCCAGCAGACGGAAGGTCCTGGCCAGAATCGATCCGATAATGCTGATGACCGCCATGATCAGGATGGCGATGAGCAGAAACGCGGCGGCATTCGCCACCGCCTGCACGCGCACCAGGGGCTTCAGGATCGCCGCGACATGCCCGTAGTTCCACGCGGCCACCGACAGCCCCAGCACCAGCCCCGCCAGCGAGCTGACCGAGCGGAAGAACCCCTCGATGAGGCCCGCCATCACGGCTATCACCAGCACAATCACGACCGCGCAATCGACCCAATTCATAATGATTTCTGGCTCCGCCGTCAGAGTTCCGGGGTCCGTCCGGCCAATCGCCGGAATGCTTCAATATACTTCGCCCGGGTGCGCTCCACAACGCTCTCCGGCAGGCCCGGAGCGGGCGCCTGCTTATTCCAATGGATTGATTCGAGATAATCCCGCACAAATTGCTTGTCGAACGAGGGCTGCGCGCCGCCGGGTTTCCAGGTGGCCGCGTCCCAGAAGCGCGAGGAGTCCGGCGTGAGCGCCTCGTCGGCAAGAACGATCGCCCCTTCCACCCTCCCGAACTCGAACTTCGTGTCCGCCAGGATCAGCCCGCGCGACTCCGCGTGATCCGCCGCGCGGCCGTAGATCGCGAGGGTCAGCCGTCGCAGCTCCGCGGCCGCCGCGCTTCCCACCACGCCCTCCATCGCGGCAAAGGAGATGTTCTCGTCGTGCTCGCCGCCCAGGCTCTTGGTCGCGGGAGTGAAGATGGGCTCGGGAAGGCGTGAGCCCTCCTGCAGGCCGCGGGGCAGGGAAATGCCGCACACCGCGCCCTCTGCCTGGTACTCTTTCCATCCCGATCCCGATAGGTATCCCCGCGCCACGCATTCCACCGGGAACATCTCTGCGCGGCGCACCAGCATCGACCGTCCTTCCAGCTGGTCCGCATACGGGCGCAGCGCGGACGGATACTCGCTGACCCGCGCGGCAATCAGGTGATTCGGCACAACCTCCCGCAGCAGCTCAAACCAGAAAAGGGAGATCTGCGTAAGGATCTTTCCTTTGCCGGGAATTCCGGTGGCCAGCACGTGGTCGAACGCCGAGATTCTGTCCGTAGCCACCAGCAGAAGCGCATCGTCGATCGCGTAAAGATCCCGGACCTTGCCTCTCCCAACGATTGGAATGGCGCCAAGATCTGTCGTGAGCAGTGTGGTCACGGAGAGCATCCTCGCAACAAGCTGAATCTCCGATTGTCTGGCGCTCGGGCCGGTTTGTCAACGGACCGGGAAGCGCCATCGAAGGCCGGTTTGACGCCGTGCAATTTGCGTAGAAATGCTGACCCGAGATGCTGCCCGCAGACCGGTGGGGAAGGCCGGAATGTGCGCCGCCAGCAGGCCGTCCACAAGCGCACAAAATGGTGTGACGGCCGTCACGGACCGGTGTATGCTTATCGGAGACACTTCAGATGTCAACATGGTTCAGGGGACAGAAAGACATAAAGTCCTCTTTGAGCCGGGCGACACGAGGCAGCCGTGGAAAGGGGAAGCCGCAGCTTGCTTCGTTTGTGCAGGGATCGCCAGTAGCCGCGTACTACCGACCTCCAGTACCGGCTACTGGTCCCCGTCATTATCTTGTGTACTACAAGCGCCTCCGAAGAGACGAGATCCTTCGGAGGCGATTTTTCTTTGCCTCCAAACTTCCTTCACCGTCCCCGCCAACACGCCCCCATCGGCCCGCCGGACAGCTACCCCGCCCCGCGGCCGCTTCTACGCCGTGGCCCGTTGCTGCTCCCGCCCGCCCAGCTTCACGCTCACCACCTTCGAAACGCCCGGCTCCTGCATTGTGACTCCGTAGATCATATCGGCGGACTGCATCATGCGCTTCGAGTGCGTGACCAGCAGAAACTGCGTCTCCGTGCTGAGCGAATGCAGCAGGTCGGCCAGCCTGCCGACGTTGGTCTCGTCCAGGGCCGCGTCCACCTCGTCCAGCACGCAGAACGGGCTGGGCTGAAATTGAAAGATTCCCACCAGCAGCGCCAGCGCCGTCAGCGCCTTCTCGCCGCCCGAGAGCAGAAGCACGTTCTGCAGCTTCTTGCCCGGCGGCGAGACCACGATGTCCAGCCCGCTCTCCGCCTGGTTCTCTTCATCGGTGAGCCGCAAGAACGCCTGCCCGCCGTGGAACAGCCGCGTGAACACCTGCGCGAAGTTTTCGTTGATCCGCGCGAAGGCCTCGTCGAACTTCGCGCGCGAGATGCGGTCGATCTCGCGGATCGTCTCCTGCGTGTTCTCGATCGACTCGATCAGGTCTTTCCGCTGCGTCTCCAGGAACTGGTGCCGCTCGGCCGTCTCCTTGTACTCGTCCAGGGCCATCATGTTCACCGGCCCCATCTGCTCCATCCGCTGGCGCAGCGTGCGGCAGGTCTCCTCTTCGCCCGCCAGTTCCTCGCCATCCAGGTGAGCAAGCTCCGTGTCGGCCCGCAGCACCGCCGCTTCCACGTTCACCTCGGTCAGGCAGCTCGCCTCCAGGTGCTCAAGGTCCGAGCGCAGTTTGGCCGCCTCGCTCGAACGCGTGGCCCGGTCCTCCCGCAACTGGTCCAGCGCCGCCCGTTCGGTCTTGAGCTCTGTCTCCATCGTGGCAAGCTGTTGCCGCAAAGCCTGCGCCTCGGCGGCGATCGTCTGCGTCTTCGCCGTCGCTGCGGCGCGCACCTCTGTCAGCTCTTTCTGTCTCTCCGCCAGCGCGGCGCTTTCACCCATCCGCTGTTCGCGCTCGGCGGTGGCGCCCGCGCGCTGCTGCTCGATCGTCAAGGCGCGCCGCTCCAGATCGGCATGAAGCCGGTCAATGCGCTGGTAGGCCGTCTCCGCCCCGCGCCGCCGCTCTTCCAGCCCGGCCAGCTCCGCCGTCACCTGCGCGGCCTCCTGCTGCAGTCCCTCCCGCGTCCTGCGTAGCGCGTCCAGCCGCCCTTGCAGCGCCTCCATCCCCGATTCGGCCTGCGCGTGTTCGGCCTCCAGCCGCGCCGTCTCTTCGCGCCTCTGGTTGATGGCCTGCCGCTTCGCTTCACAGGCATCCCTGTTGCGCGCGGCCTGCGCCGTCCACTCGTCCAGCCGCCGCGCCACCCGCTGCGTCTCGCCCTCCATCTGCTTCAGCGCCGCGCCCAGGTTGGCCGCCTCGGTCTCGGCCTGCCGCCGCTCCGCGCTGCGTGCTTCAAGCTCCGCGGAGAACTCGTTCAGCGCCTGCGTCAGCTCCGCCGCTTCGGCGTTTGCCTGGTCCAGCGCCGTCCCCATCCGCCCCAGCCGGCTCTCGGTCTCGCGCAGATCCCGCTTCAGCGCCAGCGGCCCCTCGCTTGCCGGCTTTCCACCCGTCACCGTCGAGTTGTGGAAGCACTCGCCCTCCGGCGTCAGAAAGTACGCGTGTCCGTGCGCTGCCGCGAGCTGCCGCGCGATCTCCCCGGACTCCACCAGGTAGCCGTGCCGCAGCTTGGGCAGAATGCCTTCGAGCGACCGCCCGAACCCGTTCAGCACCCGGATCGTATCTTTGAGCGGCACCACTCCGGGCCCGTCGATCGCCACCGCGCTATCATCGAAAAGCTTCCCCTGCTCATCGGAGTGGATCAGGAACGTAGCCCGCCCATCCACCCCCGACTTGAGCAGCCGCACGCCTTCCTCCGCCGCGCCCCAGCTCTCCACCACCACGTAGTTGAGCTCCTCGCGCAGAAACTCGTCCACCACCCCTTCGTGCTCGCCGCTCACCTCCAGAAAATCGGCCAGCGTTCCCACCGGCGCCATTCCCGCAGCCAGCGCCCCGGGCTTCAGCAGCTTGCGCACCGTGTCCGACGAGTAGCCGTGATTGCGAATCAGCGCCTGCAGCGAGTCCCGCCGGCCCGCCGCTGCCGCCTGGTCTCCGCGCATCTGATGGGTGCGTGCGTGCAGCGCCGTCTCCTCGGCGCGCTTGCTTTGCAGCGTCTCGCGAAGCCGGGCAATCTCCCCCTCGAGCTGCGCCAGCGCCGCCCTTGACTCTTCGTGCCGCCCGCGAGCCTTCTCGCTCTCCACGCCCAGGTTCTCCTGCTCGTTGCGCGCCTGCCCGATCTCGGCCCCCAGCCGCTCGGCCTCGCGCTCCAGCGCCGCCAGGCTCTCTTCGGCCTGGGCCGTGTGGTTGCGCGCGTTGCCCGCCTGCGTCAGCAACTGCATTGCGTGGCGCCGTCCGGTTTCGAGCTCGCGCTCGGCCGCAAACACCTCCTCCGCCGCGGCCCGCGCCTCCTGCTGCCGCGACTCCACCTTCTGGCGAAAGGCCCGTGCCTCGCCGGCCGCGCTCTCGAGAAACTTGTGCTGCTGCGCCCGCTCTTCGGTAATGCCGGCCAGTTGCGTCCGCGTCTGCTCCAGCTCCGCCCCGGCCGCGGCCACGCGCGCCTCAAGCTCCACGATGCGCTCCGCGTTGCTGCGTTCCCGGGCCGTTGCGCGCTCCAGCTCCACGGCGGCCTGGTTGGCCCGCTCCTGCGCCTCGTGGCCCTCCCGGTCCAGCTCATAGCCCCGCTCGGTGAGCGTGTGCTGGCTTGCTTCCAGCTTCGCAATGCCCGCGGCCGAGCCGCTGATCTTCTCGCTCAGGCCGGCAATCTCCTCGTCCAGGCGCGCCTGTTCCGCATCCATCAGCGCCATGCGGCTGGCCAGCACCACGCGCAGCCGTCCCCGCAGCTCCTCGCGCACGGCCGCATAGCGCTCGGCCTTCGCCGCCTGCCGCTTCAGGCTGTTCATCTGCCGCGTGACTTCCTCAAAGATATCGTCCACGCGCGCCAGGTTCTGCTTGGCGCTCTCCAGGCGCAGCTCCGCCAGCCGCTTCTTGGTCTTGAACCGCGTGATCCCCGCCGCCTCTTCGATGATCGACCGCCGGTCGTGCGGCTTCGAGCTCAGCAGTTGCCCGATCCGCTCCTGGCCGATGATCGCGTAGCTCTCCGGCCCCAGCCCCGTCCCCATGAAGATGTCCTGAATATCCCGCAGCCGGCACAGCTTGCCGTTGAGCAGGTACTCGCTCTCGCCGGTGCGGAACAGCCGCCGCGTGATCACCACCTCGCCCTTCTGGGGCGTGCGGTGGAACTTGCGCCGCCGTATCTTCAACACCACGGCCTGCGGGCCCTCCACCTGGGCCGTCACCGCCAGCGCGCCCTCCGGACCGGCGTCGTCCTCAATCACCTGGCCCGGCTGCTCGGAGGCGGCAATCTCTTCGGACTCCGCCGCCCGCTGCCGCCGCAGCTCCTCCTCATCCCAATCGGCCGGCCCCTCCTGGTCGACGATCACCTCCGGCTCCACCGGAACCGGCCCCTCGTAGGCCGCCGGATCGACCATCGTCAGCGTCACCTCGGCCATCCCCAGCGGTTTGCGGTCCCGCGTCCCGGCAAAGATCACATCCTGCATGTGCGCGCCGCGCAGCGTCTTCGCGCTCTGCTCGCCCAGCACCCAGCTCACCCCGTCCAGAATGTTCGACTTGCCGCAGCCGTTCGGCCCCACCACCACGGCGATCCCCGTCCCCGGCACGGTCAATTCCGTGCGGTCGCAAAAGCTTTTAAATCCGAGGATGTGGATCTTCTTTAATTTCAGCATCTTCTCTCCGAGCTTCGACGGCCGGGGCCGGCTTCGCGCTACTCCAGATCGTACCGGCGCCGCGGCAGGCAAAAGTTACCGCCCGATTAAAGACTCTAAGGATGCGCAGGAGCAGGGTCAACGGCGCGAATCCTGGATTTTGTGGATAAGGGAGGCCGGAATTCCAACCGTCTTCGCCGGAGGCTTCAGCTATATCGCCATGAATAGAGCCCTCAGACTTTCGCGGCTGATACAGCCTTCCGGATCACCCGTTCAATCGCCCGCAGCGCCTGCGGCCGTGGAAATCCCGGCCGGCTCGCCAGCCGGATGGTCCGCGTCGAACGGCCCGCCAGTGCCCGCAACACAACGTTGTGGCCGGCAAACGACTTCAGCGCCAGCGCCGGGATCAGCGTGACGCCGTACCCGGCCGCCACCAGGTTCACCAGGGTCTCAAGCGTCGAAGCCTGCATCGATCCGTGGATGGTCCCGGGTCCCGTCCCGTAGGTTGTCCCGTGCCAGCCCCTGCGGCCGCCCCCGTGCCTCGACCCGCACGCCGCCAGCGCCTGCGCCGCCAGACAGTGCCCGTCGGCCAGCACCAGCAGCTCCGCCGCCAGCGACTCTTCCCTGACGGTCTTCTGCCCGGCCAAACGATGTTGCACAGGCAGTGCGGCGTACAGCGGCTCGTCAAAGAGAGCCAGCTCCGTGACCTCGGGCGCATCGGCCTCCGTAGCCAGCAGCGCTGCGTCCAGCCGGTGGTTGCGCAGCCCGTCGATCAGCGAGCGCGTCTGGTCCTCCCACAGCTCCAGCGTCAGCCCCGGATACGCCCGCCGCAGCGGCTCGAGGATCATCGGCATCAGGTACGGCGCCAGCGTCGGAATCACCCCCAGCTTGAGCGGCCCCACCAGCGGGTCGCGCGCCGCCTGCGCCACCGCCTCCATCTGCGCCGCCTCGGCCAGCGCCCGCTGCGCGTGCACCAGGATCTGTCCGCCCACCGGGGTAAGGTTCACGCGCTTGTTGGTGCGCTCCAGCAAGGTCACGCCCAGCTCCTCCTCGAGCTTGCGGATCTGGCTGCTCAGCGTCGGCTGGCTCACGTTGCACGCCTCCGCCGCCCGCCCGAAATGCCGGTGCTCCGCGACCGCCACCAGATAACGAATCTCCTGCAGGTTCATGCGCCGCTCAGATCGTCTCCCCGGTTGATCATAGAACAAATCAATCGTTACTCCGCGTTCGATTGTCTCCTCTGATCGTTCTCCCGGCCCGCGGTTCAGCAATTTTCGACCCGTGGTCCAACGATTTTCGAGAGGCCCGGCCACGGCCGCGGCGATGAGAGCCACGGCGCAGGGGCCCTCGCGGGCCACGCACGACAAAGAAGGCGTCTCCCCGGGAATCCGCCGCGGCCGCTCATCGCATCCGGCCATCCCGTCTCGTCTCTTCCGGCGACAGATCGCTTATCACATGTCACATCGCCAGCGCAAGGTCTCTCCGGTAATCAATTTCCCGTTACTGCATCGCCAACTCCTTTGACCAGAGCCGGATTGCTGTTATATTCAAGCCAGCGGATGCTTCACCCGTCGATTCGCAGCGACACACGCTGCCTTGCTTGTGATTGGAAATCCGGTTTTGCATCCCGGGGCTCTTAAGCGGCTCCGGAAATGACTTTACTAGGTGATGAACACAAGGCCTTGAACCTGTCGATTGGATCTCTCGCACTCTCTGTCTCTCAACTGGAGTTTCCGTTCACATCCAGGCTTCGGCTTGAGTGGGGCTTGCTGTCGGGCTCAAACATGGTTGTTCCTCCAACCTTTGACTGTCACGGTCGTCAGCCGGGCCGCTCCCGGGGCGTGTCTTCCCGGAGCAGCCGCTGTCGGCGCACCGGTTTCTGTGCTTTCTCCTGCCTGCGTTGCGTGCATCGTCAGCCGGACCTCTGAATCGCTGCGGACGCGGCCTTCTGCGTCGCCCGGTCGGCTTCCCGTGCGCGCTCGGATGGACCTTCTTGATTGTCGATGTTGTTGATTTGACTCACGTAAACTCGCTGCACTAGGATGGTGGGGTGCTCCAGCGAAAGTGCTGACTGGAAGGATCGGCGCCCGCCCCTTTGGGATTTGTTGCCTGACTTTGTTGCCATGAGAAAATAGAAACAAACAGACCAGCAAGGGAGGCTTTGCAGGGAGGTCGGCAGTAGCCGGTTGATTTGGGCGGCGTCAGGTATGAATGTTGCGCTTCCGTTCTCTACGTGACTTCTCCACATCGATTGATTCCAGCCTCGAGCGAGGGCGCAGGGCTGTGCCGTCGAACAGGTGCGGAACTTCGCCCGGCAGACGATTCCTATCCTTTGCGCAACAATTCTTCTGTTCAGCTTGCCCGCTGCCCTTGCCCTGGGCGGCGGTGTGCGTCGCCAGTTGGTTCTGACCAGTCTTGAAAAATCGCTCCCTTAACTTTGAGAGGTTAGATTGCAACCATCAACCCGCGCTTCGAACGTCGCTCTCGCTCCCCCAAAACAGGAACTCGTCCTGACCGATCTATGGCTGATCATCCGCAAAAGACGGGTCCTGATTATCGCCCTGTCCCTGGGACTGGCGATCCTGGCGGCGGCGGCGGGCCTTTACCGCGGAAAGCGATTCACGGCCAGCGGCGAGATTCAGATTCAGCCCGGTTCCGCTGCCGACCTCAAGCAATCGGTCGCCTCGGTCCTGAGCACCGGCGCATCCAGCACCCTCGACGTCGTCATTGAGAGCGATATTCGCATCCTTGAGAGCGATAAGCTGCTCATGGCCGTGGCCCGCACACTCAATCTTCAGAACAATATCGAGTTTCTGGGCGGGAAGACCAGCATCAAGCCGGGATTGATTCACGGCGCCACCATCCCCCTCTATCACGGCAACCTCGACGATCCCTTCGTCAGCTACGCCATCCTCAAGAATCTCCGCATGCATTTAACCATCGTCCGCGTGCCCCGCACGCAGATGATTACCATCTCCTACAAAAGCAAATCCCGCAAGCTGGCCGCCGACATCGTCAATGAGCTTGAGACGGAGTTCATCAAAAACAACTTTACCGCCCACTTCAACACCACGCAGCAGGTCTCCAACTGGCTGACCGGACAGATCGACGATCTCCGCGCCATCGTGCAGGACTCCCAGGATCGCATGGTCGATCTGCAGAAGAAGCTGGGCATCTCGGCGCTCGATCCCAATCACAGCCTGATCGTCCAGGAGATCGGCGACCTGGAGAAGGGAGCCTCCGACGCGATGGAGCAGCGGGTTGCCCTTGAAGCCCGCTACCGCATCCTCGAGTCGCTGCCCCCGGACCAGGTCCAGGAAGCGCCCACCCTGCTCGGCACCGACGGCCCGCAGGGCATTCTCTCCACGCTGCGCACGCAGCGCGACTCCGCGGCCGCGGAGCTGGCCCGCCTGCAACCGGTCTACGGACCCAACTATCCCCAGGTCAAGCAGCTGAACGCGCAGATTAAAACCCTCGACCGGCAGATCGAAAGCCAGCAGCGGCGCACGGTCAGCCGGGCCAAAGACGCCCTCGCCATCGCGCAGGCCGACCAGGACCGGGCCGATGCGGCTCTGAACGATCGGCTGCGTCAGCTCTACGGACAGCGCGACGACATCGTTCGCTACGAGCTGCTCTCCGAGCAGTACGAGTCCGACCGCCGCATGTATGAGAGCATCATGGCCCGGCTGCGCGAGGCTGCCGTCGATGCCGGCCTCGACTCGGCCGACATCAGCATCGTCGATCTGGCGCCCTTGCCCACCGTCCCCTCCAGCATGTCGCCCTTTTCGCTCGCCGCCATCGGCCTCGGCTTCGGCCTGTTCGGCGGCCTGGCCCTGTCCCTGCTCCTCGAGCGTATGGACACGCGCATGAGGGACTCCAAGGAGATCCAGGAACTGCTCGGCGTCCCCGCCGTCGCCATCATTCCCCAAACCAGTTGGAAAGGCGACGAAACCAGTCCCGACCTCAAAGTAGGCCCCGAGATTCTTTGGGATTTCCGCTCCCCCTTTGCCGAAGCCATTCGCGTCTTCAGGACCTCGATTCAACTGTCCAGCACCTCGCGGGAGTCCCGGGTCATCGCGATCACCAGTTGCCAGCCCGGTGAGGGCAAGTCCACGCTTTCGATGAATCTGGCCGCTGCGCTCGCCCAGGGCGGCAAGAAGGTCGCCCTCGTCGACACCGACATGCGCCGGCCCAGCGTCTACTGGCGCCTGGGACTAAGCGACAAGAAGGGGCTTTCAGAGTTTCTCACGGGCCTCGAACCTCTCAACGAGGTCGTTCAAACGCACAAGACCCTGCCCACCCTCGATGTCGTCCCCTCCGGCGTCTGTCCTCCACTGCCTGCGGATCTGCTCGCTTCCGATCAAATGAAACAGTTTGTACACTCCTTGCGCGAGCGCTACGACTACGTCATCTTCGATACCCCGCCGGCGCTGTCGGTCACCGATCCGCTGATCGTCGGCACCCTTTCGGACGGCGTGGTCCTGGCCATCCGCCAGGGCTACTGCACCCGCGCCATGCTCTCCCGCGCCGCCGAGATCTTCCGCGACGTACAGATCAAGGTCTACGGGTTTGTGCTCAACGGCGTCGATCCCAATCTCCCCGAATACTACGGCTATCTTGGCTACTACTCCTATGAGTACAAGCACCGCAATTAATACGCGCCGCCCGGCGCGCCTGAAGGAGGAAACGATGAACCTGCGGCATGGCTTCGATCTCCGCATGATCCCGCTCGCCGCCTGCGCGTTCGCCCTCAGCGGTTCTCTGGCGCTCGGACAGTACGCCGGTCCTGCTGTCACCTCGCCCGCGCCCCAGGCCAGCGCGCCGGCTTCCGCCATGGAGGCCGCCTACGCCAACATCGATATTCTGCCCGGCGACATCATCTCCATCGAGACCTACGGCCTTCCTGAGCTGACGACAATCAGCATGGTCGCGTCAGGCTCCATTACCTCCGGCGCCAGTCCCGCCTTAAGTGGAGTCAAAGTCGGCGCCGATGGCGAAATCGTCCTCCCCTATATCGGCTCCATCAAAGTCGCCGGCCTGACCCCCGCCCAGACGGCCGCCTTGATCGCTCGCAAGCTCAAGGCGGATGGCATCCTCGTCGATCCCCAGGTCAGCGTGCAACTCGCCGATTCGCCAACCCGTGTGATCAGCGTGATCGGCGAGGTGCAAAGACCGGAACCGGTTCCCGCCTTCGGTCACCTCCGCCTCCTCGACGCCATCTCCGCCTGCGGCGGATTTACGCTGTTGGCCAGCCACACCGTCACCGTGCGCCGCGGTGAACAGTCGATCGTGGTCCACCTGGGCACCAATCCTGACGATGCCGGCATCAGCAATATCCCTCTGCTGCCCGGAGACACCGTCATCGTGCCCAGGGTCGGCGACGTCTACGTGGTAGGCCAGGTCAAGACGCAATCGGCTATTCCCCTGTCCAGCAATTACCCGGTCACTGTGTTGAGAGCCATCGCCATGGCGGGCGGCGTCCAGTACGGAGCCGCTCTCTCCAAGGCCCGCATCATCCGTTCCACCGCCGGCAATCAGCACGTCGAGATCATGCTTGACCTCAAGAAGATCATGTACGGCAGGCAGCAGGATGTCGCTCTCAAGTCGGACGATGTCCTGTTCGTCCCCAGCAACGCATTCAAGGCCGCACTCGCCGGAGGGGCCGCCAGTGTCGTCGCTACGCTGCTCTATGGCGTCGCCTACACCTCATCGGTCGTAAAGTGATCGCAAATTCGCTTCGCGCCGGATAGCTTCCGCGCCTGGCGTTCACGCACTCCGCCCGGCAATGGGACCGCAACCTGAGAGCAAAGATTCGTGCTTCGAGCCTACAGACTTTCGCCGACCGTCATCTTCTCCGCAATCTCGTTCCTCATCTGCGGTCAGCTCCTCTGCGGCACTTCGCCCCTCTTTGTCGCCCTCATGGCGGTCTGCATGCTTTGCATCGGCGTCACTTATAACTTGCTGGGAGGCCTGTCTACCTTCAGCGGCATTCTCTTTGCAGTCTTCTCCCTCGACAGCATCGTCGTTTCCCAGTTTGCCAAGGTTTTTTTGTTTCAGGCCGCCGACACCAGCATCGATGTTCCGCTTCTCACGATTACGGCATACGCCCTCTGTTACGTTTGCATCCTTACGGGCGTGTTTATCTATGGGCAACTGCGCATTACTGACCTCCCCAAACCCCTTGAGACCACAAGCGGCGAGCAATCGTCCGTCGTTTATTTCGGCGCACTCGGCGTCGGCGTGATTGCAAACTTCTTCTTTCAATCCAGGCTTACGCTCGGCAACACCGGCGAACAGGAATTTGGCGCCGAACGTAGCTTCGGCCTCATCTTCTCCGCCCTCTTGCTGTTTGCGCTCGTTCTCGCGGTCGATGCTCGTATCCGCAACACGAACGGGGCGCACAGCTTCGATTGGAAGGCATTTGTGCCCTGGCTGCTCACCGCCTTCTTCGGATTTGTCGACTCATCGCGCTCGGCAATGATGACCTCTACCGTCGCCTATTTCGCCACCTGTTACCTGCGCGGTTACCGGTTCAAGCGGCGCCACTTTGTAACTGCGGTCATTGGCGGCGTTCTCTTCTCTGTTTACATATCCCCGTTCGCCATATATGAGCGGTATTCCTTGTACGGGCTTCAGTTTCAATCCCGCGTCTACGAGGCATTTCACCTGCTGCTCACCGTTCCCAACCGCGCAACCATCGCGCTGGCCACGGAGAATGCGACCCAGATTAACTCAGGTAGAGCGGAATACTACGGCGGGGCCCCCGGCACCTATATTCTTAATCGTCTCTCGGTGATTCGCGAAGACAGTCTCATCTTCGCCGCCTGCGCTAACGGCTACCATTACGGTTGGACATCGATCAAGACTGACATCCTGATTAACGTTCCGCGCTTCCTCTACAAGAATAAGCCGGATACTGACTCTGCCGCGTTCGTCGGCCGCGTCACGGGCATGAACCCCGACGCCGAGACAAATAACGAGAATGTCTTTTCGCCCATCGGCGATGCCTTCGGCGGCTTTGGCTTTCTAGGCGTGGCGGCCTTCGGCTTCTGCGTGCTGCCCCTCATGTTTGTCATCCTCGAAAGCATCTTCGACATGGGCAAGCCATGGGGAACAGTCGCTATCGGCATGCTTCTCCCGCTCTTCGGCGAGGGATCGGCCGGCTCTTACATCGTCAACATCTATCGCATTCCCATTTATCTGATTCTGCTTTCCTTGGTTGTCGGCGGTATTGCACGCATGTTTCCCACACGAGGCGACCGCCCCTGGCTTCCGCAGTTTGAACCGGCAGGCGAAAGCAGTGACGAATGAGCGGTTCACAGGAGAGTTTCCATGCTGGCGCTGCCCATGTACGCACCAGGGGAGACATCGATCGCGAGAGCGATCGCGGTCCCGCAACAGATTCCCGTTCGGCCATCATCTGTTCGCTATCATGCAACTGCTCGCCTGAAGTTACCAGTCACCTCGTGTTAGAGGCAGGAGAAAGTCGCGACTAACGCGAGCGTTTAATTCGAGCCCCTGGAGGACCGGAATGAAACGGCTGCTTGTTACGGGAGGTTCAGGCTTTATTGGAACCAACCTCATTGAAAACTGCCTGCGGGACGGATGGGAGGTCGTGAGCCTTGACTCCGTGCCGCCTCGCTGCCTCGATCATCGAAGCCTCTTCCAATCGGTGGACATCCTCGATGCCCCGACATTGGCCGCAGCGTTACGCAATTTTAAGCCCGACTTCGTTGTAAATCTTGCTGCGCGTACCGATCTCGATGGCCCCACCGTGAAGGACTATCCCGCCAATACCGTGGGCGTCCAGAATCTCATCGACGCGATCCGCGCCGTTGATTCCGTCAAGCGGGTCATCTTCGCATCCACGCGCTATGTACACAAAACCGAGCTGTTTCCGCGCCGTGACGACGAATACTCGCCCTTCACCAGGTATGGCGAAAGCAAGGTTGAAACCGAGAGAATCGTCCGCTCCAGCGGACTCTCCATTCCCTGGGTCTTGATTCGGCCCACTTCGATCTGGGGGCCCTGGTTCCGCATCCCCTACAGAATGTTCTTTGACACCGTGAGAAGGGGGATCTATCTGCATCCCAGGGGCCGGCGCATCAGTAAATCGTACGGATATGTCGGCAACGTCGTTTATCAGATTCGACAGTTTCTCTCCGTTGATGCGGCCAAGGTCGACAAACGCACCTTCTATGTCTCCGACGATAAAAATATGGACGTGCTCGAGTTTGCGCATCTGATTGAGAAGGCCTTCGGCGCGCCCCCGGTGCGGCAGGTTCCTCTATCTCTGCTGAAAACCCTGGCATACTCCGGCGACCTGCTGAAGAAGTTGGGTGTCTCCAACCCCCCGCTGACCTCTTTCCGCCTTTCCAACCTCCTCACGCAGATGGACTACGATATGTCTCCGACCGTCGAGGTTGCGGGCCCATCGCCCTTTTCCTTGGAGCAGGGCGTCCGCGCTACAGTCGATTGGATATTGAATTATGGCTGAGGCGCGGCAATATCAGGATTTGAGCCGCTTCCGCATGCCGAAGGACTTTCGCGGCCGTTCGCCCCTGACCGTTCAAGTGTGGTGGATATTGCAGGACACTCTGTTCCGCATGTCGCCGCAGGTTTGTTACGGGTGGCGTAACTTTCTTCTCAGGTTGTTTGGCGCCAGGATTGGAAAGAGAGTTCAAATACGTTCCACTGC
The DNA here is from genome assembly GCA_035508555.1 of Occallatibacter sp. GTDB lineage: Bacteria > Acidobacteriota > Terriglobia > Terriglobales > Acidobacteriaceae > Telmatobacter. The sequence goes on along the minus strand of DATJMU010000020.1, from coordinate 15,445 downwards.
GCGTGTAACCTATCCCTGGAAGCTCACCATCGGCGATTACGTCTGGGTCGGTGACGACTGTGTCTTCTATAGCCTCGGCGAGATTGTTCTTGGATCTCATGTTGCCATCGCGCACGACGTCTACTTCTGTACCGGGCTCCATGATTACACCAAAATCGATTTCCCCATCGGGCAGAAACCTATCTGCATCGAGGACGAGGTGTGGATTCCGAACGACGTTTTCATCGGTCCCGGCGTAACCATTGGCAAGGGGTCGATCGTGGGCGCGCGAAGCACCGTGCTTGATAGTCTTCCGCCGGGGATGGTGTGTTTTGGCAGTCCCGCCAGACCGGTTAGGCCTCGAGAAGTTTCTCGATGAGCCTGTTCTCAGATCGTTGTCGGCGATCGCATGCAGTACCGGAGAGTGCGCCGCCTGCAAAAGAAGTGAGAATGCTCTAGGTCTCTGACCGCCTGATTTTGTACGAATCTCGGGTGCCCCAGGTCTCGATTTTGAGACCTGGGATTGGCAATCGAAGGTTCAAAACCATCCTGTCAGAGACCTAGATGCTGCGCGGCCAATGGTCATTGTCCCACGGCAGTTCTTCTTCCGCGGGGACCGCGACGATATTGTTGTACGATAAGAAAGGCACCCTTGATGATCGCCGCGCAATTCGTGCGCACCAACTTGACATCGGAGATAGAAACAATGGGCGTAGCGGGTCGGGTTGTCATCTTCGGCGGTTCCGGATTCATCGGCACTCATCTTGCGCAGCATCTGCTGCGCGAGAACCTGTCGGAGAGTGTCACCCTCGTTGATATCGTCCCCCCGCGCAGCGACGGCTACGCCGCGCTTCTGCAGCAGGGCCTGCGCTCGGGCAGAGTCCGCTTCCTCTCCTGGGACGTCCGTACGCCCATCCCCGCCTCGCTTCTCCCCGAAACCCCTGACCTCATCTTCAACCTGGCCGCCGTTCACAGGGAGCCCGGCCATCGGCCCGCCGAGTACTTTGAGACCAATATCCACGGCGCTCGCAACGTCTGCGCCTACGCGGCCGCAACCCGCTGCCCCAGGATCGTTTTCACCAGCAGCATCTCTCCTTACGGGCCCACTGAAGAGCGCCGCGACGAAGACTCCCTCCCCGTTCCTGAAACCGCCTATGGCAGCTCCAAGCTGGTCGCCGAAGCGATTCACTCGGGATGGCAGTCGGCCGACCCCGGAAGAAAACTGGTGATCCTGCGGCCTGGCGTCGTATTCGGCCCAGGCGAAGGTGGAAATGTAACTCGACTGGTCCGCAGCGTCGTTCAGGGTTACTTCGTCTATCTCGGCAATAAGGAAACCCGCAAGGCCGGCGGATATGTGAAGGAACTGTGCCACGTCATGCAGTTCGGGTTGGATTATCAGGACCGCGCCGGGGAAGAAGTGACTATTCTCAACTTCTCCCTCAATCCCCCCGCCACGGTACAGACCTTTGTCGATACCATCCGCAAGGTTGCCGGGGTCGCGCGTTCCTTCCCCACCGTTCCGCGGTCTTTGTTGTTGGGCGCCTCCTACGTGATCGACGGCGTGGCCACCGCGCTTCACGTCAGGCAGCCGGTCAGCCCGGTGCGGGTCCGCAAGATGTTTCGCTCGACTTATATCGACCCCAAGCGTCTGCGCGAGTTAGGCTACGCCTGGAAGTTCAGCATGGAAGACGCCTTTCGCGATTGGATGTTCGACGATCCCGACTTATTCGTTAAGCAGTCTCCGGCCAGGGCAGCCAAAGCCCGCGCCGCGTTAGTCCCCGAAATCCGTCAGCACGACATCGGAAACCCGCTATAACTCGCGCACGACATGAGGCCCATCCCCACATGCGCATTCTTGTAAACGAGTACTGCGGTCACGCCTTCCAGATCGAGCTGAGCCGCGAGCTGGCGCGGCGCGGTCATGAGGTGCTCCACCTCTACTTTGCTGACAACCTCTCCACTCCCAAGGGCGAGACCGGCGCGGAGTCAGGCGGGCTTCCGGGATTCGCCATCGAGGGGCTGCACGTCCCCATGCGCTTCTCCAAGCACTCGCTGCGCACGCGAAGGCAGGCGGATGTCGCCTACGGCAAGGCCTCCGCGGCCCGGATCGAGCAATTCCAACCTGACCTGGTCATGTCGGCCAACATGCCCCTCGACGCTCAGGCCATTCTGCAGCGGACCGCAAAGGATTGCGGCGCCAGCTTCGTCTTCTGGCTCCAGGACGTCTACAGCTTCGCCGTGCGCTTTGTGTTGAAAAAGAAGCTGGGCCTGCTCGCCGGGCCCGCCGGCGCTTTCTACGAGGGGCTCGAAAAACGCCTGCTCCGGCGCTCGGAGGCCGTCGTTTGCATCGCTCCGGGCTTTGCCGGGGTCGCCGCGCGCTGGGGCGTGGATCCGGCGCGTACCTTCGTCATCGAGAACTGGGCGCCCCTCGATGAAGTCCGTCCCACCGCCAAGGACAACCCCTGGGCCCGCGAACATGGCGTCGATCGCACCTTCTGCTTCATGTACAGCGGCACCCTGGGCATGAAGCATCGCCCCGAACTGCTCCTCGCGTTGGCCCGCCATCTCGAGCAGAACGGCGGCGCCAGGCTCGTTGTCATCGCCGCCGGCGCGGGCGCGGACTGGCTCCGCGAAAACGCAGCCGGCATCCGCCGCGATGCGCTCCTCCTTCTGCCTTTCCAGCCCTACCACCGGCTTTCCGAAGTGATGGGCGCATCCGACGCGTTGATCGCCATCCTCGACTCCGATGCCGGCGCATTCGCCGTCCCCTCCAAAGTGCTGGCTTACCTGTGCGCCGCCCGCCCCCTCATGCTGGCGGCGCCCCGCGAAAACCATGCCGCCGTCGTTGTCGAGAGAGCCAAAGCCGGATTGGTCATCTCCCCCGACAGTGCCGCCGATTTCGTCGCCGCCGCCGGCTCCCTGATGGGCGATGCGGGCGCCCGCGCCGCCTATGCGGCAAACGCCCGCGCCTATGCCGGGCGTTCCTTCGCGATCGGTGCCATTGCCGACCGCTTCCTTGAGGTCTTTTCCAAATGCGATGCGGTTCGGAACTCCGGCGCCAGCTCTCCCGCCCCGCAATCCCGACTTGAGAGCCGCCGTGCCCAGGATGCTTGAAGTCAAAAATCGACGACCGCATGGGAACCGGCGGAGAGTTGACTCACCCTCCCGCCGACCCTATACTTCAATTGCAGTTATTGACATATCGCGCACGTTTTGAGCCTCTGCGTGGTGCCTGTTGAATCAATCGGTAAATCAGGCGGCGTTCGCCACTGCATCTGCGATGACCGACAACGAATTCGCGCCCAGGATTGCGGAGCTGTGCCCTTCCGTCAGTTGCTGCGTCACACCCAACTCCCTGTCCTGCCCGCGCGGCCAGGCGCAGGCCAGCCATTCCGAGTGATCTGTTCCCATGAGTGAATGCAAGAAGTTTGGAGTGTCGTCGGACGCTCAATCCCCTCACACAAGGAGCATTCAACATGAATATTGCGGGTAAGCGCGTCGTCGTATGCGGCGGCGGCGGCTTCATCGGCGGCCACATGGCCAAGCGGCTTCTCGGCCAGGGCGCTGCCTCGGTTCGCTGCGTCGATGTCAAGCCGCTGGACGACTGGTATCAGGTGCTCCCCGGCGTCGAGAACATGGTTCTCGATCTCCGCGAAAAGGCCAGCTGCTACCAGGCGGCAAAGGACATGGAAGTGGTCATCCAGCTCGCCGCCGACATGGGCGGCATGGGGTTCATTGAGAACAACAAGGCTCTGTGCATGCTCAGTGTGCTGACCAACACCCACATGCTCATGGCCGCCCGCGACTGCGGCGTGCAGCGCTTCTTTTACTCCTCTTCGGCCTGCGTCTACAACGGCGACAAACAGAAATCGCCTGACGTCGCCGCCCTCAAGGAAGAGGATGCCTATCCCGCGCTGCCCGAAGACGGCTACGGCTGGGAGAAGCTCTTCAGCGAGCGCATGTGCCGGCATTTTGAAGAGGACTTCGGCCTCATCTGCCGCGTGGCCCGCTTCCACAACGTCTACGGTCCCCTCGGCACCTACCAGGGCGGCCGCGAAAAGGCGCCTGCCGCCATCTGCCGGAAGGTCATCGAGGCCAAGGCCTCGGGCCGCCATGAGATCGAGATCTGGGGCACCGGCCACCAGACCCGCAGCTTCATGTACATCGACGACTGCACCTTCGGAGTCCAGGCCATCGTCGAAAGCGATATCCATGAGCCCATCAATCTCGGCAGCAGCGAGCTCGTCACCATCAACCAGCTGGTCGACATCGTCGAAGAGATTGCCGGCATCGAGCTCAAGCGCAACTACAATCTCAGTGCGCCCAAAGGCGTCAACGGCCGCAACAGCGACAACACCAAGATCCTCGGCTATCTGGGATGGGAGCCTTCGATCCGCCTGCGCGACGGAATGGAGCGAACCTATCGCTGGATCGAGAGCCAGATGCTGGCCGGCGTCACTCGCTCCTAGCTGCCGCAAGCTTCCGCGGCTTTGTCCATCCCCGCACCGCTAACAGACACCTCAGCACCCCAGGCAGGTTCAAGGAAAAATATGTCTACGAAAGTTCTTGTGATCGGCGGCGACGGCTATTGTGGATGGGCCACTGCGCTCTACCTGTCGGAACGCGGCTTCGACGTCGCCATCGTCGACAGCCTGGTGCGCCGCTATTGGGATCTGACCCTCGGCGTCGACACCCTCACCCCCATTGCCTCCATCGAGCACCGCATCGCCCGCTGGGCCCAGCTCTCCGGCACAAAAATCCCACTCTTCCTCGGCGACATCACCGACTATCCCTTCGTGCAGCGCTTTATGCGCGCCTTCGAGCCCGAAGCCATCGTCCACTTCGGCGAACAGCGCTCGGCCCCGTTCTCCATGATCGACCGCGAACACGCCGTGATGACCCAGGTCAACAACGTGGTCGGCAATCTCAATCTCCTCTTCGCCATCAAGGAGTTCAATCCGGCCATTCACCTCGTCAAGCTGGGCACCATGGGCGAGTACGGACAGCCCAACATCGACATCGAAGAGGGCTACATCAACATCCAGCACAACGGGCGCGAAGACCGCCTGCCCTATCCCATGCAGCCCGGCTCCTTCTACCACCTCAGCAAGGTCCACGACACTCACAATATCCGCTTCGTCTGCAAGATCTGGGGCCTGCGCGCCACCGACCTCAACCAGGGCGTCGTCTACGGGGTGCTCACCGATCAGACCGGCCGCGACGAGCTGCTCATCAACCGCCTCGACTACGACCACGTCTTCGGAACCGCCCTCAATCGCTTCTGCATCCAGGCGGCCATCGGCCATCCCCTCACCGTCTACGGAAGAGGCGGTCAGACCCGCGGTTTCCTCGATATTCGCGACACCGTCCGCTGCATCGAGATCGCTGTCGCCAACCCCGCCGCCGCCGGCGAGTTCCGCGTCTTCAATCAGTTCACCGAGCAGTTCAGCGTTTACGACCTGGCCCTCATGGTCCAGAAGGTGGGCGCGGCCGCCGGCATGAAGGTGGAGATTCAGCACGTCGCCAATCCCCGCGTCGAGAAGGAAGAGCACTACTATAACGCCCGGAATACCGCGTTGCGCGACCTCGGCCTCGAACCCCACCTCCTCTCCGACTCGCTGCTCGATTCGCTCCTTCACTTCGCCGACCGCTACAAGGGACGCGTGAATACATCGGAGATCATGCCCACGGTAACATGGAAGTAGCGCGCCATCGTCTTTCGCGTGGCGCCGGCTTCGGCTGCGTTACGCCACCACACGCTGCTCGCTCCCTCGGCCGCTCCGGCGTCGGGCGTCTTCCCGGAGGCCAGCTCCCATCGCGTCTGCGTCCCCGGGCCTTCGGCCACTCGCTGCGGCCGGGGCGCGCCCGATACGAGGTCGGATTGCGAACCATGATGACCCAGGCCGATGCCGGCGGAGCCGCGCGCGGTCTCGACGCAATCCTTCCCTCCCGTCTCGCCGCCCCAACATGGACGGCGGGCAGGGCCGGGGTGCGCCGATGAGAATTCTGCACGTCATCCCTTCGGTCGACCCGGCCAGCGGCGGTCCCGCCGAAGGACTCAAACAGTTCTGCAGCATCTATCAGGACAGCGGCCATGAGGTCGAGGTGGCGTCCCTCGATGCGCCGGAAGCCGTCGCCCGGATCGACTATCCCGCGAAGGTCTACGCATTAGGACCGGGCCGCGGCACCTATGGGTACACGCCCCGCGCCGCCCCATGGTTCAAAGACAACCTGGCCGGCTACGACGTGGTGTTGATCAACTGCATCTGGCAATACAATGCGTTCGCGGCCTACCGGGCCCTGGCCCGCATCTCCAAGCCCTACGCTGTCTTCACCCACGGGATGCTCGATCCTTATTTCAAGCGGCGCTTCCCGCTGAAACACATCAAGAAGCTCATCTACTGGCATCTTATTCTGAAAAAAATCCTGTCCGGGGCGGCCGCCGTTCTCTTTACCTGCGAGGAAGAAAAGATCCTCGCCCGCGAGTCGTTTCCCGGTTACCGCGTGCATGAGATGGTTGTCCCTTACGGCACCTTCGGCCCCGACATCGATATGGCGGCCGCGGCAGAGTCGTTTCTGCAGCGATGGCCGGAGCTGCGCGGTCAAAGGCTGGTCGTCACCATGGGCCGCATCCATCCCAAGAAAGCCACAGACATCCTGATCCAGGCCTTCGCGGAGACACTGGCGCGCGATCCGGCCCGGCATCTGGTGATCGCGGGTCCGGACCAGGTCGGCTGGCAAAAACAGCTCGAGGCGCTCGCCGCCCGCCTCGGCGTGTCCGCCCGCATCACATGGACCGGGATGCTCAAGGGAACGCTCAAGTGGGGCGCGTTCGCGGCCTCTGAAGTCTTTGCCTTGCCCTCGCATCAGGAAAACTTCGGGATCGTCGTCGCCGAAGCACAGGCCTGCGGCCTGCCCGTGATCCTCTCCAACAAGGTCAACATCTGGCGCGAGATCGAGAGCAGTGCGGCGGGCTTTGTCGGCGATGATACCGTCGAGGGCACCAGGGCCTGCTTCGAGCGTTGGGCAGCGCTCGACGGCCACCAGATCGCGGCCATGCGCCTCCGCAGCCGGCAGTGCTTCGATCAACACTTCAACTACGTGAATACATCGAAGCGCACACTGGAGATAATTGACTTTTTGAGTAGACAATCGGGGCGCCAGTAGCGGTTCAATCTCTGTTTAAAGGAGTCAGCTCCAGATCCGACCCTGCGGCAGATGTGGTTTTTCCCCCACGGGTCGGCTTTAGGAGCAATACCTGTTGCGGGTGCGGCCGGCGTACCTCTCGCAAATGCGGCTCGCACTCGAGGTCGAACCGGAATGCTGATGTGCTATGAGTTTCATAGGCACTCTGTCGGCTCCAGGTGATGCAAACCCAAACCTTTGCTGGGTCACATCTTCGGCCGTGATATTTGAAGATATCGGCTTGCTGCCGGTGCCGGCTTTGCTTCTCAGGAGACAATGCTCAAACGAATCATTAAGATGTTTGGCGCGCTGGGCGCTGGAATTGGCATCACGCTGATTACCCAATTCCTGCTGCCGCCCACGTTCCTGCACTTCTATGGAGTCAGCAAATACGGCGAGTGGCTCGTTCTCTCCGGTACCGTCTCTTATTTGGCTACGCTGAGCTTCGGCATCACCACTTACACCAGCAACGAGCTCACCATCCTCTACAAGCGCAAGGAGATGGATAGGTACCGCGAGCTGCAGGGAAGCACATTTGCGCTCTTGCTGGGCCTGATCACGATAGGCGTCGCCATCACTTCCTGCGTCCTCTTCCTGCCAGTCTCCATGCTCCTGCACCTTCGCACTCTCTCGCCCTGGGACGCTCGCCGGACCGCGTTTTTTCTGGGTCTCATGATGTTGTCACACATCCTGGGCGGATACTACAACAACCTCTTCATGGTGGTCGAGGAGACACACCGCGGACTCTTGTGGTTTAATGCGCGCCGTCTGGGCGCGGTCCTGGTTGCCGTGCCTCTGGCGATGCTGCGCGCGCAGTTCTCCGTAATCGCATTCGGCCAGTTCGCTGCGGTTCTATGCGTCGCACTGCTCACCGTCGTCGACTTGAAGCGGCGCATGAAAGGCCTTCCTCTCGCTCTGCAAGGTGCGAATTGGAAAACGGCTAAAGCCACGCTCGCTCCCAGCGGCATGTTCGCCATGATTGTCACGCAGACCTTCCTTACCTTTCAGGCGCCTCTGGTCATGCTCCAGTGGATCCTCGGTCCCGATATTGTGGTGTTGTTCAGCATCAGCCGCACCGTCCTCTCCACAGCGCGCCAGATGCTCCAGATGATTACCAACGCCATCTCGCCTGAAATCACCTTCAGCTTCGCCGAGCGCGACATGAAGAAGCTGCTCAATATATTCCACTACTCCGAGAAATTGGTCTTCGGCCTGATTCCCGTGGCCAACCTCGGCGCCTTGCTTTTCTCGCCGCTCCTCCTCGCGATCTGGCTCCACAAGCCGCAGTTGTTCGACCCGTTTACCTACGGTCTGATGGCCCTCATCTCCGGCGCCATGAGCATGCGCGACCACAAACAGTTCTTTCAGTTCTCCACCAACACCCACAAGGAACTTTCGATGATCGTATTCTTCGGGAACCTGCTGATGATCGCCGTTAGCATCCCGTTTACGATTAAGTTCGGGCTCCACGGCTTTATGTTCGTATGGCTGGTCTCGGAGTTCACCCAGATGGGACTGATCTATCGCGAGAACCGGAAGCTGTTCGACAACGATCCTTCGATCAACTTCATCCCGGTGGCCAAGCTAGCTCTCGTGATGTTGGTTTCGCTGCCCCTCTGCGTCAAGCTCATCCACTACGCGCGGCAGCACTCGCTGCTGGTGGTGGGCGCAACGGCCACAGCCGGCCTGGTGGGGCTGATGGCCGAATGCTACTTTGTTTTCGGTCTCAAAGACGTCGTCTCTGAGGTGCGGCGCAGGCTCCGTTTCCGCGCTCTGGGCGAGGCGGCCGAGGCCTGATTCGTCCTGGCCGAAGCGCGGCCAAACTCCGGGGCCGTCAGTTCGCCAGCACCGCGCGGTACCGTACCTTGCTCTTCTTCACCTTCTCGATGGCCTCGTTGGCCTTGGCCATCGGAAAGGGCTCGGTCGTCGCCTGCACGCCGTGCCGCGCCGCCACATCCAGCATCTCTCGAATCCGCGACGGGCTCCCGATCGGACTTCCGGTAATCGCGCGCAACCCCGAGATCAGCGGAAACGCATGAAAGGTCACCGGCGACGGCGGCACGCCCACGAAGCACAGCGTCCCGGTCGGCCGCAACGTCTGCATGAACGCCCCCCAGTCCTGATCCGCGTTCACCGTCGTGAGAATGAAGTCCTGCGTCCCGGCAACTTCCTTCATGGCCTTGGACTCGCGCGTGTTCACAAAACGATGCGCCCCCAGCGCCCGCACCTCTTCTTCCTTGCCCGCCGAGGTCGAGTAGGCCGTCACCTCCGCGCCAAAGGCCCGCGCGAACTGAATGGCCAGGTGTCCCAATCCACCGATTCCCACCACTCCCACGCGCATCGCCGGATTCACGCCCCGGTTGCGCAGCGGGTTGTACACCGTGATGCCGCCGCATAGCAGCGGCGCCGCCCTTTCGCTCTCCAGAGTCTCGGGAATCGGGATCACGAAACGCGCATTGGCGCGCACCCGGTCGGCATACCCTCCATTGCGATGCACGCAGGTGCCCTCCGCCGTCGCGCAGAGATTCTCCAGCCCCTGGATGCACCATTCGCACTCGCCGCACGAGTTCGACTGCCACCCCAGCCCCACCCGCTGTCCCTTCTTCAGCGTCTTCACATCCGATCCCGTGCCCGCGACCGTGCCGATCACCTCGTGGCCCGGAATGAACGGGTACTGGCTGATCCCCCAGTCGTTGCTGATCAGGTGAAGGTCGCTGTGGCAGATCCCGCAGTGGCTGATCGCAATCTCAACCTCCTGCGCGCCCAGCGCCCCGGGATCGTAGCGATACGGCAACAATTCGGCTCCTGCCGCGTGAGCCGCCAGTCCTTGAATGTGCGCCATGGTCGTACCGGTTTCCTTGCTGAGGGAGTCGTCGTCGCGCCGGCCGCCGCATCGGCTGCGCCGGGGTGGGACTCTTGGTGCTCCTCTAGTTTAAACTCCCCGGCGCATCCACGTGCACACTCAGCACCACATACCCGCTGAGCACGCCCCCCGCCGGCGCTTCACCCGCCACCTCCGCCGATTCGCCGTTCAGCGTAACCTGTTCGGTCGACCGCACCGGCTCGAGCGCATTGGCCACCGAGAGCGGCAGGCTCGTCAACGTCTCCCCGTCCATCCCCGCCTGCGCCTCCGGCTCCAGCAGGCTCACGTACACGCGGTCTTCCGCATGCATGCGCCGGTCCTCGGCCAGCACCTCGGCCAAACCCGCCGGCGAGCCCGGCAGATGCGGCTGATTCAACGTCCTGTCCAGCGTCCCCGCATCCGACACCAGCAGCCGCACGTTCCCCTCGCCCAGCCGCGCCGGCAGTTTGATGGGGATTCGGACGTTCCTCTCCGGCTGCTGCCAGGGCCGCAGCGTCGCCTCGATCACAATCGTGTCGCCGGCATGAACAATGTCGTTTGACACCAGCCGCGCGCTCTGGAGCTCCACCCTCACCACCCGGGGAATCGCATCCACGCGCAGGTCCACCGACCGCACCACGCCCTGCCGCGCGCCATTCGAGTAGAGCTGTCCAAACCGTTCCCCCACCTGCAGCGCCACCGCCATCTGCGCCCCGATCGGCTCGCCGCCCGAGGCCCACAGGCTCAGCGGCGCCGGCGCGTAGCCCGCCAGGTCGACGCTCCCCGTCAGGTGGTAGCTGGTCTCGGCCGAGCTGTCGTTGTTCTGGAGCAGCGCGTTGTACAGCACCACCTCCAGCGCCTGCGGCGTCAGCGCCGGCAGGTCGAGGATCTGCACATTCACCTGCCGCTCGCCCGTCGGATCGTGCACCTCGATGTGGACCGGGATCATCCGCGCCTCGGCCCCCAGCAGCCCCCCGATCGCGGAGTCGCGGTCCTCGGTGAACGCTCCCACCGTCGCTCCTGTATTGATAATCTTGAACGCGTTCAAAGGTGAGGCCAGCGTGGTCAGCACCTCCGCCGTCGTCATCGGCAGCGACACCGGTCCCGACTGCAGAATCGGGTGTCCGCACGCCAGCAGGTGCCGCGCGTCCAGGTACGTCACCGTGCAGGTCGCCGAGATCTCCAGGTCCCCCCGCACCAGCAGCGCGCTCACCGCCGATCCCGGCTCCATGGTCGCTTCCGCCGCCGGCGAAGGCTCCGCGCCCGCATCCGTTCCACCCCCCACTCCGCCCGCCGCCACCGTCGCCAGGCTCGTTCCCGCCAGCTTCTGCTGCCATAGCCCCACCGCCGCCGGCGCAAATCCCGTCATCGTCAGCGGCGTCTCGATCGGCTTGAAGCTCATCGCCCCGGCAGGGAACTGCTCCGCCGGGCTGCCGTTCAACGCGGCGCCGGCGTCGGCCGTCATCGCCGCCGGCGCCAGGTTGCGCACCGCCAGCATCTGCTCGATCGGTGTAATCCCCGCGATCGGCACCTTGCTGAACTGCCCGATCCGGTAGGCCAGCGCTCCCAGCAGCCGGTTGCCGATATAGACCGGGCTGCCGCTCATCCCCTCCACCACGCCCGTGTAATCGGGTTCGGCGCCGGTCAGCTTCGCCAGGATCATGTCCTGGTGCGGTCCCCGCGCATTCCGCAGCACCCCCAGGATCTCCACGCCCATCGCTTCCGGCCGCGTTCCCGAGAAAACCGTCCACGCCGTCCCCGTCAGCCCCCGGTGCACTTCGCTCAGCGGAAAGAACCCGCCGCTCGACGGCGGAGGTCCCGCCGCCGCGCTTGCTGCTCCCGCCGGTGCCGGCTGGGCCGCTGCCCACAGCCCTCCGCCCGCCAGCGCAACTCCCAGGGCCGCCGCTCCGGCACCTCTCCAACACCTTCCCGCGGCCATTCGTCGCATGAATCGTTGCAAAAGAGAACTCACATCCTAAGATTACAGCCTGCCGCCTCCGCCCCGGCCCGTTGTCCATCCGCCGCTTGCCGGGCAGGTCGCCCCTCATCCACCGGCCCCTGTTAGCGTTTCACCCCCCATCCCCGTCTATTTCAGTGAGGGCGCAAGCTGTATCATGATCCCGGTCGTCCCGTATGCTGTTGCCCAAAGAGGTCGCCATGCCCACCCAACCCGCTTCGTGCTTCGTTCCCCGCCGTTTTTCCTGCGCCTCCCTCGGTGTCGCCCTGCTCGTCTTCGCCGCCGCGCCCCTGATCCGCGCCCAGACCTCTTCCCAAACCGATGCGCAGCAGACCCAGCAGCAGCCCTCCGGCAATGACGCCGGGCCCGCCGCCGGCGGCCCTGACGCCAACTCCGGCGCCATCGCCCTGCCCAAGAAGAGCCCTTCCGTCGAGGAAGCCGCGCCCCCCGCGCCCCCGCCGCCCAAGTTCAAGAACCCCGCGGGCACTCCCAGTTTCTCCCTCCAGCTCCAGGTCCCCGAGGTCGTCGTCGACGTGGGCGTGCTCCTCCAGAAGACCGGCCAGTTCGTCCCCGGCCTCAAGCCCGGCAACTTCCGCGTCTATGAGAACGGCGTCGAGCAGAAGATCGAAGGCTTCAAGCGCGTCCAGGCCCCCATCACCGCCCTGCTCCTTTGCGAGTTCGCCGACCGCGGCTACTTCACCACCGCCTTCAATATCGACATGCTCAACACCGCCTGGGCCTTCGCCCAGCAACTCCGCCCCCAGGACTACGTCGCCCTCATGACCTTCGACCTGAACCCCCACATCGTCCTCGACTTCACCCAGGACAAGTCCCAGGTTCAGCAGGCCATCAACATGCTCGCCAACCAGGTCTACATGCCCGCCGCCTTCTCTGAAACCGACCTCTTCGACGCCCTCTACAGCGCCCTCGACCGCCTCTCCCGCATCGAGGGCCAGAAGTACATCATCCTCGTCGCCTCCGGCGTCGACTCCTTCTCCAAGCTCACCTTCGACAAGATTCTGCAGCGCGTCAAGGAGTCCCAGAACGTCACCATCTTCACCATCTCCACCGGCGGCCTGCTGCGCGCCATGACCGAGGGCGGTCCCGGCATGGGCGCCGCCATGCGCGATATGACCTATCTTCAGGCCGACAATGAGATGCGCACCTTTGCCAGCCTCACCGGCGGCCGCTGGTTCAGTCCCCGTTTCGAGGGCGAGCTGCCCGACGACATCTCCGCCATCAATGCCGCCATCCGTTCCAAGTACCAGCTCGTCTACACGCCCACGGACGCCAAGCAGGACGGGACCTACCGCAAGCTCCGCGTCGAGCTCGTCGACGACGAGGGAAACCCCCTGCGCATGCAGGACGAGAAGCACCACCCGCTCAAGTACGAGCTCATCTATCGCGACGGCTACCGCGCCAAGCCCGAGGTCGAGTAACCGCCCTCACCCATCGCAAGAGGTGTTTCCATCCCCGGAAACGCCTCCGGGTTCCTGTGACTGCGGTCACTCCCTCCCGGCCCCGCGTGCGCCTAACATCATCCACCGGAGGGTCTCTCGCAGCGCGGGCGATGTCCTAACATAGCTCCGCCCGGAGAGATCACAGCTCATCTGCTGAGGTGGAGAAAAATGTCAGGATTTGCTCCCGCGATGTGGGCCGTCTGGGCCCTCTTTATGCTTTTATTCGCCGCCGTCAAGCTCTATGCCTCAAACCTTGAGAAAAACGAGGACGATCAGCTCTTTCTCGACGATTCCTTTAACCACGTCAAATCCGAACAGGACGCCATCGTCGCGCGCGTGCACCAGGTCGAGCCCTACCTTCGCCTCACCCTCGTGCTCGCCTGCGTGATGTCCCTGTTCGTGGTCGGCTACTACGTTCTGGATATGGTCCGCCAGTTCCGGTAACCCCGCTCCAGGGCTCCCGCAACCATCAATCCCTCCCATCCCCGCGGTGGTCCCATCCCGCCGCGGGAAGGGAACAGCCTGCCTCCTCCCACCCGTCTTGCGGGCGGCAGGAGCATCGTCGGGCCGCACCACCTGCCGGCCCGGGCGGCGCTTCGCTCTACTGAATGATATTCAGGTGCATCAGGATGTCCCGAATGTAGTAGGCGATCACGATCAGCGACATCCCCGCCACCAGCCAGTGCGATACCCGCACCAGCGGTTCCACCTTGTTCACCCGCGCCACGATCGCGGCCTGCTGCACCTTCTCGTGGTCAAACGACTCGTCCAGGAAGATCTGATCCTCTTCGTCCTTCTCCAGGCTGGAGCGGTATACGTGCAGGCCGATCATGAGAACTACGATCGAGCTCCAGACAATCCACAGAACCGGAACAACCATCGTCCACCTCCAGGGTCTTCGATTTCCCCCCGGCGGACCCGTCGAAAAAATAGCGTCGCAAGATGCGCGCCGGGGCCTTTTGGTTGACCATCATAGCCCCGATTGTGTTTCCCCGGCGCGAATTTTTTGCTCCGCGTTCCTTTTCTTGCACATACGCCCTGCCGCCTCGAAATCCGCCCATCTTCGGCGTCCCGTTGCCCGCCAGGGTGATTCCTTCCTGTTTCCGGCGCATCGAATAGGCAGCTTCCCCCGCCGGGCTCTTGTAACCGCGGCTGAGGATCGGTAGAGTGTTAAAGAGAGGCACCCAGCTCTTACCTTGGGAGAGGATTTATGGCCACAACCACCGTCGCCCCTGAACAGCAGGAAACCACCAGGAAGCCGCCCCTGACCCTTACACCCCAGGCCGTCGCCAAAGTGCGCGAGATCATGGCCACCCAGGATCCCCTCCCCGCCGGGCTCCGCATCGGCGTTGTCGGCGGCGGATGTTCCGGCTTCCAGTACTCGATGGCCTTCGAGAACCAGGGCGGCATGATGGACAAGGTCTTCAGCTTCGACGACCTCAAGGTCTTCATCGACGCCACGTCCCTGATGTACCTCAACGGCTGCACCGTCGATTACGTCGAGACCCTCGAAGCCGCCGGCTTCAAGTTCGAGAACCCTCAGGTCAAGAGCACCTGCGGCTGCGGCTCTTCGTTCAACGTCTAGGAGTCCCACCCTGGACCCTTTGGTCCGGCGTTCTTTCCGGGTGCCCAACGACCCACACCTCTTCTGGGGCGTGGGTTGTTGTGTTTCAAAGGGGTCTGCTCTCTCCAGCTCCGGCCGTGCCTTTGACTCTGCCGCAATATCAGGGATCGACCGGCTGTAAGCGGAGGGAGCAGGGGCCTTCAGGCCCCTGAACGCAGGATTGCAAAATCAGCGGCTTTAGCCGCGGGCCTCTTGTTTATGCCTTTCAAGTGCGACTAGCGGTGGGACATTCGACGCCGTGCCACTGCATCTTGCGGGGACGTAAGGCCCGGGCCTTCTATGAGACGGCTGGGGCTGTCAAGGTTTTTGTCTTTGCATTTGTTTTTTCCTTATTGGCGTTTTTGTTTTTGGCTTTGCTTTCGCCTTTTCTCGTGAGTTGCATTCATCTCGGGCTTCTA
>DATJMU010000019.1:0-14931 GCA_035508555.1 Occallatibacter sp. | reverse complement strand
CCACCGTCGTTGCCGACCCGCGGGGGATGAAACTGTGCCCCATCCATCGGACGTCTTTGTTTTTGTCCGATGGGTGGGAGTCCGTAGAATTCATCTCTTGTTTTGTTGCACTTGCAATTTTGTTTCTTATCAGGGCACGACCTCAGTCGTGCCGCAACCACGACGCACAAAGGTCGGACTTTAGCTCCTGAGGGACGTCCCTTGCCGTCATCGCAAGCCGTCCTTCCTGGACTGAAGCCCCATTCCCTCTTTCTTGCCGCGCCGCCAACCGCACCTCTTCAAAACGAGCTTGCCCCACTCTGAAACGCGTCCTCCCGCGAGCGTCCCATCCCCCGCGCCAACATCCCGCACCCCGTCGCCGGAAATGGGACGCATCCTTGACACAATCGCCCCGGGCCTTGATGCTAAACAGTTCCGGTCATTCGCTTTCCGGCTCGGGAGGAAAGAGGGGATTTGCGAGTTCGCGTCTTCTATCATGACAAGTGCTTCGACGGAGCTTGCTCGGCCTCGCTGTTCACGCGCTTCCATCGCGAGCGCATCGCCGGCGGCGCCGCCTACGAATATCGCGGCCTGGTGCACCGCGCCGGCGCGCTCTTCGACGAGAGCGCCTTCACCGGCGACGAGAACGCCATCGTCGACTTCAAATACTCGCCCTCCGGCCGCATCACCTGGTGGTTCGATCACCACCTCTCCGCCTTTCTCACGCCCGCCGACCACGACCACTTCCTGGCCTGCCAGCGCGACCCCGCCTGCGCCGCGCGCAAGTTCTTCGACCCCACCTACACCTCGTGCACCAGCTTCCTGGCCCACATCGCATCCACACGTTTCGGATTCGACACCACCCCCGTCGCCGAGCTCATCCGCTGGGCCGACATTGTCGACGGCGCCCGCTACGAGAGCCCCGAGGCCGCCGTCGAGATGGCCGCGCCGGCCATGAAGCTCACCCTCGTCATCGAGTCCACCCAGGACCCGGACCTGATCCCCCGCCTCATCCCGCTGCTGACCGAGATGCCCCTCGATGCCGTGCTCAGCCAGCCCTTCGTCGCCGAACTCCTGCCGCCCCTCCTCGAGCGCCACCAGCACGCCCTCGAGCTCATCCGCAGCCGCAGCGAGGCGCGCGAAGGCACCATCTTCTTCGACATCACCGACCATCCCCTCGAGGGCTTCAACAAGTTCATCCCCTATTACCTCCATCCCGAGGCCACTTACTCCATCGGCCTCTCCAAGTCCAGCTTCCGCACCAAGGTCGCCGTCGGGTCCAACCCCTGGACCCAGGCCGACCCCGCCAGGATGGTGAACCTCGCCGAGATCTGCGAGCGCTACGGCGGCGGCGGCCACGCCCGCGTCGGCGCCATCAGCTTCCCCCCCGACCAGGAAGAGAAAGCCCGCGCCGCCGCCCGCGAAATCGTCGCCGAGCTGCGCTTGAAGAATCCGCTCTAGTACTACAGTTGCAGATGGCTTTTGCGGAAGGAGCAGGGGGCTTCAGCCCCCTGAAAACGGGCCTGAATATCAGGGCCTTCTGGCCCGGGCTGTTGCCTCTTTATCTGCGCGAGAAGCAAATACAACTGTAGTACCAGGTCACTGACCGTCTGATCTTGTACCACCGAGGGTGCCCCAGCTCCCCGATCTTGGGACGCGGCATTTGCCAATCGGAGGGAGCAGCAGCCTTTAGCAGCCTGTGGTGAAAGTCTCGTTTTGAAAGGGCGCGACTTCAGTCGTGCCGTAAGAGGCTTCCATCGATTGTGAGGGTAGTATGGTGGGCCGGATTCATTGCCGCCATTGAACAGACTCTCTCCCTGGGGCGCAACGCGACCATTGAAGCGCGCCTTGGCGCCGCGCCCGCCGCTCAACTGCCGATACAAGATATCGCCGCTCCCCGCCGCGCGGCATTGCTTCTTCTCCAGCAGCGCCCAGGCGCAGCCTTATCTCCGCGACCCGCCGCCCCCTGTCTTCCCGCGCTCACCTTCGCCACGTCGCGCATCACCCCGCCCGTGCAGCCACCGGCTGGTTACTGTGTCCCGGGCACTCCCGCCAGCCCCAGCTCCGCCGCCCGCCTCTTCATGGCCTCGATGCAGAACCCGATATGCGCATCCAGGTCCACGCCCAGCTCCGCCGCGCCCTGGATCACGTCGTTGCGATTCACCCCTCGCGCGAATGCCTTGTCCTTCATCTTCTTGCGCACCCCCGCCACTTCCACATCCGCAATCGACTTCGTTGGCTTCACCAGCGCGCACGCGGTCAGAAACCCCGCCAGCTCGTCGCAGGCAAACAGCGCCTTGGCCAGGTGCGTCTCCCGCGGCACGCCCGAGTAGAGCGCGTGCCCCAGGATCGCCGTGCGCATCTCCTCGGGCCAGCCCAGCCTCTCCAGCTCGCGCACCCCCACAAACGGATGCTCCTCCGCCGTCGGGTGCCGTTCGTAATCGAAGTCGTGAAGGACCGCCGTGGTCGAGTAAAGCTCCAGAAACGCCGCGCGCTCCGCGCCGGCGACTCCCACCCGGTCCGCCTCCGCCTCGCCGCAGGCCACCACGCACGCCTCCACCGCCAGCGCGTGTTTGCGCAGGCTCTCGCTCGCGGTCCACTCCATCAGCAGCTTCCATGCCGCCTCGCGTCCATACGCGGAGTTCGAATTTGTCAACATTTATTTTTTCTCCCTGTTGCACAAGATGGTTCGCGTTTTCCCGGCTTTTTCGGGGTATCATGGGGAAAACTTAGGTTTGACCCTAAGTTTTCACTTGACAATTATGGTTCCGCCGCCTCAAAGTAGCTCTTGTCGTGGTGCAAAAAAGCACCCCGGAGAACCTGCTCTGGCGCTCCGCACATGTCCTATGGCTACCACACTTGTCAGCGTGGAGACACGCGAGGTCGTGCGGTGCGAAAACCCCGATTGCCGGCTGGTCCAGTTCAGAACCCGTAACTCCCTCTGCAGAAAATGCCGTCGTCCCCTCGACATCGAGGAGCCGGCCCACCTGCCCCAGCTGGTCGCCAGCGCCTCCACCTCCGCCTCGGCTGAGCCCGGGGCACAGGTCGCCGCACAGGTCCGCGACATCCGCCGCGCCCGTCACCTCAGCCAGCGCCAGCTCGCCTCCCGCATGCAGGTGCCCCGCACCTATATCTCCAAGATCGAAAACGGCAAGGCCATCCCCACCCTGGGCTCCCTGGAGCGGTTGGCCGCCGCCCTCGAGGTGGACCTCTGCCAGCTTGTCCGCGACGAGCGCAGCCGCCGCGAGGAAGAGGTCGCCGCCATCCTCGCTGACCCGTTCCTGGCCGAGGTCGCCGCCCTCTTGCCGAATCTCGACTCCTTGCACCGCACCCTCTTTCTCGGTGCTCTGCGCGACACCGCGATGGGCCGCCGCCGCTCCGCGTAGAACGCGCCCCGCAATCCCTCGCGGGGCGCGAGCGCAGGCCCGCGTCCTCGCTCCCGCTCGCGTTCCGTTAGCGGAAATTGCTGAGCTCGCCCGGTCCGCATCGAATGAAGGATCCCCCGCCCGACCCAGCCGCAAGTCCCGAGCCCAGCCCTGCCCCAGGTCCCAGATCCGTGACCCCTGACCCCTGACCCAGCCACCCCGCTTCCCCTCCCATGCTGTACCCTCGAAACAGCATCGTCTCCGTCTGGACTCCCAAGTGACCGCGCCTTCTCTCTCCTCTTCGCGCCCTTTCCTCTATCCGCGTCCCGCCAGCTCGCTTCACTGCGGCCGGCTCTCCCTCGAATCCCTTGCCCGCCGCTACTCCACGCCGCTCTACGTCTACTCCGCCGACCACATCGCCGGGCGCCTCGCTCTCTTCCAGCAGGCCCTTGCCTCTCGCGACCACCTGGTCTGCTACGCCGTCAAGGCCAACTCCAACCTCGCCATCCTCAAGCTCCTCGCCTCTCGCGGCGCCGGCTTCGACATCGTCTCCTCCGGCGAGCTCGACCGCGTCATCGCCGCCGCCCCTGAAGCCACTGCCCGCACCGTCTTCTCCGGCGTCGGCAAAACCGCCCCCGAGATCGACCGCAGTCTCGAAGCCGGCATCCTTCAGTTCAACGTTGAATCCGAGGCCGAGCTCCATCTCCTCGCCGCCCGCGCCCGCAAGCTCCGCCGCCGCGCCCCCTTCGCCCTCCGCGTCAACCCCGACGTCTTCGCCGACACCCATCCCTACATCTCCACCGGCCTCCGCGAGCACAAGTTCGGCATCGACATCCGCCGCGCCCCCGCCCTCTACAAAGCCGCCGCCAGCAATCCCTGGCTCCAGCCCGTCGCCGTCAGCGTCCACATCGGCTCCCAGATTCGCTCCGTCCAGCCCTTCGGCGCCGCCATCGAGCGCGTCGCCCGCCTCGTCCGCCAGCTCGCCTCCGCCGGCATCCATCTCCACACCATTGACGCCGGCGGCGGCCTCGGCATCGACTACCACGCCGCCCCCCCCGATGCCGCCGACTTCGACGCCCCCGCCCGCGTCCGCGACTACGCCGCCGCCCTCGACCATGCCCTCGCCGGCCTCGAGTGTCGCCTCCTCATCGAGCCCGGCCGCTTCCTCGTCGCCCAGGCCGGCTGCCTCCTCACCCGCGTCCTCTACGTCAAGCCCTCCGGCCGCAAGACCTTCGTCATCGTCGACGCCGCCATGAACGACCTCATCCGCCCCGCTCTCTACCAGGCCTACCACGAGATCGTTCCCGTCCGTCACCGCCCCGGCCGCCCCCGCACCGTCGACGTCGTCGGTCCCGTCTGCGAGTCAGGCGACTTCTTCGCCCGCGACCGCAAGCTCCCGCCCGTCCGCCCCGGCGACCTCCTCGCTCTCCTCGACGCCGGCGCCTACGGCATGGCCCAGAGCTCCAACTACAACGCCCGTCCCCGTCCCGCCGAGCTCCTCGTCGAGGGCCCGCGCGCCCGCCTCATCCGCCGCCGCGAGACCATCGCCGACCTCATCGCTCCCGAGCTCGATCTCCCTGCCCTCTGATCCCGCTCGCCGCCCTTTGCCGCTTGACCCTCCGTTTCGTCCTGTTACGCTGTTGTCCTGGGGTTCCTATGTATCTAAAGCTGCCGGTGGCGGCCGCCACCATCTTCCTCGGCTTGGCCCTGGGCCTCCACGTCCCCGGCCACAGCGACCCTCTCACCGTGCGCACCGCGCAGGGCAGGGTCCACGGCAAGTGGATCAACAGCCAGCAGGTCCGTGCCTTCCTCGGCATCCCTTACGCCGCCCCGCCCGTCGCCGACCTCCGCTGGCGCCCCCCGCAGCCGCCGCTCCACTGGGACGGCGTCCGCAACGCCACCCGCTACGGCCACCGCTGCATGCAGGCCCAAATCTACGAGGACATGATCTTCCAGGACCCCGGTCCCAGCGAGGACTGCCTCTACCTCAACGTCTTCACCCCCGCCGGCGCCCATGACCACAGCCATCTCCCCGTCATGTTCTGGATCCACGGCGGCGGCTACCAGGCCGGCTCCGCCTCCGAGCCCCGCCACGACGGCGGCTTCCTTCCCCTCAAAGGTGTAGTTCTCGTCACCATCAACTACCGCTTGGGAGTCTTCGGCTTTCTCGCTACCCCCGCCCTCGCCGCGGAGGATGATGGCGCCGCCGGCAACTACGGCCTGATGGACATGGTCGCCGCCCTGCAATGGGTCCGCGACAACATCCGCGAATTCGGCGGCGATCCCGACAACGTGACCATCTTTGGGGAGAGCGCCGGCTCCATGGCCGTCAGCACCTTGATGACGGCTACCTCCGCGCAGGCGCTCTTTCAGAGAGCCATCGGCGAAAGCGGCGGGGCCATGAAGCTCGGCGCGCCCGACACTCCCTCGCTCGACCAGGTGGAGCAGCACGACAGCGCGTGGGCGGCTGCGCTAGGCGCCAAAACCCTGGCCCGGCTCCGCGCTCTGCCGGCCGAGACCCTCGTCGCAGCCGCGGCCCGCAAGGGCGCTCCCCATTTCCAGCCCGTCGTCGATGGCAAGCTGCTGGTCGAGCCCGTGGCCGCCGCCTACGCCGCCGGCCGCCAGGCCCACGTTCCTCTCCTCGCCGGCTGGAACCGCGACGAAAACACCGCTTTGGCCAAGGGAATGACGGCCGACAAGTGGCGCGCCTTCGCCAGCAGGCAGTTCGGCGACCGCGCCGCCCAGTTCCTCGCCCTCTATCCCGCCGACACCGACGAAGACGCCATCCGCTCCGCCATTGAGTACGGCAGCGCGCGCTTTATCGCCTTGGGTACCTGGAGGTGGATCGAAGCCCAGCGCAAGACCGGCAACTCACCCGTCTACCGCTACCACTTCGAACTGCCGGCGCCGCCCAGCAAGTTCCACCCCGGGGGCTTCGTCTTCCACTCCGATGACATCGAGTACGTCTTCGGCACGCTCGACACGCGGCCCGGCGCCGTCTGGCGCCCCGAGGATCGCAAGCTCAGTGATGAGATGATGACGTACTGGACCAACTTCGCCCGCGCCGGCAATCCCAACGGATCGGACCTTCCTGACTGGCCGTCCTACAACGACGACAGCCTCGTCCTCCATCTCGATTCGTCCATCACCGTCGCCCCGGCGACCGATGGGCCCCGCTACGAGTTTCTCCTCGAGCAGATGCCACCCGCGCAGCCCTGAGCGGTCGCTTCGCTCTTACTGGCTCACGCCCGAAGCCGCCGTGAACCCCGCCACCTGGTCGGCCGGGATCGCCAGGCTCGCGGCCGGCTTGGTCGCGCCCAGCTCTTTGGCGTTTGTTGCGTCGGAGTAATCCGGCCCCAGGCCTAGTTTCACAAGCGCCCGGGAATCCGGCGTCAGCTTGGTCTGCCACCCGTGATCCGACTGGTACCTCTGCATCGCGGCAATCGTCGTCGCATCCCATCTTCCCGTGGGATCGCCGTTCAGATAATGCTCGCGGATGAGTGCCTGCTGGATCTGCGTTACGCGCGCCGGCTCAATGGCCTGCTGGCCCCGCACGCGTGCATGATGCCGATAGTAAAAATGATGGTGCGTGGCATGGCGCTCGTGGTGAACTTGACCACTGGTCGGCGGACGATGCACGCGCGAAGCAAAAGCAAGCGGATTCATGAGGGCGGCGGCAAAAACGACCGCAAGACTTGCCCGCAGGTTATTCACGCTGAAACACCTCAAAACGGCAGATTTCTGGACTATCTGTTTTGCAGTCTAACCAAATGCCATCCTGGCTGCAATGAGAAAAATCGATACCTGGGCCCGCGCCGGCCCATCCCGGCACACACCCCGTCCTTTGGCGATCCCCGCCCACCGGCACTGCAGTTCGAATCTGCACTGCGAAAAGCGATTCTCCGGCCCTGCTTGCCGCGTCCGTGGGTCCCGTCGTTCCTGGCTCGGCCCATCGGGCACCAAAAACCTGGGAGGGCCGGCCGCAGCGCCCGCCGCCGACCCTCTTGCAAACTAAGATGCTTATTCCAGGTTCCCGCCGATATAGTTGATTCCCTGTTCGGGATGATTCGGATCGAGAACCTCGAAGACCACAGGGTCGCCCGACTTCAGTTTACTCACAACCGCGTCGAACTGGTCCCTGCTTGTCACCGGCTGGCGGTTGACTTTTGTGATAACCCATCCCGGTTCCATCCCCTGCAGGTCCGCGAACGACCCCGCCCGGACCGACTCGACCATCACACCCTCGGTGTGCAGCTTGGTGGCCGTGGCCGGCGAAATCGCCTTCACCACCACGCCCAGCTTCGCCTCTCCGGCTCCCGTCGGGCTCTGCGGCGCCGCCTCGCTCGGGCCTCCGTTCAGGTTCGAGAAGACCTTGTCCCGGTCCCCGATCGTCACCGTCGTCTGGTACTCCTTGCCGTCGCGCAGATACCCCAGGACGGCTGTCGAGCCCGGCCTCCGGCTGGCGATCTCGTTCACCAGTGCGTCGCCGTCCTTCACCGTGTGGCCGTCGATGCTCTGGATCACGTCGCCCGGCTTCAGCCCCGCCTTCTCCGCGGGCTCGCCCGGCTGCACCTCCTGCACCAGCACCCCGTACTTGAATCCGTACACCCGGTTCACCGCGTCCGACAGCCCCTCCCGGAACTGGATGCCGATCGATCCGCGCGTTACCTTATGCGTCGGACCCACTAGGTCGTTGTACACCGCGACCACGGTGTTCGACGGCATCGCGAACCCGATCCCCTGGTAGCCGGCCGACTGCGTATAGATCGCCGTGTTCACCCCGATCACGTTCCCGTTCATGTCCAGCAGAGGACCGCCCGAGTTGCCCGGATTGATCGCCGCGTCCGTCTGGATAAAGTGCTGGAACTGTCCCGGCGCGCCCTGATCGAGCGTCCGGTTCTTGGCCGAGATGATCCCCGCCGTCACCGTCTGCGACAGCGCGAACGGGCTCCCGATCGCTTCCACCCAGTCCCCCACCTGCGCCGAGTCGGAGTTCCCCAGCTTCACCGTGGGCAGCGCCGCGCTGGTTTCGATCTTGATCACCGCCAGATCGGTAGCCTTGTCGATGCCGATCACCCGCGCCGGCCGCCCTGGATCCTCGGTGTCCGGATCGGTCGAAAGCTTCACGTAGATCCGGTCCGCGTTATCGATCACGTGATCGTTCGTGATGATGTATCCCTTGGGATCGACAATAAAGCCCGACCCCAGCGACTCCTGCACCCCGCTGCCGTTGTCCCCGTCGTCCGGGGAGGGAATCTGTCCGCCGAAGAACCGGTTGAAGAAGTCCTGGAAGTTGTCCGGTCCCTGTCCCTGCTGGTCGCCATTATCGCCGTTGTTGTCGCCGGGGTTCTGCGGCCCCTGCTGCATCTGTCCCCGGAACTTGCGCTCGCCCTGCACGGTTGACTGCTTGGGCAGCGTCTCGGTCTTGATGTTGACCACCGCCGGCCCCACCTCCTGCGCGATCTTCACAAACTCGTTGGGCACGATCTTGGTGTTCACCACCTTCAGCGGCGTCGCGTCCGTGCTGTTGTTCTGTTGTTCCTGCCCGTTCACTCCATGAGCGGCAAAGGAGCCGGCCACGATAGCGGCCGATAGCGTGGCCAGCGCAATGTATGCGGTTGTGAGCCGGCGCAAGCGCAGCCGTTCGAAGAGCGATTTCATCGGTGTCCGTGACCTCGTAAGGTGTCCGGCCCCCTGGCCGGTTTATCCATTAGGGTAGCCATCAGTATAGCCCCACCCGGACCACGCCGTCCGTAGTCGTCAGACCACGGCCCCCGGCCGCCTCGCCGGCACATCCGCGCCTTTCGGGAGTATGGACGCAATCGTGCCCTAAGAGTTGCCGCGGAGCCCCGGCTCCCGGCTTGATTCCTCTTCCGTTCGGCCCCATTCAGTACCCGGACGCGCTGCCCGCCGCTACTCCTCCACTGCCGACGCCAGCATCGCCAGCGCCAGCAGCAGTGCGCGCCGCAGCCCCGACTCGCGTTGCGGAGGCGACGGCGCGTACCACTCCGCCAGCGTATGCGCCCCGCCGCCTTCCCCCCCCGCTCCCAGCGAGAGCGCCGGGATCCCCAGCGATAGCGGAAGATTGGCGTCCGTCGAGCCCAGCCGCAGGTCTGTCTGGATGCCCAGGTGACGGTCCACCGCCCGCAGCGTCTCCCGTATCGCCGAGTCCGGCGCCAGGTGCGCCGCCGGACGGTCGCCGATCGCCGCAATGCTGAACGTGAGCCGCCCGCGCCCCGCCGCAGCGTGCGCGTTGGCGCGCGCCACCGCGTCCTCGACGGCCCGGTGCAGCGCGACCTCCAGCCGCACCAGTTGCTCGGCCCCGGTCGAGCGGAAGTCCAGCGACGCCTGCGCGCTCTCCGGGATCGAGTTCACGCTCGTGCCCCCACGGATGGTCCCCAGGTTGAGGGTAGTGCGCGGTTCCTCGGGGATCTCCGTGGCCGCGACCTCCGCCAGTGCCGCCGCCAGTGCGGCAATCGGGTTCGGCGTCCCCGCGTCCGTGAAGCTGTGGCCGCCCGGCCCGCTGATGGTCACCAGAAACCGCCGGCTGCCCAGCGCCTGCACCACCGCGGTATCCGTCCCCGCGCCGTCCAGCACAATGTGCGCCGCGATGCGCCCGGCCAGGGGGTTGTGCTGGTAAAGGTGGCGCACCCCCCGCAGGTCGCCTTCCCCCTCCTCGCCGACATTGCCCAGAAACACCAGCGGCGCGGGCAGCTCGGCATGGGCCTGGGCCAGTCCGTGCAGCAGCGCATGAGCGATCGCCAGCATGCCCGCAATCCCGGCCCCGTTGTCGGAAGCCCCGGGAGCGATCAGCCGCCCGTCCTCGATGCGCGGCTCGATGGCCGTCTCCGCCGGGAACACCGTATCCAGATGCGCCGAGAGCAACACCACCGGGCCCGTGCTCTCCGGCGGCAGGCTCGCCGCCGGGATCACCCCGAAGACGTTGCCCACCGCGTCGGTCTCCACCCGGCTGAGCCCCGCCTCCGCGAACCGCCGCGCCAGCCACGCCGACCGCGCAGCCTCCCCAAACGGTGGCGCCGGAATCCCCACCACCTCCGTCTGCCAGTCGAGAATCCGCTTCTCGTTCAGGTGCAGCCACCCGAAAGCCCCATGGACGCTCTTCTGCGCGGCCAGCGCCGTCACGCGCGAGAACGCCGAGCTGCGGAACATCGTCCCCATAAGGTCGTACTCAGGTTAGCAGGGAAGCAAAGCACGCAGGCAAACAACATTACACCTGGTCCGCGCCGCCGTACTCCACCGAGTGCAGAAAAAGCCCGCGCGCAGGCGCAGTCGGTCCCGCCGCCGCCCGCCGCCGCGCCGCCAGGATCGCGGGGATCTCGGCCACCGGCAAATAGCCCCGGCCCGCGTCCAGCATCGTCCCCACCAGGTTCCGGACCATGTGATGCAGGAACCCGTCCCCGCGCACCCGGTAGACCAGCAGCTCCCCGCCCCGCTGCTCCCATGCGGATGTAAAGATGGTCCTCACCGCGTCCTTCGGTTGCGTCTGCGCCGTCGCTCCCAAGTCTTGCGCGGGACCGGATTCCACCCCGGTCTCCCGCTGGCCGAGGTCCGGGTCGCTGGCCGCGAAGCTCGTGAAGTCGTGCTCGCCAACAAAGACCTGGGCCGCCGCGGCCAGCGCCTCCACGTCGAGCCGACCCGCCCAGGCGTACACATAGCGCCCAAGAAACGGCGGGCAAAGCTCCCCCCGGAAGATGCGGTACTCATAGGTCTTGGCTAACGCGGAGTGCCGCGCATGGAACCTGCCCGGCGCCGGCCTCGCCTCCAGCACCCGTATCGACAGCGGAAGCGTCCGGTTCAGCGCCCGCATCAGGTTCTCCGCCGGAATCGGAGCCGCGAGCGCAAAGCTCGCCACCTGCGCCAGCGCGTGCACTCCCGCGTCTGTGCGCCCCGATCCCTGCGGCAGCGGCCACTCGCCCGCGATCCGCCCCAGCGCACCCTGCAGCTCGCCCTGCACCGTGGCCTCGCCCGGCTGCACCTGCCAGCCGCGAAAGTCCGTGCCGTCGTAGGCGAGCGTGAGCTTCCAGTTCTGCACAGCAGCGGATTGGCCGGCCGTAGTCAAGCGTTCGTATCGGGTCCGCTATGAATCATAGGCCACCGTCGGTCTCAGGGCGAGAGACCGCCTTGGAACCAACCCAAAGATCGAATCCCCTGACCCCCGTCTTCCCGGCGCCACCGCCGCCCCGCGCCTACTCTTCCCGCAGCAGCATCATCGGATCGACGGCCAGGGCACGGCTCGCCGGCAGCCACGCCGCGACCAGCCCCAGCAGCAGCATGGTCACCGCCACCCCGCCCAGCACCAGCGGGTCCCTCGGCGTGGCCTGGTACACGATGTACGACAACAGCTTCGTCGCCAGCACCCCCAGCACGATCCCCGCCGCCGACCCAATCGCCAGCAGCCGGAACACCCGCCCCAGCGCCGCCCGCAGCACCTCCGCCTGCCTCGCCCCCAGCGCTACCCGGATCCCCAGCTCCCGCAGCCGCTTGCTCACCACGTACGACGCCATCCCGAAGATCCCCGTCACCGCCAGCAGCGCGCCCAGCAGCCCCAGCACCCCCAGCGCCACCGTCGCCACCCGCGCCGGGAACAGCGCCCAGCTCAGCTCCCCGTCCCACTTCTCAATCCGGAAGGGCAGTCCCGGAGCCAGCTCCCGCAGCGTCTGTCGCAGCCCCGCCGCCGTCTCCTCGGCGTCGCGCCGCGAACGCACCACCAGCCATACGTTGCCCGACGGCTGCTGCAGGAACGAGTAGAACATCGCCGGCTTCTGGTCCTCGGTCAGCGATTCGTACTTCCCGTTCTCCACCACCCCCACCACCTGCACCCGCTTGCCGTCCCACACCTTGTAGTCTCCGCCGAGCGCCTTCTCCACCGACCCGAAGATCTTCCGCGCAAACTCGCGGTTCACCACCGCCACCAGCGGAGCGCCCTTGGCGTCGTCCAGCGTAAACGTTCGCCCCGCCACCATCGGCGTCTCCGCCGCCTTGAAGTAATCCGGCGAAACGTCGAACTGCTGCGCATCGGCGCGGCAGTTCGATACACGGTAATCGGTGTCCCGGTCGTAAAACACGCAGGAGTCGTTCCCGCCCGCGCTCAGCGGCAGTTGGTCGGTGTAGCCCACCGCCGTCACCCCGGGAATGCCCGCCGCCGCGCTCAGTATCTTCCTCTCCATCGTCTGCTGCTGATCGCCCTTGATGCCGACCATGCCCAGGTCGGCCGTCGCCAGCATCGCGCCCCGCGGCTGGAATCCGAAGTCGCTGTTGAGCGAGCGCATCAGCCCCCGCACCGCCACCAGCGATGCCGTCACCAGCACCGCGCAGATCGCGATCTGTCCCGCCAGCAGCGCGTCCCGCAGCATGAAACGCCGCATCCCCGTCCCCAGCGAGCCGCTCCGGATAATCTGCCACGGATCGGCCCCCAGCACCTGCCGCACCGGCACCATCCCGAATAGCAGCGCGCTCGCCAGCGCCAGCCCCAGCGCCACCGCGTAGGTATTCAGATCCGGGTTCACCGGCACGTTGATGGGGATATTCGGAATCGGGTTCCAGGCGCTCAGCCAGCGCAGAATCGCCACCCCCGCCGCCAGACCCAGTGCCCCTCCCGCCAGTGAAACCAGCACCGCCTCCGTCAGCAGTTGCCGCACCACCAGCGCCCGCCGCGACCCCAGCGCCATCCGCACCGCGATCTCCTTGGCCCGGTCCGCCGCCCGCGCCGCAAACAGGCTGCCCAGGTTCGCGCACGCCGCCAGCAGGATCAGACCCGCCAGCAGCATCAGGCCCAGCATGAACGCCCGCGCCGGCCGCCCAAAGTAGTCCCCCACCAGCCCCGGCCGGGCCAGGTCCAGCTTCAGGCCCGCGTCTTCCTTCGCATAGCTCTTCGCCAGCGTCGCCGCAATCGTGCTCAGGTCCGCCGTCGCCTGCTCCGGCGTCACCCCCGGCCGCAGGTGACCCACCAGCCAGGTGAAATGCGAGCCGCGGTCGTGCAGCGGATTCCACCCCGTCGTGATCTCCGGCATGTCCACGATCGGCAGAAAAAACGCCGGCGCAAAGAACAGCTCCGTCCCCCGGAACCCCGGCGGCGCCACCCCCAAGGATCGTGAACGCGTGGTCGTTCACCTCCACCGTCCGCCCCACCGCGTGCGCATCGCCGTCAAACTGGCTCTTCCAGTACGCATAGCTCAGCACGATATACGGCACGCTGTTGTCGCCGTGCTCGTCGCCCGCATTGAAGAACCGTCCCAGGTAGGGCTTCACTTCCGCCGTCTCGAAG
This sequence comes from Occallatibacter sp., assembly GCA_035508555.1. Taxonomy (GTDB): domain Bacteria; phylum Acidobacteriota; class Terriglobia; order Terriglobales; family Acidobacteriaceae; genus Telmatobacter. Next base: position 1,302 of record DATJMU010000019.1, on the reverse strand, counting down.
TAGTTCCCGCTCACCAGGTACGGCCAGGCCGCCGTCGGCGTCGCCCCGCCCGTACGCACGCCCACCGCGCCCTGGATCGAGTAGGTCGCCAGCGACACGAACGACCGGTTGCGGTCGCGCAGGTCCAGGTAGTCGGGATACGACTGCGAAGGCGTCGCCTCACCGTCCTTCCACACCCGCTGCACCATGTACAGGCTCGCCGCCTGCGGCACGTTCAGCGGATGCAGAACCAGCGCATTCAGCACGCTGAACACGATCGCATTGGCGCCGATCCCCAGCGCCAGCGTCACCACCGCCGCCAGCGCAAACCCCGGCGACTTGCGCAACTGCCGCATCGCAAATCGGATGTCGTTGTACACGTTCATGCTCCTGCTACGGAAATCCGGAACACCCGGTTCCTGCAATCGTCCCTCCAGTCGGCTCAACCTCGATCCAAAGGGCTTATGCGCGCAGCGCCCCATTCCGTTGTCCAAAAGCGGCGCCCCCTGTCCGGAATCGGACACCTGCCGCCCCTGCCCCCGGATGCCGGTTACCCCAGGTGCCGGGTGCCCCACCTGGGTGCCGGGTGCCCCACCTGAGTGCCGGGTGCCCCACCCTCGCCGCGTCTTTGTTCTTGCGGCTAGGGTGGGGTTGGCCCGCCGCCCAGGCGGGCAGCCCAGGTCCCAGGATGTGGCTCCAGCACAGAAGATGGGTGCCCCAGGTCTCGCTTTTGAGACCTGGGATGGCAGGATATCCGCGCCCGATCCCGCTGGGCAGCCGCCCCAACCTCTTCGCGCCCTTTACGAAAGGGATGGGCCTGACAAACGCCCCAGCGCATCGATCTCCACCACAGCCCGGGTGCCCCACCCTCGCCGCGTCTTTGTTCTTGCGGCTAGGGTGGGGTTGGCCCGCCGCCCCAGCGCATCGATCTCCACCACAGCCCGGGTGCCCCACCCTCGCCGCGTCTTTGTTTTTGCGGCTAGGGTGGGGTTGGCCTACCGCCCAGGCGGGCAGCCCAGGTCCCAGGATGCCGCTCCAGCACAGAAGATGGGTGCCCCAGGTCTCGCTTTTGAGACCTGGGATGGCAGGATATCCGCGCCCGATCCCGCTCGGCAGCCGCCCCAACCTCTGCGCGCCCTTTACGAAAGGGATGGGCCTGACAAACGCCCCAGCGCCTCGATCTCCACCACAGCCCGGGTGCCCCACCCTCGCCGCGTCTTTGTTCTTGCGGCTAGGGTGGGGTTGGCCCGCCGCCCCAGCGCATCAATCTCCACCACAGCTCGGGTGCCCCACCCTCGCCGCGTCGTTGTTCTTGCGGCTAGG
>DATJMU010000018.1:0-21694 GCA_035508555.1 Occallatibacter sp. | reverse complement strand
GTGGGCGAGGCGAAGCTGCAGCGCTTTGCCGACGGCGAAGTCTACTTCCAGTTGCTCGAGAACGTCCGCGGCGTGGATGTGTTCGTGGTGCAGCCCACCTGCTATCCGGTGGACCAGCACCTGGTGGAGCTTTTGATTATGATCGACGCGCTCAAGCGGGCCTCGGCGGCCAGGATCACGGCGGTTGTGCCCTACTACGGCTACGCCCGCCAGGACCGCAAGGACCGCCCCCGCGTGGCCATCAGCGCCAAGCTCATCTCCGACCTGCTCACCACCGCCGGCGCCAACCGCGCGCTCTTCATGGACCTGCACGCCGCCCAGATTCAGGGATTCTTCAACATTCCCGTGGATCACCTCTATGCCAGCCCCGTGCTGGTGGGCTATTTCCTGGACCTGAACCTGCCCAACCTGACCGTGGTTTCGCCCGATGCCGGCGGCGTCGAGCGAGCGCGGATCTTTGCCCAGAAGCTGGGCGGCGCACCGCTGGCCATCGTCGACAAACGCCGCACCGATATGAATGTCGCCGAAGTCATGCACGTCATCGGCGACGTCAAGGCCAAGAACTGCCTGATCATCGACGACATCATCGACACCGCGGGCACTCTTGTGAAGACCGTCGACGCGCTCTACGCCAACGGCGCCGCCAGTGTGCATGCCTGCGCCTCCCACGCTGTGCTCTCCGGGCCGGCGGTCGAGCGCATCGCCAACTCGCGCCTCGAACAGTTGGTCGTCACCGACACCATTCCTCTGCGCGAGGCTGCCCTCAAGCTTGCCAAGATCAAGGTCCTGACGGTGGCGGGCCTGGTCGGCACCGCCATCGAGAACATCCACAAGGAGACCAGCATCAGCACGTTGTTCAGCTGAAAGTCAGTGAACAGTGGCCAGTGAACAGTGAACAGCTTTTGCGTTAGTTCAACCAACGGCCGGTTGCCCGAGATCAGAAGCCAGTGGAGTTTTTCCTGTCCACTGTCCACTGTTCACTGACCACTGGCTTTCCAACAAAGGGAGCGGCCTTCAACCGTGCCCGAATAGAAACGAGAGAAGAATGCCTGAAATCGTCATCGCCAAGCCCCGCGAGGGGAAGTTCAACAAGAACGCTGCGCGGCGGGTGCGCGCCGCGGGCAGGATTCCCGCCGTCCTCTACGGCGCCGGGCACGATCCCGTGGCCGTCGAGGTCGACCCGAAACACATCTCCCGGATTCTTTACTCCGAGTCCGGCCACAACACCATCTTCGACGTCGAAATTGCGGGCCAGCCCCAGGCCAAGGCCATGATCGTGGACTGGCAGCGGGAGCCTATTAACGACAACCTCATCCACATCGACCTGAAGCGGATCGCCCTCGACAAGGCGCTGCGCGTGAGCGTGGGCGTCAAGCTGCTGGGCACGCCGGTGGGCGTAAAAACCCATGGCGGCATCCTGGACCAGGTCATGCGCGAGGTGGAGATTGAGTGCCTGCCGGTCGACATCCCCAGCCACATCGATGTAGATGTGACCGGGTTGGAGCTGCACGGCGTGCTGCGCGTGAGCGACCTGCCGCACTCCGATAAACTCAAGTTCCTCGACGCCGAGGATGCAACCGTGGCGCATGTGGTCTCGATCCGTGAGGAGACACCCGCGGTGGCGGAGGGTGCCGCGGCCGAAAGCGCTCCGGCAGCGGCCGCACCGGAAGTGGCCAAGAAGGGCAAGACCGACGCGGACGCCGCGGCCAAGAAGCCGGAGGCAAAGAAGGCCGAGGCGAAGAAGTAAGCCTTGGCCGAGGCAGACGAGTCCCGTCAGTCCGGCGAATCCGGTTCGCTCGCCGGAGCGCAAAAATCCGCACCGGCGCCCGAGCTCCGGAGCGGCCCGTTTGTGGTGGTGGGCCTCGGCAACCCCGGCCCCGAGTACCTGTGGACCCCGCACAACGCGGGATTCATGGCCATCGACCGCATCGCCAGCCAGGAGGGCGTTGTGGTCGGCAACCGGCGCTGCCGGGCCGTAACTGCCACCTGCCGGCTGGCAGGGCGGCAGGTGGTGCTGGCCAAGCCGGAGACCTATATGAACCTCAGCGGAGCCTCTGTGGCCGCTCTGGTTCGCGAGTTCGAAGCCGACCCCGCGCGGGACCTGCTCGTCATCTACGACGAGCTGGACCTCACGCTGGGAAAGCTCAAAATCCGGGAGCGCGGGTCGGCCGCGGGGCATAACGGAGCCCGCAGCGTTATCGGCGCCCTCGGCACACAGGAGTGGATGCGCCTGCGCATCGGCGTGGGGCCCAATCTTCCCCCGGAGGCAATCGCCGCCGGAGGCAGACGGCCCGGCAAGGATTACCTCCTCTCGCCCATGCGCAAGGCCGATTTGGCCGTGTTGGACGAAGTTCTCGACCGCGCGGCAACGGCCGTAAGAAAGATCATTGGTGACGGCCCAGCCGCCGCCATGAACGAGTTCAACCGCAAGGATGACAGGGATCAGGGAGCAGGCAACAAGGAATAGGGACGAGACGCAATTCGCCTGTCCCGTGAAAGACCGCCGCGGCGCTGTTGGCCGGCGGCGAAAGGCTGAATCAAGAGGGCTGGAATTCGGGGGAGCGTTGCCCGATTCTTCAGCGGAAAAGGAATACTGATGTCGCGTGTTTACGAAGTAATGTTCATCGTGCGGCCCGATGCCGCCGACGAGGATATCGACAAGCTGATCGCCGGCTTTACCGCCACCGTCACCGGTGGCGGCGGCGTGGTCAAGTCGGTTGAAAAGATGGGCCGCCGCAAGCTCGCCTACATGGTGCGCAAGTTCAACGACGGCAACTACGTGCTCCTCACCATCCAAGCCGATGGCCCCGCGGTGCACGAGCTGGAGCGCCGCCTGCGCGTCACCGAGCAGGTCATCAAGTTCATCACCGTCCGTGTGGACGAGGAAGAAAAGCGGCTGGCCAAGGTGAAGGCCCTGCGCGGCACGCGGCGCAAGGTAAGCGCTGAGCACGGAACCCACGCTGAGGCTGCCGCCGAAGCCGCCGAACCGGCCCACACCAACGCCTGAGCGATCCGCGCAATCTCCGCGCGCCGGCCCGGCCGAAATGCCGCCGCCGCGATGGGACAATTTTCTGGCCCGCGCCGCGTGGCGCAGGCCGCAACCAAAAAGAGCAAAGAGGAACCAGTATGCCTGAAGAGACACAAGGAAAGCCGCCCGCATCGGCGGAAGCACCCCAGGCCCCGCAATCGGGCCCCGGACCCCGCGGCCCTCGCCCGGCTGGCGGGCCCGGCGGACGCGGCAAGTTCTTTCGCCGCAAGAAGGTCTGCAAGTTCTGCACGGAGAAGATCGACGCCATCCCCTACCGTGACGTGCGTCTGCTGCAGGGTTTTGTCGCCGAGCGCGGCAAGATCGTGCCCCGCCGCCTGACCGGTGTTTGCACCACTCACCAGCGCCGGCTGACCCGCGCCATCAAGCAGGCGCGCAACATCGCGCTGCTGCCCTTCGCCACCAGGTACTAAACCGGCGGGCGCCGCAAGCGAACTCCCAATCCGCGCCGGATCGCACCCTCCGGACGCTCGTGTCAATGCGTTCGGGTGGAGGCGATGCCGCCGCTGGATCGAAGCCATGGAGATTTGAAATGGAAGTCATTCTGAAGGAAGATATCGACAATCTGGGCCACCGCGGAGATGTGGTCAAGGTGGCCGACGGCTACGGCCGCAACTACCTGCTGCCCCGCAAGCTCGCCTTGCAGGCCACCGCGGCCAACAAGGCCGTTATCGAGCAGATGAAGGCCTCGGCCGCCCGCCGCGCCGCCACTGAAAAGGCGAAAGCCGAAGCAATGGTCGCGCAGCTTGAGCCGCTGGTGCTCGGCTTCACCCGTAAAGCCGGCGAGCACGGCCATCTCTTCGGCTCCGTTACCTCGGCCGACATCGCCGGCGAGCTGGCCGCCAAGGGCTTCGAGATCGATCGCCGCAAGATCCAGCTTGGCGAGCCGCTCAAGAGCGTAGGCGAGTTCACCGTGGCCCTTCGGCTCTACCGTGAAGTGACGGCCCGCGTCCGCGTCCAGGTGCAGGCTGAAGCCTCAGAAGAGGCGCCCGCTGTGCCCGCGGAAACCGCACCCGCCGAAGCCGTCGCCGAAGAGGCCGCAGCCGAGTAGTCCCTGCCTCGCGCGCCGCTCCCCGGCCTTCCCGTGGGGCGGCGCCCTTCCTATCTCAGTACCGCCAGCGGCCGTTCCCGGTCCGTCTTGAGCGTAGGCACGGCTGCCAGCAGGCTGCGCGTGTACTCGTGCGCGGGCGCAGTGAGCAACCGGTCGCTCTCCCCTGTCTCCACCACCTGCCCCGCACGCATCACCGCCACCCGGCTGGCCACCTGGCCCACCACCGCCAGATCGTGCGAGATGAACAGCATCGCCAGCCCATGCTTGCGCTGCAGTTCGCCCAGCAGCTCCAGCACCTGCGACTGCACCGTGACGTCAAGCGCCGTCGTGGGCTCGTCGGCAATCAGCAGCCGCGGCCGGTTGATCAGCGCCATCGCAATCAGAATGCGCTGGCGCTGCCCGCCGGAGAACTGGTGCGGGTAATCGCCGTACCGCCGCGCCGCCTCCGGAATCGCGACGGCGTCAAGTGCGGCTATCGCTCGGCGCCGCGCCTCTTTCGCCGGTACAGAGGGCTCGTGCGCCATGACCGCCTCGGCCACCTGCCGCCCGATCGTCATCACCGGGTTCAGCGCCGTCATCGGCTCTTGAAAGATCATGGCGATCTCGCGCCCTCGCAGCCGGCGCAGCACTCGCCCCGGCTGCCGTAGCAGATCGCCCCTCGCGTCTGCGGCCGTCTCGTCCCCCGCTCCGCCGCCTTCCTGTCTCTGCGCTCCGTTCCGCCACAGGATCTGGCCCTCCACCCGCGCCGTCGGCCCCAGCAGTCCCAGGATCGCCAGCGCCGTCGCGCTCTTGCCCGACCCCGACTCGCCCACCAGCCCCAACACCTCGCCCTCATCGATGTGCAGGTCGATTCCGCGCACCGCCTCGACCCCTCCAAAGCCGATGCGCAGCCCGCGGATCTCAAGCAGAACGGCCATGATGCCATCCTATAGCGATCTCTATTCCTTCACCGGCGGTTTGACCTGTGGGAAGATCGTCGCCCGCAACTGCGTCGATCCGTAGGGCACCAGCGTAATCCGCTCAATTTCCGCATTGACCTCGGCAAATGCCAGGTCCGGCAGGGGCGGCGTGAATGACTGGCCCTCCTGATTTGTGTTGCCCTGCAGCCTGTAGTCCTCCACCTTGCGCGCGGGGACGGTGAGGGAAATAGGCGGCCGCGACCACGGGTCGTCCGCGAGTTCACCCCCCGCCTGCTGCACTTTCACCTGGTTCTCGAGTGTGTCGGAGCTGAGGACGACGGCGTAGTTCCACGCGCCGGCAGTTTTGGCGTCGTAGCCCGGAAAGGTCTTGGTGGAGTAGTCAGACACGGTGAACGTGCTCCACTGGTCCTCAATCGGCAACGAAAAGACCAGCGGCCCGCGTTCGAGCGCAACCCCGCCGTAAGGCCATGCCGTGCGCGCCAACTCCATGGGCAGAGTAAGGATCAGAGTGTCGCCTGGACGGAAAAGCCGGTCAAGCGTGACGAACCCCGTCCGTGGCGTGACCGTGATGGTCCTCCCGTTCACGTTAAGTTTTGGATGCCGGCACCACGCCGGTATGCGCAGCGAAAGCGGGAACTTCGCCTCATGCGGGCCCGCAAATTTCAATGTGACGGTCTCACGGAAAGGGTAGTCCGTGGTCTGGACAATCTCAACCGGCGTGCGCGCGGCGCCCACGTTGGCGCGAAGCGTCGAAGGGCCGTAGAGCGTTGCAGCCAGCCCTCCATTTGCAGTGCGCATCCACATCCGGCTTACATAGTTGGGATACAGCCGATGTACATTGCCGCCGCAGCAGGCGGTGCGGCGCCCGGGGTTGGGCTGGTAGGCCATCATGTACCCGCCGTGTTCCATCACGTTGTGGTCCGACTTCTCGGTTGCCACGAACTGGTTCGGGCACGAGAAGTATTGCAGCCCCTTCCAATCGCTGCGGATTGCTCCCGGACCCGCATTGAAGCAGGCGCGTTCAATGCGATCGCCCCACAACCCGTCGCCAGTGGCCTGCAGCATGTAGCCCCACGCCCACGTATGGTCCACAATGTCGCAGGTTTCGTGAGAGTCCAGTGAGGTGCGCGTGCGGAACCACTCCGACGTCGAAGGAATGCCATCGACCAGCATGTGATGAGAAAAGATGCGCTGCTGCGCCGCCAGCGCGAAGCGCAGGTACTCCGGATCTCCGGTGTACAGGTAGAGAATCGCCGGCAGCTTCGCGGTCTCGGCATAGGTCACCCCGTGCGCGTGGATGGGCCTGCCCGCATAAACGCGTGCTTCACCCAGGTCGCCGTGGTTGGGGTTCGCGGCCGCCTGCGCCAGGTAGCGCCGCCAGGAGTCCTCGGCCAGTGAAAGCAGCTTGGTATTGCCCGTCTGGCCATAACACCACAGCATCGCCTCAACGTTGGTGACATTGCGTTCGGGCAGCGCGTAGTCCGCAGTGTCGTTCAGGTAATGCCGTTGCAGGGCTTCGGCAATTCCAGCGGGGCCCACACCGGCATCCGCGCAGGCCATCAGGCTGCGGAAGAACACCGTCTGCGGCCAGCGGTGCTCGTCCCCCACCGGGTTCTCAAAGAACGTGGGGCCCAGATAGCCGTTGGGCTGGGCGTGCTGCAGCGTGAACAGGATCGGCACCTGCGTCTTCTGGAAGAGTGCAGTATCGCGCATGACGATGGCCAGCCGTGTCGCGCCGTCGATCCAGTACGCGCGCTGCTCCCAGGGCCACCAGCTGGGCGCCTCTTCGAGCCCATTCCAGTACTCTGCGCTGAAGGGCCAGGAGACATCTGGCAACTGCGTGCCGAGTTCGGCTGCCTGCCTGGCAAGATAGGCGCCCAGCCAGCCCTGCGGCTCAACTGCCCCGGGTGCGAACTCCGTCAAAGCGCCGCGAGTCGCCACCATAGGGGCGCTTTTTGCGGCCCGCGCACTCCTATGGGTGAGCAGCAGCGCGGCGCCCGCCAGACCCAGTTGGAGAAGCTGCCGCCGGTCGAGAGCTGGGGGATGCGCAGTATGTTGATCTGGGGTTGGATCCATCGAAACTCCTCGGGGTGTCTGCCCTGGCTGTACTCGCGACTGCAACATTCTTGCATATATGACCGCAATCCCAGGAGAGCGATCAAATCGACAATGAGCCACAGCAGCGGTTCCACGGTTGCTGTACTCCGAAGGTGAGATGCCGAGTGGCTTCTTCCTCAAGAAACCGCCCCCTTGAAAGCTCCCGGAAGCGCGGCATTACAATTGCAGATCCGCCCTAGCGCTGGAGAAGAGCGAAAGAAAAGATATCGCTGCCCGCGGCAATGGCGATGTATTGCCGTCCGTGGATGGCGTAGGTCATCGGCGACGCGTGGATGAGCTGGCCCACGCTGAAATGCCAGAGAGCCTTGCCGGTAGCCGCGCTGGCGACGACAAAGTCCTGGTCGTCGTCTCCATAGGCGATCAACCCCGATGCGGTTGAGAGCAGGCCGCTCCACCCCTTGTATTTGCCCGGGAGCGTCTCCCGCCACGCAAAACCGAGGGTGTCGAGCGAGAAGGCGTTGATCTGCTGCCGCCGGGGCCGGCCGGACAACCATGTGCCGGTGGCGTACCAGCTATGGCCGGGCTCCCAGCCCACGGACTTGGCGCGAAAAATCGCGCAGGCGTCGAGCGACCGGAAATAGAAGAGATGCGTGCGCGGATCGTAACTGGGCGCGTACCAGTTGGTGGCGCCGCCGTCCGCGGGACAAATGTCGACGCCCTTCTCGTCGGGGACAAGCCCTGCCGAGATGGGATGGCCGGTTGAGTCGATGCCCTTGGCCCAGTTCAACAGGCCGGCGAACCGGGTCGCGAAGAGGAACCGGCCGTCGGTGCGGTCGAGGATGTAGAGGAAACCGTTGCGGTTGGCCGTGACGATGAGCTTGCGTAAACGGCCGCGGAAGCGCGCGTCCACCAGGATGGGCGTTTCCACGGCGTCGTAGTCGTAGAGATTGTGCGGCGTGAACTGGAAGTACCATTTCAGACTGCCGGTGTCGGGATCAAGCGCCAGAAGGCAGCTCGTGTAGAGGTCGTCGCCTGGACGCTTGCTGCCGTCGTAGTCGGGAGAGGGATTGCCGGTGCCCCAGTAGAGGGTGTTGAGGGTGGGGTCGTACGTGCCGGGCATCCAGGTGGCGCCGCCGCCGTGCTGCACCATCTCGCCCGGCCAGCTTTCCCCTCCTTTTTCACCGTGGTCGGGGATGGTCCAGAACCGCCATTTCTCCTTGCCGGTCTGCGCGTCGTATGCCGCGATGAAGCCGCGGACTCCCTCGTCGCCGCCCGAGCTGCCCACGATCACCTCGTCCTTCACGATAAGGGGGGCGCTGGTAGCGCCGTAGTTGGGGTTATCGCTGGGGACATAACCGACGTCCCAGACCGGATTCCCGGAGCGGGCGTCGAGGCAGAGCAGGTGGCCGTTATCGGTCTCCATGTAGACGCGGTCGCCCAGGATTGCGACCCCGCGGTTGTGATGCATCGAGGCATCGTCGATCAGCCCCGAAGTAACGGCGCGGGTGTGGCGCCAGAGCAGCTTCCCCGTCCGGGCGTCGAGCGCGTATGCGTCGTTGGCGCTGGTCACGAACATGATGCCGCCCGTGACAACCGGCGTTACTTCCAGCGGGCTGACCGTCCGTGGATGGAAGACCCACTGCGCAGCGAGTTGGTGCACGTTGGCGGGCGTGATCTGGGTGAGACTGCTGAAACGGCGTCCGGATTCATCGCCGTTGTAAGAGGTCCAGCTGTCGCGGAGCTGGCTGGGCGTGAGATCGGACGCGGTAACGTCGAGCACGCCGGCGGGAATGACGGAAGGCATCTGCTCCTGATGGGCCTTGGAGTGGCCTTCGAGGATGCGAAGGTAGTGGATGATGGCGCGGATGTTGTCGTCACCAAGCTGGGCGAAGGGTGGCATGCCGTCCTCGGTGCCGCCCCGCACGATCTTGAGCAGCAGATCGTCGGAGTCGGTCATAATGCTGATCTTGGTGGCAAGCGCAGCGGCCTTTTCCCCGCCGCCCGCGTCTTCCCCATGACAGCTGGCGCAGAACTCCATGTAGCGGCGCCGGCCCAGGTTCTGGTTCGCCGTTTGAGCGCCGGTCGCGAGCCTGGTTTGAGCCGTTGCCGGCCCCGGGGTAATGACAAAGAGCAGGCAGAGCCTGAGAAACGCCCGGAAAAAGCACGCCGAAGGACGGAACCAACAGCGGGTGGGGACCGTCTCAGGAGTGTACGAGGCTTGGGTTATCTGTCCCGGCTGCAGGGCGCTGGCCTTTGGCAACGGAGTAAGCACTGGTTTCGGGGGGTCCCTATGCGTAGCTTTCTTCTGGTTGGTCTTCTCGCCGTCGGCACTGCCGTTGCAGGCGCTCAAGCTCCTGCTCAGCCATCCAGTGCCGATGGCAGCATTCGGACCCATATCGAGGGCATCGCCATTCCTCCAATAACCGGAGCTCCCTTCTCCGCGAAGGTTGTGGTGGAGTGGGACCAGCCGTTGGTTGGCGGGGGCACAATCTCCCGTACCTACTACACCATGGTGGCGCGGGACGCGCAGGGGCGTGTGCACCGGGAAATTCGCGGGTTTGTGCCGGCCGGCTCCGGCGCGGAACCGCCGCTGAGGACGATTACCGTCCTCGATCCGGTGGCGGACACCCGCACCAACTGCGTGGTAGAGACGATGCAGTGCTCGGTCACCGCTTATCGGCCGCAGCTGCCGCTCACCGGCGCGGCCTTCGTCGGCGGCCACGTGATCACGGAGAGCCTCGGCACGCAGACCATGGACGGATTGCGCGTCGTGGGCACGCGGGAAAGCCAGACCCGGCAGACCAGCTCCCGCGTGATCCTGAGCCACATCGAATCGTGGTACTCGCCCCAGTTGCAGATGGATCTGTCGGTGGTCCGCACCAACCCGCAGCTCGGTCAGGTGACCCTCACGGTCGAGGATTTGCAGCAGGTAAAACCCGATCCGTCGTGGTTTGCCGCGCCATCGGGATTCCAGGTCGCCAACGCCCGTACGCAGTAATGCGGCCGGTTCTGGCGCGGAAGCGGAAGCCGGTGCAGGATGCGTCGCTCTTCGCTGCTCGGTGTCAGGAGTTCTACTTTTTCGAATCATCGTCAGAACTTGGCCGGCAGTGGATCGCGTCTTTACGCCGCCGCGCACCGGGGCCGAAGCACCTCAGCGGCGCAGGCCATCGATCGTGTTGCCTCTGTCAGGCAGCGACGCAAGCGTGAAATCGGCGGGCGGCGAAACGTACGCAGGCTCGAACAGCGGAGTCTCGATGGACTGGAGATGATAAAGCTCGAGAATGTTGGCGCGGGGATTGTGCGCGATGTTCAGCGCGGCTGCGGCTGTATCGGCCGGTAGGGTTCCGCTGGCTCCGCCGCTCCGGGATCCGTTGAAAAGTGTCGTGCAGGCGCTCGACCCGGGCCCTCCGGAGTTGATGCAGGCGGCCAGGATGTTGGCAACCGTGTCCACCATCTTGTGCGAGGGCTCCGTGGTAGTTCGCGCATTCACGAATCCTGTGGAGACGCTGGCCAGGCGCGCCGCCGTGGCCGTCCCCGTGGCCAGCGCACCCGCGCCGCCGGCCGAGATATGGGTCGCGTCGATCGCGCTCGCAGCCAGGCCGTAGGCTATGGCCACGGTGGTGACCTCGTTGACGACCACAAAAGGCTGAGACCGGCTGAAGGTGCCGCTGGCGGGGCAGGCACCCAGCGAAGCCATCAGCCCGATGGCCGAGTTGACGCCGCTGCCTCCGCTGTCGCCGCCGCGCACCAGCAGGTAAACAGGCCGGCCCGACGTGCAGGTGTAGTCTCCGGCAATCGAGAAGCCGCCGTACTCACCCGTCAGGACGTAATGCCCAAGGGAGTCGGCGGGATGACCCGCGGCAGCCGTGAGCAGGGAGATCGAAGGACGCCCGAATCCCGCCGTGGAAGCCTCCAGAACATAGACCCGCGCCCCGACAATCGCTCGATCCCGCCCCCCGTTCACCATTCCCTGAAACGGCGCTTCGAGACCCGCGTCGCCCGAAGGCCGCATTGCGACGGCCGGAGAAACGCCGGGACGCGCCGGGAGGACGCCGCCGGAACCTCCCGATCCTCCGGAGCCGCCGGAGCCGCCCGATCCACCCCCGGAGCCTCCCGCACCCCCGGAACCACCAGTGCCGCCAGATGTTGTCCCTCCTGAGGTGCCGCCCGAAGTGGTCCCCCCTGAAGTGGTTCCGCCGGATGTCGTGCCCCCCGACGTGCCGCTTCCTACCCCTCCTGATCCCCCGCTGCCCACACCGCCGCTGCCGCCGGCCGCTACCTCGACCACATGACCCCCGCAACCGCTGAGAGCCAGACTCAGTGCAACCACGGCAGACACAAAATGGAGTTGGAGACGCATGGCCCTCACTCATCCCCTTAGACTGGCCGACCACCGCAGATGGACCTGAAAAAGAAACGGCTTGTCGTAGACAGCGGCTCCGACGTGTCGCACATCTTGCCCGTAAAAGTGTTTGCGTGGCGCCCATTGCACACCGTTCGGATCGCCCTGGCCTTCGAGCATAACTCCGTTCAAGGGGCTGCCTCGCCGGCTGTCTGGATCGTGCTGTCGAAGAGACCCCCACTCATCTTGCAATATGAGATTCAGTTGCATGTTCCGATCTATACTGTTAAGTCTCGTTCTCGCTCGGGGACGAAAGGAGCTTTCGAGCCACGATGCCTGGCCGGGCTTCACATTCTGGGGAATTCACTCTTTTCCGGAAGAAGGGATCGCTCTCTTCCCCTCCATCTCGCACCTGGCGCTCCATGTTGCGGCCGTCCCGGCCCGCGCTGGTCGCGCTTGCCGTGCTGGTCTTTCTGTGGGGCCTGAACTATAAGCTCTCGCTCTACCATCACTGTTCTAAACCCGTCTCGCGCACCACCGTCGCCAAGCTTTGGATCGAGCCCCGCGCCCCCCAGTTGGTTCTCGCCTCCGCTTCCGGACATGCGCAACACTCTCTTTCCGGGGCGCACGCCCTCTCCGCCGCGCCTGGCCCCTTTCCGCGTTTGCTCGCCGTGGCTGCAAAGCATTCCGGCGTCGTCCTGCACTGCGGCGGCGACGGCGCTTCCCTGATTCCTCCCCGATCTCCCCCTCCATCCTTGACCGTCTGAATACAGCGCCGTTCCGGCCCCTCGCGCCGTGCGCCATGCGCCGGAACAACCGAATCTGCATTCTCTCTCTCACGGGTGGAGGAGCGCCATGGATATTCTCCCGGCGGTGCTTGTATGGGCTGTTGGAATTTTGCTGTTTTCCGCCTTGCGCAAGTGCGAACCGGTCCGGCTCCCTGGGTCGCGGCGGGAGCCTGCTCATGAGGAGGCGGCATGAGCACACCGCAAACCGTTCTCGACGCGGGCACTCCCGTCCCGCTCCAGACCACACCGGCTCCCGTCGATCCCGAGCTTCGTGCCGCTTTTCTCATCTCCGTCGAGCGGCGGCGCCCTCAGTTGGAGCGGGTCGCGATGACCATGATGCGTTGCCGGGAAGACGCTGAAGATATCGTCCAGGAGTCCCTCCTGAAGGCCTTGCGGTTTCTTCCCCGGTTTCGCGGCGACGCGCGCATCGAAACCTGGCTGCACGCCATCGTCGTGAACACCGCGCGCGACTGGCTGCACCTCCGCCGCAAACGTCCCCAGGTGTCTCTTGAGACCGGATCGGAAGAGCTCGACGGCGTGATTGCCATTGACTTGCCGCAGCCCGGCGAAAGCCCGGAGGAATCCTGCTGCCGGCATGAGTTACTGGGCCTTCTGCAGGACGAGATTCGCGGCCTTGACCCCGTGCACCAGATGCCCATCCGTCTCTGCGATCTCGATGGCCGCTCCTATCGTGAAGCTGCCGCGCTCTTGAAAGTGACCCGGCCCGCCATGAAAGCCAGACTCTTCCGCGCCCGCCTTCTGCTCAAGAACCGCCTCGCTCAGCACCGCAGGTTTCCGGTATCCGCTCATCCTGAGACCGCCCGCGGCCCAGACCGGGATCATAATCCGCGCATGCCGCAACCCGCTCTTCCGCGAAGGAAGTGAGGCACGCAAGCCGCACGGATTGTCTGGGATACTGCCCGGTCCTTTGACCCGACGGCCGACCCAATTCGACAGCTCGCCCCGGGCCCCGGTTTGCCGACTGGGCTCTGACAGGGGCGAAGTCGCAGAGCCACATTCTCCGCCCCGGCCCCATGTAATCTTGCAGTCATGAGGCTTCTATCGCTGCTGGTGATCGCCATGGCCGTGCCTGCGACTCTGCATGCGGCCCCTCCGGAAGGAACTCGGGCCCGGGAGCAGGAACTGATCCGAATACTCCACCTGAAGCCCCTGGCCAGGGAATCCGGCCTTTTGGCGCAAATTGGCCGATCCGCGCAGACCATAACCGTCGACGGCCGAAAACTGGCCATGCAAAGCCAGGTCTTTTACATGCTCACCAGCGACCGGCCCGTAGACTACCTGCACTGGCTGGCATCCGACGATACGCACATCCTCATCGAAGGCGGCCCGGTCGACTACTTCATATTTCATCCCGACGGGCGCGTCGAGAAGATCACGCTCGGCCGGAACATGGCCGCCGGTGAACAACTCCTGATCGCCGTCCCGGCCGGCTGCTGGAAGGCGTTGCGGCTGCGGAAAGGCGCAAATTACGCGCTGATGGCCAATGTCCTCACCCCGGAGTTTACCCCCGACCGGGTACGCATCGGCGAAGGACAGGCATGGCTGACCCGCTTTGCCGGTTCGGCCCCGTGGGCAACTGCGCAGAATCTGCGCGCTTTGATCGGACCAAACTGGATTCGCTAAGCCGAAACCGCTACCCGGCTGCCGCGTCCCGCCGAAACGTAGCCCATATCGACCGAGATGCCCCGCACACACTGGAGCAGATGATTGGCAATCGAAGGCAGCTTCTGCGCGGTCACACGGAAAGATGGACCGGATACGCTCACCGCCGCCACCGGCTGGCGCTGTGCATCCAGCACCGGCACCGCGATGCAGCGCAGCCCCTCTTCGAACTCCTCGTCATCGACCGCGTAGCCGCGCCGCCGCGTCTTTTCCAGTTCGGTGCGCAGCGCCTCCGTGGTCGTAATGGTCCTGTGCGTAAACCGCTCGAAGCGGACACGCCGCACAATCTCCGCCGCTCGCTCCTCGGGCAGGAAAGCCAGAATTGCCTTGCCGACCGAAGTGCAGTGGACCGGGTTGCTGGCGCCGATGCGCGTAATCATGCGCACCGAGCGTGCCGGCTCGATCTTATCGATATAAATCACCCGCGCCGCCTCGAGCAGGGCCAGGTGTGCGGTCTCTTCGGTCTCCGCCACCAGGCGCCGGAGATGCGGCTGGGCGCGGTCGCGCAGATCGTACTGCTCGATGGCCCGGTTGCCGTAATCGAAGAGCCGGAGACCCAAACGAAATTTGCCGTTGCCCGTGCGCTCCACCATGCGATGACGTTCGAGCACCATGAGGAAGCGGTGCGCCGTGCTCTTGTGCAGTTGCAGCGATGAAGCCACCTGCGCCAGGCCCAGCGGCGTATCGCTTTCGCCCAGCAGGTCGAGCACGGAAAATGCCCGGTCCAGCGCCTGAACTTTGTAAGTGCCTTGGGGAGGTGCGTCTCGCATCGTGAGCCTCAATTTCGCAGTCTGGTTACACGGCGAGTTTCTCAGAATATGAGATTCGCGTCAAGAGCACGCACACCATCCCTGCGCTTCGCGCGCCGTATGCGCATCCGTGCCGTGAAATATCGGGGGCAGAAACAACTACATCACGTACATCACGCGGGAACCACATCCCCCTCGCCGGGCGCGAGGAAAAGATTGGCCTCCAGCCCGTGCTGGCGCGTGTAGAGATCGTAGTAACGGCCGCCAAGCGCGTAGAGCTCCGCGTGGCTGCCCCGCTCGACGATGCGCCCCTGCTCTACCACCAGGATCTGGTCCGCGCGGCGGATCGTCGACAGACGGTGCGCAATCACGAAGGTGGTCCGGCCCTGCATCAACTGGTTCAGCCCGGCCTGGATCATCGCCTCCGACTCGGAGTCCAGGGAGCTCGTGGCCTCGTCGAGGATGAGAATCCGCGGCTCGGCCAGCAAGGCGCGCGCAATCGAGAGCCGCTGCCGCTGGCCCCCGGATAGCTTGACGCCGCGCTCGCCTACAACCGTGTCGTAACCCTCCGCAAATCGCTCCGCGAACTCGTCCACGCGCGCCGTGCGGCAGGCCGAAAGAAACTGCTCCTCGGTCGCGTCGGGCCGCGAGAACAGAATGTTCTCGCGAATCGTCCCGTCGAACAGAAACGAATCCTGCAGCACGACGCCCAATTGCGAACGATACGTGTGCAGGTCCACGTGCGCCAGGTCGGCGCCGTCGACCACAATTCTTCCCCGTGACGGCGTGTGGAAAGCGCAGATCAGAGATATGATCGTGGACTTGCCCGATCCCGACGACCCAACCAGGGCAGTCACCGTTCCCGGCGTGGCCTGAAAGCTGATGCCGTGCAGTACGGGCTTGCCGGGCGTATACGCGAACTCCACATCCTCGAATCGCACCTCGCCGTCGATGGGAGGCATCTTCACCGTGCGCGCGGGGTCCTGGTTCTCTTCGAGCTCGGCCAGGAGCTCGTTGGTGCGATCCAGCCCCGCAAAAGCCTCGGTCAATTGCGTGCCCACATTCACGATCTGGAAGACCGGCGCGATCATGAAGGCGAGAAACATGTTGTATTGGAAGTAATCGCCGGTGGTCCAGGCGCTCTTGAGCACCAGATGGCCGCCCAGCCACATCACCAGCGCCGAGATGGCGCCAAGAACCGTGGTGGAAGCGGAGCTGAGTACGCTCGTCATCGTCAGCGACTTCATGATGTTGTCGAGCAGCCGGTCGACGCCGAGTGAGAATACTTTGTGCTCCCGCTCCTCGGCGTGGTAGCCCTTGACCACGCGGACCCCGCCGAGCGACTCAGTCAGCCGGCCGGTGACCTCGGCGTTGATCTTGCCGCGCTCGCGGAAGATGGGCCGAATCACCTTGAAGCCATACTGCAGCACGAAGACAAATGCCCCGACCACCGTGAACACTGTCAGCGTGACGATCGCGCTGCGGTAGAGCAGGAAAAAAAAGACGATCACCGCCGTGAAAAGTCCGCCCACGAACTGGACCAGGCCCGTGCCAATCAGGTTACGCACGCCCTCCACGTCGGTCATGATGCGCGCAACAAGCGTCCCGGTGCGGTTCTCATCGTAGTACGCGACAGAGAGAAGGCCGACGTGACGCTGCACCTCGCGGCGCATCTCGGCGATGAGACGTTGACCGGCTATCGAAAGAAGCTGGGTGAGCGAATAGGAGGTGATGGCCTGGACCAGAGTCGCGACCAGCACCACGCCGATGAGGCCGGGAAGCAGTTGTGGTCGGGCGTGAGCGGGTGACAGAACCTTGTCGAGAAGCGGCTTGGAGATGAGAGGCAGAACCAGGCCGGCCAGGCGATTGACGGCCATCAGCGTAAGGCCGCCGATCACCAGACCCTTGCGCGGCGCGATCAGCCGTAGCACTTGCGGGCCGACCTTCTTCAGGCTGGGCTTGGTCTTGGCCTGCTCCGCGCCGCCGGCCGCGCGCCGCCCATGAGGCGTGCGTTCGGCACGCATGCCCATGCCCATTCCGCCGCCGCGAAAACCACCCACGTTCTAAACCTTGCCTTCGCGGCGCGCGGCGATGAACGACCGCACGCACATGAGCACATAGATCAGGAGCAGTCCGGCCATCGTCAGCTTCGATTCGAGCGCGATCATCTCCGGCGGCTTACCGGCCGATGTGGCGCCAGCGTAGCCCTGAATCGCGACGACCACGGCGCCGATGAATCCCACCAGGCCGATGGTCACGTTGATGTGCATGAACAGCTTGCGCCGGCCCGCGTCGGGGCTGATCGCCAGCAGCCCGAACAGGCCCAGGGCCGCCCCGAACCATGTGGGAATCAGTGCCGTCGGATGTATGCTGCCCGTGCCGAAGTAGCCGATCAGGCCCAGAGCAATTAAAAGACCGGCAAAAACCAGGGTTACCTTTGCCATGCGAGACCTCCATCCCTGTGCATGGCAAGAATACCAGTCAAGCTCAATCGCCCCCTGCCCGCAGCATTCCCGTCTCGATGTCACTGAAGGGATGCTTGCAGGCAGAGGCCGAGATGCAATTTATTAACGCTGAATGCGTGCCGAGCCGCCTTTGGCAAAGGCGCGCACCTGGTCGATGGTGGCCATCGTGGTGTCTCCGGGGAAGGTGGTGAGCAGCGCACCATGGGCCCACCCCAGCTTCAGAGCTTCCTCCGGCGTTTCGCCGGTGAGCAGCCCGTAAATAAAGCCGGCCGCAAATCCGTCGCCGCCGCCTACGCGGTCGTAGACGTCGAGTTCCGCCGTGGGCGCGCAATAGGTCTTGCCGTCGATCCAGGCGACCGCGCTCCAGCCGTGCCGGTTCGTCGAGTGCACCTCCCGCAGCGTCGTAGCCACGATCTTTACGTTCGGGTGCTTCTCTATAACCTTGTCGATCATCGCGAAGAACACGCTGGGATCGAGCTTCGACTTCGCTGCGACCTCGGGTCCCGGAATACCCAGCCCCTTCTGCAGATCCTCTTCGTTGCCGACCAGGACGTCGACGTTCTCGACGATCCTGGCGATCGTTTCCACGGCATGCTCCTCGCCGCCCGAGATCTTCCAGAGCTTGGCGCGGAAGTTCAGGTCGAAGGACGTGACCGCGCCCGCCGCCTTGGCCTCCTTCATCATCTCCGCCGCCAGTGGCGCGGTCGTCGGGGAGAGCGCAGCGAAGATCCCTCCCGAGTGAACCCAGCGCACGCCCTTCGCGAAGATCCCCTTCCAGTCGAAATCGCCGGGTTTCAGCCGGCCGGCAGCCTCGTTCGACCGGTTGTAGAAAACCACGGGGGCGCGCACGCCGAACCCCTGGTCGCTGTAAACCGTGGCCATGTTCGGGCCGGTGACGCCATCGTGTTCGAAATGTTTGTAGAACGGCTCCACGCCCATGGCGCGCACGCGCTCGGCAATCAGGTCCCCGATCGGATAGTTCGACATCGCCGTCGCGATCCCTGTCTTCAATCCAAAACAATCGGAAAGATTGGCGGCTACGTTGAACTCGCCCCCGCTGACGTGAATCCTGCACTCCGTCGCTTTGCGGAAAGGAATGATCCCCGGGTCCAGCCGATGCACCAGCGCTCCCAACGACAAAAAATCCAACTCCCCATCCTTGCGGATCTTCAATCCATCACTCATCGCGCATTCTCCTGAATCTGGCAGTCCACCTGACTGCTGTCCTGTTAAGAAACCCTTCGCATTATACTCTGGTCAGACCACGTACGCCGGCGGCGGCCACTCGTTTCCAGGTTCCATCCTCATGCAAAAGATTCGCATCCTCGCCGCGCAGTGCAAACTCGCGCGCCCTGCCGTCGTGTGCCGGGACGCGATAGAGGACCCCGGCCTTGTGGCCGGGCTTGGCCTGGGCGATCACGTGAATGTCGTCGAGCACAACCGTCTGCGCGGAGCTCTTCGAGACCAGCACCTCCGCGGTAATCGTATCCCCGGGGTGCAGTTCGCTCATGATCGCAGGATTCTTGAGCTGGTAGGGCATCGTCATGGCGTCCATGAAGCCGGGGATGGCCTCATGGTCGACGACCACGATCCCGTCCGCAGGGTCCGTCGAGACCACCCGGCCGCGCAGGTGATACACCTTAACGCCCGCATCGGCGCCGGATTGAGTCACTGCACTCCGGCTCCCCCGGCAACCAGCAAGGGTAACAACTGCGAGGAGGAAACCGGCAAAGACGCGACGATGCACAGTTCAGTGTACAACCGCCCCACTGGACCCAGGCGTCGGCGCCTGCCTCGGCAGTGCGCCCGGCGGGCTGTCGCCGCCGCCCGATCCCTTTGTGCCCGAACCATTCCTTGTTATGCTTACCGCACATGAACACACCGGCAATCCAGACCTCCGGTTTGACGCGAACTTTCGGGGAACTCGTTGCCGTCGACGACGTTACGTTCAGCGTGGCGCAGGGGCAGTTTTTCGGCTTTCTCGGCCCCAACGGAGCGGGCAAGTCCACGACCATCAAGATGCTCACAGGACTGCTCGAACCGACCGCGGGCTGGATCCGGATTCTTGGCCAGCCGTTCGGCGCCGGGGCGCTCGAGCTCAAACGGCAGATCGGCGTGGTCCCGGAGGGGATGGCGCTGCTGGGCCGGCTCACGGCGCCCGAGTATCTGCGCTTTGTGGGCCGCATGTACGGACTCGATCGCTCAACCACGGAACGAAGGACGGAAGAGCTGCTCGAGTTTATGCAGCTTGCGGGCGATAGCCGCAAACTGGTGACGGACTTCTCCCACGGTATGCAGAAGAAGCTGGCGCTGGCCGCCGCCGTCATTCACGGCCCCAAGGTGCTGTTTCTCGACGAGCCGTTTGAGGGAGTCGACGCCATCGCCGCGGGAATGCTGAAGACCATGCTGCAGGGCATGATCCAGCGCGGCGCCACCATCTTCCTCACCACCCACGTCCTCGAGATCGTCGAACGGCTGTGCAGCCATGTGGCGATCATCCACCAGGGCCGGCTCGTGGCCAATGGATCGCTCGAAGAGCTGCGCGCCGGCGTCGCCTCTACGCTGCCCGGGGCCGGGGACTCGCAGCGTCTGCCCCTGGAAGAGATCTTTCTTTCGATCGTGGGCGCGGCCGGCATGGAGCCGGCCCAGGAGTTGTCATGGCTGTCCTAGGGGGACCGGGGCTGAACGGCCGCGCCGAGCCCGCGGACCCGCCTCATTGGGCCCCGGCCACCGGCGGAGCACTCGGCAGCCTGGCGCGCGCGCAGTATGCGGCGCTGGCGGAGATGCGCTGGCACGCCTTCCGCAACGGGGTCCGGTCGACGCGCGGCGCCCTCGAAGCCGCGGCCAACGGCCTTGCCTATGTGCTCTGGGGCGTCATGGGTCTGGGCATCGCGGCCGGGATGGGCACTGGCGCTTACTTTATGGTCTCCAAAGGCATGTGGCCGATTCTGTCCATCCTCCTCTGGGTTGTATTTTTGATCTGGCAGACCATGCCCATCGGGGTCGCCTCATTCCAGCAGCAGTTCGACCTCAATGGGCTGCTGCGCTTCCCGCTTGGCTTTGCGCCATTCTTCATGCTCCATGTGCTCTTCGGCCTGATCGACCCCGCCAGCTTCCTGGGCGGGCTGGCCTGCCTTGGCATCGGAGCCGGCATCACCCTCGCGCATCCTCAGGCGGCCATCTGGGCAGTCCTGGGCCTGGCGGCCTTCGGCGCATTCAACGTTCTCTTGTCGCGTGCCATCTTTGCATGGCTGGACCGGTGGCTGGCGCAGCGCAGGACCCGCGAGATCCTCAGCGCCCTCTTCCTGATCGCCATGTTGAGCCTGCAACTGCTCAACCCGGCCCTCCACCACCGCCGCCATTCCGGCAAGATCGGCCACGCCGAGCGTCTGGCGGCAGAGAAGCAACTGGCCGCCGCGGGTGCTGTCCAGAACTGGCTGCCTCCCGGCCTGGCCGTGTTGACGGTTGAACAGGCGGCCCAGGGCCACCCCGCCGCGGGGCTCGAATCGCTGGGGTTGCTCGGCCTTTATGGCCTCTCCGCCGCCCTCACCCTCGGCGTCCGCCTGCGTGCCGAGCATCGCGGCGAGAGCCTCAGCAGCGCGCCTCGAGCCCGCAAGCCCGAGAAACGTCCGCGCGCGGCCCCGGACGCAATCGCCGCCACCTCCGCGCCGGCTTCCCTGCTGGGGCCGGCATCGCTTCGAACCCCCAGTCCCTTCCCCGCCATTATCTGGAAGGACGCCCGCATCGTCATGCGCGCCCTTCCGCTCCTCTATGCGATTGCCGCTCCCACCTTCCTCGTGTTGATCTTCGCCGGCGTGTTTCGCAGCTCCGGCCGCCACGCCGTTCCCATGGCCGTCCCCCTTTGCATCGTTTACGCGCTGCTGGGCTTTACGCAGTTGATCTATAACAGTCTCGGCACTGAGGGCCCGGCTATCCAGCTCCTGTTTCTCTCTCCCACACCCATTCGCACCGTCATCCTGGCCAAGAACGTCTTTCATGCTCTGCTCTTCGGCCTGATCGCCGTCCTGGCGGGAGCGCTGGCAAGCTTGCGCGCCGGCCCGCCCACCGCCGCGTGGCTGGCGGCGACCGCGGCATGGCTGGCCTTCGCGCTCCCGGCGCACCTTGCCGCCGGCAACATCTTTTCTTTGACGATGCCTCACCGCATCAGGATGGACCGCATCGGGCGGCAACGGGGAGCCCAGGCCAGCGCACTGCTCGCCCTGGCGGTTCAACTGGCCGTGGTCGCCGTGGGCGCCGCGGTCATCGCTCCGTGCGCATTCTTCGGCCGGATGTGGCTCGCAACGCCGATCCTCTTCGCGCTCGCGCTCCCGGCGCTCCTGGTGTGGTTGCGGACATTGGCGAACGCCGAGGCCATGGCCAACCGCCGGCGCGAGGAGTTGATCGCCGTCCTCGCCAAGGTCGACTAAACTCGGACTCCCGGCCGACGCCGCTCAGAACGGTTTTACGCGGTTTTCGCCGTGTCCAGATTGCTAATTGCAACAAACACAAAAAGTTGCAATGGTTCACCCGTCCAAAGTGTGCAGTTTTGTTGTTGCTGCCTGGCGGGAACTGCGAATAGGCTGATGGGGATG
>DATJMU010000017.1:0-4447 GCA_035508555.1 Occallatibacter sp. | reverse complement strand
TTTCAACAGCGGACGGGGCGGCTCAATCCACATGAAAATTCAGGCCACATGAAAATTCACGAGTATCAGGCAAAGGAAATCCTGGCGAAGTACGGCGTGCCCGTGCCCAGGGGCGAGGTGGCTAACACGCCGGAAGAAGCTTCGGCGGTGGCCCGCAAACTGTTTGCCGAGGGCGCCTCGGGCGTGGTGGTGAAGGCGCAGATCCACGCAGGCGGACGCGGCAAGGGCGGCGGCGTCAAGGTGGCCCGCACGCGCGACGATGCCGAGACGCATGTGAAGAACATCCTGGGGATGCAACTGGTGACCCACCAGACGGGGCCGCAGGGGCAGAAGGTGCAGCGTCTCCTGATCGAGGAGACGGCGGCCATCGACCGCGAGCTGTATCTGGGAATCGTTCTCGACCGCGCGACGGGCAAGCTGGTCTTTATGGCCTCGCAGGCCGGCGGGATGGAGATCGAAGAAGTGGCAGCGAAGACGCCGGAGGCCATCTATAAAGAGACCATCGATCCGGCGGTAGGCTTCGGAGCGTGGCAGGCGCGCAAGCTGGCCTTCGCGTTGGGGCTCAAGCCCACGCAGATCAACCAGGCCGTGAGCTTCTTCCAGCACCTCTACAAAGCGTTCCTCGAGACCGACGCCTCGCTGCTGGAGATCAATCCCTTCATCACCACCAAGGACGACAAGCTCTTTGCGCTGGACGCGAAGATGAACTTCGACGACAACGCGCTCTTCCGGCATCCGGAGATCAAGGCGCTGCGCGACACGGCCGAAGAGGACCCGCTGGAGGTGGAAGCGAGCAAGTACGCGCTCAACTACATCAAGCTGGACGGCTCGATTGCCTGCATGGTAAATGGCGCGGGCCTGGCCATGGCGACGATGGACATTATTCAGTACGCCGGCGGAAGCCCGGCGAACTTTCTGGATGTGGGCGGCGGCGCGACGCAGGAGCAGATCGAGCACGCCTTCGAAATTCTGCTTTCGGATGCCCATGTGAAGGCGATCTTCATCAACATCTTTGGCGGCATTCTGCGCGTGGACCGGCTGGCGACGGGCGTGGTGGCGGCGGCGCGGAATCTGAATGTGAAGGTGCCGATCGTGCTGCGGCTCGAGGGCACGAACGTCGAAGAGGGCCGGCAGATTCTGAAGGAATCGGGATTGAACTTCGAGGTCGGCGCAACGATGAAAGAGGCGGCGGAACTTGTCGTAGCAGCAGCTTCTAGCTCCTAGCTTCTAGCTGCTAGTTCGGAGGAAGCGAGGAACGGGTTCGATTTGGCGCAAGACTTCCAAGATCTCACAGTGTGGCAGAGGGCTATGGAATTGGCCGCTGCAGTATGCGAATTGACGAAGTCGTTTCCTTCCGACGAGCTTTATGGGTTGACCTCTCAAATCAGGCGGGCAAGCGTTTCGATCGCAAGTAATCTTGCCGAGGGTCGCGGCAGAGGCACGGATGGCGAGTTCAGGCAGTTTTTGAACATCGCACAAGGTTCAACATACGAAGTTCAAACACAGCTTCTCTTGGTCAAGCGGCTGAAGATTGGAGACGATGCACAGCGGCGACGGGCCGAATCACTGTGCATCGAAGTTTCAAAGATGCTCGGGGCGTTTATCCAGTCTTTGAAGAGCTAGAAGCTAGGAGCTAGAAGCTAGGAGCTGTTTTATGGCAGTCTTAGTTGATAACAACACGCGGCTCATCGTTCAAGGCCTTACGGGCAAAGAAGGCACCTTCCACGCCAAGGGCTGCGCGGAGTACGGCACCAACGTGGTGGGCGGAGTTACGCCGGGCAAAGGCGGTACAACGCACGAGGGCTGGCACGTCTTCAACACCGTGTCGGAGGCCGTGGAGAAGACCGGCGCGAACGCGACGATGATCTTTGTGCCGCCGCCGTTTGCCGCTGACGCGATTCTCGAGGCCGAGGATGCAGGGATTCCGCTGATTGTGTGCATTACGGAGGGGATTCCGACGCTGGACATGGTGAAGGTGTGGGCGAAGCTGAAGACCTCGAAGTCGCGGCTGATCGGGCCCAACTGCCCTGGGGTGATCTCGCCGGGGATGGCCAAGATCGGCATCATGCCGGGGCGGATTCACAAGCAGGGGTCGGTGGGGATCGTATCGCGGTCGGGCACGCTGACTTACGAGGCCGTGCACCAGTTGACGCAGCGCGGGATCGGCCAATCGACGGCGATCGGCATCGGCGGCGACCCGATCATTGGGACGACGCACATCGACGCTCTGCGGCTGCTCAATGACGATCCTGGGACGGAAGCGATCATCATGATCGGCGAGATCGGCGGCACCAACGAAGAGGCCGCGGCGGCGTACGTCAAGGAGCACGTGAAGAAGCCGGTAGTCGGGTTCATCGCCGGGCAGACTGCGCCTCCGGGGCGACGGATGGGCCACGCGGGCGCGATCATCTCGGGCGGGCAGGGCACGGCGCAGGACAAGATGAAGGCCATGACCGCAACGGGCATTCACGTGGTGGTGTCGCCGGCGGAGATTGGCGAGACGCTGGCAAGGGCGATCGGCAAAGCATAGCCGTGGCCGCGCACCAGGGCTTCAAACTACTTCAGGAGTAACACAAGTGGCGCAACGCACGTTCAGCATCGTTAAACCGGACGCGGTCCGCAAGGGCTACACCGGGGCCATTCTGGCCGAGATTGAAAAGGCCGGTTTCCGGCTTGTGGCTATAAAAAAGCAGTCGATTTCAAAGGAACAGGCCGAGGGGTTCTATTACGTTCACAAAGAGCGGCCGTTCTTCAACGATCTTTGCGCATTCATGTCGTCGGGGCCGCTCTTCCTGATGGTTCTCGAGAAGGAGAACGCGATTGCGGACCTGCGCAAGCTGATGGGCGCCACCAATCCCGCCAACGCCGAAGAGGGAACCATCCGCAAGAGGTTCGCCGGGTCGATCCAGGAGAACGCGATTCACGGGTCCGACGGCGAGGAGACCGCGGCCTTCGAGATCGGCTACTGGTTTGCTGGGTACGAGCTGCTCTGAGCGAGGAGGCTTTCGCTCGGCAGCCAGATGTAGAGGTCGATACTTCCTGGAAATCGTCCCTCAGGGGCTAAAGCCCACCCTCCATTGAGCGGCTTGTGGCACGGATAAATCCGTGCCCTTTCAAAACTACGCCCGACGGTAAACAACCTCCTGAGACATTACATTTAGAGCGTAATCAGGCGAACAGGTCGTCGAATTTGCGCTTCAATTCAGCCATCTCCTGGCGCAATTCGGCTACCGCGGCTTCAAGCTGCGCGATGCGGTCTTGCTGGTCGGATGCATCGCCGGCGATTGGCGCGGGCGCAAATTCCGATGTGTGAATTGGCGGCGCCGCTGAAACTGACGGCGTGGCCGGAAAAAGCGCGGCCGGAACCGGCAGTGACTCCACCGGCCCCGAGAGCAGATGCGCGTATCGCGCCTCCTTGGTTCCCGGCTGGCGCGGCAGGACGGCGGCGAGCGGCGGCTCGCGCTCCGCGAGCTTTTGCAGGCCGGCGAGCACGTCGGCGATCTCTTCGAATACGTGCAAGCGCTCGGCGCGCCCGCGCAACTCCCCGGGCGTTTGCGGGCCGCGCAGCAACAAAACGCAAAGCAGCGCCGTTTCCGCGCGGCTCAGGTTGAAGGCCTCGCCCAGCCAGTGCTCGTACTTGGCGACGCGACCGTCGGCGGAGCGAGCGCGGCCGGCCAGGCGCAGGTCTTCAAGCCCATGGAGGGCCTGCCGGGCGTCGTCTTCGTCGAGGTTCATGACCGGCTCGCGGTTCGAGCGCTGGTTCGAGGCGTTGAGCAGGGCGTTCATCGAGAGCGGGTAGTACTCGGGGGTGGTGACTTCTTTTTCGAGGAGCGATCCGAGGACCCGGGCCTGGGCCGGAGTGAGCTTGATGGGAGCTTCGGGCGGCATGGGTCTATTGTGCCATTGCGCGCGTGCTGGAGCGATTAAACCCAATGCCGTTCGCTTAAAGAAGCTTGCATCCTGCGACAGCATCTGCCAGTCCCACCCATTTCGCAAAGAACGCGAAATGGATGGGGCACCCGCTTCATTCCAACTACAAGCAGATCCGTAAAGTGAACGGTGTTGCAATCAAGCCGGTTCTTCGGCAGTTGTTTCGCCATGGCGCGTGAGCCAGTAGTAGACGAGCGGGGTGACAACCAGGCTGAGGACCATGCTGATGGCGAGGCCGCCGATGACGGCGATGGCCAGTGGCTTGAGCATCTCGGAGCCGGAGCCGATGGCGAAGGCGAGGGGCAACATGCCACAAACGGCGGCCAGGGCGGTCATGGCGATGGGGCGGAGGCGGCGCTGGGCGGCGTTGAGCATAGCCTCCCTTGGAGGCGCGCCTTCGGCGCGGTACTTTTCGTCGGCGTCGAGGAGCAGAATGCCGTTTTTGGCGACGATGCCGATGACCATGATGAGGCCCATGAAGGAGGCCACGTTGAAGGTGGTTCCGGTGACGAGGAGG
>DATJMU010000016.1:0-83729 GCA_035508555.1 Occallatibacter sp. | reverse complement strand
CCCGAAGAGATTCGCAAGGCCTTCAGGAAGGCCGCGCGCCGATACCATCCCGACGTGAACCCGGGCGACAAGAAGGCCGAGGAGAAGTTCAAGGAGATCTCCGAGGCCAACGACGTCCTGAGCGACGAAAAGAAGCGCAAGATCTACGATCAGGTCGGTTTCTACTCCGACCAGATCGACCCGGCGCAGGCCGAGGCCTACGCGCGCCAGCAGAGTGCCGGCGGCCGGCCCCACGTGGACTTCGAGGGGTTCGACTTCTCGGGGTTTCCCGGCGCGGGCCAGCAGCCGGGCGCGGGCCCCGGTGCGGGATCGGCGGGCTGGGGCAGCTTCAAGGACATCTTCTCGGGCATCTTCTCGGGCGCGCACGAGCCGCAGCAGCCGCGCGGGCCGCAGCCGGGGACCGACCTCGAGTACCAGGCCACGGTGGACTTCTGGACGGCTATCCGGGGCGGCCAAGCGCGCATGCAGATCAACCGCCAGGAGACCTGCCCCACCTGCCACGGACAGGCCCACACCGGCGGCATGATGACCTGCCCGGAGTGCAACGGCACGGGCCAGGTGACGCAGATGGGCGGGCGGATGAAGTTCAACATTCCCTGTCCGCGCTGCAACGGAACGGGGCGCATCTCCGACGACTGCCCCACCTGCCGCGGCGAGGGCGTGGTGACGCGCTCCGAGATGGTCGAGTTCCGCATCAAGCCCGGCACGCGCGACGGACAGCGCATCCGTCTGCAGGGCAAGGGCAACGCGGGGCTGAACGGCGGGCCGGCGGGAGACCTCTACCTGATCGTGCGCACGGGCACGCACCCGGTCTTTACGCGCGTGGGCGACGACATCCAGTTGAACGTGCCGGTGACAGTGGCCGAGGCCTCGCTGGGCGCCAAGGTCGAGGTGCCGACGATCGACGGCCGGGCGCAGTTGAAGATCCCGCCCGGGACGCAGAGCGGCCAGAAACTCCGCTTGCGGGAGCGGGGTGTCGAGAGCGCCCAGAACCCCGGCCAGCGCGGCGACCAGATCGTGACCATCGACGTGGTGGTGCCGCACCTCAACGACGAACGCAGCCGCGAGATCATGCGCGAGCTGGCAAAGCTGAACCCGCAGGACCCGCGCACGGCGGTGTTTGAGAAGCTGTGAGCTGCTGCTCAACAACGCAGCACGAACGACCGTTGAAGTGAGGTAAGATTCGGGGAGCTCCCATGGCCACCAAACGCAAGACCAAAGGCGCGTACATGATCTCGGCGGTGGCCGAGATGTACGAGATTCATCCGCAGACGCTGCGCCTGTACGAGCGCGAGGGGCTGCTGAAGCCATCGCGTACCGAGGGCAACACGCGGCTCTATACGGACGAGGACCTCGAGCGGCTGGAATTCATCCTCAACCTGGCGCGCGACCTGGGCGTGAACATCGCCGGCATCGCCATCATCCTGCAGATGCGCGAGCGCATGGAGGAGATGAACCGGCAGATGCAGAGCTTTGTCGAGTACGTGCGGTCGGAGATGCTGTCGCGGTTCCAGCAGGCCGCCCCGACCGGCGGCGCGGCCATTGTGCCCATGCGGAGACCGGCGGTGGCGCCGCGGACTGTGCAGGGACGCAAAGCCTAGGGCCCTGGGTCTAAAGTTCGCATCAAAAATAGACTGTCAACCTGAGCGGAGATTGGCGCGTGACCGGGGCCCCCAAGAAGCGGTCTTTGCTTCTTGGGGTGGTTGGGCGCCAATCGCAGTCGAAAGCCTGCCCTGAGCTTGCGGCCGTGCCAAGGTGAATAACAACCCTTTGGTGCGGCGCGGCCGGAAAAGATTCCGTGCCGCGCCGGGTCCTCCCGGTATGCTGAAAGCGGCATGTGGTACGTGGTTCTTGCTCTGGGGCTGTTCGGCCTGTCGACCTCGACCGTGTTTACGGGCATGGTGCTTTGGGCCGTGCGGGGCTACCTGCGGGAGAGGCGTCGGGCCCTGGGCCGGCTGGCGGAGCGGCCGGGGTTCACGCCCCCGCTCACGCTGCTGAAGCCCCTGCACGGCGCCGAGCCGGGGCTGGCAGAGCGTCTGACCTCATTTTTCGAGCAGGACTATCCCGATTTCGAGATCCTCTTCTGCGCCCGTGATGCCGGCGACGGCGGTCTGGAGGTTGCGCGCAGTGTGGCGGCTCGTTATCCGCGCGTTCCGGCCCGGTTCTTCGCGAACGGCGGGCAGCCGCCCTATATCAACGACAAGGTCGCATCGCTCGAGAAGATGGAGGGCGAAGCCGCGCACGGGATCCTCGTCATCAGCGATAGCGACGTCCGGGTCACGCGCGACTATCTGCGCGCAGTGGCCTTGCCCTTCGCCGATCCCAAGGTGGGCGGGGTTACGTGCCCCTATCGCGGCGTAGCTGCCGAAGGCGGGCTGTGGGCGCGGATCGAAGCCATCGGCATGAGCGTGGAGATGACGGCGGGCGTGCTGGCCGCGCGTGGACTGGAAGGGATGCAGTTCGCGCTGGGGCCGACGATGGTCTTCCGGCGGGAGACGATCCGGCGCATGGGCGGATTCCGCATCACCGGCGATTACTGCTCGGACGATTTCATCCTGGGCAACGAAGCCTCCAAGCTCGGCGAGACCGTGGTGCTGAGCCATCACGCCATCGACCACCTGGTCCTGAGCACGGGGTTTTTCGACTCCCTCAAGCACCAGGCGCGCTGGATGAAGTCGACGCGGTTTTCGCGTCCCAAGGGCCACTTCGGCACCGCGCTGACCTTCAGCGTGCCTTTTGGACTGCTGGCGTGGGCCGGAGCCGCCGCGCTCGGTCAGTCGTGGTGGGGGCTGGCGTTGCTGGGCTGGAGCGTGGCCACGCGCTGGGCGATCTCGATCGCAACCGGCCGGTTGGTGGTCGAGGACCGGAGCTGGCTGGGCCTGCTCATCCTCTACCCCGTCCGCGACCTGATGAGCTTCGGCTTCTGGGCGGCAAGTTACACCAGCCGGCGCATCCTGTGGCGCGGGCGCATCTTTGAGCTGTTCGCGGGCGGCAAGATGCGGGTGGTGCGGTAGTCTCGACCGCCGGCGTCTCCGCTACTTGAGCGGCCGGTCCGTCCACAGCATCTTATCCGCAAGTGTTTCCACCGGATAGAGCCGGCCGGCAAGCAGCTTCTCCACTTTGTCCCGGTACCTCACCTGCGCGAAGAGCCACTTCCGGTCGCCGGTGCCCCACATCTGCGCAAGCCGGGCGTCGCTCAGGAAGATGTCGGGGGCGTCGGGGTAGCAGGAGCCCCACAACAGCGTCGAGCCCTGTCCGTCCTGGCCGCAGCGGGGCATCACGATCAGAGCCGGGCGGTTGTGGAAGAACTTATTGGTATAGAAGATGATCGATGAGCCGTTGGACTGGTCGCCCCAGATGATGAAGGTATCGGAAGGCGAGCCTTTGGCCATGATGGTTTCGGCCATCGGCCTGGAGCCGAGCAAAGGCTCAAATCGCGCAAAGGCGATGTGCGCCGCGATCAGAAACACGGCCAGGGTGATCCCCATGCTGATGGTGGCGGCCATGTGGCGGCGCCGCAACCGCAGCATCGACCCGATGACCGGGCCGGCGAGCAGGGCCGCCGCGGCAAGGACCGCGGGGAGCCGGAGTGCGGCGAAGGACCTGCCGGTAAGGTCGAAGAGATGCGACATGGAGAGCGTATAGCCGGCAACGTCGCGGTAGGCCAGCAGATCGCCGATGTCGGCGGGCTGGGGGACGTTTCGCGCGATCCAGAGTCCCCAGGCCAGGGCGGCCGCCGATAGAACTCCGATGATGGCAAAGGCGGTTTGCCCGCCGGTGAGCCAGGCGGGCGAGACCAGCGATTTGCCTGTTCCGGCGCTGCCCGAAGCGCTGCCCTCCTCGGCACTCGCCAGCACCCCGGCGATCAGGATGAAGAGGGGCGGCCAGGCTTCGAAGGTGTAGTACTCCTGGTTGGTCGAGAGCGAGAAGAAGACCAGGATGAATGTGGCGAAGAGACCGAGCAGCCAGATGGTCCGGATGCGGAACTTGAGACCGATGACGTAGGAGGCCACATCGTCGCGCACGGCGTGGTCGAGATAGAAGTCGACGGTTTGACCGGCGTCGCGGCGAAGGTGCTTGAGCCAGTCGCGGCGGGTCTTCCAGGCTACCGCCAGCAGCAGCGGCAGGAAGAGGCTCCAGGGGTAAAGCCAGACGAGGTGGAGCAGCCAGTAAAGGGCGGTGGGCAGCTTGTTGTAGTCATGCGGGTAGCGGGTTCCCAGAAACCGGTCGATGTGCTCGTTGACGAAATAGAAGTACCAGAAACCGTGGACGTTGCCCAGGGTGGGATGGTTGCCGACGGGGTGGCCCTGGTCGGGATTGGCCAGACCGCAGAGGATGTGCCAGGGAAGCGCGATGGCGAGAAAGAGCAGGCCGCCGGAGACGGGTTTAAGCTCGCGCCAGCGCCGCCATTGGCCGGTGAGCAGCAGAAAAGGAACGCCGGCGGCGAGGAAGAAGATGGGCGCGATGAGCCCCTTGGTCAGAACCGCGAGCGCCAGCGCCGTCCACATGGCGTAGAAACGGAAAGGGCGCTCGGATTCGAGGCCGGTGAGCAGGCACCAGAGCGACAAGAGCAGAAACAAGCTGAGAATGGCCTCGGGAATGATAAAGCGGGTGAAGAGAAATGGCCCGATGGCCGTGAGCATGAACATGCCCGCATAAAGCCCGGCCCGGCTGCCCCAGGCCCGGCCGGCCCAGAGCCAGCCGAGCCAGCAGAGGCCCAGCATGGCGAGAGCATTGGGCAGGTGCGTGGCGAAGGCGTTTTGGCCGAAGACGCGGTAACAGCCGGCGACCAGCCAGTAAGGCAGGGGCGGTTTTTCCAGGTAGCGGACGCCGTCGATCCTGGGCGTGATCCAGTCGCCGCTCTCGATCATGTGCTGCGCCACCTGGGCGTGCGCCGCGTCGACGTCGTCGAGCAGCGGAGGGTTGAAGAGCGAGGCAAATTGAACGGCGGCGAAGAGCGACGCCAGGAACAGCCAGACAACCGCGGGGCGCGGCGCGCGGCGCGGCCGGTCGAGGGTCCTTTCCTTTGCATTCATTGCGGAAACGGCCATTGGATCAAGAATAACAGCCGGGCAATTGTTGCGTTTCAGCATCGGACACGGCCGCGGATTTGTGCCTTCATATCCACAGGCCCGGCTCGCGGCGGCGGACGGCAACGCCGAACGGGCTCGTGTATCTTGACCCAGGGGTCTATTTTCAGCTCCCGGAGCGCCGCCCATCGCCATGCCAACCTTTGCTGCCATCGATGTCGGGTCGAACTCGTGCCGGCTCAAGATCGCCAGGGTCGTGGCGCACCAGTTGAAGACTCTGGCGGAAGATCGCGAGGTAACCCGTTTAGGGGCGAGCGTCTTCGAATCGGGGCTGATCTCGCCGGAAGCGATGGCGGCGACACTTAGGGCGCTCAAGCGTTTTCAGCGGGCCGTACAGGCGCACGGAGCCGATCAGATACGCGTGGTGGCTACCAGCGCGATGCGCGACGCCCGCAACGCGGCGGCGTTTCAAGCCTGGGTGAAGGCGGAGACGGGATGGAATCTGGAGGTGATCTCCGGGCTGGAGGAGGGCCGGCTGATCCACCTGGGCGTCGCCGGCGCCGAGCCGGGCGCGGGCGGCCGCGTGCTGCTGGTCGACCTGGGCGGCGGAAGCTGCGAGATCACGCTCTCCGAGCACAAGCGGATCAAGGAAACCGTGAGCCTGCCCCTGGGCGCGGTGCGCCTCACCGAGGACTTTCTGTCTGCCGATCCGGCTCCGGCGGAGGGCTTGGCGCGCATGAGGCAGTTTATCGCCCGGGAGCTGCGGCGTGCGCATCGGCGCATGACGCCCGGGCAGGTCTCGCTGGTGATTGCCACTTCAGGCACGGCGGCAGCCCTCTCCGAGGCCTGCCTGGCGACGGCCAAGGCGGGGAAGGCGATCAAGCCCGCGGGAAGCCGTGCGGGCAGCAAGACTCGGTCGGCCCGAATGGCGGGAATGGTGGAGACGCGGGTGGTGCGGAAGCTGGCCACCCGGCTGGCCAAGATGCCGCTGCCGGAGCGCGAAGCCGTGCCCGGTATCGGGCCGCGGCGGGCGGAGATTATCGTGGCCGGCACCCAGGTCTACGCGGAGCTCCTCGAGAGCTTCGGCCTGCCGGGGTTTCGCTATTCGCCCCTGGGCCTGCGCGACGGCATCCTCGCCCAGATGCTGGCCGCGCAGGATGCCCGGGCCTCGGTGCACCGCGAGTTCGAGCACGAGCGCTGGGAGAGCGTGCTGGCCACGGCGCGGCGCTACGGGGTCGACCTGCGCCAGGCTGAGCCGGTTCGGGCCCACACCGTGCAGCTCTTTCACGAGCTGAAGGCGCTGCACCAGCTGCCCGGCGAGTACGAGAGCTGGCTGGCGGCCGCGGCCGTGCTGCGCGACACGGGCAAGTTCATCAACCACCAGGGGCACCACCGGCACACCCAGTACATCGTGTCGAGCTCGGAGCTCTACGGATACACACGGCTGGAGCGCACCATCGTCTCGGCCATCGCGCGCTACCTGGGCAAGAGCCGGCCCCAGCCGGGCGATCGCGCCCTCCGGAATATTCCCCCCGAGGAGCACAGGAATGTCCACTGCGCGGTGGTGCTGCTGCGGCTGGCCGTGGGCCTGAATCAGGACCGGGCCTCCGATGTGCTGCGCGTCGCGGTGAAGGTGTATCCCAAGCGGGTGTATCTGGAGATGCGGCCAGGGCGCACCGGCGCCGAACTCGAGCTATGGTCGCTGCGCAAGGAAGCGGACTACTTCCGCGAGGTCTTTGGCCGGGAGCTCTTTGTAGCGCTCGCATAAAGCGCCCGGGCCATGCGCGGATCGATGAGCCACTGCAGCCGCGGAGGGCGGCGGTCCAGATCGATGCGGGCGATCGAACCCTTTCTCATGCGGATGCTGGCGCCCCCGTTGCCGGTCACCAGCCGGCCCAGGAATTGAAAAGCGTTGGGATTGTGCCCGACGGCGAGCAGTCCTTCGCGGCCGGTGTAGGTGGCGAGCAGAGCCTGAAAGGCGGCGAAATCGGCATTGGGCGCCAGGGCGGAGGCGACGTCGACCTTGCCTTCGAAGCCGAGCTCCGTGCCCACAAGTTGCGCGGTCTGAAGGGCGCGCTTGAGGGGGCTGGAGACAATGGCGTCGATGGGGGACTTGAGGGCGGCGAGCACGCGGGCCATCAGCATGCACTGCTCTTTGCCTTCCTTGACGAGGCCGCGTTTGGCGTCAAGAAGGGGATTGCCGCGGGCGACGCCCGCATCGGCATGGCGCATCAGGTAGAGGATCATCGTGTTGATTCCGACGGGATGTCAGGGCTGGTCGGTAAGCTTCAAAAGGGTATTTTAACACTTGTGTAACAAATGGCGGGCCCCGGGGGGCGACGGGCAGCCGCCAGGGGTGGTGGGACGGGGTCATCGGGGCAGTTGGGCGGGGATCGCGAGGCAGTTGGATCGTGATCGCGTGGGCGGCTGGACGGGCAGGTGGGGACCTCAGTGGGCGAGGAAAGACTCGTTGGCGAGGATGCGGTAGAGGGTGGAGCGGCTGATGCCAAGCTGGCGGGCGGTGCGCAGCTTGTTTCCGTGGTTCAGGTCGAGAACGTATTCGACGTGGCGGCGGATGACGGCGTCGAGAGAGAGGTCGCTGGAGTGCACGGCGGGCTCGGGCTGGGGTACCGGGTCGGCGCCGGAGGGGATGGCAAGATCGGCGGCGCGGATGACGCTGTTGCTGGCCTCAAGGAGCGCGGCCTCCAGGACGCTGGCGAGCTCGCGGACGTTGCCGGGCCAGGGGTGCTGGAGCAGGCGGGCGAGAGCGCCGGGGCCGAGAGAGACCGGGCGCTGCTGGTAGCGGACGCAGAGGCGGTCGAGAAGCGCCTGGGCGAGCGGAGCGATGTCTTCCCGGCGCTGGCGCAACGGGGGGATGGCGAAACGGATGGCGGTAAGGCGGAAGGCAAGATCGGGCAGCAGCAGGCCCTGGCCGGCCATCTGGCGGAGGGAGGTCTGGGAGGAGGCGAGGAGGATGGCGCGGCCGGCGGGGCGGTCCTGGAGGGCCTTGAGAACGCCGAGCAGCAGGCCCTGCCCCGGAGGCGCGAGCAGATCGACGCGGTCGAGGTAAGTGAAGCCGGCCAGCGTGGCCGGATCGGCGTCGGTGGCGAGCCACTCGCGGGCGTCACGCCGCTGGAAGAGCGAGCCGGCGAGGGGCGAACGCGTAAAGATATACCGGGCCAGCGTCTGCTTGCCCGAGCCATGCTCGCCTTCGATGGCGGCCACCTGCATGTGCGGGGCGGCCATCTCGGCCTGCATCAGCAGTTTTCTCCAGGCGGTGCTGACGCCCACGATCTGGGCGGAGAACGGCGCCTCGACGTCGACCAGGGAAAGTCCGGCGGGAGAAACTGGAACCTCGAATGGGATGGCGCTATGCATCGCTCTCAACGTGCCTCTCCTCCGTGGCCCACAGAAATCGGAAGCAGCCGACATTGGGTTCATCGGCCCGGGCGGAGAAAACATGAGAGGTGCTGCAGGCTGGAGTTTGGCAATGTAGCTCCATTGCCTGTGCAAAACCCGGTCGCTTTCTGCCGGCGAGCCGCCCACCGCCGGTGGGCCCCTTCCACGAAAGTGGAGAACGGCGCGAACCAGGGGCCACAACCGTTCCAGGGTTGCCGTACCCCCGGCGACACACCATGCGGCCGCCGCAACCATCCGGGCGCGGCGACCTTCAATGATCCCGGAGATGGGTGAAGATCCCGGAGATGGGTGAACCTGCCCTGAAACCGCTCTATGGGGCGCCCAGCTCGCGGAGGATGGCGACGGAGGCGGAGGCGCCGATGCGGTTGGCGCCGGCCTCGAGCAGGGCGCGGACGTCGGCGAGGGTGCGGATACCGCCGGAGGCCTTCACCCCGCAGCGGGCGCCGGCAACGCCGCGCATCAGAGCCACATCGGCGGGCGTGGCGCCGCCGGATGCGAAGCCGGTCGAGGTCTTGATGAAGTCGGCGCCGGCCTGGATGGCGATCTCCGACCCGCGCAGCTTCTCTTCAATGCTGAGGAGGGCGGTTTCGAGGATGACTTTGAGAAGGACTCCGTGGTGGTGGGCGACGTGGACAGCGGCGTGAACCGTGTGCTCGACCGCGTGGTAGTCGCCGCTCTTGAGCGGGCCGACGGGGATGACCATATCCAGTTCGCGGGCGCCCAGCCGGATGAGGGCCGAGGCCTCCTGGCGGAGGGTGGAGACCAGGGAGGCGCCGAGAGGAAAGCCGATGACCACGCCCACCGGAATGCCGGTTCCGGCAAGGGCCTTGACGGCCATTGCGGCCCAGACGGGATTGACCATGGCGCAGGCGAAGCGGTAGCGCTGGGCCTCCTCGCAGAGTTTCTCGATCTGGGCGCGGGTCGCGTCGGGCTTGAGGAGGGTGTGGTCGATGATCGAGCCGAGGGACTGCCAGTTGGCGAGGGCCTGGGCGGTAAATCCGGGCGCGTCAAAGGTGCCGTGGTCAAATTCGAGGTCCGATTCCTGGACCGGGGTGACGGATGCCATGGTGGCCTTTCTCCTTGCCGGGGGCTCCGGCGACGCGGCCCAAGCTCTCCGGGAGATGAGTATAAAACCTGCCCGAGTTGCGGGCCAAATGAATAGATGCAAACGGCACGCGGCGGGCGCCGAGGCGCGGTATAGGGGAGATGAAAAGGGCCCCTGCCGCGGAACCGGCGCCGGCCCGGCCGGCGGGAGCCGCCTTCGCGGTCCGAAGACCTGAAAAAGGAAGCGGCCACCCGGGTGGAGAAGATGGGGAGGAGCAGGATCGGGGCGCTCGAAGCCCGGGCGTAGACGTTCTACTGCTTATGGGTGTAGAGTGTCTACACATGACGCCTGCCCGCCAGCCCTACCGGAACCGCATCGAGCTTTTTCAGGGCACGCTCGACATGCTGATCCTGCAAACCCTGCAACGCGGGCCGATGCACGGCTACGGGATCGCGCAGGCGCTTCGGGTTCGCTCGGCCGAGATTCTGCAGGTCGAGACCGGCTCGCTGTATCCGGCCCTGCACCGGCTGGAGAGGCGGGGTTGGGTGGCATCGGAGTGGGGCCAGACGGAGCAAAACCAGCGCGCCAAGTTCTACCGCATGACGGCTGCCGGGCGGCGTCAGCTTGCGCAGGAGCGGGCAAAGTGGGAGACGATGACCACCGCGATCGCGGGCATTCTCGACCCGGCGGTTGAAAGCTGAACTGATCAGGAGCCAATGCATGTCATTTCTGAGCCGAATCTTTCGTCACGAATCGCGAAAGCGCGACCTGGAGGCGGAGCTCGCGTCGCATCTGCGCATGGCCATCGAGGAGCGGATGTCCCGCGGGGAACCCGCGGACGAGGCGCGCGCGGCGGCGCTGCGCGAGTTCGGCAGCGTGCCCTTGATTGAAGACGTCACCCGCGCGACGTGGGGATGGCTCTGGCTGGAGCGCCTGGTGCAGGATTTGGGCTACGCCTTTCGGCAGATCCGCCGCTCGCCGGGCTTTGCGGCCACGGTGGTCGGCACCCTGGCTCTCGGCATTGGCGCGGCGGCGGCGATGTTCACCGTCGTGGATCATGTGCTGCTGCGCGCGCTTCCGTTTCGAGACCCGGGCCGGCTGGTGGCCATGCGGGAGCATGGCGCGAAGGACGCGCAGCAATCGGGAGTGCCGTGGCTCGACCTTCAGCAATGGATGGCCCAGAACCATTCTTTCAGCCAGATCGGTTTCTACGACGGCATGATGGGCCGCAATTTTCTCGAAGGAACCAGCGGCGCCATGCAGGTGGCGGGCGAAGCGGTGAGCCCCGGTCTTTTTGCCACGCTCGGCGTTAACCCCGCGCTTGGCCGCGACTTCCTCCCCGAGCCGCCTGGTTTCGGCGCCGACCGGAATACCGGCACGGTGATCCTGAGCGATGCGGCGTGGAAGGCGGCTTACGGCGCCGATCCCGCGATTCTCGGCAGGAAAGTCCGCATCAACGATCAATCGTATCTTGTCGTCGGCGTCATGCCCCCGGGCTTTGAAATCCCCATGGATTCCACCTTTCCCGAGGTGTGGACGACCATTACACTGGGTGGCGAAGACCGCAAGCGCTGGTACGATTCTCCCAACTACAACGTAATCGCGCGGCTTCTCCAGGGGGTCAGCTTCAGGACAGCGGCCGCGGAGATGAGCGCGATTCAGAAGCGGCTGGCGCCGGCCTACACGGATCCCCGTGTGCGCCAGGCCAGGTCCGAGGTGCTTGTCCAGTCCTATGCCGACTCGCTGGTGGCGGCAAACATCGGGAAGGCGCTGCTGGCGCTGTTTGCCGCCTCGGGGGTGCTGTGGCTGATTGCCATCGTGAACGCGACGAATCTGCTGCTGGCGCGCGGCACGGCCCGGCAGCGCGAGATCGCCATGCGCGGCGCGTTGGGCGCCAGTCGCTCGCGCATCCTGCAGCAGTTCATGATCGAGAGCCTGGTGCTGAGCGGGACAGCCGCGCTGGTGGGAACGGGGCTGGCGCTGGGCGCCGTGCGGCTGGTGCGCAGCGTCAAGCCGGCGCACCTGAACGTCGATCTCTCCGCGCACGTGAACCCCACCATTCTCGCCGTCCTGTGCGCGCTCACGCTGGTCACGGCGCTTGTCTCTTCGGCGTGGCCCGCACTGCAGGCCGTGCGCGCTCCGATCGAGCCGGCGCTCAAGCAGGGAGGGCCGCAATCGGGAAGCGGCCGGCGTCACAACCGGATGCGCAGCCTGCTGGTCGCGGTTGAAGTGGCGCTGTCGCTCATGCTTCTGGTCGCGTGCGGCCTTCTGCTCCGCACCATTTACACGCTGCGCCACGTGCCCCTTGGCTATCGCACCGATCACATCCTGGTCGCGCACCTGGCCATTCCTTCGTACCGTTATTCGGGCCGGAACATCGTTGTCGACCTCTACCAGCCCCTGCTCGATCGCGTGCAGCATCTGCGCGGCGTCGAGGCCGCCGGCTACATGTCGGAGGTGCCTCTCGGCCAGAGCTTCAACATTGAGTTCACGCTGGCCATGAACGGCAAAAGCATCAACGCCATCCTCAAGCCGGTCAGCCCCGGCATCCAGCGGATCTTCGGCTTCAAGATGCTGGCGGGGCGCTTCTTCAACGATCAGGACACGTTGACTTCGCAGCCGGTTGTGGTCGTGAACCGGGCGTTTGCCCGCCTTTACTCGCCCGATCAGCACGATCCGGCCGCCATCGTGGGCAAGAAGTTCTTGAACCTGCGCAAGAAGACGCCGGCCGAGATTATCGGC
The DNA here is from genome assembly GCA_035508555.1 of Occallatibacter sp. Taxonomy (GTDB): domain Bacteria; phylum Acidobacteriota; class Terriglobia; order Terriglobales; family Acidobacteriaceae; genus Telmatobacter. The sequence goes on along the minus strand of DATJMU010000016.1, from coordinate 71,492 downwards.
GTGGTCGACGACGAGCGGCAGGCCAGGATCGGCGAGCCCTCCCAGCCCGAGATCGAGATTTGCCTGCCGCAGATCTCGCCCGACAGCGGCATGTATCAACCGGCCACCATCGCCATGGATCTTGCGGTGCGCACCGACCGCGCGCCGGACTCGATGATTCCCGACCTGCGGTCGATCCTTCGCGGAGCGAATCCGGAGTTCGCGCACGCCACGTTCAACACCATGGACCAGGTGGTCGAGGACTCCTTTGGCAGCCAGCGCCTGGCCGCGCACCTGCTCGAGATCTTCGGGGCCTCGGCGCTGCTGCTCTCGATTGCGGGGTTATATGGGCTGCTGGCCTGGGTGGTGGCGCAGCGCACCCGCGAGATGGGGGTTCGCATTGCGTTGGGCGCGCCGCGCGGCAACCTGCTGTGGCTTGTGATGCGGCAGGCGGGCGCGATGCTGGCGATTGGGGTTGCGGCGGGCGCGGCGCTGGCCTGGCTCTCGGCCCGCTTCATTCGCAGCTATCTCTACGGCGTCGGCGCCCATGACGGATGGACGCTGGCCGCGGCGGCGGCGTTGCTCTGCGCGAGCGGGCTGCTGGCCGCGTATATCCCGGCAAGGCGCGCGGCCACCGTAGACCCGATGACGGCCTTGCGCGCGGAATAGAATAAGAGAAACTCTGGCCTTCCGCCGGCGAACTCGCGCCGCGGGCTCACTGCGACCGCCTTCGCGGAAGCCCGTTTCATCTTCACAGTGAGGTTAATTTTCGATTGCCGGAGACTATCGACGCCATTGATACGATCACTCGTATCAATGGGCGCCCGGCTCCTATACTGAACCAGTTGGTCCGTTGGGGACGAAATCCAGGAGGAATCATGGCTACCGAATCGAAGTGCCCGTTCTCGGGCAGCATGTTGCAGCACACAAAGGCAGGGGCAAAGGGCGTCCGGGACTGGTGGCCCGAACAGCTGAACGTGGGAATTCTAAACCAGAACTCGCCATTGATCGATCCCTTGGGCGAGGATTTCAACTACGCCGAGGAGTTCAAGACCCTCGACCTGGACGCCGTGATCAAGGACCTCCATGCGCTGATGACGGACTCGCAGGAGTGGTGGCCGGCGGATTTTGGCCACTACGGAGGACTGATGATCCGCATGGCGTGGCATGCGGCGGGCACCTACCGCATCTACGACGGGCGCGGCGGCGCCGGCCGGGGCGCGCAGCGGTTCGCGCCGCTCAATAGCTGGCCCGACAACGTGAGCCTGGACAAGGCGCGGCGGCTGCTCTGGCCGGTCAAGCAGAAGTATGGCCGCAAGCTCTCCTGGGGTGATCTGATGATCCTGGCCGGCAACGTGGCCCTGGAGTCGATGGGCTTCAAGACCTTCGGCTTCGGCGGCGGCCGCGTGGATACGTGGGAGCCTGAGGATATCGACTGGGGCCCGGAGACGACCTGGCTGGGCGACGAGCGCTACAGCGGCGACCGCGAGCTGGCCAACCCGCTGGCGGCCGTGCAGATGGGCCTGATCTACGTGAACCCCGAGGGCCCGAACGGCAACCCGGACCCGGCAGCCGCGGTGAAGGACATCCGCGAGACCTTTGCGCGCATGGCGATGAACGACGAAGAGACCGTGGCGCTGATCGCCGGCGGCCACACCTTCGGCAAGACGCACGGCGCCGGGCCGCAAAGCTACGTGGGCCGCGAGCCCGAGGCCGCGCCCATCGAGGAGCAGGGACTGGGCTGGAAGAACAGCTTCGGCACCGGCCTGGGCGACGACGCCTTTACCAGCGGCCTGGAGGTGATCTGGTCGCAGACGCCGACGCAGTGGAGCAGCAACTTCTTCAAGAACCTCTTCGAGTACGAGTGGGAGTTGACCAAGAGCCCGGCCGGGGCCAATCAGTGGAGGCCGAAGAATGGGGCCGGCGCCGACACCATTCCGGATCCCCACGACGCGTCCAAGCGCCGCACGCCGGCGATGCTGACCACGGACCTCTCGCTGCGCGTGGATCCGGAGTACGAAAAGATCTCGCGGCGGTTCTTGGAGCACCCCGACGAGTTTGCGGACGCCTTCGCGCGGGCCTGGTTCAAGCTGACCCACCGCGACATGGGGCCGCGCGCGCGCTATCTCGGGCCGCTGGTGCCGGAGGAAGAGCTGATCTGGCAGGACCCGATCCCCGCCGTCGATCACAAGCTGATCGACGACAAGGACGTTGCGGCGCTGAAGGCGAAGGTGCTGGCGTCGGGGCTGTCGATCTCCGAGCTGGTGGCAACGGCGTGGGCGTCGGCGGCGACCTTCCGCGGCAGCGACAAGCGCGGCGGCGCCAATGGAGCGCGCATCCGGCTGGCGCCGCAGAACGGGTGGGAGGTGAACCAGCCGGCCGAGCTGGCCAAGGTGCTGGCGAAGCTGGAGGCCATTCAGAAGGAGTTCAACGGCGCGCAGGCAGCGGGCAACGGTGCCTCGTCGGGCGGCAAGAAGGTCTCGCTGGCCGACCTGATCGTGCTGGCGGGCTCGGCGGCCGTGGAAGCGGCGGCGAAGAAGGCGGGCTATGACGTGAAGGTGGGCTTTGCGCCGGGCCGCATGGACGCCTCACAGGAGCAGACCGATGTGGCCTCGTTTGCGGTGCTGGAGCCGAAGGCAGACGGTTTCCGCAACTACGTCCGGAAGGGGCTGGAGGATTGCGCGCCCAGCCTGCTGCTGGACAAGGCGCAGCTGCTGACCCTTACCGCTCCGGAGATGACGGTGCTGATCGGCGGCATGAGGGCGCTGGGCGCGAACTTCGGGCACTCGCAGCTCGGCGTCTTTACCAGCCGGCCCGAGACCCTGAGCAACGACTTCTTCGTGAACCTGCTCGACATGGGCACGAAGTGGCAGAAGTCAGAGTCGGCCGAGGGTGTGCTCGAAGGGCGCGACCGGAAGACGGGCGAGCTCAAGTGGACCGCGACGGTGGTTGACCTCGTCTTCGGTTCCAACTCGCAGCTCCGCGCCGTTGCGGAGGTCTATGCCAGCAGCGATGGCGAGAAGGCCTTCGTCGAAGAGTTCGCGGCTGCGTGGACCAAGGTGATGAACCTGGATCGCTTCGACCTGGCCTGAGCCGGGCGGGAGGGTCTGAAGAGAAAGCCCCGAGGCGCGCTTCGGGGCTTTTCTTTTGGCCCGCTGAGGAACTGGCGGCGATGCGGTTGCCCCAGCCTACTCGGGGTGGTCGGGAGACATCAGGCAGATGTCGGGAAGATTGCGGTAGCGCTCGGCGTAGTCCATGCCGTAGCCGATGACGAAGAGGTTGGGGATGGAGAAGCCGACGTAATCGGCCTCGATCTTCTCGATGCGGCGTGAAGGCTTGTCGAGGAGCGTGGCGATGCGCAGGGTCTTGGGGCGGTGTTGAAGGAAGATCTTGCGCAGGTAGGCGAGGGTGAGGCCGGTGTCGAGAATGTCTTCGACGACGAGGACGTTTTTGCCTTCGATGGGCTCGTCGAGATCCTTGATGAGCTTGACGGCGCCGGAGGAGCGCTGTCCCTTGCCGTAGCTTGAAGTGGCGACAAAATCGAAGGTGGCGTCGACCTGGATGGTGCGGGAGAGGTCGGAGAGAAAGAAGGCTGCGCCTTTGAGGACGCCCACCATCACCAGCTTCTCGCCGTTCATGTCGCGGGTGATCTGTGCGCCCATCTCGGCCACGCGGTCGGCAATTTGCTGCCGGGTGTAGAGCACCTCAAGTCCCTGATAGGTCATGGTCGCCATGGAGACAGTATCTCCTGAATCGAGGGGTGTTGGCGGGGAAGTTCTGTGAAAAACAGGGCCGGGCGCGGGGGCTGCGCCCTTTGCAGGCGGATGGCGTCTATACTGACAGAGAGATGCTGCCGACGATCCATCTTGGGTTCCTGAGCATTCACACCTTCGGCTTGATGATGTGGTGCGCCGCGGTGGCCGGGGCGTTAGTGACCGACCGCGCCTTCCGGCGGGCACATATCGACGCGGATGCAATGTGGATTGTGGTCGTCACGCTGATCGCGGGAATCGTGGGTGCGAAGCTGTGGCACCTGGCCGACACGCCTCTCGATCTGCGCGAGATGGGCTGGCGGGCGCTCTACGATCCCGGCGGGTTCGCGTGGTACGGCGGCCTGACCTTCGGGATCACGGCGCTGGTCGTGCAGGGCGTCCGGGCCAGGATCGGAGCCGTGCGGATTCTGGACCTGGCGGCGCCGGCGGCGGCGATCGGCTACGGGGTCGGCCGGATCGGGTGCTTTCTCTCCGGCGACGGCTGCTACGGGATCGCGATTACGCCGGTGCACATCCTGGGCGGGACCTTCCGCGCCTGGGGCATGGCGTTTCCGCACGGGATCGAGCCGGTGTTTGTGCCGGTGTATCCGACGCCGTTGTATGAGCTGGCCGCGGGCCTCGTGATCGGCTGGTGGCTGTGGCGGCGGCTGGGCAAGCCGCACGCAACGGGGGCGATCCTGGGCCAGTACCTGCTGCTGACCGGCATCGCCCGGTTCCTGGTCGAGTTCATCCGCCGCAACCCCAAGGTGCTGTGGGGCCTGTCGAATGCGCAACTGGCGAGCGCCGGAGCTGCCGTGGTCGGAGTGGGCGTGATCTGGTGGACGTCGCGCCGGCCCTCGGGGCGCACTGTGCTGGGCGCGGAGCAGGCCCCGGCGGCGGTGCAGAAGCCGGCGTAAAGGCAGCAGCCATTCAGGCTTCCCCTGGCTTTTTCAGACTCTACAAACGCTTGATATAGGCCAGCGCCTCGGTCAACTGCGGGAAGCGGGCCTCTTCGGCTTTGAACTCGGCGGAGTGAACGCACCGGCGCAGGCCCCTCATGCGGACGGGGTGCTTGAGGTGCAGCATCTCGTGGTAGAGCAGGTACTCGATGGCGTAACGCGGGCTGGAAGGGCGGTCGAAGACGCGGCTGACCACAATGGTGTTGTGCGCGGCGTCGTAATGGCCCAGGGAACGCTTGGCGTGGTGCTCGCTCCAGGTGAGCTCGGGCCGGCCCAGCAGCCCTCCGAAGAAGCGCAGGTTCAGCGAGTCGAAGACCTCCTCGAGGTGGTAGTACCGGCCTTCGGGGCCGCTGTAGCGCTTGCTGCCCCGGGCGTAGCGGACAAGCTCGGTTTGCCGGGTGACGGCCGCGCTGGTGGCGAAGCGCTTGAAGCGCAGGTTGTGAGCCGCATCGATGGGCTTTTTGTAAAGCTTGGCGAGCAGGATGTGCGCGATGGCGCGAATCACCGACTCCGGCGCGCCCTCGAGCAGGTCCGAAAGGCTGACGAGAATGCGCCCCTCGCGCAGGCGAATGGTGTTGTTCAGCGAGGTGAAGCGCCGGAACCGCAGCACGATCGGTGGCATGGGAGCACGCGGACGCAGAGCCCGGTACTCCTCTTGAAAGATGGATGCAAAGTCGGAGGGCACCAAGAGGGAGGATAGCAGAAGAGCAGCGTTCAGTTATCAGTGATCAGTTATCAGCGATCGGCGGCATCCGGAGGTCTCAGTTCTGACCCCTGATCACTGACCCCTGCCTTACTGCGGCGGCGGTTCGACGCGCTGCTGGCCCTTCTCGGTGGGGTGTTCCTTGAAGTAGCTGTCCTGGTCCTGGACAAGCTGCTTGGTCTGATCGGCCAGGTCGTTGGCGCTGTCGACCGCGTCGGTGATCGAGAGGTTATAGCTGGGGTCGTCGGTGGGCAAGGCGTGCAGTATCTCCTGCCAGCGCTGGACTGACTCGCCGAGAGGCTTGAGGGCCTTGCGAATGTCGGCCTTGCGCTCGGAGTACATGTCGAGGTTGGAGCTGAGCTCGTCCATCAGATTGGCAAAGTCTTCGAGGTCGTCAGACATCTGGTCGCCGCGGGCCTTGGAAGGAGCGCGTTTGGCGAGGGCCTTGATGGCGTCGGCGTGCTCGTTGAGGAACTTGGTGTAGAGGTCGACGCGGGCCGGCGGATCGATGCTGGCTTCGGCGATCTTCTGCGCCTGATCGGGGGTGAGCGGGTCGTGAGGCTGATGCTGGGCTATGGCGGAAGAGGCGAACAGAGGGACGACGATCCAGGGGATGAGAAATAGACTGCGGCGCATGACGCAACTCTCCGGCGCCCCCATTCAATCACAGCCGGAGCAGCGGGGCAACGTGCGCGGATCGCCGGGGCGCGCTACTTATTGAAGACCTGCATCAGGGCGGCGTTTTGCGCCTGGCTCACGTCGGCGATGGTCTGGCGGATGAGCGCCTGGTCCTCATAATCGCTGGAGTGGAGCAGCTCGGTGAGCCGGAAGGCGGTGCGGCTGAGCAGGATCTCGGCGTTCTTGAGGCGCTTGTCGTTTTCGGCCACGGAGAGATGGACCTTGCGCGAAAGGGTCTGGATCTGGCGCAGCAGGAAGGAGGCATTGGTGATGTTGCCGGCGGCGTACTGCCGGGCGCTGAGCTCGCTCATATCCTGCATGAGCTGGGCGTAGAGAAAACATTGGTCGCGGGGCTGGGCCTGGTTGGCCTTGGCGGCGAGGGCGTCGATCGTCTGCTGATCGGGAACGTCATCGGAGGAGGCAGCCGCGCGGAGGGGAAGCACCGTGAGAGAAACCACGAGAAGCACCGAAATGGGGATCGCAGACCGCACCTGGAACCTCCACGAATGCGGTACCGCGCCGGCGCCGTGACTCTTGAATTCAGGGAAGGAGTAACCAGGCGAAGGCCCCGCACCCCTTGCCGGCAAATTACTCGCCGCGGCTTGCCAAGCGGAAGTATCGCACTCATTTGAGGCATCGCAGCAGCCTCGCGGTCATTTCTCGAGGATCCGGAGCCGCTGACGTGCCTGCCATTCCTGATCGGGAAATTTGCCATCTGCCGCCTCTAAAAAGTGGTGGTAATAGGCAGCAGCTAACGTGTTTTGATGCAGGGTATCGTAAGAGATTGCCCAAAGGAAGTAGGTAGATGCATTTTCTGGAAGATATTTTGACCGCATGATAAGAGCATGCAGTGTCACAGAGGGCTGGTGCAACTTGGATGCGGTGAAGGCGAGACCGCTCCAGGCGTCACCGTTTGACGGGTCCAGATCGGTGACCTTCTTGAAGGCGGCATAGGCCTCATCGAATTTGAGCTCTTCCACCAGGTTTTGCCCGTGGGCGACCAGCAGGTCTTCGTCGTTGGGGCTGGCGGCGAGGAGCTGCGTGTAGAGCTGATCGGAGGCGGCGTACTGGCCGGCCTCGGCGAGGAGCTGGGCCAACATGCGCGTGATGCCGGGGTCTGAGGGGTGCTCGGTGTGGAGCTTCTGCGTGAGGGTGAGAGCCTCGGGGTCGTTTTGCTGGGCCAGGACGAGGGCGAGCTGGGCGTTGAGGACGGGGTTCTGGGGCGCGTCGGGCAGCGCGGCGTGGAGCACGGATTCAGCCTCGGCGTACTGCTTTTTGACGATCAACAGGTGCGAGAGCCCGATGCTGGCCTGGGTGGCCTTGGGGTCTTCGGCGAGAACCCGGCGATAGGCGGTCTCGGCGGCGTCGTTCTGACCGGCGTCTTCCGCAAGTTCGGCCGCGAGCAGCGTGTCGTCCTCGGTCTCAGGGGAGAGATTGAGGGCCTGGAGAAGGTCGTTCGAAGCCTCGGCGGGATCGCCGGGGTTGCCGGGGCGGGGACGGTCGATCTGGGCCAGCGCACGCCAGGCGCGGGCTTTCAGCGCCGGTCCTGCCGCGCCGGGGTCAAGCGTCGTGGCTATGGCCAGCTCCGGACGGGCCTCTGTGAACTTGCCCTCCCGGGCCAGCAGAAGACCCAGCGAGAGATGCGCCTCGAATGAGCCGGCATCGGCCTGGATGGCGCGGCGGTAGAGCGAACCGGCCTGCTCGAGGTGGTTTTCAGCGTCTTCGACGTAGCCCAGGTCGAAGAGGGCGCGGGCATCGGTGGGGTGGGCCGCAATCCAGGGATTGAGCTCCGATGCGGCGGTCTTCCAGTCGGATTTGCCGATGGCGGCTTCCGCCTCGACAACCTGCGGCGACGGCGCCGGGGCGGTCTGCGGCGAAGCACCGGATGGAGCTTGCGGCGGCGCATCGGAGACGGACTGCAGTGCGGCGAGGGGCGCGGAACAGGTTACGAGAGCCAGAAACAGGGCGGAAACTGCGGTTCGATGCACGGAACTCCTCAAAGTTCAGTTTAACGGCTGCAAACCTTCGACGCCGCGGGAAGGGGTATCGAGAAGTTCGACGCGGCAGCGAGGAGAAGGGAACCGTCTCGACCCTGGCCGCCCCGGCCGCTCAAAAAAAACAACTGCGCCCTGCACCCGCGCATCCATCAAGATGAGTTAGGGTGCCAGTCGGAGGGGGTTCGATCTGGAGGCCGCCCTTCTCAGGGTGAAAGCCATGACATATGCAGCGATGCAGTTTATTCCCTTGTCGTCTGCCTACCTGTGCCAGGACTGCAACTGTGTTGGAAACGATGCCAGGCAGTGTCCGGCATGCGCATCGCAGGTGCTGATGGGACTCGCCAAGGTGCTTGACCGCGAGATCGAGGTCAAGCAGCAGGCAAAGCTCATCGAGATGCGTACGCTGGCAGCGTGAGGCTGGCCCAGGGCTGATGCAGTCCTGGTGAGTAGGTGTGTGTCACTTCAGCGGGATGAAGTTAGGCAGGAGCCAGGGGCGCGAGGCACGAATTCGGAAAACGTCCCTGCCGGTCGATTCGCCACCCGAGCGAAGCGATACCCTTCCAGGCTGCGCGCTCTTCCAGTCCGGCAAGTTACGCGCACTTTGAGGGCCCCAACTGGGCCACCGGCGGCTCTGGGGCTCGCGGAGCCGACGCCTCGCGCCGAGCGGTGATCGCAGCCGTTTCTTCTTTTGGACCTTCAGGGCAGAGCCGGCCTCAAGCGGGAAGGCGGCGGCGGCCACGAACCGAGGGGCGCATTGCGCCGACCCATATAATGGAGAATGGCCGCCTGCGTCCTGAACCCCTCTGAGGGCCTGCGGGCGCGGCTGACCGAATACCGCACGGTGCCTTCCCTTTGAACGACGCTATTATTATCCGCGGCGCGCGGACCCACAACCTGAAGAACATCTCCTGCGACATTCCGCACGGCAGGCTGACGGTGATCAGCGGCGTATCGGGATCGGGGAAGAGTTCGCTGGCCTTCGACACCATCTATGCGGAGGGACAGCGGCGCTATGTGGAGTCGCTCTCGGCGTACGCGCGGCAGTTCCTCGAGCGGATCGAGAAGCCGGATGCGGACCTGATCGACGGGCTGGCGCCGGCGATCGCCATCAAGCAGAAGAACACCACGCGGAACCCAAGATCGACGGTAGCGACCGCGACCGAGATCTACGACTACCTGCGGCTGCTCTACGCGCGGTGCGGGACCGTGCATTGTGTGCACTGCGACGGGCTGGTGAAGCGGGACTCCGTGGATGAGGCCGCCGACGCGATCCTGGCGCTGGGCGAGGGGACGCGGCTGAACGCCCTGTTTCCGGTGGTGAGCGCGACGCCCGCGCCGGAGGCCGCGGCGCTGCCGGCGAAGACCGGGGGACGTGCGGCCAAGCCAGGCAGCAAGACAAAACCTGTGGCGGCCAGCGGGGATTCACCGCACACGGAGACGCTGAAGGCGCGGCTGGCCGAGCTGCGGGCCGGCGGATTCAACCGGCTGTGGCAGCAGGGAAGGATCTTCGAATTCTCGACGCCGGAGTCCCTGATCGATCTCGACTTTACGCTGCCCATCTTTGTCCTCCTGGACCGGATTGTGGTGAACGCGGAGGCCCGTTCCCGGATCGTGGATGCGACCGAGATCGCGTACCGCGAGGGCGGGGAGGCGATCTTCGAGGAGGCGCCGCGCGATGAATCTGCCGAGCGCCGCCGCTGGCGTTTTTCCGGGGCCTTCGAGTGCACCAACTGCCATCGCCCCGGGCGCGAGCCGGAGCCGCGGCTGTTCAGCTTCAACAATCCCTTCGGCGCGTGCCCGCGCTGCCAGGGCTTCGGCAACACCGTCGACTTCGACCTGAACCTGGTGATTCCCGACAAAGGTCTGAGCCTGAACGAGGGCGCGATCGATCCCTGGAACCGGCCGAAGTACCGGGGGTGGTTCACGGAGCTGCGCAAGCAGGCGGCGGAGCTGGAGGTGCCGCTGGACGTGCCCTGGCACGATATGCCGGAGCCGGCGCGGGAGACGGTGCTGCGCGGGAAGGGAGGTTTCCCGGGCGTCTTCGGCTTCTTTGCGCAGATGGAGCGCAAGAAGTACAAGCTGCACGTGCGCGTGATGCTGAGCAAGTACCGCGGCTACGCCGAGTGCCCGGATTGCCGCGGGCAGCGGCTCAGGGCCGAGGCGCGGTCGGTGCGCATCGGAGATGGAAAAACGGGAGGAAAGAATATCTGCCAGGCCGCGGCCATGACCATCGCGCAGGCCAAGACGTTTTTCGACGGACTCAAGCTGAAGCCGATGCAGGAGGAGATCGCCGGGCCGATTCTCGAAGAAGTCCGGCAGCGGCTGAGCTTTCTGGATGCGGTGGGGCTTGAATATCTCACTCTGGACCGGCTGGCTTCGACGCTCTCCGGCGGCGAGGCCCAGCGGATTCAACTGGCGACGTCGCTGGGCTCGCGGCTGGTGGGCGCGCTCTATGTGCTCGACGAGCCTTCCATCGGCCTGCACACGCGCGATACGGCGCGCCTCATTCGCATCCTGGAAGAGCTGCGCGACCTCGGCAACACGATCCTGGTTGTTGAGCACGATCCCGACGTGCTGCGCGCGGCCGATCATCTGCTCGATCTGGGACCCGGCGCCGGCGAGTTCGGCGGCAGACTTCTGGCCGAGGGCGTTCTGGCGGAGATCGAGGCCAACCCCGGGTCGCTGACCGGCCGCTATCTTTCCGGCAAGCTTTCGATCCCCGTGCCCACGCGCCGGCGCGCGCCGGGGCGGGAGCGGCTGGTGCTGCGCGGAGCGCGAGCGAATAATCTGCACGGGGTCGACGTGGAGATTCCGCTGGGGCTGCTGGTCGCGATCACGGGCGTAAGCGGTTCGGGCAAATCGACGCTGGTGCACCAGGTGCTCTACCGCGCCGTGGCGCGCGCCCTGGGCCAGAGCGACGGCGGCGATCCGGCGGGCGTCTTCAACTCGCTCACGGGCGTGGAGCGCCTGAACGACGTGGTGCTGGTGGATCAGACGCCCATCGGCCGCACGCCGCGGTCGAATCCGATTACGTACATCAAGGCATTCGACCTGATCCGCGAACTGTTTGCGTCGCAGCCCGAGGCCAAGCGGCTCTCGCTCACGCCGGGACATTTCTCGTTCAACGTGCCGGGCGGGCGCTGCAATACGTGCGAAGGCGACGGCACGGTGACCGTCGAGATGCAGTTCCTGGCCGACGTGGAGCTGCCCTGCGAGGACTGCAACGGGACGCGCTATCAGGCGAAGGTCTTGGAAGTGCAGTACAAGGGCAAGAATATTCACGAAGTCCTGCAGATGACGGTGAAGGAGGCCCTGCGCTTCTTTGCCGGGCAGACCAGGCTCCTCGAAAAGCTGGCGGTGCTGGATGAGATCGGCTTGGGCTATCTGAGGCTTGGGCAGTCGGCTACAACGCTCTCGGGCGGCGAAGCCCAGCGCGTGAAGCTGGCGGCGCACCTGGCCGCCGTGCGCGCGGCCAATGCCTCGGCCAAGCCCTCGCAGGCAAGCCGCGTGCTTTATATTCTCGACGAGCCGACCACGGGGCTGCACTTCGACGACGTATCGAAGCTGCTGACGGCGCTGCGCAAGCTGATCGACGGCGGAGGGTCGCTGATCGTCATCGAGCACAACCTGGACGTGATCAAGAGCGCCGACTGGATCATCGACCTGGGGCCGGAGGGCGGCGAAGGCGGCGGGCAGATCGTGGCCGTCGGAACCCCCGAGGAAGTGGCCGGCAATCTGCACTCGCACACGGGCAGGTGGCTGGCGCGGGTGCTGTAGCGGCCCGCACGGTGCCGGACGCCGAACGGCTCGTTCACGCAATGGAGAAAGACGACGGGAATCCTCCCGCCTCTTCCCCGGTCATGCCTCTTCGGCGTCGGGTGTGGGGGCTGGAGACAGTGCGGCCTCCGGCGCCGGCTGGGCGGTCAGGCGGCGGTACGCCAGGAACATGCTGGCGCGCCAGACGAAGATCATGCCGAAGGCAAGAATAAAGAAGAGGGCGCCGGTCTGGGGCACGGTGAGCAGCCTGTCGAAATAGCCGCGGGCGAAGAAGCGCACGGCCGCCAGAAGGACGATCACGATGAGAAAGGCCGCGGAGCGCTTCATCATGATCGCCTCGCCCTGACGGTAGAGCTTGGTGGTCGCCAGCAGCGGCCAGGCAAGCAGCGTGGAGCCGATCGCGAAGGAGATCAGGGCCCAGTCCCACGGAATGTGGAAGGCCGGCACGACGAACATGGAAAATCCGGTGGCCATACCGGCGGGCGGGATCAGGATCTTCTTCAGGGTGACGGCGCTGCGGCCTTCGCGGATGCGCCAGAGAATGACCGCGAAGGCTCCGATGATGGAAGCAATCGCGTAGTCCGTGGTGGTGATGTGCATCGACAGTCCTAAAACGGCCGGCTCGACTCCCCGACTCGAACCGGCCTGAAGCGCACACTGGCGCCTGCTGAGCGTATCGACTGACCGCGGTGATTGGGTCGGGCAGGTTGCCGCAGCAGCCTCTCTTGAGGATAACGCCCCTGCACCGTCAATCGCAGTGGACGGAGCCAAAATCGGCGGTTGGACTGAACGGGCCCTGGCCCGACGGCTCGCAATTCGAGAAACACCAGCCATCGCCGTGCAGCCAGCAGCTCTCGTCTCTTTCATGCGCGTCGCAGCGGAGCGACTTCACGTCTCCGCTGTGACCATGGTGGAGTGCCTCGGCGAGCCGCCGCCCGACTTCAGGATCGCGCGCGCCCTCGAACTCGATAAAGCCGACGCCGCCGTTGAGCCACGCCGCAAAGCGGTCCTGACCGGAACGCGTGAGGATGGCCATGATGCCCAGGCCCTCGTTGGCCGTGAGCGGGAACAGCAGCCGGCCTCCGGGTTGAACGGCGGCAAGCCATGCGGGCAGCGGGTGGGTGGCGCCGGCGCTGACCACGACGGCGTCGGCGGGATCGAAAGGGCCGGCGGTGCCGTCGGCGCAATAGACGGTCACCTGCGGCCAGGGCTCGAGCGCGATGCGCGCGCGCTGGGCAAGGGCTTCGTCGATCTCGATGGCGACCACCTTGCCCTCCCGCCCGACCACCTCGGCCATGATCGCGGTGTAGTAGCCCGTGCCGCAGCCCAGGTGCAGAATTCGTCCGCCGGCCTTCAGCGAGATGCGGTCAAGATAGTAGGCCCACAGGCTGGGCTGGCCGTTGTTGATGCGCTTGGCTTCGTCGAGGGAGATGAGGGTGTCGTGGTAGACGTTGCGGGGATCGTGGTCGCCAGTGAACCAGAACTCGCCCCAGGACTGGATGCGCCAGGGGCCGGGACCGACAAACCGCTCGCGGGGCACGCTGGCAAAGGCCGCGAAGACCGCCGCCGAGGTCATGCGCGTCTTGAAGCGCAGCTCCTCGGCGTAGAAGCGGCGCGCGGTTGCCACCGGTTCGGCGGGCGACGATTCCATGGCGGAAACTCCGCGAGTATCTTACTGCGATCCACAGCGCCCGCGAAAACCCGCCGGTGCGGCTGCGATTGCGTGGCATTTGCCACCGGAACAGCGGATTCGATAGAAAGATGAAAGGGATTCGCTTTGCGGCGGCGGTATACCTATACGATCCGGACGCGCGGCTGAGGCGAGAAGGGCGAGACAGCTTTGAGCATTCCGATTGGGCCGATCGATTCCACCGTCACCTCCACCCGCGACCATAAAGGCATCAAAGCCCCGCTGGTTCCAGCCGCGCGGATGCTGCCCTTCGTCCTGGTCACCGCGCTCTTCTTTCTGTGGGCCGTGCCCAACAACCTGAACGACATCCTCATCAGCCAGTTCATGAAGTCGTTCCAGATTAACCGCCTGCAGGCGGGACTGATCCAGTCGGCCTTTTATCTGGGATATTTCTTTCTGGCCATGCCCGCCGCGCAGCTCATGCGCCGGGCCGGGTACAAGGCCGGCATCCTGGTGGGCCTCGTTCTTTATGGATCGGGCTGCATTCTCTTCTGGCCCGCGGCGCTGATCACCAGATACTGGTTCTTCCTGCTGGCCCTGTTTGTGATCGCGAGCGGGCTGTCGTTTCTTGAGACCGCTTCGAGCCCCTTCATTATTCAGATAGGCGACCCGGAGACGGCCGAGCAGCGGATCAACCTCTCGCAGGCATTCAATCCGCTGGGCAGCGTCACCGCGGTGCTCATCGGCAGCCGGTTCATCTTCTCCGGAGTGGACCTGAAGCCGGCCCAGGTGGCGGCCATGCAGGCGGCCCACACCTATCACAAATATCTCCGCTCCGAGACGCTGCGCGTCGTGAATCCCTACCTGATCCTCGGGGCCATCGTACTGTTCTGGGCCGTCCTGATCGCGCTCACGCCCTTCCCGCACGCCGGGCTCGACTACTCGAGCAACACCATCGCCCACGACACCTCCAAGCCGCTCTGGAAGCGCAGGCACTTTGTCTTCGCCGTCGTCGCGCAGTTTCTTTACGTGGGAGCGCAGGTAGGCACGTGGAGCTTCTTCATCGCCTACGCCATGCACTGCACGGACTTGACCCAGCGCGACGCCGGATACTGGCTGACCGGGGTACTCGTGGCGTTCACCGCCGGCCGTTTCTTTTCGACATGGCTCTTGCGCTATCTCTCCGGGGCGACGCTGCTCGGCGTCTACGCGACCATCAACGCGGTCATCTGCGCCATCGCCGTATTCTGGCCGGGCTGGCTGGGGGTGTGGTGCCTCATCATGGTCAGCTTCTTCATGTCCACGATGTACCCGACCATCTTTGCGCTCGGCGTGAAGGGCCTGGGGCAGCGCACCAAGAGCGGCGCGGCGTGCATCGTGATGGCCATCGTGGGCGGCGCCGCGCTCACGCCGCTCATGGGCGTGGTGCCCGGCGTGGCGCGGGCTTACCTGGTTCCCGCCGCATGCTTCGTGGGCGTGGCGATCTACGCGTGGTTCCTGGCGAAGCCCGATCCGGAAGAACTGGCCGCCGAGACTGCATAGCGCCGCTGCGGCGCATTTTGCGCGCGCAGTTACTCGGCGACGACCGGGTTTGTAAGCGCGCCCAATCCTTCCACGGTGACGGTGACCGTCTCACCGGCCCGGAGCCAGCGCCTGGGCGTGCGGCCCAGGCCCACGCCGCCCGGGGTGCCCGTCGAAATTACGTCGCCGGGCAAGAGCGGCGCGATGGAAGAGATGTACTCGATGAGCGCGGGAACGCCGAACACCAGCTCGCGCGTATTCGAGCTCTGCAGAGTTTCGCCGTCGATGGTGAGGGCGATGGCGAGCGTGTGTGGATCGGCGATCTCGTCCGCCGTCACAATAGCCGGGCCCATGGGGCAGAAGGTGTTGAAGCTCTTGGCCATCGACCACTGCGAGGTGGCGAACTGCACGTCGCGGGCGCTGACGTCGTTGACGATGGTGTAGCCGTAAACGTGCTCACGCCACGCCGAAGCCGGAATACGATAGCCGCCCTTGCCGATTACGACGGCCAGCTCCGCCTCGTAGTCGGGCTCGGCGGAGGCTTGGGGCAGGATGATGGGTTCGCCGGGACCGATGATGGATGTGTGCAGCTTGAAGAAGACCACTGGAACCGGTGGTAACTGCATCCCCGATTCGGCGGCGTGGTCGCGGTAGTTCAAGCCGATGGCAAAGATGCGGGGAGGGTTTGCGAGCGGCGCGTGCAGCTTGACCTCTGTGAGCGGCAGCGCGGGACCGGCGGGAGCCGTGGTGACTCCAGCAGCAGCTGCGGCGAGCGCATCCGCATAACCGGCGGCGCTCAGGTCAATGACCACGCCTTCAGTGAGTGCCCCCGGCCTGACCGGGCCGCCAGCGGTTGAAAAAGACACTAACTTCATCGAAACCCCCTGTCATCAAGTTAGAACCGCGAGTTAGCGGGAGTTATGCGGCGGTCCATCCGCCATCGATGGTGAAGAGCGAGCCCGTGATGAAGGCGGCTTCGTCAGAGGCGAGATAGCGGACCATGGATGCGATCTCTTCCGGGCGGCCCAGCCGGCCAACAGGTTGCCGTGCGCGCAGTTCGGCGCGGGTCTGCTCCTTATTGTGTTTGTGGAACTTTTCTAGATAGCCCTCGACGAAGGGCGTCTGGACCGTGCCGGGACAGACGGCATTCACGCGCAGGGTCTTCGCGTAGTCAACCGCTAACTGGCGCGTCATCGCAACCACCGCGCCCTTGGTGGTGCAGTAAGCGAAGCGCTGCCGGATGCCGACGAGGCCGGAGACGGAGGCGATGTTCACAATCACGCCGAAACGCTCGCCATTTTCGCCGCCGGCCAGCAACAAAGGCAAAAAGCCCCGCGTGACTAGGTAAACCGCGCGCACGTTCACATCCATCAATCGGTCGAAGTCCTCGGGCTCCGTGGTTTCGATGGAGCCCACATGCCCGATGCCGGCGTTGTTCACGAGAATATCGAGCCGCTCGATGCGGGCCGCCGTCGCGGCGATCGACTCGCGGCTGGTGACGTCGAGATGCAATGCCTCGGCTGACTTGACTTCGGCAGCCAGCGCTTCGGCTGCGGTGATGTTGATGTCGGCGATCCAGACGAAGGCCCCGGCGCGAACCAGCTCCTTGACGGTGGCTTCGCCGATGCCGCTCGCCCCGCCGGTAACCAGCGCGTGGCGGCCATCGAGGCGGAAAGCCTCGCGCGAAGCGCCCGGAATTGGAGACGGATGGTTCATAGACAGGAGCCCACAACGAGATGAGGACGCGGCCCAAGGGCCGCCAGAATCCTACTGCGTGCGGGCCTCGGCCAACACTTGCAAGTACTTCTTCGCGGTTGCGGTGATGATTTCAGGCTTGCCCGCGTCAACCGCGGCGAGATTAACGAGGTCGCTGCCCACGCCCAGTGCGCGCGCACCGGCCTTGATGAAGCTCGCGGCTGTGTCGAGGGTGACGCCGCCGGTGGGAATGATCTTGAGTTGCGGGAAGGGCGCGAGCAGGGCCTTCAGGTAACTCGCTCCGCCCATGGCCGAGCAGGGAAAGATCTTGACGTAGTCGGCGCCCGCGTTCCAGGCGGTGATGGCTTCCGTAGGCGTCAACGCGCCGGGGCACGAGATCTTGCCGGCCTTCTTCGTAGCCGCAATCACCTCCGGATGCAGGCTGGGGCTGATGACAAACTCCGCGCCGGCGTCGATGGTGGCCCCGGCCTGTTCGGCGGTGGTCACGGTGCCGGAGCCGAGCAGGAGCTTCGCTCCGTATTCCTTGTTCAGCTCCTTCAAGAGGTCAACAGCGCCGGGGACGGTCATGGTGACTTCAACGACGGTGACGCCGCCTGCTAACATGGCGTCGACAAGGGCGCGGCCCTGGGCGACGCTTTTGGCGCGAAGAACCGGAATGAGGCCCACGCGTTCGATGATTTCCTGTGTTGTTTCGGGCATTTTGGATTCCTTGAATCGTGAGTTAGCAAGTCAGCGAGTCAGCGAGTTAGTGAGTCAACAAACCAGCGGAGTTATCGGAGTTAGCGGGGCTGGCCGAGCTTGAGAATTGCGAGTTGGCAGTCGTCATCGTCATCGCGCGATTCTCGCCGAGCCGCCTTTGATGGCGCGCTCGACTTCGGCGAGCGTGGCCATGCTGGTGTCGCCGGCGGTAGTCATGGCCAGTGCGCCGTGGGCCACTCCGCAGCGCACCGCCCAGTCGATGCCCTTGCCGGCAAGCAGGCCGTAGATCAGGCCGGAGGCAAAGCTGTCGCCGCCGCCCACGCGATCGTAGATGTCGATATCGCGCTGGGGGACGTGCACGATCTTGTCCTCGTAGAGCGCGATGGCGCCCCAGGCGTTGCGGCTGGCGGTGTAGGCGGTGCGCAGCGTGCTGGCCACGAGCTTGAGGTTCGGATACATCGCGGCTACTTCGCGCAGCATCTCTTCATAGCCGGCGATGGGCAGCTCGGCGAAGTCCTCACTGACGCCCTTGATGTGGACGCCGAGCATGGCGCTGAAGTCTTCTTCGTTGCCGAGGAGCAGATCGACCTTGCGGACGATCTCGCGGTTGACCTCCTGGGCCTTGGCCTTGCCGCCGATGGACTTCCACAGCGAGTCGCGGAAGTTGAGATCGTAGGAGATGGGGGTGCCGTGCCTGCGGGCGGCATCCATGGCTTCCACGGCGACCTCGGCGGTGGATGCCGAGAGTGCGGCGAAGATGCCGCCGGTGTGGAACCAGCGCGAGCCGTTCGCGGCGCCGAAGATCGACTCCCAGTCGAAGTCGCCGGGCTTGACCTGGCTGATGGCGGTGTGGCCGCGATCGGAACAGCCGGCCGCGGCGCGCATCCCAAAGCCGCGCTCCGTAAAGTTGAGGCCGTTGCGGACAGTGCGGCCCACTCCGTCGTAAGCAACCCATTTGACCAGCCAGGAATCCACACCGCCCTGGAGGATGAAGTCTTCTACCAGGCGGCCGACAGGGTTGTCGGCCAGCGCGGTGGCGATAGCGGTGCGCAGGCCGAAGCAGCGGCGCAGGCCGCGGGCAACGTTGTACTCGCCGCCGCCCTCCCAGACCTGGAAGTGGCGTGTGGTGTGGATGCGGCCTTCGCCGGGATCGAGTCGGAGCATCACTTCGCCGAGGCTCAGCGCGTCCCAGCGGCGCGGGGATTCGGGAACGATTAGAGTATCCATTGGCGGAAACAGTGTACCGTATCGAGGACGGGTTGCCATCGGACACGGCCCGCAGCACGGTGCTTATGGACACGATCGAATCTGCGCCGGCGAACCCGGCGAAACTTTGCCGCATCCGAGGGGTTGTAGTACAGGCAGGTTGATGAAAGCGGAAAGGAGATTTCAAACGACAATGTTCCAGAAATTTGTATTACCCGCCCTTGCATTTTTTCTCGGAGTTGTAACCGCGGCGCCAGTTATGGCGTCCGGCGCGATCCAGTACCCGCCTCCGCCGGATTACGGTCAGCAGGGTGGCCAGTATCCCCCGCGCGGGCCATTCTTTGCCGCACGGCGGCAGGGTTTCCAGGCAGGAATGGAGGGCGCCCTGAAGGACTTCGGCAACCATCGCACCCCCGATCCCAACAACCGCGACGAGTATCGCCACCCCGATGTACCGTACCAGATGCAGGAGGCCTATCGTGAGGGCTTCCGCCGCGGCTATCAGATGACGATATCGGAGCTGATGAACGGCGGCCATGGTCGCGACGGCGGTTACTGGGGCGGCGGGCCGGTTGGCGAAGCTCGCATGCGCGGCTTTCAGGATGGCATGATGGGCGCGCTGCACGACTTTGATAACCGCCGGCCGCCCGATCCCAATAACCGCGATGAGTACCGTCACCCGCACGTTCCCTATCAACTGGAGGAACCGTATCGCGACGGCTTCCGGCACGGCTATCATGTCGCCATGTCCGGTCTGATGGGGATGCCTGTGGACCGCCACTGACGCGCTGCGCGACTCACTCATCTCCCCTCACTCCCGGATCTGCGCCGATCGTCTTCGCTGCTGGCGGTGTACACTGCTAGGCGGCGCATTCCGGGAGGGGGCATGAAGACCATCAAGGGGCCGGGAATCTTCCTGGCGCAATTTGCGGGCGAGGTCGAGCCGTTCAACTCACTGGCAGGCATGACGAAGTGGGCTGCCGGGCTCGGCTTTACGGGAGTTCAGATCCCGAGCTGGGACCGGCGGCTCTTCGACCTGAAGCGGGCCGCGGAAAGCAGGAGTTACTGCGACGAGATTCTAGGCATAGCCGCCGGTGCGGGAGTTTCGATCACCGAGTTATCGACCCACTTACAAGGCCAGTTAGTGGCCACTCACCCGGCATTCGACCCGATGTTAGATAATTTCGCTCCCGCGGAGTTAGCCGGAGACGCAAAAGGCAAACAGGGCTGGGCGGTTGATCAGTTGACGATGGCGGCGAGAGCCAGCCGCAACCTTGGTCTCGACGCCCACGCGACGTTCTCGGGAGCGCTGGCCTGGCCTTTCTTTTATCCATGGCCGCAGCGGCCCAAAGCGCTCATCGACGAGGCCTTTGCCGAGTTGGGGAGGCTCTGGCTGCCGATCTTGCAGGCCTTCGACGAAGCGGGTGTGGACCTTTGCTTTGAGTTACACCCCGGCGAGGATCTCCACGACGGCGCAACCTTCGAGCGGTTCCTCGGCGTGGTCGACCATCATCCCCGCGCCAACATTCTCTACGATCCCAGCCACATGGTTCTGCAGCAGATGGACTATCTTGCGTTCCTGGATATGTACCACGAACGCATTCGCGCCTTCCACGTGAAGGATGCCGAGTTTCACCCGACCGGGCGCTCAGGGGTCTATGGAGGCTACCAGGACTGGATCGATCGCCCGGGGCGCTTCCGGTCGCTCGGCGACGGACAGATCGACTTCCGGCGGATCTTCAGCAAGCTGGCGCAGTACGATTATCCGGGCTGGGTGGTGATGGAGTGGGAGTGCTGCATCAAGCATCCCGAACAGGGAGCGGCCGAAGGCGCGCAGTTCATCCGCGATTGCATGATCCGCGTGACCGACCGCGCCTTCGACGACTTTGCCGGAGGCACGGCCGACGCCGGGCGCAATCGACGGATTCTTGGATTGACGGATCGATAGCGGTCGAAGCTACTCGACGCAATCCGCCCCGTCAAGCGGCGAGGCAAAGCGGCCCGGAGCGACGATTCCGTACTTCAAATCCAGGAACGCTTGTAACTCGTCCGGCAAGAATGCCGCAAGCTCCTGCCATGTGAGAACCTTCAGCCGCACGCGCATTGCGGCGCTTTTGACAGCGGCCATCACTTGGAACCAGGCTTCGCGCAGCTCCGGACGGCGCTCGTCGTGAATCACACAGAAACTGCAGTTGAGCGCGTACGACGCAAGAACATTGCGAATAAGTTGATAGCTCGCATAAGCGGGAGGTCCGGCCGGGCTGACTTTCCGGCCGGCGGCGCTGGATGGCAAGGTCAGTGCGGCCCGCAGCGCATCGAGCAGGGGCGGCCGCAGTTCCGGTTCGATCACGAAGCTTTCGAATTCCTGGGAGTAATCCTCCGTAAACTCGGTGGGTTCCTTGCGCCGTTTGGGCGGGAGCGGAACTCGCGGCAGTAACTCGCGTTCGAAAACCACGTCGAAGTCGCGGTAGGATTCGACGATCTCCGCTTCGCGGGTCTGAAAGTCGGTTTCGGTGAGTTTGGCTTCAACCAGGAGCGGTCCCAGGCGCATATCGACTTCGGTACGATCGAATCTTCCGCTGGCCAGCGGCACACGCGCCTTCCAGCCGAAGTCGGGTTCCGGCTGAGCCTCGATGCCGAGAGCGTTGAGCAGCGGAGCCGATTCAAGTACGCCGGGCGTGCAGAAGATGTTCATCAGCAGTGCGTCGGAGCTCATCGAAGAATCGAGTTCACGCCAGCGGCGTTCCGCCTTCGGCAGGGAATGCCTGGCCTGCGCGTGAACTTTTTCAAAACGCCGCAGCCACTCGGGGCGTGCAAGGATGGCCGCGTAGGCGGGGTCGAAGAAGTTGCCGTGACGGCCCTCGTCCGGTGCGTAAACGACAACCGGAGGGCTGCCATAGCTCTCGACGTGCACCCGGCCTCGCGCGTAGCGGAGATTGCGCTGGCATAACTCCTGCCGCAGTTGATTCGCGTAGAAACCTGCACCCGCATTCGTCATGGCAATCCAGGAAACGCTGCACGGCAGCGCTGCGACACCGAGGAGAACGACGGCTCGCTGGGCCGCAGAATCTAGGTGATCACGGGCAGGTCGGCGATGCCTTCCGTGCCGAAGATGCGGCGGTAGCGCTCGACTTCGGCGGGGTCGCCGAGGGCCTTCGAGTAGTTATCGGAGAGCTTGACGGCGGGACGGCCCTCCACTTCCGTAAGTTTGCAGACCACGCTGACGGGATTGAAAGAATCGTCGCCGAGCGGGTTGCAGTTGCGAAAGTCGTTGGTGAGCAGGGTGCCCCAGCCGGCGCTGAAGCGGATGCGGCGCTCGGGGGACCACTTGCTCTCATCCAGAAAATCGGCGGCGCGTTTGAAGTCCTGGGGCCTGGCGCCGTTGCGAATGGTTCCCGCGAAGTAGGCATGAAGGGCGAGGATCTGATCTACGTCGAGGGAGTCGGAGGCGATGAGGCGCTTCTGCCGCGGGTCCTGGCCGCAATGCGAAAGCCAGGTAATGTACTCGTCGCCGGCGAGAAAAGGGTCTTTGCTGTCGACGCGCTGGCCGGTCCAGTTGCTCACCCAGCAGGGAGCGCTGCGCAGGAACTGGCTGGTGCCGAAGGTGTCGGGCAGCAGAATCAGCAGTTCGCCCTGGTAGCTCTGCTGCCATAGCTCGAGGAGCCGGTACTGGGCGCTGCGCAGCTCATCATCGGTGTTGGCGAGCGCGGCCAAGGCCATGGGGAGCTCGTGGGCGTTGGTGCCGATGGCTTCAAGGTCGTGCTTGTAAGCGAGGTAGGTATTGGAGGTGCCCGTGAAGGCGGGACCGAGGGTGTCGCGCATCGCCACCACCACATATTCGTGCCAGAGAAAACTGTGCCGGCGGCGGGTGCCGAAGTCGCTGAGGTTGAGTCTGGGGACGCCGCGCAGGCGCTCCATCTTTTCCCACAAGCGGGTCTTGGCGCGGGCGTAGAGGATGTCGAGTTCGAACTCGCTGAGGGCTTTGAGGCTGGCGCGGGTCTTGAGCTCGTCGATGGCCGAGAGAGCGTAGATCTCCCAGAGCGTGGTTTCGGTCCACAGGCCCTGGAAGGTGAGCACGAGCTGCCCGTCCTGGACGGTGAGCTCGTAGTCGGAGAGGCGGAAATCGCGCTCCAGCCACTCGAGGAAGGCTGGCTCGAAGATGCCGCGGCGCCCGTAGAAGGTGTTGCCGGCCAGCCAAATCAACTCGGATTTGTGGAAGCGCAGGCTGCGGATTGCGTCGAGCTGCTCGCGCAGCCGATGGATGCCCACGACCTCGCCGAGACGGGCCGAAGGAGTACGGTTGAGAAACGTAAAAGTGACGCGGGTCTGGGGGAAGTTCTTCCAGATGAACTGCAGCATGAGCAGTTTGTAGAAGTCGGTGTCGAGAAGGGAGCGGGTGATGGGGTCGAGCTCCCAGTTATGATCGTGCGCGCGCCTGGCGATGTTGATAATCACGATAAGACCAATGTACTTGAGCACGGCGCGCGCACGAAAGGATGAGTGGGCAGATGAGTCAGTAAGTCAGTTCGAGGACGTTGACGGAGTAGGGCGCGAAGGTCTGCTTGAACGACGGGCCGCTGATTGAAACGGTGCTCGTGACGGGAACAACGGCGCGCGGATCGTTGATGTTGTTGGTGGCGT
Organism: Occallatibacter sp.; assembly: GCA_035508555.1. Lineage (GTDB taxonomy): Bacteria > Acidobacteriota > Terriglobia > Terriglobales > Acidobacteriaceae > Telmatobacter. The sequence continues at coordinate 48,234 of DATJMU010000016.1, read as the reverse complement.
TGGGCGTTTTGCCGCTCAGCGTGATAAGCGTGGCGCGGGGGCCGATTTTGCCGGCGCCGTCGATGGCGATCGCCATCGGCTCCGGCGTGGAGTTGGCGTTCACGATCTTGATATACAGCTTGTGCAGCGCGGCGTTGCGCGTGACCGACTCGTAGACGCGCGGCCCCGCGTCGGCAAGCGTTGTGCCCACAACCTCAGTGCCCAGATAGGAAGAGAACATGACCTGCGCCCAGTAGCTCGGAGAGCCATAGCTCGAGAGGGCGTTGTAGCCGATGAGGTCGGGGGCCCACTGCATGGCGCCGGGGTTGACGTTGACGAACAGCGGCGCGTAGCTGGCCATGATGATGAGGTCGCTGTTGCGCTCGAGGCCGGTCATCCAGGCTGAGTCGGCCAGGGCGGCCTGCAGGTTGGGCGTGGGGTCGCCCTCGCGGGTAGCCCATTCTCCGACGAAGATCTTGGGGCCGCTGCGGCTGTGGTCGTCATAGTGGTGCGCCATCGAGAAGGATTCCTCGGCGGACATGTAGAAGTGCTCGTCAAGCACGTCGGGCGTGACCGAGGTGACGGGCGCGGTGGCGATGAGCTGAAGGTGCGGATACTGGTCCTTGATGGCGTGGTAGAACTGGGCGAAGCGGGCGTCGTAGGAGTGGGACCGGTCGAATTCGTCCTCGTTGCCGATCTCCACGTAGCGCAACTCAAAGGGCTCGGGGTGGCCGTCTTTGGCGCGCTCGGCGCCCCACCTGGTGTCCGTGCTGCCGGTGACGTATTGGATCTCGTCGAGAGCGTCCTGCACGTAGGGTTCGAGATCGGGGCCGGGGTTCACGTGCTCCTGCCGGAGCGAGTAGCCGGCGTAGACGGCGAGAACCGGCTGCATGTGCAGGTCCTGGCACCACTCGAGGAACTCGAGCAGCCCCATGCCATCCGACGAGCGGTAGCTCCAGGGGCTCATGTGCGTGGGGCGGTCCACCCAGGGTCCGATGGTTTCCTTCCAGTTGAAGCGGCTGGCGATGTGGTCGCCCTCCAGGTAGTTTCCGCCCGGAAAGCGCAGGAATTTGGGGTGCATGGCGGCGAGCAGCTCCGAGATGTCGATGCGGTCCCCGTGGATCCGATGATCGTAGGTGGGCGGGAACAGCGAGATGAGGTTAAACCACACTGTGGCCGGGTGCGGGATGGTGAGGATGAGGTGGTTATTCGCGGTGACGGGCACCTCGCCGGTCCTGAGAGTGTAGGTGTACTGCTTCCAGTCGCTGCCAAGGCCGGTGACGGTGGCGCTGGCGGCGGCGACACCGGTGGCGTCGTTCTGGAGCATGATCGTGACGGAGACGCCGGGGTGGTCGGTCTTTGCCCAGAAGGAGCCGCTATAGGTGGTGTGGGGGCGAACAGGAATGCCCCAGTAGCCGTCGTTTTCAACGCCGGCCGGGGCCGACGCGGAGGCGGCTGAGACATCGACCTTGAGGCTGCGCGGCAGTGCGGCGCTGGGGCCCGTGGTCTCGTCGACGGAAACCTGCACGGCGGAGTTGCCGCGGGCGACCATATTCCAGTGGACGAGGGAGCCGAAGCCGTGGCCGATGGCGCGGTCCTGGACCAGCTCGGCGTAGAGGCCGCCGTCGTAGGAGTGATTGATCTCCTCGGTCATGAGGCCGTAGAGGGTGGGACTGACCTTCGCCGTGGGCTGGTCGGCGTGAACGGTGAGGGAGGGGGACTGGCCAAATAGGCACAGAGGGAGCGCGAGGGCGGCCCAGCAGGCGAGTGGAAAAACTGGTTTGCTCATGACTTCGCCATAGTAATCCGGGGCACAGGCCGGGGACAATAGGGAAAACGATTTCTGAAAGACGGCTGCGCCAGGCCAGGAGACAGGACTACCAGCCCTTCCGCCCGATGGCGGCAAAGATTGCACGCGGGAGGCATGGTAAACGCATCCCCAAAGAATGCCGCAGGCATCGATGGAAAGCTGATGGGGGGCTGCTTGCGGGGCGTCGGCTAGGCGCGGTGGCCAGGCAGTTCCAGTGCGCCGGTGAGCGAAGCTACCTGCTCAACATTCTGGCTTCGGCACCAGGCTTCGAGGCCGTGGGCCAGGCGCTCGGTGGCGCGCGGGTCGGCGTAATTGGCCGTGCCCACCTGGATGGCGGTTGCGCCGGCGAGGAGAAACTCGACCGCGTCCTCGGGCGTGACAATGCCGCCCATCCCGATGATCGGGATCTCCACCGCGCGCGAGGCTTCGTACACCAGCCGCAGAGCGATGGGCTTGATGGCGGGGCCGGAGAGTCCGCCGGTGATGTTGGTGAGGCGCGGACGGCGGCTTTCGACGTCGATGGACATGGCGAGAAAGGTGTTGGCCACGCTGAGCGCATCGGCGCCGGCGCGGGCGGCAATCTGCGCCATCTGCGCGATGGAGGTGACGTTGGGCGACAGCTTGACGATGAGCGGGCGGTGCGCCGCAGCCTTGGCCCGGCCGACGAGATACTCGAGTGAGCCCGGATCGCTGCCGAAGACCATGCCGCCGGCGTGAACATTGGGGCAGGAGACGTTCAGCTCGTAGGCGGCGATGCCGGCCGCCTGGTTCAAACGCTCGATGACGGCGACGTACTCCCCAACCGTGGAGCCGAAGACGTTGACGATGACCTTGGCGCGCGGATAGCGCTTGAGAGCGGGAAGCTTGCGTACGATGAAGTCTTCGACGCCCACGTTCTGCAGGCCGATGGCGTTCAACATGCCGGCCGCGGTCTGAATAAGGCGCGGCGCCGGATGGCCGGCCATGGGTTCAAGCGAGATGCCCTTGGTGACAAAGGCGCCGATGCGTTCGAGAGCGACGATCTCCTCAAACTCTACGCCGTAGCCGAAGGTGCCGCTGGCAGCGATGACGGGGTTCACCAGCTCCAGGCCGGCAAACTTCACTCCCATGTAAGGTCTCACGCGCGGCTGTCTTCCTTAACAAGGCTTGGCCGGTGAGAGCACCGGCCATGGGCTATCCGAATCTACGCCGTTACCGGCTCGCTGGCCTCCACCTTGACCGGCGTGAGCCAGCCGAAGCGGTCGGGCTTGAGGCCGTTGGCGATGCCGAAGAACTCGTCGGCGATCTTGCGGGTGATCTCACCGGGGTTGCCGTCGGCCACCAGGATGCGGTCGATGGAGCGGATGGGCGAGACCTCGGCGGCGGTGCCCGAGAAGAAGACCTCGTCGGCGATGTAAAGCATCTCGCGCGGGATGGGCTGCTCGATGACGGCGAGTCCCATGTGCCGGGCAATGGTGAGGACGCTGTCGCGGGTGATGCCGGAGAGCGCGGAGTTGGCTAGGGGCGGCGTGTAGATAACGCCGTTGCGGACGATGAAGATATTTTCGCCCGAGCCCTCGCTGACCAGGCCGCTGACGTCCAGAGCGATGCCCTCCTGGTAGCCGTTGGCTTCGGCTTCCATGCGGATGAGCTGGGAGTTCATGTAGTTGGCGCCGGCCTTGGCCAGTGCGGGCATCGTGTTCGGGGCCAGCCGGTTCCAACTGGAGACGCAGACATCCGCGCCGCCGTGGCCGGCGATGTACTTGCCCCACGGGAAGTTGGCGATGTAGACGTCGATGGGCGACCCCTTGGGGCTGACGCCGATCTCGCCGTAGCCGCGGAGCACGATGGGCCGGATGTAGCACGGCGTAACGCCGTTGGCCTCGATGGTGTCGACCACGGCGGCGCAAAGCTCCTCAAGTGTGAAGGGGATCTCCATACGGTAGATCTTGGCCGAGTCGACAAGCCGCTGCATGTGCTCGGGGAGGCGGAAGACGGCCGAGCCGTGCGGCTGCCCGTAGCAGCGGATGCCTTCAAAGACGCTGGAGCCGTAGTGGATCACGTGGCTCATCACGTGGATGGTGGCCTCTTCCCAGGGGATCAGCTTGCCGTTGTACCAGATGTTGGCGGTGGGTTGGATGGGCATGGGGTTCGAATTGCTCCTTCGCGCGTCCGCACGCGTACTCTCTTCAACAGGGTATCGCGAGGCGGGGATGGCTGTCACGGTGGAGATTCGCGCGGGCTGGGCCGGGTTCCCGGATGGGTAACACCTCGCTTCATCTCCCGAATGCCGGACCGGGGCTGTCCCCGCCTTTAAAATCGGGGTGAAAGACGGAATCCGGAACCGGATCTGGAATGAGGGCCCGATGAAACACGTGATTCGCATCCTCGCCGGGTGCATCGTCCTGACCGCCATCGGAGTCGCCTGGAAGTGGCACGCCATCTCCGCCATGTCCGGCCTTACGCTCGATCGGGTGGCGAACGACGTCTTCAACGCCACCTTCTTCAAGATCGGCAACCTGCCCGTCACTCCGCTGTTCGTCATCAAGGTCGTGGTCTACGTCGTCCTGCTCATGCTGGCCGCCCATCTGGGGCGCAGGATCCTGCGCGAGCGCATCCTCACGCGCACCTCGCTGGACGAGGGGCTGCGCTACGCCGTGGCCGCGGGCGTCAGTTACGCGATCTTCTTCTTCGGCGCCGTCATCGGCCTGCAATCGCTGGGCCTCGATCTGTCCAGCGTTGCCTTCCTGGGCGGCGCGGTCGGCCTGGGTATCGGCGTCGGCCTGCAGGCCGTTGTCAACAACTTTGTCTCCGGCATCATTCTCCTCGTCGAGCGGCCCATCAAGGTCGGCGACCGCGTGGAGATCGAGAACCTGAACGGCGACGTGGTAAAGATCGCCGCGCGCAGCACCTGGGTCTGCACCAACGACAACGTGGTGATCATCGTGCCCAACTCGGAGTTCACCACCCAGCGGGTGACCAACTGGACGGCCAACGATCGCTCGGTGCGGCTGTCGCTGCCGGTCGGCACTTCGTATGCGAGTGACCCGGTACAAGTGCGGGCGCTGCTTCTCGATGTCGCCGCCCGGCATCCCGACGTGCTCGCCGACCCTGCCCCCGATGTGATCTTCACCGACTTCGGCGACAGCTCGCTCGACTTCGAGCTGCGCGTCTGGACCACCAACCAGGTGCGCACCCCGCAGATTCTCAAAAGCGACCTCTACTTCGCCATCTTCGACCTCTTCAAGCGCGAAGACATCGAGCTGCCGTTTCCGCAGCGCGATCTGCACCTGCGCTCCGCGATCCCCCTCACCCTGGCGCGCGAGGGCGCCTGAGAGTCATCTCCGCGCAAACCGATGCGGTTATACTTGGAACTTCGCGGAGGACCGGATCCCCGATGTCGGCACTCGAGTTCACAGTAGTGGTCTGGGTCCTCTCGGCCCTGGCCGGTTTTCTGGGAGCGCTCACGGGCCTCGGCGGTGGCGTGGTCGTGGTGCCGGCGCTCACGCTCGCGCTCGGCGTCGACATCAAATACGCCATCGGCGCCTCCCTGGTCTCGGTGATTGCCACCTCATCCGGCGCGGCGGCCGCGTACGTGAAGGAAGGCTACTCCAACATCCGCATCGGCATGCTGCTTGAGATTGCAACCACCATCGGCGCGGTTGTCGGCGCCTACCTGGCCGGAGTCACCAGTACGCACATCATTGCCATCATCTTCGGGCTGGCGCTCTTGCAGGCCGGCTATCAGTCGCTGTTCAAGGGCTCGTCGGATGCCGAGCGTCACATCGAATCTGACCGCCTGTGCAAGTTCTTCCGGCTCGGCGGCGATTACCCGGTCGACGGCCGCCGCCAGGAGTACGGCGTGCGCAACGTCCCCGCCGGCTTCGGCATGATGTTCGGCGCCGGTGCGCTCTCGGGGCTCCTCGGCATCGGCTCCGGCGCCGTCAAGGTCATCGCCATGGACCAGGCGATGAAGATTCCCTTCAAGGTGTCCACGACCACGAGCAACTTCATGATCGGTGTCACCGCCGCCGCCAGCGCCGGCGTCTACCTGAGCCGCGGGTACATTCACCCTCCCGTGGCCATGCCCGTCATGCTCGGCGTTTTGACAGGCGCGTTCCTGGGCACAAAGGTGCTGGTCCGGGCGCGCGTTAAAACCCTCAAACTCGTCTTCGGCGTGGTCATTCTGGCGCTTGCCATTGAAATGATCGTCAACGGAGCAACAGGCAGAATCTAGGACCATGATTTAGGTTCAGGACTCAGGGGAGGATCGCGCGGATATGGATGATCAGAGGCTCGAAGAGATCATCGGCCAGCTTTTGCGCGCCGGGGTGTTGCTGGCGGCGGCTGTCGTATTGGCCGGCGGCGTCCTCTATCTGGTGCAGCACCCCGCAGGCAGGATTGACTATACGACCTTCGTCGCCGGCCCCGAGAGCCTGCGCACGCTGACCGGCATCGTGAAGCTGGCGGCGGGGCTCGACAGCCGGGGGCTCATTCAACTCGGCCTGGTGCTGCTGATCGCCACGCCGGTCGCCCGCGTGGTGATGGCCGTCGTCGGTTTTGCCCTCGAGCACGACCGCATGTACGTGGTCGTGAGCCTGATCGTGCTGGGCGTACTCTTGTTCAGCCTGATGCACGCAACCTGAGGCGGCGCCTGCCGCTGCTCCGCATTGCGGTGATCTTCCCATGGCGAAACCACCGTGAAAAACCTGGAGACACAAGCGAAACGCAGCAGTGGGGCAGGCAAGCCCCGCCTGCTCCCCGGCCTCGCGGTCCGCGACGGCCTCATCCGCCATCCCTTCGACGTCGAGTTCGGAGTGCGCACCAGCGGTCTGGTCGCGGGGCGCCACCTGGCCAGCGGGCATGGGCACGACCGGCACGCCACCGCGTATTACGGCATCGCACCTTCGGTGTTTCGTTCCATCGTGGTGCGCTGGCGCCGGTGCCGGCCGCCGGCTCCGCTGGATCAGTACACGTTTGTGGATCTGGGCGCGGGCATGGGCCGGGCCGTGCTGCTCGCGGCCGAGTATCCGTTTCGCGCGGTCATCGGGGTGGAGCTGCATCCGCTGCTGGCGCGCATAGCGCGGCGCAATATAGCCGCCTGGCGATCCGCGGGCCGGGCGCGGGCGCCCATGCGCACGGTGTGCCGCGACGCCGCCGGCTTCGCGCTGCCGCAGGGGCCCTGCGTGGCCTTCCTGTTCAATCCCTTTGGCGCCCCCGTGCTGCGCAGAATGCTGGCGAACTGGAGGAGTGCGCTCGCCGGCCGCGAAGGCCAGCTCGACCTGCTCTACGTGAACAACGAGCAGGAGCATGTGCTGCAACGGGCGGCGGGGTTCACGCGGCTGTTCGCCGGCCCCATCCGGCGCTCCCATGCCGACGCCGTGGCCGACCGCCGGATCCTGAACAATCAGCCCGACGCCGAGTACGCGGCCATGAACTGGGAAGACTGCTCGATCTACCGGTGGGTGGGTACGCAGGAAAAATAGACTCAATCAAGAGATGCCCAGCGGAGACGACCGCCCTGCCCGGCAAGCATTGGTTGCGGAAAATTCGCGTAGCACGCGGTTACCCGGGATAGGCGCCCGAGATATAGCCTTCAAGCTCCTGGATGGCCTGTTGCTGGCCGGAGATCACCCACTTCACAAGGTCGCCGATGGAGATTATGCCCACCACATTGCCGCTCTCCGTGACCGGCAGGTGCCGGAAGCGGTGCTGCGTCATGAGCGCCATGCACTCGTCCACCGTGTGCTCGGGGCCGACCGACAGCACCGGTGTCGTCATGATCTCGTGAACCTTGGTCTCCTTGGAGGCGTGGCCGAGCAGGGCGACCTTGCGGGCGTAGTCGCGCTCGGAGAGAATGCCGACCAGCCGGCCCGCAGAGAGGACCAGCAGCGCCCCCACATCGTTCTCCGCCATCATCGAGAGGGCCTCGTAGACGGATCGTTCGGGGTCGATCGAGAGGATCCTGGTCTGCGACTTCTGCCGCAATACTTTACCGATACTGTCTGTAATGCTCATGGCTGCCTCCTGGGGCGATCCGCGCGACGGTAGATGATTTCGCTATCCGGACGATGCGGCCGATCCGGTATCGTGACACTATAGCCGAACTTGAGTACGGCTGGACAGAGGCAATTAGGGCCTGTGGTGAAAGTCTCGTTTTGAAAGGGCACGACTTCAGTCGTGCCGTAAGAGGCTTAAGAATCAGCGCGGCTTTAGCCGCTGAGGGAAGGTCTTTGCGAAGTTTTGACTTGCACCACAGGCTGTTAAGTCTATCCCGGTAGAATTTCTGTAGATATGGACACGATGAATCGAGGGCTTGAGGGAGCGGAAAACCTGCTGCAGGGCGGCCGCTTTGTGCGCGCCTGCCTGCGCCGGCCGGTAGACCGTTCGCCGGTGTGGTTTCTGCGCCAGGCGGGCCGGTATATGCAGGAGTACCGCGACGTGCGCAGGCACCACACGCTGGTGGAGATCTGCAAGAACCCGGAGCTGGCGGCCGAGGTGACGATTACGGCCGCCGAGAAACTGGGCGTGGACGCGGCGATTATCTTTGCCGACCTGCTGCTGCCGCTGGAGCCAATGGGCCTGGACTTCGAGTTTCAGGCCGGGGAGGGCCCGGTGGTGCACAGGCCGGTGCGCACCGCGGAAGACGTGAAGGCGCTCAGGACCGACCGCGCGGACGAACTCATCTACGTGGGCCGGGCGATCGAGAGGGTGGCGTCGCACTTCGGCGACCGGCTCGGAATCATCGGCTTCTGCGGAGCGCCTTATACGCTGGCCAGCTATATGATCGAGGGCGGCGGCTCGCGCAACTACATCGAGACCAAGAAGCTGATGTACCGCTCTCCCACCACTGCGTGGAGCGGACTTTTGGACAAGATCGTGACGGTGCTGACCGAGTACTGCCGCCAGCAGGTGGAGGCGGGCGCGGACGTCATCCAGATCTTCGATAGCTGGGTAGGGTCGCTGTGCCTTGCCGACTACCGGGATTACGCATTCGAAGCATCGCAGCGGCTGGTGCGCGCCGTACAGGCGATGGGTGTGCCGGTAATCTACTTTGGCGTCGAGACGGCCGGGCTGTTGGAGCAGATGGCGGCGACGGGCGCCGACGTGATCGGACTGGACTGGCGGCAGCCTCTGGACGCGGGCTGGAGATCGGTCGGCTACTCTCACGCCGTGCAGGGCAATCTCGACCCCATCACTCTCTTCGCCCCGCATGATGTGCTTGAGAAGCGGGTCAGGGAAGTATTGCTTTCGGCCGGCGGGCGGCCGGGCCACATCTTCAACCTCGGCCACGGAATCGTGCCGGGAACACCCGTAGAGAACGTCCAGCACGTGGTGCGGATGGTGAAGGAGTTCCGGCTGGAGGCCGCGCATGGGTAAACAGGCGGTGCTGCTCCTGGCGCACGGAACGCCGGAGACAATCGAGCAGATTCCGGAGTATCTGCGCAACGTGGTGAGCGGCCGCCCGGTGCCGCCGGCCCTGGTGGAGGAGATTCAGCACCGCTACGCGTTGATCGGCAAAAGCCCGTTGACCGAAATCACCATGGAGCAGGCGCGGCTGGTAGAGGCCGAGCTGGCCGCGGCGAGGCTTCCTGTGAAGATTTACGTGGGAATGCGGAACTGGCGGCCCTACATTCCCGACGTCGTCAAGCAGATGCGGGCCGATGGCGTGGAAGAGGCCGCGGCGATCTGCCTGGCGCCGCAGAACTCCCGCACCAGCGTGGGGCTCTACCGGCGCGCGGTGGAGGCGGAAGCCGGCGGGCTGCGCATAGACTTTACCGAGAGCTGGGCGGACCACCCGCTGCTGGCCGAGGCCTTCGCCGAGCGGCTGCGGGCGGCCGAGGCGAAACTCAAAGCGGAGACCGGCGCGGCGGTCCCGGTGCTCTTTACCGCGCACAGCGTGCCGTTGCGGACAGTGGCGCCGCCCGCCGCTGGAGAAACGGAGGGCCCGAGGCTCTGGCCCGGCCAGGGAGCCGACCCCTACGAGCACGACGCCCGGAAGACAGCCGCGCTGGTCGCCGCTCGGGTCCCGGAGCTTCCGCGCTGGTGGTTTGCCTTCCAGAGCCAGGGCGCGAGCGGGGGAGCGTGGCTGGGCCCCACCGTTGAAGAAACCCTGGAAACGATCGCCGCGTCCGGAGTGAAGACGCTGCTTCTTCAGCCCATAGGATTTCTCTGCGACCACGTCGAGATTCTCTATGACGTGGATCACGGCTTCCGGGAGTATGCGGCGCGCCTGGGCATACGGCTGGAGCGGCCGCAGTCGCTGAACGGATCGCCTGCACTGGCAAAGGCCGTGGCCGAGCTGGCGGCGGCGGGATTGCGCCGCTTGAGTTAAGCGCATCGCCATGAATTCCGGCGGGTTGTGGCGAAAAAGTAATCTATGGAATCCGGCACAGGTGCTGTTAACATCAAGGGACGATTTTGTGCACGATTGCTGGGGTTCTTGGCAGCAGGTTGGAGTAGGATAAAGGATTCGAAGAAGAACCCGACCATTTGGCTGCTGATTCGGAGTGACTACCATCTACGGCGGGGTCAAGTTCGAGCAAGTGTTGACCGTGGGACCGCGTAGTCGAAGAGGGTTGCCGGAGAGTGGCAGTGCCGTCAAAGAGTGGATCGGAGTATTCGTCAGTTGAATCGCGGGACATCAAGTGTCCCGGGTGCGGCGCCAGACGCATGAGGCGCGTGGCGCGGCGGGGCTTTCTCCAGAAGAAAGTCTATCCCGTGCTGGGTCTGTACCCCTGGGAGTGCGGAGCCTGCCGGGAAGTGACTATGGTGCGCAAGCGCTACCAGCGCAAGCGCAGCTCGCAGCCAGGGGCAGTGCAGGAGGAGCCGCAGTAAGGCGGTTGTCTCTCCGGCCACCGGGCCTCCGGTTTATGAGGGCAGCTCCCGTTTCTGCGAGCGGTGCGCCCCCTCGAACCTTGCCGATCCATGCTCTACTGAATCGGTGGCGGCGTTCTGGCCCGCGCCGCCGCTCGGTCACGAGCGGAAGAGATTTTTCGCCACGAACAGCGCGTTGGCGGGGCGCTCGGCGAGCCGGCGCATAAAATACGGATACCACTCCCGGCCGAAGGGAACATACACGCGGACGTTGTAGCCCTCCCGCGCCAGTCTGCGCTGCAGGTCGCGGCGGATGCCGTAGAGCATCTGAAACTCGAAGTGCGAGGGATCGATCTTGCGGTCGAGCACGAAGCTCCTGATGGCTTCGATGATGGCCGGGTCGTGCGTGGCCAGCCCGTGGTAGAGGGGGCTCTCGAGCAACATCCGGCTGAGACGGATGAAATTGCCGTCGACATCTGCCTTACGCGGGAAGGCGACCTCGGGGGGCTCGTTGTAGGCGCCCTTGCACAGCCGGATGCGGATGCCTTCGGCGAGAAGCTGTTCGACGTCGGCCTGGGAGCGGAACAGGTAGGCCTGGATGACCACGCCAATCGCATCGCGCAGGCTGGAGTGGGCATGGAGCCGGCGCACGATATCGAGGGTGGTCTGGGTTAGCCGCGAGTCCTCCATGTCCACGCGCACAAAGCCGCCGGTGGCGCGGGCGTGGTCGGCCAGGCTCTGGACGATCGATTCGGCCAGGTTGGGCGAGACATCGAGGCCCATCTGGGTGAGCTTCACGCTGATATTGGCGTTGATCTTCTGTGTGCCGATCCAGTCGAGTACACGATGGTAGGTTTCGGCGGCGGCGTGGGCGTCAATGGTCGAGGTGACGCTTTCGCCCAGGGAGTCGAGGGTGACGCCGATGCCCTGGTGGCTCATCGCCTCCGCCACGGCCAGGGCGTCCCCGATGTCGGTGCCGGCGACAAAGCGGGAGCTGAGGCGCTGGCCCATTGAAGACCGCTCGCAGAAGCGGCGAAGAGCCCGGTTGCGGGACAGGGCGATGAAGGTAGAGCGCAAAACGGGCATCGTGCGACCACGGCGGAGAGAGATGCGTGAAAACAGCCTCTTCCGGAAATCTCAGTTTCGCACATTTGGGCGATTGACCGCGGGCATGGCCGAGGAAGACTGCCCAGGATCCGTGTCCGCTTCAACTCATGGTTCGACGCGGAAGAGGCCGCATCCGTGCGCCGCCAGCCGGACACGCAGGGAGGCAGCCGCTGCAACAGGCGCATGGTTCCAGAGGTCGTAGACGGCGTGCGGCCGGCTGGAAAGATGAAAGCCGGTCCACGGCAGATCGAGTGAGGCGGGCGCGTCCTGCAGGTTGAACACCGCCAGGTAGGTGGCCGCCTGAGGGCCGCCGGTGCGGGCATACCAGGCGCGCCAGGGCAGCGGCTCGCCGTCGTTCATGGGCATCTGAGCAGGACCGCCCGCAACTGCCCGCTGGTCGATGTCGATGACCTCGCGGTCGGTGATCAGCGACCGGGTGAAGTCGTCCAGGCGCGTCAGGTTGGCGCCGAGGATCAGCGGCGAGCGGGCCATGGCCCACAGAGTGAACTCGGTGCGCAGCTCCTCGTGGGTCTCGCGCGACCAGCGCGGCGGGCCCAGTCCGGGTTTGGGCCCGAGCCAGCCCCAGGGAAGCATGTCCGGATCGGGCCAGTGGCCGGGGCCGGCAGAACGCGCCCACGCCGCCAGAACGTCGAAGTCGTTGCGAAGGCCCACGGGATAATCGTTCACGGTGGCGTTGGGGTGCAGGGACCAGAGGTCCCAGTGGTCGTTGGTGATGCGCCACATCTGCGCGTATTGGGCGACCTCCGCGGCGTGGCTCAGATTCGTTGGGCCCGGCGAGAGGCTCAGGACCATGGGCCGCCCTGTCTTCCGGATCGCTTCCGCGATCTGGCGGATCTCGGTGGGGCGGTACGGATTGTTGGCAATGCAGTCGACCTTCAGAAAGTCCACGCCCCAGGAGGCGTAGAGCTTGAGCATCGAGTCGTAGTAAGCCTGGCCGGCGGCGTTATCTTTCACGCCCCAGTTGCCCTGGTTCCACGGGCAGGGGCTGGAGCTGTCGGCGGCCTCGCGGGCGGTGTAGGGCGACCCGGCGATAGGCAGGTTGGCATCGACGACCTGGCGGGGGATGCCGCGCATAATGTGGATGCCGAACTTCAACCCTTGCGCATGGACCCAGTCCGCCAGCGGCTTGAACCCCGCGCCGTTGGCGGCCGACGGGAAGCGGTCGGGCGCGGGAATCAGAAGTCCGTGGGCATTCCAGAGGTAGTTCTGCTGCGCGACCGTCTGGCCGTCGGGCGCCCGCATATACCAGCCCTCGTCGACCACCGCGTACTGCCAGCCGTAGGAGCGCAGCGAGGCAAGCACCGAGGCGTTGGCGCGAAACTGCGCCTCGGTGACGGTGAGGCCGTAGGAGTCCCAGCTGTTCCAACCCATGGGAGGGCCCATCGGCGTGGGGGCCGGCGGCTGGGCGCCGGCGGGCGCAAGGACAAAGGCCAGCAGAGCGGCGGCAACAAAGACGCGGGCGGGCATGGGTAAACGTATACCACACCGGACTCCGCCCTGGGTACACCCATCCCGCCGGCCCTCCGGTATTCTACTCACGCCGAAATCTCGGAGCGGGGAGCAGGACGATGCCGAGCAGATCGATGGTGCGCGCAGAATGCCGCAAGATGGGGCTGTTGGTTGCGGTGACGGCCGTGTGCGGGCTCCTGGCTGGGCCGCGCGCCGGTGCGGAGCCGGCCCCCGGCCGACACGACGCCCGGGTGCTCATGGTCAGCGACATCCACTTCGACCCGTTCTGGGATCCGGGGAAAGTGGCGGACCTGGCGACGAACAACGACTGGGGCAAGATCCTCGCGGCGCCCGACTCGAACGGCCGCGCCAGCCAGTTCGCCACCTTGGAGCGGACCTGTAACCTGAAGGGGAACGACACCTCGTATCCACTCTTCGAGTCGAGCCTCGCCGCCATGCGGAAGGAGGCCGCCGGCGCGCTGTTCATCACCCTGAGCGGAGACCTGATGGCCCACGAGTTCGACTGCAAGTTCCATACCATGTTTCCCCATGCCTCGGCCGATGACGATCAAAGCTTCGCGGCCAAGACCGTGGACTACGTGGTGGAGCGCCTGCACGCGGCCTTCCCCCACGCCCTGTTGTACGCGGCGCTCGGCAACAACGACTCCGGATGCGGCGACTACAAGCTGGACACCCAGGATGGTTTCCTGGCGCTGGTGGCTCCCGCCATCGCGGCGGGCTTCGGCGAGGACGAGACCAGCGAGGCCGTGCGCACCCTCATCGCCGGCGGCTACTACAGCGCGGCGCTGCCCGCGCCGTTCGGAAACACCGAGATGTTGGTCCTCGACGATCTCTATATGTCGAAGAAGTACACGACCTGCGCGGGCAAATCCGACGATGCGGGCGCGGCCGGGCAGCTCAAGTGGCTGCAGCGGCAACTGGACGCGGCCCGGCAGGCGCACGCCAGGGTGTGGGTCATGGCGCACATTCCCCCCGGCGTGGACCCCTACGGAACCATCTCGAAGATGCGGGACGTCTGCGCGGGGCAAAAGCCGGAGATGTTCCTCTCCGGCGACGCCCTGCCCGCTCTCTTGAGCGGGTACGGCGACGTGATCCAGCTTGCCATCTTCGCGCATACCCACATGGACGAGCTGCGGCTGCTGCCCGGGGCAAAGGAGGGCGAGCCCGGCGTGGCCATCAAGATGGTGCCCTCGATCTCGCCCGTCGACGGCAACGACCCCGCGTTCACCGTGGCCCAGGTGGACGCGCAGACGGCGGCGCTCGCGGACTACCGCGTGTATGCCGCCTCCAACAAGACCGGCGTCGATACTGTGTGGTCCGAGGAGTACGACTTCGACAAAGCGTACGGCGAATCGGAGTTCACGGCGGGCACGGTGGAGAAGCTGATTGCCCGGTTCGCGGCCGATCCCGGCGCGAAGACCTCCGCCGGCGAGAGCTATCTCGAGCATTACTTTGTCGGCGACGCCTCAGGGGAGATCAAGCCCTTCTGGCCCGAGTACGTCTGCGCGCTGGGGAACTACACGGCGGCCGGCTTCACCGCGTGCCAGTGCGCGCAGGAGAAGTGAGGCAGCGGAGAACGGACCCTCCGGCCCCGCGCCGCGGAGTCGGGGCGCCGCGGAGAGCCAGCCGGACGCCGGTTCTTCGCTGGGCATCTCGGCCCCTCGCTTGATCCGGCGGCCCAATCGATGCGAGGGTGATTTCAAGAGAGAAGGACAGCAGGCGGATGAGCGAGATCATCTCCCAGTGCTTTGTCCGCGTGATTTCGCAGCCGAACCACTGAACTTGGGTGCCCCAGGTCTCGCTTTTGAGACCTGGGAATCACGCGCGGCGGGGTCGGTTGCGAAAAGATTCATCTCCGGGTGCCCCAGGTTCGGCGCGTCTTTGTTTTTGCGCCTGGTGTCCTCTCTCCAAAGTTCGCATTAAGAACAAGCTGTCATCCTGAGCGAACGGGGCCCCAAACGCTTTCCAGTTTGGGGGTGGTGAGTCGAAGGATCGGCGGTTGTTCTTCAATGAACTTCTGGGTCGCCGTACTGGGTACGCGAGGACGAGGCGGACGGCGGCTCTACAGCCGCGCCCTGGGCACGGGCTACCGAAGACCCGCTCGTCGCGATAGGACCGCGATGAACGGGCACAGCCCGCACAGCCCGCGATACCGCGATGAGTGGGCCATCTGCCAAGATCCTTCTGCGAGATTCCGAGAGGAGTAAGGAACTTCTCGCGCGACATCTCGCCGGGATGCGTGGTGACGCGCTGAAGATTCCATCCGGTGGCTGGTCTGGCGAAGTTTATGGTCCGCTATCCCCTCCCAGGCCCCAAAGGCGGAGCCTGAGGGCACCCAGCCCCTCGGCATCGCGTATCCTCACGCCCAGAGCATCTTTATTGCTGATGCAATCACAAAGAAGCATAGAAGCCAGAAGACTATCGGAGCCGCGGCACCTTTGAACTTCAGGGCTCCGATCTCGACTTCAATGGGGCCGTCCGCGATGCGCAGCACCAAGACCAAAAATAGCGCGGCTACAGCGGCCGCCGGAAGGCCAACAATCGCTGCGAAATGATCTTGTGTGACTTTCAGCCAAGCCCCTTCAAGAATCCCACGAATAATGATGATCGCGAAGAATCCGACTGTCATGCATGTGACCAGTGCGACCGCGATCCAACTCATCGTGATTCTTAATTTCGATTCGCCTCCAGAGGTCATGTACGTCACTCCAGTGCATCGGGTGTTTGTGGTGAAGATACTATCACTCTGAGAGTAGCTCTATTCGAAGAAACCTCTCAGTGTGTGGATATCCTCGCATTTGCTGAGTTTTCAACCGTTTTGCGGTCGGGGCCTATTGCCGGCCGGGCGGCTAAAATCGTAGTCAGCCATGTCTGAATTCACCCACCTCCATTTGCACACCGAATACTCCCTGCTCGACGGCGCCTGCGACGTCACCAAGCTAGTCGATCGCGTCGCTGCACTCGGCCAGAAGTCCGTCGCCATGACCGACCACGGGAACATCTACGGCGCCGTGCACTTCTTCAACGCCGCCAAGGCCAAGGGGGTGAAGCCCATCCTGGGGTGCGAGCTGTATGTGTGCAAGAACGAGGACCACCGGGCGCCGGCCCAGGGGGACGACTACAACCACCTGCTGGTGCTGGCCGAGGACGAAGAGGGGTACAGGAACCTGGTCCGCATTACTTCGGAGGCCAGCCTCCACGGGTTCTATCGCAAGCCGCGCATCAGCAAAAAGTACCTGGCCGAACATGCGAAGGGCCTGATCGGCTTCTCGGGATGCCTGAGCGGGGAGCTCTGCGAGGAGCTGATGGCCGGCAACTACGAAAAGGCCAAGGGCGTGGCGACCCAGTACCAGGACATCTTCGGCCGCGGCAACTTCTATCTCGAAATTCAGGACCAGGGCCTCGAACAGGAGCGCAAGATTCAGGCCGATCTCTTCCGGCTGGAGAAAGAACTCGAGATTCCGCTGGTGCTGACCAACGACTCGCATTACCTGTGCGGCGAAGACTCGCACGCCCACGACGTGATGCTGTGCGTGCAGACGGGCGCGAAGATTCACGATGCCGACCGCTTCCGCTTCGACAGCGACCAGTTCTTTGTGAAGAGCGCCGACGAGATGGCGCGGCTGTTTCCCCACAATCCCGGCGTGACGGCGCGGACCATGGAGATCGCCGAGCGTTGCAACTTCAAGCTGCACCCCGTGGACAATCCCTTCCCCGAGTTCGCCGTCCCGGAGGGCCACACCATCGACAGCTACTTCGAGCAGGTGTGCCGCGAGGGGCTGCGGAAGCGCCTCGACACCGCGGTGCGGCAACTGGAGCTGCGGGGCGTCTTGCGCTCGCGGCCTGAGGAGTACGAGACGCGGCTCAACTACGAGATCGGGATCGTCAAGCAGATGAAGTACCCGGGGTACTTCCTGATCGTGTGGGACTTCATCAAGTACGCGCGCGACCACGGCATCCCGGTGGGCCCGGGGCGCGGCTCGGCGACCGGCTCGCTGGTAGCGTACGCAATGGAGATCACCAACATCGATCCCATGCAGAACGTGCTGCTCTTCGAGCGCTTCCTGAACCCCGAGCGCGTGACCATGCCCGATATCGACGTGGACTTTTGCCAGGAGCGGCGCGGGGAGGTCATCGAATATGTGACGCGCAAGTACGGCCGCGAACAGGTGGCCCAGATCATCACCTTCAACACCATGGCGGCCAAGGCCTCCATCAAGGACTGCGGGCGCGCCATGAACATGCAGTTCGGGGAGGTGGACCGGATCGCGAAGCTGGTTCCGGCCACGGTGGGGATGACGCTGGACCGGGCCCTCGAAGAGAGCCCCGATCTCAAAAAGGCGTACGACAGCGACGGGCAGATCCGCGAGCTGATCGACACGGCGAAGAAGCTGGAGGGGCTGGTGCGCGGCGCCGGCGTGCACGCATCGGCGGTGGTGATTGCGCCGCGGCCGCTCACCGAGCTGGTGCCGCTGAACCGGACCAAGAACGACGAAATCGTGACCGCCTACGACATGCTGGCCGTCGAAAAGATGGGCCTCTTAAAGATGGACTTCCTCGGTCTCGCGACGCTGACGGTGATTACCGACGCGGTGAAGCTGATCGACGAGACGCGCGGCGAAAAGCTCGACATCGAGATGATCCCGATCGACGATCCCGAGACCTTCCAGCGGGTCTTTCACACGGCGCTGACCTCCGGCGTCTTTCAGTTTGAATCGTCGGGGATGCGGGATATTTTAAGGCGCTACAAGCCGGACACGGTCGAAGAGCTCACGCAGTTGAACGCGCTCTACCGCCCCGGGCCGATGGACATGATCGACGACTTCATCGAGCGCAAGTGGGGCCGCAAGAAGGTGGAGTACCTGCTGCCCGCGCTCGAGGGGATCCTCAAAGACTCCCTCGGCGTGATCGTCTACCAGGAACAGGTGATGCGCATCGCGAACGTGCTGGCGAGCTACTCGCTGGGCGAGGCCGACCTGTTGCGGCGGGCCATGGGAAAGAAGAACGCGCAGGCGATGGCCGAGCAGCGCGAGCGGTTCCTGAACGGCGCCGCGGCGCTCGGTCACGCCAGGGCGCCGGTGGAAGAGATCTTCGAGCAGATGGCCAAGTTTTCCGGGTATGGGTTCAATAAGTCCCACTCGGCTGCCTACGCGTGGGTGGCCTACCAGACGGCGTATCTGAAGACCCATTACCCCGTGGAGTTCATGGCGGCGCTGCTCACCTCGGAAACCTCGAAGCCCGACAACATCGTGAAGTACATCGGCGAATGCAAGGAGCTCGGGATACGGGTGCTGCCGCCGGATGTGCAGGTTTCGGGGGCGCAGTTCACGCCGCAGAGTACACACGAGGGCAGCGCGATCCGCTTCGGGCTGGCCGCGGTCAAGAACGTGGGCGGCAACGCCATCGAGTCCATCCTCAAGGCGCGCGCCGAAGTAGGCGGCCGCTTCCACAGCTTCTGGGAGTTCTGCGAGAAGGTCGATCTGCGCGTAATGAACAAGCGCGTCATCGAGTCGCTGATCAAGGCCGGCGCAATGGACTCGCTGGGCACGCGCGGGCAGTTAATGGCCGCGGTAGACAAAGCGATGGAGCGCGCGCAGAAGTCGCAGAAGGACGCGGCGCAGGGGCAGACGGGTTTGTTCGGCCTCTTCGACGAGACGCCGGCCAGGGGGCGGAACGGGGACGACCTGCCGCGCGTGGCCGACTGGGAAGAGAGCGAGCGCCTGGCGAACGAGAAAGAAGTGCTGGGATTCTTTGTCTCCGGTCATCCCCTCGACAAATACGCGGAGAAGATTCGCAATCTCACCGGCGTGATTACGACGGCCGAGGCGCTGGAGCGCAAGCCCCCGGAGCGTCGCCGCGGCCAGGCGGACCCCGCGGACGAGATTCAGGTGGCGGGCATCCTGCACGCCGTGCGGGTGCAGAAGAGCCGCCGGGACCAGAAGCTGTACGCGCAGGCTTCGCTCGAGGACGCGACTGGAAAGATTGACCTGATCTGCTTCTCGCGCGACTACGAGCGGTTGGCGGCGCAGTTGAAGATCGAAGCGCCGGTGCTGGTGCGCGGCGTGCTCATGGGCGACGAGGACGCGGCGTCGAAGATCGCCCTCAGCCAGATTCAGGCGCTGGAAGACGTCCAGGTGAAGCTGCCGGTGGGCGTACGCATCCGCATCAACCTCGACCGCGCCACGGAAGAGATGCTCGCCGCGCTCAAGAGCGCAGCCGACGCCGCGCCGGGACCGGGGAAGGTGATGCTGAGCCTCGAAAAGAAAGGCGAGTGGTCCGCGATTCTCGAACCCGAAGGAATGAGCGTAGCGGCCGATCGCTGCTGGGTCGAGCGCGTTGAGGAACTAGTGGGCAAGGGTGCGGTGCAGGCGCTGTAAGAGCGGCTCTCAGGCGACAAGCTCGACGAAGTCGCCATACTCCGGGCCGGCCAGGCTTCTGATCGCCTTATCCATGGTGGCGAGTTTGCCGTGATGATGCCTTGCGAGGCCAAGAAGATAAGCGTCGGTGATCTGGCGATGCCCTTGCATTCGTCTGAACAGTGGCTCGGTAAGATCGAGGCAGGGTGGGGCCTCCATCCAGAAAACGTGATCTGGACGCTTGGCAAGATGTCGCAAGGCTTCACGCGCTTCGTGCATCGGGAAACGATCCAGATCGTCGATCCTCCGGGTCAAAAGGCGAAGCATTCCCGCCTGGGTCATTGCGCAGGTTGCGAATCCGTCTCTCGACACGCCATTAAACCACTGGGACGCGATTTTGTAGTCGTCGTGTCTCGGCTGATGAAGGATGAACAGAATATTTACATCGAGCAGGAACGTCATGGGCGTGTGCCCGCCCTCCTGTTCGTTGGCGCAGGTTTGCGCTCGCGATGCAATATTCGTTCGGCGTATTCCCGGTCCATTTCGTCTTCGGCCCGCCTGATATCGTCAAGGGTGACGCGGCGAGAGTCGTCTTGCCGATCGGACGGAACACTTAGGACCAGAAACCCGTTGACATCCACGAGTCGGGAGTGGGTTGGCTCGCTGCGTTGAATAATCTGGTCAACGGCGGCGCTCGTCGAGATGCCGTTCGCGCACTTGAACCGATCCACGATCTCGCGCGACTCGGGCGAAAGTGTGACGGTCGTTCTGCGGCTGGGAAGGTTTTGGCGTCGGGCGTTCTCAGCCTTTTTGCGCCGCGCGGCGGAACTGCCGGTCGATGAACTGTGGACGCTCACACAGCTATGATGCACTCATGGAGCAGATGATGCAAGCAGGGTGATTCTGATGCAGCGGAACAATGAACGCCGAGCTTGAGGGGGGATCGATGCAACGCCGCATGTTGGGCAATGGACCGCTGGAAGTATCGGAGCTCAGCTTCGGGACATGGCTGACCGTGGCAGGCGGCATTGGCCGCGAGCAGGCCACCCGCTGCGTCCATGCTGCTCTGGATTGGGGGATCATGCTCTTCGACACGGCCAACCAGTACGGAGCCGGCGAAGCGGAACGGGTGCTGGGCGAAGCGCTCAAGAGCCATCCCCGCGACCGGTACCTGATCGCGACCAAGCTCTACTTTCCGGTCGGCGACGAGCCGGATCATGGCTTGTCCGCGGCCCAGATCGAAAAACAGTTGAATCGGTCGCTCCAGCGGCTGGGCACGGACTGCATCGACCTCTATCAGTGCCACCGGTACGACAATGAGACCCCGCTCGAAGAGACCCTCTCGGCCCTCGACCGCGCGGTGAAAGCAGGCAAGGTGCGCGCCATCGGTTTCAGCGAGTGGACGGCCGAGCAGATCGACGCGGCGGCGGAGATTGCGGGCGCGGGCGGGCTGACGGCGTTTTGTTCAAGCCAGCCGCAGTACTCGATGCTCTGGCGCAAGCCCGAAGCCAAGGTCTTTCCGGCCTGCGCGCGGCACTGCATCGGCAACCTTGCGTTCTCGCCGCTGGCGCACGGGGTGCTCACCGGCAAGTACGCACCCGGCCAGCCGCCGCCCGCCGGCAGCCGTGCGGCCAGCGAAGAGATGAACATCTTCATGGAGACGGCCGGCCGCCACTACCGGTCTCACTATCTGCTCGAGGCCGTCGCGCAGCTCAAGCCCATCGCGGCCGATCTTGGGCTGACCATGGTGCAACTCGCTCTGGCCTGGGTGCTGCGCCGGCCGGAGGTTGCCTCGGCCATCATCGGCGCCTCGCGGCCCGAGCAGATTGCCGACAATGTGCGCGCCGTGGGTGTCAGGCTGCCCGACGAGGCGCTGCAACGGATCGACCACGCCATCGGCGGCGTAGTGGTCTGGGAGTAAGCCGCGGAGGCTCAGCCTATCCACGGACGGACATCTGTCCGTAGCCCCCGTGAAACGCGTTTGGGGCCCCGGTCACTATGAATATCAGAGGCAACTCTGTCAGGGACTTCAGGCCCTGGAGACGCTGGAGGGCCGCCGGATCTGGAAAATTTGCCGCGCCCCAAAGCAGAATGGGAGTATACTGTCTCCGCTCTCATATAATTCTTTGATATTCCAGCGTTCTTTTCCTGGTTAATCACGGGCCACGTATGCAAGATGAGGTCGGATGCCATGGCTTTGGAACAGGGGCAGCGCGTAGGCGACTACGAGGTTCTCAGCCTGCTCGGGAGCGGCGGTATGGGCCGCGTGTACCGGGTGCGCAACATTATCTCCGACCGCCAGGAAGCGATGAAGGTGCTTCTTCCGGACTACGCGTCCGAGCCGGAGTTGGCCGCCCGCTTTGTGAGTGAGATCCGCACCGTTGCGGGCCTGGAGCACCCGAACATCGCCCAGCTCAGGACGGCCTTCCAGTTCCAGAACCAGTTGGTGATGGTGATGGAGTTCGTGGAAGGGGTGACGCTCGAGAGCCTGGGCGCATCGCAGCGAATCCCGGTCGAAAACGTGCTCGAGTACGCAGCGCAGGTTCTTTCCGCGTTGAGTTACGCGCATGGCCGAGGAGTCACGCATCGCGACATAAAGCCTGCAAACATCATGATCACCTCTCATGGGCTGGCCAAGCTCATGGATTTCGGAATCGCGAAGTCGACCCAGGATATGCAGCTGACGCGGCCGGGCACTACCATGGGCTCGATCTATTACATGTCACCTGAGCAGGTGCGGGGCGGCACTGTGGACGCGCGTTCGGATGTTTATTCGCTGGGCGTAACGTTGTACGAGATGCTCACGGGACGGCGCCCATTCCAGGCCGACACCTCTTTCAGCGTTCTGAACGCGCACCTCAAAGAAGCTCCCGTCCCGCCCATCCAGATCAATCCCGCGCTCCCGGCAGCGCTGAACCAGATCATCCTCCGCGCCATGGCGAAAGAGCCGGCAGACCGTTTTCAATCCGCGGACGAGATGCGCAACGCGATCAGGAACATGCAGCAGCCGGCGCCGGAGGTTGCGCCCGCAACCGCAGTGGAGTGGAGTGCGGTGCCGGTGGCAACGCCGCCCGCTGCAGCGAAGAGCCATCGCGGGCTTTGGATCGCGCTTGGAGCTTGCGTGGCGCTGGCCGCGCTGATTGCCGTTGCAGCTCTGCTGCCGCACTTTTTCTCCACTCATGCGGGGCAACAGACGCAGACGTCGGTTGCAGAGACGCAACCGGCGCCGCAGGCGAGCCAGGCCGCGCCTGTCGCGCAGGCGCCTGCCCCGCCGGTTTCAGCGCCCGCTCCGCAGGCGCAGCCTGTGCCGGAAGATTCGTCGAAGCCGAATCAACAGGAGCGAGGGCCGGCCAACCCGGGCAAGGAGCGGCGGACGGCCCCCGTCCCGATCAACAGCCCCCAGCCTCCCACTTCCTCCACGCCGCCGGCTGTCGTGTCTCAACCCCCTGCTCCCACGGGACCGTCCGCCGAGGAGGTTCGGCAGGCCCATGACCGGTATGGCGACCTGGGTGCGCGCGCGGATGCCGACACAACCGGCGTGGATTCGATCCGGCGCCAGCAGCAGGCGCAGGGTTTCGATCTAAGAGGCGACATAATCGCCGCAATGAACAGACTCAACAATGACATGAACGAAGCGGGTCAGGCCCTCAACCGGAACGATCCCGCCTCCGCCAATCAATACATGGATCGTGCCGAACGGGAACTGGCTACGCTCGATTCCTTCTTAGGCCGATAGGAGAAGACCCGCCATGCGCAGAGTTCTACCCGTGCTGTTTCTCTTCCTCGCTTCCAGCGTTGCAATGCCGGCGCAACAGTCCGCACAGCGGCCACGCATCGCCGTGCTCGATTTCAATTACGCGACCGTGATGACCACCTCGCAGGCAGTCTTCGGCACCAACGTGGACATCGGTAAAGGCATCTCGGATATGCTGATCGACCGCCTGGTGAACGACGGCACCTACCGCCTGATCGAGCGGAATGAGATCGACAAGATCATCAACGAACAGAACTTCTCCAACAGCAACCGCGCCGATCCCGACACAGCGGCAAAGATCGGCAAAATTCTCGGCGTGAATTACGTGATCGTGGGCGACATCACCCAATTCGGGCGCGACGACCAGAGCAGGAATTTCGGAGGCGCGCTGGGCAAGTGGGGCAGCGGCTACGGGTTGGGAGGAGTGGGAACCCACAAGGCCAAGGCCGAGGTGGCCATCACGGCCCGCCTGATTAACACCAGCACCGGCGAGATCTTCGCGTCCGCTACCGGCAAAGGGGAGTCGCAGCGCTCAGGCACCAATCTGCTCGCGGGCGGCGCGGGAACCGGCGGCTTTGGTGAAGGCGGCGCCGGCATGAACAGCAGCAACTTTGCCCAGACCATCATCGGCGAGGCCACCAGCCAGGCAGTCACGCAGCTGGCCCAGGTGCTTGAAGCTGATAGCGGAAAGCTTCCGGCTGCAGCAGCGGCCCCGGTTTCAGGCTTGATTGCCGATGCCTCGACGCCGGACATCATCATTAACGTCGGCAGCAGCGCCGGCGTGACGGTCGGCGAAAAGCTGCTGGTGGAGCGCGTGATCCGCGTGGTCAAAGATCCGGCCACGGGCAAGCCGCTGCGTTCGATTGAAGATACGATCGGCCAGTTGACCATCACCAGCGTCGATTCCACCTCTGCCGTCGGCTCATTCAGCGGTTCGGGCAAGCCGCAGGTCGGTGACACGGTCAAGTCGCAATAGCGCGCTCGAATGCACGGGGAGCGCAAGGCCTGCACTGCGGCCCGCACAGAAGGCGTGGTGTTTTCGGAGCAGCTCCCATTACACCGCGTGGCGCCTACGAATCCGCAGCCGGCCCGGCCGTCTTCCCGCCGCCAAAGAACCCATACCGCTTGAGCATTACGAACCACAGCGCCACGCCGCTCAGGAACAGCACCAGAAACAGCGGCAGCACGGCCCACTGCGTCTTCACGGCGAACTGGCCGGGGTGGAAGTAGGGCTTCAGGTATGCGTCGCGCAGAATAGCGCGCATCGTGGACATGCAGGCGATGACCACCCCGATGATAGCGGGGACATAGATCGCAGCTTGGCGGATGTTCTCCTTGTGCAGCGCGTCGGACATAAGGAAGATGGCCGCCAGACCGCCGGTGAAGCCGACGAGAAGCAGCGTGGTCGCCACCGGGTCGCCGCCCATGAACAACATCCGCATCGGCGCCGGCAACGTGACAAGAAAGACGATGCCCACGACATACTGCACCATGGTAGCGTACATGAAGGTCTTGCCGCCGAACTGCAGAAGCTGGCCGGCATAGGCGCGGTCGCGCTTCCACCTGGCCAGCGCCATGAAAACCATGAACAGCCCGCCCACGGCGATGGCCGCGACAAAGAAGTGCAGGTAGCGCGGGAAGAGCGTGGGCTCGGAGAGGTTCAGGTGCCAGCCGCCGGCGCTCGCAAAATACTTGGCAGCCCAGCGCGAGGGCGTCTCGCTGAGCGTGATGTTGTTGGTGAACATGAAGCCGATGAGGAAGACGAGGACGACGCTGAAGAGCATCACCGCGCCGGCCCGGCCCGGGTCTTTGCCGCTCTGGAACGAGACGTAGTAGAAGCCGTAGTAGGCCACGGTGAGCAGCACCAGCACCAGGAACCACGGCCACGCCATCAGGATCGACGAGGTGTAAAAGAACTGCCCGTAGAGCACCTGCACAAACAGCAGCGGCGCAATGCCGAGCGTGATCGTGGCGGGCAGCAGCACCGGCATCTTTTTGGCCATGTCGAAGAACATGCGCGCCCCGGCCGCGCGGTCTTTCACGCGCCACTTGGTCATGAGCGCCACCACGCCGCCGCCCAGCAGAAAGTTCATGGCGACGATGTGGAGGACGAAGGTGACGATCAGCAGCGTCTTGATCAGCCAGTAAGGCGCGGGCAGCGGGTTCGGGTCCACGCTCGGAATCAGATTCGTCTGCATCATCTCAGTTCCCTCCCTGCGCCGCTTGTTGCCCAGCCTGTTGCGTGGTGCTGGCCGCGCCGCCCGCCGCGCGCTGCGTGTTGATCCAGGCGACCAGCGCCGTCCGCTGCTCGTCGTTCAGCTTCAGGTCCGGCATCAGCGGGAACAGCGTCGTCAGATCCTTGAGCGAGTCCGCGGCGGTTTGCGGATTCTTGTCGAGGTTCTGGAAGAGCGGGTCCTTGGAACTGACCTGGTGGCACATGATGCAGTTCTGCGTGTAGATGGTCTTGCCGTCGGTCGCAGCGTTGGCGGCGGCCGTGGTAACGGGCGCAACCGTGGTGAGATATGCCGCCAGCGCCGCCTGCTCCTGGTCGGTGCCCGCGAAGGGCGGCATCGCGCCGTTGTGCATGAACTCGAGCCCGCCGAGCATGGCCTTCAGCTTGCTCTGGTCCCACTGCCGCGCATCAATCAGCTGCTTGAGCCCGCGGTAGGCGCTGGGCGTATGGCAGCTCTCGCACTCCACGCGGAAGATCTCGTGCCCCACAGCCACCTGGTCGGTGGACGTGAGGGTGCGGTTGTCGATCCACTTGGCCGCGGGCAATACGCCCGAGTTGTCGATCTCATCCACGCTGAAACCGCCGTCGCCGGGGATCGGAGTCGAGTAGAGCGAGTTGGCGTAGAGATAGTGCGAGATCACGAAAGGCAGCCGCACCGACTCGCGCACAAACTCAAAAGACGCCATGGCGCCGAAGGCCACCAGCCCAACCAGCAGGCTGAAGGCGAGGTGCATCTTCGCCGGCCGCACCAGTGAGAGCAGCGCCAGCGCGAAGACGACGATCAGCAGCACCCACGCGAACCCGGCAAACCGCGTCACCGTGGGCACCAGCCCGTGCGCGTCCTGCCATACGTCGGGCGGAATCTTGTGGATATACCACCAGCCCAGCGCCGGCAGCACCGCCAGCGAAGGCACGATCCACCACGCGCTCCAGCGCACGATGCGCGCCTTGAGCGCCGCATCCTTCTGCACGCTCGCCGTGACCAGCGCGTAGATGCCGGCCAGCGCCAGCGCGATTGCCGTGCGGAAGGCCAGCGAGGGAAAGTACGTGGGATTGAAGAAGCCATTCCAGAACTGGTGGTTCTTCGTCCAGGTTCCCGAGGTGAGCATGAAGGTGATAATGCCGTTGATGATCACCAGGCTCAGGTAGGCGGCGATGAAGTAGATCCATCCGTACCACTCGTGCAGGCCCGCGTCGAGTTTGTCCCAGCCGTACATATAGAGCAGCGCGGCCGTGATCTCGATGAAGAAGAAGACCCACTCGATGGCCCATCCCCAGACGAAGATATGGATCAGGTCGCTGGTGGCCGAGGGGCTGATGAGCCCGATGGTGAACCAGATGCCCACCCCGCTGATGGCCCCGAAGACCACCGTGACCAGCACAAAGAACTTGGTGTGGCGCTTGAGCCAGCCCAGCAGGTCCAGGTCGTTCCTGCGGCGGGCCCGGTGCTCGGTGACCACCAGGAACAGGCCGCCGCCCACCGCGAAATGCGAGACAAATACGTGCAGCGTGGCCACGATGGCGATCAGCAGGCCCGCTCCAAAGCTCAGGTCCCATACGGGATAGTTCATGCGGCGCCTCCGCTCTGGGCACCCGGGCCGCGTGCGTTGTCTCTCGGATTCTGCATGGCTTCTCCCCCCGGCTAAGCTTGCGTGAGGTGAATAGCGAAAAGAATTGCGCTCGCGCGCCCGGCCCGCGCCCATTCGCGGGTCCAGAGACGCGCATTTTCCGGATAGAAGAATTTGAGTGCTTTCAGCGGCTGGAGTCAAGGGGCCCCGGCACACATGAAAGCGGAATATTCTGAATTGGCGGCCAGGGAGGACTGATTCCCGAAGAGTGCGCACGGGCGAATCCAGCACCGAAGGGCCGCCCGATGCTGTGGATTGAGCGCGGATTGGGCCCGGATTGTGCTCCCTCACAGCAGCATTTACCCTGAAATCAACAGATCCGCGTTCCTGCTTGCCGTGAGCGCATCATTTCTTGGTGATTTGAATCACAGTCTATAGGCCCCGAACGACTTAAGGTAAACATCGGAATGTATCTCCTCTGGCTCAGAGTGGCGGCTGTTCTCTACGCCGCGGCAACTGTTGCGGTCTTCCCGGCCGTGCTCTATGGCCAGGCGCGCTGGAAGAGCGTCTGCGTCCACGTGGGCGGCATGGCGCTGTTCTTCCACTTCATCTCGGCCGTGGAAATGCTCGCCCTCGCTCACCGTTGGGTGCCCGTGGACTTGCGGCAGATGGAGTCCCTGCTGGGGTTCGCAGTGGCCGGGCTGTTCTTCCTCATCTGGTGGCTCTATCAGGCCATCTCTCTTGGAATCTTCGCCTTGCCCATGACATTCCTTCTCGTCTTCATCCCCGCGCTGGGGCCCGGTGGGTATATCTTTCCCACCCAGGGCGTGCGCACGAGCTGGCTCATCGCCCACATCGCCGCGCTGCTGGTGGCCTATGCCGCCCTCGGCTTCAGCATCCTCGCCAGTGTGCTCTACCTGGTCCAGGAGCGGAGGCTCAAATCCAAGCTCAGGCCCGGCCCCAACTCCCGCTGGATTCCCTTCGACTGGCTGCCGCCGCTTGACACCCTCGAGCGTGTCTCCCACGCCACCCTGGAGTTTGGCTTTCCCTGCATGACCGTCGGCCTCATCCTCGGTGTGGTCCTGGTGCAGGAAACGCCGCTGGGCGCCGCCTACTACCTCGATCCCAAGGTCATTGCTTCCTTCGTCTGCTGGTTTGCTTATGTGTTGCTGCTGCTGGTCCGCCGCAGCGCCGGCATCCGCGGGCTCAAGGCCGCCTATCTCTCTGGAGCGGTGTTTGTGGTGATGCTGGGTGTCTGGGCCGCCAACCTCATCCACCACGTCCACAGGTACGGTGCCCGATGAGCCGGAATGGCGCCAGCCTCGTCCTCGTCGGGGTCAATCACAAGACCGCGCCCATCGAGCTGCGCGAGCGCATCGCCATCGGCCGCGACGATCTGGCGGAGACCACGCGTGCCCTGGCCGCCATGCCCGGCGTCCTCGAGTGCATGATCGTCTCCACATGTAATCGCGTGGAGCTGCTGGCCGCCGTCGATGGCCCCGCCGTCGATCCCGCGCAGTTCCTCTTCCAGCAGTTCGCCGTCGAGAAGGAGGTCCTTGAGCCGCACCTCTACGAGCACCGCGACCGCGACGCCGTCCGCCATCTCTTCCGCGTGGCCTCCAGCCTCGACTCGATGGTGGTCGGCGAGCCGCAGATTCTCGGCCAGGTCAAAGAGGCCTTTGCCGTGGCCCGCGCTGCCGGAACCGTCTCCGGGCAGTTGGACCACCTGCTGCAAAGCGCCTTTGCCGCCGCCAAAAGGATCCGCTCGGAGACCCAGATCGGCTCGAACTCGGTCTCCATCGCTTCGGTCGCCGTCGACCTGGCCCGCAAGATCTTCGGCTCCCTCAATGGCCGCACCGTCTTCCTCGTCGGGGCGGGCAAGATGAGCGAGCTGGCCGCGCGTCACCTCGTCCAGCAGGGCGCCGGCGCCATCCTCGTCTCCAACCGCACCCAGGAGCGCGCCGAGCGCATGGCCGAAGAGTTCCACGGCCGCGTGATCCCCTTCGACAAGCTCCACGACGTGGCCAGCGAGGCCGACATCGTCATCACCTCCACCGGCGCG
Organism: Occallatibacter sp.; assembly: GCA_035508555.1. Taxonomy (GTDB): domain Bacteria; phylum Acidobacteriota; class Terriglobia; order Terriglobales; family Acidobacteriaceae; genus Telmatobacter. Next base: position 19,078 of record DATJMU010000016.1, on the reverse strand, counting down.
CCGCACCCCATCTTCCGCCGCGAGCACGGCCTGGGCTTCCTGCACCGCCGCCGCAACCGGCCCATGTTCTTCATCGACATCGCCGTCCCCCGCGACGTCGATCCGGCCATGAACAAGCTCGAAGGCATCTTCGTCTACGACATCGACGACCTGCAGCAGGTAGCCGCCGCGCACATGGAAGAGCGCAGCCGCCAGGCCGTCGACGCGGAGACCCTCGTCGATACTGAAGTCGAGCGCTTCCACCAGCGCCGGCTCACCGTCAGCGCGGCACCGGCCATCGTGGCCATGCAGCAAAAGGCCGAGGAGATCCGCATGGGTGAGCTGCAACGGATGCACGCCAGCCTGGGCACGCTCAGCGCCGAGCAGATGGCGGCTGTTGAAGCGCTCACCCGCGGCATGGTCAACAAGTTCCTCCATCCGCACATGCAGGCCATCAAGAGGGCCGCGCGTGAGGGCGACTCCGCCCGCCTCGACGCGCTCTGCGAGGCGTGGTCCGTAGCCGCCGGCGCCGCCCGCGAGCCGGAACGGCAGGCCGTGCACGATACCCGATCGCCCGAGCCAATTGAGCAGGCTGCGGAAAAACTCGCTGCCTTGAAAGGGCACGACTTCAGTCGTGCCATAAACATCGCAGAATCGACACGGCCTTCAGGCCCTGAGGGAGGTTTTTCGGGAGGTTCGCCCGCCGGTCGCCCTCTTTCCGCAGCCTCCGAATCCGCCGAACCAAGCCCAACCCAAGACCACATCGAGGCCCGTCGATGAACCTGCGCATCGGCAGCCGCGGCTCCCAACTGGCGCTCTGGCAGGCCAACCACATCGCCGGCCTCCTGCGCGGCGAAGGCCACACTGTTGAGATCGAGATCATCAAGACCACCGGCGACCGCCTGCAGGAAGTGACCTTCGCCCAGGTAGGTTCGAAAGGCATGTTCACCAAGGAGATCGAAGAAGCCCTCGCCGAAGGGCGCGTTGATCTTGCCGTCCACTCGCTCAAGGACCTGCCCACCGAGTTGCCCGAGCCGTTCGCGTTAGCCGCTACGCCTCCCCGTGTCGACCCGCGTGACGTCTTCGTCTCCGCAAACTACGAACGGCTGGCGGCCTTGCCGCAGGGCGCGCGCGTGGGCACCAGCAGCCAGCGTCGCCGTGCGCAGTTGAAGGCCCTGCGCCCCGATCTGGAAGCCGTCGAGTTCCGTGGCAACGTGGATACGCGCCTGCGCAAGCTTGCCGAGGGCCAGGTGGACGCGATCCTGCTCGCCGCCGCCGGCCTCGACCGCCTCGGCCGCACCGATTGGATTCGCGAGCGGCTCGCTCCCAGGGATTTTTGCCCCGCCGCCGGCCAGGGCGCCCTCGGCATCGAGACCCGCAAAGGCGATGAAGCAACCATCGCCGCCGCCGCCTTTCTCAACGACCCGGGCACACGCTTCGCAGTAACGGCTGAGCGGGCCGCGCTGGCCGCTCTCGGCGGCGGCTGTCAGGTCCCCATCGGCATTCACTGCCGGCCCGTCACCGAGCCCGCTCTCCAGGGCTTCGACGAGATCTTCGGCGTGGTCGCCAGCCCTGAAACGGGCGTAGTGGTTCGCATCTTTCATCGCGCCCCGCGCACCGGCTCCGATCCGGTCGTTCTCGGCCGCATCGCCGCACAGATGCTCCTCGATGCCGGCGCCGGCGCCATCCTCTCGGCTCCAGCCGGAGGCGCGCGGTGACCGAGCGGCCTCTTGCCGGCCGCAGGATTCTCGTCACCCGCGCCGCGCACCAGGCCGCCAAGCTCAGCCAAGGCCTCCGCGCCCTCGGCGCCGAACCCGTCGAGGTTCCCGTTCTCGAAATCCGCCCACCCGAGAGCTTCGCTGCTTTGGATGCCGCTCTTCGCAGCTTCAACGCCTACGACTGGCTCATCTTTACCAGCGCCAACACCGTTCACGCGCTGGTCGAGCGGTCGGCCTCTCTCGGCATCTCGTTTGAAAGTGCTGCTCAACCGCTGGTTGCGGCCATCGGCGAAGCCACGGCCGCCGCGGCAAGCAACGCCGGCTTCACCGTCGACCTCATCCCCGCAAGCTACGTCGCCGAATCTTTAGTCGAAGGTCTCGCAGGTATGGCAGCCGGCAAGCGCATCCTCCTGGCCCGGGCCGAGACCGCCCGCGACGTGATTCCCGATGCGCTACGTGAGGCCGGCGCGCAAGTCGACGTCGTCGACGCCTACCGCAACGTCCTGCCCGAGTCCGCGCCCGCGCTCTTGCGCCGCGCCCTCGCCGGCCGCATCGACGCAGCAACGTTCACCAGCTCGTCGAGCGCGACGCGCCTGGCCGAAGCCGCATCCCTCGCCCAAATCGCATTTCCATTCCCCGGCGTCCAGGCCATCTCCATCGGCCCCATCACCAGCCAGACCCTCCGCGAGCTCAACTGGGAGCCGGCAACCGAAGCCAACCCCCACGACATTCCCGGCCTGATCGCCGCCGTCGTGCGGATTATGCGGTAGACGGGCTTTCGCCTTTCATACTAGAATTGCGGCCAGCCAGCAGTGAATTTGACGGAGGCCACGAAATGGGCGACTTACTCCAGCCATGGCATATTCTCGTCTTGACTTCTGTTTTTGGTATTTTTTTCGTAATCCCGGCCATTTTTTACATTCTCACTTTGCAAGGGGCATTGAAGAAGTGCTCTGAAGCGTCCCGCACGCTAGAACCGGGAATGATATGGCTGCTGCTGGTTCCGTTTGTGAATCTTATTTGGCATTTCTTCGTTGTGATGGGTATCGCGAACTCGCTGGGCAATGAGTTCAAGATGAGAAACTGGGTGGCGACGGAGCCTCAGCCTGGCCAGTCAATTGGCCTGGCAATGTGTATTTGCGCGGCCTGTAGCATCATCCCGTTTCTGGGCGTGATCGCAGGGGTAGCATCTCTCGTGTTGTGGATTATCTATTGGGCGAAGATCGGAGAATACTCTCGGCTACTAAGCGGAACCCAGGCATCGGTCGGTCCCGTGGGGATCTAAATTAGAAAGTCTCGGACGCCTGTTCTTGCGGTCCGACAAGATGTGACCTCAGCTCGACCACGTCTTATCCTTCGACCGGCAAAGCGTCTCCAGGTTGCACCGCTCGCACTTGGGGTTGCGCGCCAGGCACACCTGCCGCCCGTGATGAATCACCTGGTGCGAGAACGCGATCCAGCGGTCCCGCGGCAGCACGCGCATCAGCTCCTGCTCGACCTCCTGCGGTGTGTCGCCTTTGGCCAGCTCCAGCCGCCGCGCGATGCGGAAGACGTGCGTATCGACCACCACCCCCTCGGCCTTCCCGAAGCTGACGCCCAGCACCACGTTGGCCGTCTTGCGCGCCGCGCCGGGCACGGTGATCAGTTCGGCCAGCGTCTCGGGCACCTTGCCGCCGAACTCCTCGCTGATCTTCTGCGCCGCCCCCTGAATCGACTTGGCCTTGTTGTGATAGAACCCCGTCGTCCGGATCAGCTCCTCCAGCTCCGGCAGCGAAGCCTTGGCCATCGCCGCCGGGGTAGGGAAGCGCTTGAACAGCTCCGGCGTCACCATGTTCACGCGCACATCCGTGCACTGCGCCGAAAGGATGGTCGCCACCAGCAGCTCCCACGGCGTGCGGTGGACGAGCGCACATTCCGCGCCGGGGTAGGCTTCGTCCAGAGCCTTGAGGATGGCGGCGATGCGCTCGGGTGCGAGCGGGCCGCGCTGCTGCGGCGTCTTTCCCGCAGCCGGCCTCGGCGTTTTACTCCCGGATTTGCGCCCGACAGAGCGCTTGGCAGCCTTCTTTCCGATCGTCTTTGTCCCAGTCATAATTCTCGTGAGGTTTCCTGCTGGTCCATGTTACAAGACATCCGTCCGGTTTTGCGCTCTGAAAGAATCTTGCGCCGGCCGCACGTGGGCGCGACGGCGGTCATCCAATGCCTCGCCGCCGGCTTGCTGGCGCTTGGCATCCTGTCCGGTCCTCACGCGCGAGCGCAGCAGACGCCAAAACCTGCGACAGCCGGCCAGGCCCCGACCTTCGAGGTCGCGGCCATCAAGCCCAGCAAGCCGGGTGATGGGAATCATAACTGGGACGATTCAGCCGATCGCGTCTCAATTGAGAACTACACGCTGCGCCGCCTGATCTCCGTTGCCTACGGATTGAAATCCGAGTCGCAGGTGCTGGGCGGGCCGAAGTGGATCGATCACCAGACATTTGACATCCTGGCAAAAATCGACGACGCGGACGTGGCGAAGATGCGCACTATGAATCATACGGACCGGACCTGGGAGCGGGATCTGATGGTCCGGTCGCTGCTTGTGGATCGTTTTGGCCTGAAGATGAGCCGCGGCGAGCGCAAGATGCAGGTGTTTGCGCTGGTGGTCGCGAAATCGGGCGCGAAGATCGCGCCGGGCCCGCAGAAGAACAGCCGGTATAGCGACTTGTCCGGCTACAACGGACGCATCACCGCGACCAACATCTCGATGGACGATTTTGCCCACGACTTGGGGATTCTCGATGAGGTCGGCAGCCGGGTGGTTCTGAATCGAACGGGGCTGACCGGCGACTTTGACTTCAAGATGAACTTTACTCGCGACCACGGCAAGGGCGTTCCTCCCGATGCTCTATACCCGGGCCTGTTCACCGCGCTCAAGGAACAATTGGGTCTGGAGCTCAAGCCGGTGAAGGCCACCATCCCGGTCGTCATTGTGGATTCAGCGAGCCAGCCGGTATTCGATTGAGCGGCCAAGCCGTTTTTGAGATCGACGCTCTGGGGCCATTGCTCCGTGAGTTTGCGTCAGTAAGCAAAAATGTGTACTCTTAAACCGTGAAGAGCTCGGAGTTCCGGCGGTGGCTGGCAAGGCAGGGCGTGACGTTCGGAACCCAGAAGGGCTCTCATCTCAAGCTCTTCTTGAACGGTCGCCAGTCGATCCTGCCGGTCCATTGCAAGGAGCTCGGCAAGGGGCTGGTTGAAACCATCAAGAAGCAACTCGGCCTCAAGAACCAGGAGTGATTCCATGCGCGGCTATCCCGTCAATCTCCGCAAGGATGGAAAGTTCATCCTCGTCACCTTTCCCGACATTCCCGAAGCCATTACCCAGGGTGACAATCGCGCCCACGCGCTCGAAATGGCGAAGGAAGCCCTTGAACTGTCCATGGAATTCTATTTTGACGATATGCGCCCAATTCCACCGCCCTCGGCGCCCAGGCGCGGTCAGCCGGTGGTGGAGCTGCCCGTGAGCGTTGCCGCGAAGGTTCTCCTGCTCAATGAGATGCTGCGCCAGAAGGTCCGGCCCATCGAACTGGCGCGGCGCATCGGAACGACAAAACAGGAGGTGAACCGGCTCACGGACCTCAAACACACCACCAAGATCGACCGCATCGACGCCGCGCTGCGGGCGCTGGGAAAGCGGCTCATCCTGGACGCAGCGTGATGACCGTCGCGTCGGGCGCGGGAAAATCGAGCGCTCCGAAATCTACAGCTTTCCGCCTAACCACTCCGGCAGCCTTTCCACCCCCAGCCGCACCCCGATGAAGAACTGCCCAAACAGCGCATACACCGCGCTCACCTCGTCGAACCGCATCTCGTAGATGAGTTTCTTGAACACCACCGGGTCGTCCGCGAACAGGTCCACGCCCCACTCCCAATCATCCATCCCAATCGATCCGGAGATGATCTGCCGCACCTCGCCCGCGTAGCGCCGTCCGATCATCCCGTGCTCGTGCATCATCCGCTGCCGCTCGACGAATGGAACCGTGTACCAATTCACCTGCTCGCCGCGCTTGCGGTCCATCGGATAAAAGCACACGTACTTCGTATCCGGAATCGACGGAAACAGCCGCGGCGCCATGGCATCGGCTCCGCGCTTCAACGACCCTTCGATCTCGGCATCCCATTCGGCCGAGTGCGCCTCGTACCCCTTCGCCTCCGCGGCCTCGTAGGTCTTGCGCGTGGACTCGTACAGCCCCAGCTCCACCACCGACACATACGAATGCACTTGCGTGAGGCAGCCGTAAAGCCCCGTCTGTGCCAGGTCCAGTTCCACCTGGTTGAGCGCTTCGAGCGACTCGCGAAAGTGCACGAGGATCAGGTCGCCTTTGTGCCCAAGCTCGGAAAACAGCGCCGTACGCACGGGCGCGTCTGCGCCGGCGCGCTCCAGCTTCTGCAGCAGAGCTCCGGCTTCGTTCGCGACCCGTTCCCGCTCGGCCTCGGCCATCGCCCGCCACGCCTTCCAGTCGAACCGGAAGAACTGATGCAGCACAAATGAGCCTTCAAGGGTCAACGGAACCGGAGGGAAGTTAGAATCACCAACTGTCTCAGCCAAGCAAATCACCTCGCATCGCCATCGAAATCAAGCCCCATCCTAGCAAAGCCGGCGGGCCGGTCGTCGCCGCCGCCGTCCCGGATCGCAGGACCAAATCCCGCCTCTGTGGCCTTATATACTGGAGGGGCGCATGAGCGAGAAGATTCTGGCACTTCTAGTGCAGTTCGTAACCCAGGTCATCAGCGCCGGCGGTTACGCAGGCATTGTTGTGTTGATGACCATCAACACGGCCTGCATTCCCCTCCCCTCCGAGCTCATCATGCCGTTCTCGGGCTATCTGGTCTACCTGGGACGCTTCAATCTTCTCCTCGTGGCGCTGGCGGGCACCGTCGGCAGCAACTTCGGTTCCGCCATCGCCTACTGGATCGGCGCCAGGGGCGGGCGTCCGCTGGTGGAGCGCTACGGCAAATGGGTTCTCATGAGCCGCCACGATCTCGACCGCATGACCTGGTTCTTTCAGAAATACGGCTCGGTCACGGTCCTCTTCGCGCGCATGATGCCCATCGCTCAGTCCTTTATCGCCTTCCCCGCGGGGATTGCGAAGATGCCGCGCCTGCGCTTCCACATGTACACTTCTCTGGGCTCTTTTCCCTGGTACTTGTGCCTGGCCTACGCGGGCATGAAGCTCGGGCAGAAGTGGCACACCGATCCGCGCCTTCAGCAAGCGTTCCATCGCTTTCATCTTGCCGTCGAGGTTATATTGCTCGCCGGCCTCATCTGGTTCGTCTGGTCGCATGTGCGTCGCGGCAGAGCAGCGAATCCGGCTGCCGGTGAGACCGCGCGCGAGGGCTGAGCACTGGATGTTTCGTTTTCAGTAGGACAAACACGCCCCGGCGCGCAGCCGCCGGAATTGCAAAGGAAGGTTAGGGAAAATGTCGAATGAAAAGCAAGGCGGCCATGAGACCGCCGCTCAAAAAGTAGCGCCCGCCATGGGCAAACTGGGTGTCATGGTCGTCGGCCTGGGCGCCGTGGCCACCACCATGATTGCAGGCGTTGAAGCCGTTCGCCGCGGCCTCGCCAAGCCCATCGGCTCGCTCACCCAGATGGGCACCATCCGCCTCGGCAAACGCACCGACAGCAACTCTCCCCTGATCAAGGACTTTGTTCCGCTCGCGAATCTGAACGACGTCGTCTTCACCGGCTGGGACATCTTCGAGGACAACGTCTACGAGGCCGCCGCGCACGCCGCCGTGCTCGACAAGGAGACCCTCGCCCAGCTCAAGCCCTATCTCGAGACCATCAAGCCCCTGCCTGCCGTCTTCGACCAGTACTACGTCAAGCGCCTGCACGGCACCCACGTGAAGAAGGGCAAGAACAAGCGCGACCTCGCCAACCAGGTCATCGCCGACATCCGCGCCTTCAAAAAGACCGTAGATCGCGTAGTCATGATCTGGGCCGGCTCGACCGAGATCTTCCTCGAGCCCACTGCGGTGCACCAGTCGATCGAGGCGTTTGAAAAGGGCCTCGAAACCGACGACCCCGGCATCGCTCCCTCGCAGATCTACGCCTACGCCGCGCTCAGCGAGGGCGTGCCCTTCGCCAACGGCGCACCCAACCTCACCGTCGACGTTCCGGCCATGATCGAGCTTTCGAAGAAGAACTCGGCGCCCATCTGCGGCAAGGACTTCAAGACGGGCCAGACCTTCATGAAGACCGTCCTCGCCCCGGCCTTCAAGGCCCGCATGTTGGGCGTCTCCGGCTGGTTCTCCACCAACATCCTCGGCAACCGCGACGGCGAAGTCCTCGACGAGCCCCAGTCCTTCAAGACCAAAGAAGAGTCGAAGCTCGGCTCCCTCGAATACATCTTCCAGCCCGAGCTTTACCCCGACCTTTACAACGACATCTACCACAAGATCCGCATCAACTATTACCCGCCGCGCGGCGACGAAAAAGAGGCGTGGGACAACATCGACATCTTCGGCTGGCTCGGCTACCCCATGCAGCTCAAGGTCAACTTCCTCTGCCGCGACTCGATCCTGGCCGCGCCCATCGCTCTCGACCTGGTGCTCTTCCTCGACCTGGCCAAGCGCACGCCGGAGCTCCAGTCCATCGGTATTCAGGAGTGGCTGAGCTTCTATCTCAAGTCGCCGCAGACGCCCGAAGGCCTCTACCCCGAGCACGACCTCTTCATCCAGTCCATGAAGCTCAAGAACACGCTCCGCCACATCATGGGCCAGGACCTGATCACCCACCTCGGCCTCGACTACTACGATTAGGTCTTTGGCAGTTTGAACGTATACCACCGAGGGTGCCCCAGGTCCCGATTTTGGGACCTGGGAGACCACGCCAGCCGCGTATTGGTTTCGGGTTAGAAAGAGCCCGATCTTGCGGCTTGCAGAAAATTCCCTGCGCAAAAGGAGTTGTAACAGGGCACGACTTCAGTCGTGCCGAAAGCGTAAAATTTGAGCTCCGGGCTTCAGCCCCTTCGGGATGCGTTTTCAGCCGTGTCCTCAAGCAAAATCGAACCGGCTCCCAAATAACAACGCCCCATTCGCAAGAATGGGGCGTTGTTATTTACGAAGCTGAATTACATCGCCGGGAAGAACCCATTGATCCAGCCGCCCAGCAGGGCAGGGAAGCAGCCGAGCACGACCACCGCGGCTCCAATCGCCAGCACCACCAGCAGCGCGACGGGGCTCGCCTTGAGCGGCGACTCATCGACAGCCGGCATCACGTAAGCCCGCTTGAGCACCTGCAAGTAGTAGTAGAGCGAAACCGCGCTGAACGCGACCGCCAGCGCCACCAGTGCAAAGGGAACCACCCCCTCGCCAACCCCGAGCACCGCCGCAAACAGATTGAACTTGGCCCAGAACCCGACCAGCGGCGGAATTCCCGCCAGCGAAAGGAACAGAACCAGCAGCACACCTGCAACCAGCGGGTTGCGCTTGTGCAATCCGAGGAACGCATCCATCCGGTCGCTCCCCGTCGCGCGCTCCACCACATCCACAACGGCGAATGCCCCGACCGTAGTCAACCCATAAGTCAGGACGTAGTAGAGAATCGCCTCGGCGCTGCGCGGCGTGCGCGAGAAAAAAGCAAGTCCCAGCAGCACATATCCGGCATGGGCGATGGCCGAGTAAGCGAGCAGGCGGCGCACGCTCGTCTGCACCAGTGCGGCCAGATTGCCTAAGACCATCGACGCGACGGCAAAGAGTGTGAGGATCAACGCCCACGGTTCCTGCAGGCCCAGGTATTTCGAAGCTGCCTGCATCACCGTGATCGTGAGCACCCGCCCGACGTGCACGGTGCCGAACAGGTGCAGCATGGCCGTGCCAATGCCGATGAGCAGCGCGAAGCTGGCCACCTTTGAGACCGACGCGATAAAGGCCGCGCCGGGCGCGGGTGCACCCTCGTAGGTATCCGGCGCCCACAGGTGGAAGGGAACGGCCGCCACCTTAAAGCCCAATCCAGCAGCGATCATCACCAGCGCAACGTACAGCAAAGGCGTGGCGCTGGGCGTCGCCGAAAAGTACGTGTGCAAAACGATCGTTTGCAGACTGGTTGAGCCGGCGATGCCGTAAAGATAACTGAACCCGAACAGCAGAAACGCCGCCGACATTCCGCCGAAGAGGTAATACTTGATCGCCGCTTCCGCGCTCTTGCCGGAGGCCTTGGCAAATGCCGTCAAAATGTAAAGTCCGAGGCTCAGCAGTTCAAGCCCGATAAAGATGACGATCAGATCCTGCGCGGCGGAGATAATGAGTCCGCCCGCTGCCGCCATCAGCACCACGGCCACGTACTCGCCTACGTGCCGCGTAAGTGTCGAGTCGATCAAGAGCAGCAGCGTAAGCGCCGTCAAGACGAGAATTGCACTCTGCGCAACCGCCGTGTAGCCCCCGCCGCTGAGCAGTGCGGCTCCGTCATAACTGAACCCAGCCGTTCCCGCGGCCCCGAGCGCCCAAAGCCCCGCAGCGCAGCCAGCCACGCCCACAAGCGAAGCTACAGCAGCGCGCAACTTCAGCGCCGCGCTCCGCAGAAAGGCAAGATCGATGACGAGAACGAGGAGGGCAGCGACTTCAAGTGCCGTCTCCGGCAGCGTGGAGCGGAAGAGGTCTGCGTAGTTCATCGAATCCCTCCCGCGAGCATCGCCCGGATGGCCGGCTCAATCGAGTCGAGGAGAATCTTCGGGTAAAGTCCAACCCACAGGCTGGCCGCGGCCAGCAGCGAAACCCCCGTCACTTCGGGCCAGGTGAGGGCCGCGAACTTGTGCCCGTGCTCCTGCTCCAGCTCATGTGTGGTCGGTACCCTGTCGCTGAAGAAGGCCCGCTGCAGGGCGCGCCACGTGTAAGCAACACCGATGACGATGCCCACGCCCACGGCGATCGTCCACCAGGGATCCGCCGTCCATGCGCCGATGACCACCTGCAGCTCGGAGACGAAGCCGGAGAAGCCGGGCAGCCCCATCGACGCCATGCCCGCTATGACAAAGGCCCAGGCAGCGAAGGGCAGCCGTCTGGAAAGATGCATCTTTTCAAGATCGGCCAGTTGCCGCGTGTGCGTCCGCTCGTACACGATGCGGCCCACGATGGCGAAGAGCAGGCCGGCGAGCACGCCGTGCGAGAACATCTGCAGGACAGCGCCGGTCATGCCGATCTGGTTGAGCGTCATCAGGCCCAGCAGCACGAAGCCCATGTGGCTCACGCTCGAGTAGCCGATGACAAACTTGAAGTCGCTCTGCACCAGCGCCACCAGCGCGCCATACACAATGCCGATCAACGCCAGAATGGCGAAGACGTCACGCCACGAACCCACGCCGAGGAAGCTGAATCCCCAGGGATCGAGCCCGTGCGGAAACAGCGCCATGGCCACGCGCAGGCAGCCATACGCGCCCAGCTTCATCACCACGCCGGCGAGCAGCATCGATGCGGCCGTCGGCGCGGCCACGTGGCCGGTGGGCGCCCATGTGTGGAAGGGCCACATGCCGGCCAGGATCGCAAACCCCACGAAGACCAGCGGGAAGCACCACATCTGGAAACTCACCGGCAGATTCGCATGCGCCAGTTGCACAAGCCCGGTCGAGTGGCTGCCGGAGGTCGCGTAGGCCGCAAGCAGTCCGATAAGCACCATCGCCGAGCCGAGGAATGAGTAAAGCGCCAGCTTCATCGCCCCGTACTCGCGCCGCGTCGAGCCCCAGATGGCGATGAGGAAGTACTTCGGAACGATCGCAATCTCGTAGAAGACGAAGAGCAGGAAGAGGTCGAAGCTCAGGAAGACGCCGTAGACGCCGCCGATCAGCGCGAGGTAGAACGCGAAGAACTCGTTGGTGCGTTCTTCGATGTTCCAACTGAAAAGAATGCCGGCTACGGCGGCCAGGCCCGTGAGCAGCACCAGCACGCGGCTGATGCCGTCTGCGGCCAATATGTAATGAATGCCCATCGAGGGCACCCACGGCAGATCGACAATGGTGACCAGGCCCTGACCCATGCCGGCCGCAAAGCCGGCCACTGCGAGCACAAGGCCGATGAGCGCAATAACGAGCGCAAGCCATCGCGCGACCCCAGGCTTGCCTCGGGGCACAAGCGCGAGCACGAACGCACCGGCAAAGGAGAGATAGATCGTCCAGGCCAACATCTCAGAATCTCCAGTGCGCCAGAAGGTTGACGACAGTTGGGTTCACGCTGTTCAAAATCAGTTGCGGCACAAGGCCGAGCAGGATCATAAGGCCGATCACCGGCGCCAGCGCCAGCCGCTCGCTGTGATGGAGGTCGGGAAACTTCGCCCAATGCTCCGGCAGCGGCCCGCTAAAAACCTTCTGGATCACGGTGAGCAGCACGGCGGCGGTGATGAGGAGCCCGAGCACGGAGACCGACGCCGCGACCCACGACAGCGGAAAGACGCCGCGGAAGATCAGGAACTCGCTCACAAAGCTGTTCAATCCCGGTAGGCCAAGCGAAGAAAACATGGCAATGCCCATCAACCCGGCGAATACGGGCGCGGCTTTGCGCAACCCGCCAAAATCCTCAAGCCCGCGCAAACCGCCGGACCGCAACTGGATCATCGCCACAAACCAGAAGAGCGCCGCAGCCGTCAGGCCGTGGTTGAACATCTGCAAAATGACGCCGTTCAATGCCGCGGCCTGATTGTTCTGAGCAGCCGTGCCTGCGACAGGAATGGCTAGCGCGAAGATGGCGAGCAGACAGTAGCCGAGGTGGTTTACCGACGAGTACGCGAAGATCCGTTTCAGGTCCTTCTGCGCCGCCGCGGCCCACGCGCCCATCACAACGGTAATCACGGCCAGCACCAGCAGCGGCGTGCGCATGGCGGCAATCTGCACTCCGAAGATCGGCAGTGCGATCCGCAGCAGGCCGTAGACGCCCATCTTCGACATCGCGCCAGCCAGCAGCATGGTCACCGGCGAGGGCGCTTCGGAGTACGCGGCCGGCAGCCAGGTGTGGAAGGGAATCATCGGCACCTTGACGGCGAAGCCGGCGAGCACCCCGATGGCAAGCCACGGCATCACGTTGCCGAGGTGGGCCGTGACCATCTGCCCCAGCGCGCCCGACGACGCCATCGCGGTGAGTGTGCCAAAGTCCATGCTGCCGGTGGAGAGAAAGATCGCGAGGAAGCTGATGAGCAGCGCCACCGAGCCGGCCATGGTGTAGATGAAGAACTGCGTGGCCGCAGGCCCGCGCCGCGGACCGCCCCACAGCTTGATCAGGAAGAACGCCGGAATCAGGCTCAGCTCCCAGAACAAGAACCAGTGGAAGAAATTCAGCGCAGTAAACGATCCGAAGAGCCCCGCCTCGAGCACCAGGATCAGCCCGTAAAAAAGCCCCGGCTGGTGGTGCACGCGATGTGAAGCGTCCACAGCCATGAGCGTCACAATGGCCGAGAGCACCAGCATCAGCGCGCCCAGCGCATCCACGCCCAGGTGGTACTCGATGCCGAGCGACGGCGCCCAGGCCGCGCGCTCAACCAGGCCAATGCTGCCGTCGGCGGGCAGCTTGGTCCACACCAGCAGCGAGCCAGCCAGCGCAATGAGCGCGGTGATCAGCGCCACTCCGCGCGCATGTTTGCCCGACAGCAGCGCGATGGCCGCGCCCACCAGGGGCAGAACCGTGAGCAGCGTTAATATTGGAAATCCGTTCATGGCCGGCTGCTCCAGATCAAAATGGCGGCCAGTACTACGAACGCGAGCGCGAGCAGCCGCAGATAAGTTTGCACGCGGCCTGTCTGCATGCGCGCCAGCAGTCCGCCGCCGGTTGAAAGCTCTTCGCACCCCTTGTCGAAGCCGCCGTTGACCCAAGACTCGTCGATGAGGCGATCAAGATGCGCGAGTCCGCGGAAGGCCAGCGCCACGCCCGCGACGATGCCGCCCCAGACGCGCCGGTCGAGCCAGTTGGCCACGCGCGCCCACGCACGATAGAAAGCGATCACGGTCACGTCGTAAAACTCATCCACATAAAGCCGGTCGCGCAGGCCGGCCCATACCAGCGGCACGGCTTTCTCAAGCGCGTCGGGTTCTTCCGCGGCCGGCGATCTGTTGCCGTAGAGCCACCACGCAATGCCGATGCCAAGGAAGACCACGATGCACGAGGTGCCCAGGAGCATGAGGAATGCCGGTTCGCCAAAGACGCTCAGGTTCGCTTCGGCGCCATGGCCCTCCAGGAACGAGCGGAACCACGGCCACGCCGGCGTCCCGATCAGCCCCAGCAACACGGCAAACAACGCCAGGATCGCCATGGGAAGCACCATCACCCGCGGGCTCTCATGAGCGGGATGATGCCCGCGCCACTTGCCGAAGAACACGTAGGAGACCTGCCGCGTCATGTAGAACGCGGTGAGCACCGCACCGAAGACCAGCAGATAGTACGGCCCCTTCGAGATCTCCCAGCCCTTGGCGGATTCGAGGATCGCGTCCTTGCTCCAGAAGCCCGAGAAGAGCAGCGGAAACCCGCACAGCGCCAGCATGGCGATGGCGTAAGTGGCGAAGGTCCAGGGCATGTAAGCCTTGAGCCCGCCCATGTGGCGCACGTCCTGTTCCTCGTGGCAGCCGTGGATCACCGACCCCGCGCCAAGGAAAAGCAGGGACTTGAAGAACGCGTGCGTAATCAGGTGGAACATGCCCACGGCCACGCCGCCGATGCCGAGGCCGGCCATCATGTAGCCAAGCTGCGAAACCGTCGAGTAAGCAAGGATGCGTTTGATGTCGTTCTGCGCGATGGCGATCAGCGCCGCAAAGACGGCGGTGATGGAGCCTATCCAGGTGATCACGATGAGTGCAGTGGTGGTTCCATTCGCCGCCGCGCCGGCCTGCATCAGCGGATACACGCGCGCGACGAGGTAAACACCAGCGGCGACCATGGTGGCCGCATGAATCAGTGCGGAGACCGGCGTCGGGCCTTCCATCGCGTCGGGCAGCCAGACATGCAGCGGGAACTGGCCGCTCTTGCCCACTGCGCCCGCAAAGATCAGCAGGCCAATCGCGCCCGCGGCCGTAAGTCCAAGCCCCGCGTGCGCCGAGATCAGCCCGCCCAGCGCCCAGCCTTCCATCGATCCCGCGCCATTGTTATAGAAGAGCAGTGTGCCGGTCTGCGCGAATAGCCACACCATGCCAAGCAGGAAGAGCACGTCGCCCACCCGCGTCGTCATGAAGGCTTTCTTGGCTGCGGCAGCCGCCGAGGGCTTGTGATACCAGAAGCCGATCAATAAGTAGGAAGTAAGTCCGACTAACTCCCAGCACATAAACAAGAGCAATATCGAATTAGAAATCACCAGCCCCAGCATCGCCCCGGCAAACAACGAAAGGAAACAGAAGAACCGTGTAAAGTTCTCGTCGTGGGCCATGTAGCCGGTGGAGTAGATGAAGATGAGCAGGCCCACGAACGTGACCATCACCAGCATCACGGCCGAGAGCGGATCGAGGACCCAGCCCAGCGCCACGCTCGCCGTGCCCGCCTGAATCCACGTAAAGTTCACGGTTTCGCGCACAGCCACGCCCGAGGCCCATCCGGCAGCGACGTGCGCGAACGCGACAAATGCCAACAGCATTGAAAAGCCGAGTGATCCGATCGCCAGCCCCGCCGACAGCTTGCGGCGCGGCTGCTTGAGCAGCGCAATCACCCCCGCGGCCACAATGGGCACGGCGGGAACGAGCCACAAGTTGCGCACTGCGAACGACGCCGGCCCTGCGATCTGCGGATGAAAAGCCGCTGCCGCGCCTTCCTGAATCAGCATCCTTTCACCCTTTCATCCTGTTGATCCGGTCCAGATCGGTGGTTTGCGCGTGGCGATAGATGGAGATGATGAGGCCAAGCCCCACCGCGGCTTCGGCCGCGGCCACCGCAATTGAGAAGATGGCGAACATCATGCCCGTCAGCGCTTCGGGATGCGGCCCGTAGCGCCAGAAGGCGATCAGATTGAGGTTGGCTGCATTAAGCATCAACTCAATGCCGATCAAAACCAGGATGGCATTGCGCCGTATCAGGGCGCCCCCGAGGCCAATGGCGAACAAAAGCGCCGCTACAAGCAAATAACCAGCGAGCGGCGTCATTTGGTCCTCGCTTTCTCGTGCATAGCCACGATCACCGCTCCGATCGTCGCCGCTGTCAGCAGCAGCGCGACGATCTCGAGCGGCAGCACGTACCGGCCCATCAGCGCGTTGCCGATGTCGCGCACGGTCACCACCGGCGCGGCCGCCTCATCATGCAACCCAGGCGCGCTGGCCAGCACCGCCCACCCCAGCACCGCAAACACCGCCGCGGCGATCGCGAGGCCCACCAACCACGTCCCGCTGTGCACTCCGTCCGTAGGCGTCTCCGAGCCCCGCGTCAGCAGAATCGCGAAGACCACCAGGATTGCCACCGCACCGATGTAGATGAGAATCTGCGCAAAGCCCGCAAACTGTGCGTCGAGCGAGAGAAACAGGAGCGCGATTCCCGCAAAGGCTACGCTCAGCGCCAGCGCGCAGTGCACGGTGTTCTTGAGAGTCATCGCGGCCAGGCCGCCGGCCACCGTCAGGGCCGAGATCACAAAAAAGGGAATGCTCACCGCCGGCCCTCCTTACTCCGCATAGCGATACCTCCGCGGGCCGACGCGATTGGCGCGGAATCCTACCAGGCTCATGAACACATATGCCGCCGCCAGAATCGCCGTGCAAAATACCCACTGCTCCCATCCCGGCCCCAGAATCCGCCACAGTGCGGTCACCACCAGGTTCAAGAGCGTGAAGGGCAGCGCAAACTTCCAGGCAAAGTTCATCAGCTGGTCCTGCCTGAGCCGTGGCAGCGTTCCGCGCAGCCAGATGAAGAAGCAAATCCACAGCATGACCTTCAGGAAGAACCAGAACCACGACGGCAGCACATTCAAAACGGAAAGCGGCGCCGACCATCCCCCCAGAAACAGCGTGGTTCCCAGGCCGGCGACCGCAAGCATCTCCACGTATTCGCCCAGGAAAAACAGTGCGAACTTGAAGCCTGAATATTCGGTAAAGTAGCCGGCCACAATCTCCGACTCGCCTTCGGGCAGATCGAACGGCGATCGGTTGGTCTCCGCCGTCGACGCGATCACGAAGATCAAAAAGCCCGCCAGTCCCCACGGCGTAAACACGTACCAGTGCGGAAAGATTCCGGAGTAGCTGGCCTGCGCGTCGACGATCTTCGGCAGCGAGAGCGTCCCCGCGATCATCACCACGGCAATGCTCGCCAGCAGCAGCACCACCTCGTAGCTGATCATCTGCGCGATGGCGCGCATCGCGCCCAGCAGCGAGTATTTGTTGCGGCTCGACCACCCCGCCATGAACACCGAAAGCTCCGTCGCCGCGCCCATGGCGAAGAAGAACAAGAGGCCCGCGTCCATGTCCACAAGCACCATGTGCCGTCCCATGGGCAGCACCGCGTAGCCCATAAAGACAGTCACCACCAGCACCACCGGCGCCAGAAAGTGCACCACCGCGTCGGCCCGGAACGGAACCACGTCTTCCTTGATGAGCGCCTTGATGCCGTCGGCCACCGGCTGCAGAATGCCGAAGATCCCCACGCGATTGGGCCCGTAGCGGTTCTGCATGCGGCCCAGTCCCTTGCGCTCCATCAGAACGGCCAGGGCAAACAGCGTGCAAAAGACCGCGATGATCGCTGCCACGCACAACACCACGGCGGCCGCGTGCTGCCACGCAGCAGGCAGGAACCCCACCAGCCAATGCAAGAAGAAAATCCAGATCTGGTCGATCGTCGCGGCCATCGGCTACTCTCCCCCTCCGGCTGGCGGCGCAGGCTTGGGGGTGGCGGGCGCGGACTCGGGTGCAGATTGTGGCGCGGCGGGCTTGGTTGCGGCTGCCTTCGCCGCGGCAGCCTCGGCTGCGGCCTTGGCCTTGGCTTCGTGCTTGGCTTTTTCCTCGGCCAGCCGTGCATCCACCTCCGCGGCCTCGGTGGGATGAACGTGGTGGTAGTACTCGTTGGACTTGGCCAGCTTCTCGCGGTCCAGCAGCAGCCCGCCGAACCGGTCGTCGGTGGCCAGCTCAAACTCGGTATTCATCTTGATGGCTTCGAAAGGGCACACCTCGACGCAGATCTGGCAACTCATGCATACCGACACATCGATGTCGAACTTCGCCGGATAAATCTGCGGCTTGCCCACGTAGTCGGGCTTCTTGTCTTTGCTCTTCTCGATGTAGATGCACTTCGGCGGGCACTCTTTCTCGCAGATCTGGCAGGCCACGCAGCGCAGCCCCGCCAGCCACTCGGGCCCGTCGTAGACGAGGAACGGAAACACGCGCGCGTTCTCGGCCGTGGGCACGCGCTCCTCCGGATACTGGACCGTGGTCAGCCGCTCGGCCGATACGAAGCTGCCGGCAAAGTTCTTCGCCGTCTCCGCCAGTCCCTTCAGTATGCCTTCACCTAACAATCCATTCCTCCATACAGTGAACAGTGGACAGTGAACAGTTTGCGCGACTCAGACTGCACCCATGCAAATGCCAACTCATGCGAAGAGAAGATTCCTTAGCTGTTCACCTTTGCCCGTTCACCGTTCACTGTTCACTGTCCCCTGTCCACTGTCCACTGTCCCCTGACCACTGATCACTGCGTCACCGATCCACTTCCCCCAGCACAATATCCACGCTGCCCAGGATCAGCACCACATCGGCCACGTTCTGTCCCAGGCACATGTCTTCCAAAATCGTCAGATTGATCAGGCTGGGCGGCCGCACCCGGTAGCGGTACGGATTCGGACCGCCGTCGCTGATCAGATAAAAACCAAGCTCGCCCTTGGGCGCCTCGATCCGCCCATACGCCTCGCCCGCCTTGGGACGGAAGCCGCGAATCTTCGCCTTGGGATCCACAATGGGGCCGGCGGGAACCTCTTTGAGCGCCTGCTCCAGAATCTTGACCGATTGCCGCAGCTCCAGCAATCGGATCATGAACCGGTCGTACACGTCCCAGTGGTCGCCCAGCGGCACTTTGAACTCGAACCGGTCGTAGATCCCGTACCGATCCACCTTGCGAATGTCGTAGTTCACGCCCGAGGCCCGCAGCATCGGTCCGGTCACGCCGGCGTTCACTGCCAGTTCCGGCTTCAGCACGCCCACTCCCTGCGTGCGCGCCATCAGAATCTCATTCGACGTGAGCAGCGCCTCGAACTCATCGGCAAACGCGGGCAGGCCAGCCACAACTTTGCGCGCCTCGTCCAGCCAGGCCGGCGAGGCGTCCACGCGGCAGCCGCCGAAGCGCATGTAGTTGCACATCATCCGCGAGCCGGTGAGCCTCTCGAACAGGTCCAGAATCTTTTCCCGCTCCTTGAAGGCGTACATCAGCGGCGTACCGCTGGCGCCCATGTCCTGGATCAGGAAGCCGACCGACGA
>DATJMU010000015.1:0-15766 GCA_035508555.1 Occallatibacter sp. | reverse complement strand
GTGGAGAACGGCGTGCTGCGCAGTTACCTGCTGAACACCTACACGGCGCGGAAGCTGGGCATGCGGTCGACGCACAACGCCGCGCGGGGTCTGGCGGGGACGCCGGGGATCGGGTGCGGGAATCTCTATCTGGAAGCGGGCACGCTGACGCCGGAAGAGATTTTGAAGGGCGTCCAGAAGGGGCTCTACGTGACCGGACTGATGGGGTTCGGCGTGAATGTGGTGACGGGTGACTACTCGCGCGGAGCGACGGGGTTGTGGATCGAGAACGGGGAACTGACGCACGCGGTGGAGGAAGTGACGATCGCCGGGAATCTGGCCGAGATGCTCAAGAACGTGACGGCGATTGGGAACGACCTGGCGTTTCGGGGATCGGTGGCGGCGCCGACGCTGCGGATCGACGGAATGACGGTGGCGGGGGAGTGAAAAGCAGCGGGTTAGCGGAGTTAGCGGGGTTAGCGGGGTTTGTTGGATGGATGTGGCCGGACAGCGGCACGCGGCGGAAGCAAAGCAGTCTGCGGGGCTGTTGACGGAAGAGATCGGCTTCGATCCGGCAGATGCGAAGACGGCGCTGGGGCAACTGCCGCGGGATGCGGCCGTTTTTGCGTTGTATGGAGCGGAGGCGCACACGGAGCCGTATGTGGGACGTACGCCGAATCTGCGCTCGCGTCTTGAGCGGCTGCTGCAGCCCTCGGCGAAGCATCCTCGGCGGCTGCAACTGGCCGGGCGTGTGCGGCGGATCGCGTGGCGGCTGACGGGGTCGGAGTTCGAGTCGCTGCTGGTGCAGTTTTCGCTGCTGGAGGAGATTTACGGAGCGAAGGCCTTGGAGCGGATGCACCTGCGGCATCCGGCATTTGTGCGGTTCCTGGGGAGCAATGCGTATCCGCGGGTAACGGTGACGTTCCGGCCGAGCCAGCGGGAGGGCGACTGGGCCTACGGGCCATTTGCGTCGCGGGCA
The DNA here is from genome assembly GCA_035508555.1 of Occallatibacter sp. Taxonomy (GTDB): domain Bacteria; phylum Acidobacteriota; class Terriglobia; order Terriglobales; family Acidobacteriaceae; genus Telmatobacter. Next base: position 14,808 of record DATJMU010000015.1, on the reverse strand, counting down.
GCGGCGGAGCGGTACGTGGACGAAGCGCTGAAGCTGTTCCTGCTGCGGCGGTGCACCTTCGAGCTCGATCCTGACCCGGGCTACCCGGGTTGCGTGTACTCCGAGATGAAGATGTGCCTGGCGCCGTGCTTCAAGGGGTGCACGGACGAGCGCTACGCCGAAGAGGCCGCGGCGGTGGAGGGTTTCCTGGCGACGCGGGGTGAGAGCCGGCTGGTGACGCTGCGGGCGGAGCGGGAACAGGCCTCGGCAGCGCTCGAGTTCGAGCGGGCGGCGGCGCTGCACGCGCAGGTGCAAAAGGTGGAGGCGGTGCGCGGGCTGGCGGCGGAGTTGGTGCGGCCGCTGAGCCGGCTGCGGGCGGTGATTCTGCAGGCCTCGGCGAAACCGGACGAGGTAGCCGTGTATCTGTTCGAGCAGGGGCGGCTGCGGGGGCCGGAGGGGTTTTCAACGCTGGGGATGCGCATTCAGAACGAGCAGTCGGGATCCACTTCGCTGTTTGCGCAGCCGATGGCAATCGAACCGATACCGGAAGAAAGGGATCAAAGCAGGGATCAGGGGTCAGGGGTCAGGGATCAGGGAACGCCTTTGCGAACGGCGCGCAGCGTCCTCGAAGCGCGCATGGAAGAAGTGATGGTCACGCTGGGGGATGCGGAAGCAGCTACGGCGACCTTAAGGCAGGGCCACCTGGCGCTCTTGAAGCGGTGGTACTACAGGCCCGAGGCGCGGCGGGCGGGCGAGATCTTCTTTCCCGACGGGGAAGGGCGTTGGCCCGTAAAGGCGTTGCTGCGCGGAGTGGGGCGTGTGGCGGCGGCGCGGCTTAAGGCGGAAGGCATGGCCTCCTGAGAAGGGCTGGGGGACCGCATTCCACCCGCGGGCGCGCTGGTACACTGAGCCCAGCAAGGAGAGCTGCGAACGAAGTTATGGTTGAACTGCTTCCATCCATTTTGTCGGCGGATTTTGCGCATCTGGCGGACGAAGTTGCCGCGGCCGAACGGGGCGGGGGCACGACCATCCACGTGGACGTGATGGACGGGCACTTTGTGCCCAACATTACGCTGGGGCCTCCGGTGGTGAAGAGCCTGCGCAGGGTCACTTCACTGCCCCTGGACTGCCACCTGATGATCGAGAACCCGGACGAGTACATTCCGGCGTTTGCCGAGGCGGGCGCGAACTGGGTGGGCGTGCACTATGAGGCGTGCCGCCACCTGCACCGGTCGCTGGAGCTGATCGCGCACCACGGGATGAAGCCGGGAGTGGTGCTGAATCCGGCCACGCGGGTGGACCTGATCATCGACATTCTGCCCATGGTGCACCATGTGCTGGTGATGAGCGTGAACCCGGGGTTCGGCGGGCAGGTGTTCATTCCGTTTTCGGTGGACAAGATCCGGCGGCTGGCGGAGCTGCGCGCGGAACTCGGCCTGGATTTCCGTATCGAGGTGGACGGCGGGGTGGCTCACGACACGGTGGCGGCCATCGTCCAAGCAGGAGCGGAACTGCTGGTCGCGGGCAGCGCCGTTTTTGGCGAGGGCCAGGCGGAACGGGATGCGCGGGCGCTGCTGGCGGCCGCACGCGCAGCGGCGAGCCAACCGGCCGGCAAAGAGAGTAAGATTCATTGAGGACAAGCGCAAAGAGATGGGCGAACGGCCGGCGGCGACGGCCGAGCCCGAACGAGGTGGTATGAACCGGTTGTCGAAGACGATTGTGGCTGCGGCCCTGATGGCGTTTGTGCTGGCGGGGATTCCGGCGAGCGCCAAGATCAGGCAGAAGAAGAAAAAAAAGGACTTTGACCTGAACGCCAACCCGCTGGCGAACGTGAAGTCGCAGCAGCCCGACCTGGAACTCTACGACAAGGCGATGAAGGCGATGAAGAAGGGTCACTACGACGTGGCCCGGCTCGACCTCCAGACGCTCCTTAATACCTATCCGAACTCCGAGTACTGCATGAGGGCCAAGCTGTCAGTGGGCGATTCATGGTACAAGGAGGGCGGCACGGCGGCGATGATGCAGGCCGAGGCCGAGTACAACGACTTCATCACGTTCTTCCCCAACGCTCCGGAGGCGGCCGAGGCGCAGATGAAGATCGCCGATATCTACTACCAGCAGATGGAGAAGCCGGACCGGGACTTCACCAACGCGCAGCGCGCCGAGGAAGAGTACCGGAAGATGATCAATATGTTCCCTGACTCGTCGCTGGTGCCGCGGGCCAAGCAGAAGCTGCGCGATGTGCAGGAGGTGCTGGCCGAGCGGGAGGCTGAGATCGGGTGGTACTACGAGAGCGTGGATAACTACAACGCGGCGATCGCGCGGCTGGAGACGGTGGCCGATTCCTACCCGCTCTACTCGAAGAATGACCAGGTGCTAATCGGGATCGGGGACAGCTACGAGGGCGAGGCGCGCAACGTGCAGCAGGCGAAGGGGCTGCCAGGCGCGGTGCGCGAGCGGCTTGAGACCGACTACGAAAACCTGGCGGCCAAGGCCTACGACAAGGTCATTACGCGCTACCCGATGTCGCCGCACGTGGAAGACGCCCGCGACCGGCTGGTGGCGATGGATCGGCCGATTCCGACGCCGACGCAGGCAGCGATTGCCGAGAGCGACGCCGAGGAGCACAGCGAGCAGCCCCTGCGCTTTACCGACACGATTCTGGGGCTGATCAAGCGGGGCCCGACGGTGGTAGAAGCGGTGCACGTGGGCGAACCCACCCTGACCGACCCGCAGCGTACGCTGGCGACCGACATCAACTCCCAGAACCGAGAGCTGTTTGAGGCTGCCTTGAACTACGGCAAGACTGCGCAGCCCGCGACGGCACTGACGCCGACGCCCGTCAACGAACCGCCGACCAGCGAAAGGCCCTCGGCTGCTCCGCTGGCCGAAGGACAGCCGGCGAGCGGGACAGGGGTGGGTGTGCAGATCGTGAACGCGCCTTCAAGCGGGGCGTCGGGCACGCAGTCGGCCGACCCGAATGCGCTGGTTCAGTCGGTAGGATCGAACACGACGCCTTTGCCGGCGGCGCAAAAACCCGCCGAGGCTCCTGCGCAGATCAACGACATCCAGCCGGGCGAAAGGTCGACCCAGACCGCAACCGTGACCAACGCCAAGAACAAGAAGGCCCCCAAGGCCGACCTGGGCGACGAATCGTCGAGCCGGAAGAAGAAAAAGAAGGGGCTTGGGAAGCTGAACCCGTTCTAGCCGGAGCTGCTCTGGAACCAACAGCGATACGAGGGGCCGCCTTTCGGGCGGCCCTTCCCGTCTCACACTCACGCAGGCGCAGGCGGCGCGAGGCTCTCCGGGGAGGCCATGATGATCAGCATCCAGAAGACTGAGCTCGGAAAGATCCTGCCCCTACGCGCACTCTTTCTGCAGGAAGCCAATCATCAGATTCGCTACAACGCCTGCCACGAGCGCGGCTGGTCCGATTCGTATCTTTGCGCCATCGATGGCCTCAGCGCCGGCTACGGCTCCGTCAAGGGCCGCGAGATCCCCGATCGCGACACCGTATTCGAGTTCTTTGTTCTCCCGCCGTTCCGGAGTCTTGCCCGCGATCTCTTCCGCGAACTTCTCGCCGCGGCCCGGGCGCAATTTATCGAGTGCCAAAGCAACGACCCGCTTCTCTCCGCCATGCTTTTTGATTTCGCGCGCAACATCGCAGCCGACACCGTCCTGTTTGAAGACCATTGCGTCACCAATCTCACCATCCCCGGAGCGGTTGTGCGCCGCAAACGGGAGAACGACTCCATCTTTGCCCACGGAGTCGAACCGGTGGGAGAGTACGTGCTCGAAATGATCGGCGAGATCGTCGCCACCGGCGGCTTCGCGCTCCACTACAACCATCCCTTCGCGGATCTTTATATGGAAGTGCGCGAAGACTGGCGCCGCCGCGGCGTCGCGAGCTTTCTTCTTCAGGAGGTGAAGCGTGAGACCTATCTCGCCGGCCGGGTTCCGGCAGCGCGCACCGGCATCCGCAATCTGGGCTCGCGCGGCGCACTCACCAGGGCGGGATTGCGCCTCTGCGGTTTCATGCTCAACGGCGAAGTCAGCCTTTGAGCCGCATCGCCGGGCGCCCACCCCGCATCTGCTAACCTGAGAGGGAGTCCTTTTGCTCAAAAACCCTTTCGGTGCTGGGGTTTCGCGCACACTCCAGGGGACTTTCAGACACGCAAATGCCGCACGATCTGCCGAAAGCTTACGACCCCACTGCTATTGAAGACCACTGGGCCGCCTACTGGGTGGAAGAGAAGCTCTTCGTGCAGCCCACGCCGGAGACGGGCGCTGTTGGCGAGCCGTTTACCATCCTGCTGCCGCCGCCCAACGTGACCGGCCGGCTGCACATGGGGCACATGCTGAACCAGACGGAGATGGACATCCTGACCCGGTGGCAGCGGATGAGTGGGCGGAGGGCGCTGTGGCTGCCCGGAACCGACCACGCGGGCATCGCCACGCAGATGATGGTGGAGCGGCAGCTCACAGCGGAGGGCACGACGCGGCAACAGCTTGGCCGCGAGGCATTTGTGGAGCGGGTGTGGGAGTGGAATCGGCATTACGGCGGGGCCATCCTCGACCAGATGAAGCGGCTGGGTGCGAGCGTGGACTGGAGCCGCGAGTACTTCACCATGGACGAGCGGCTCTCGGTGGCCGTGCGCGAGGCCTTTGTACGGCTCTACGAGCAGGGGCTGATCTACCGGGGTGCGTACATCGTGAACTGGTGCCCGCGCTGCCAGACGGCGATCAGCGACCTGGAGGTGGTCTACGACGAGCACAAGGGGCACCTGTGGGAGATCCGGTACTCCGTCCTGGATAATTTTGGGCAAGATTCGGGTGAATACATCACCGTGGCGACGACGCGCCCCGAAACCATGCTCGGAGACGTTGCCGTAGCCGTCCATCCCGAGGACGAGCGGTACAAGCACCTGCATGGGCGGAAGCTGCGGCTGCCGCTGGTGGGCCGCGAGATCCCTATCATCCTCGATGAGTGGGTGAGCCGGGAGTTCGGCACGGGAGCGGTGAAGGTGACGCCGGCGCACGACCCCAACGACTTTGCGCTGGGCGAGCGGCACCACCTGCCGCAGATCAACGTGATGGACGATACCGGCCACATCAACGCCGAGGGCGGCGCCTACGCGGGGCTGGACCGCTTCGTGGCACGCAAGCACATCGTCGCCGATCTCGAAAAGCAGGGTCTGCTGGCGGGAATCAAGGACCACGTCCATAACGTGGGCCACTGCGACCGGTGCAAGACGGTGGTGGAACCGCGGCTTTCGACGCAGTGGTTCGTAAAGATTGCGCCGCTGGCGGAGAAGGCGATTGCGGCGGTCAAGCCCGACGCAGACGGCGAGAAGGCCATCCGGTTTACGCCGGAGATGTACGAGAAGACGTATCTGAACTGGATGGAGAACATCCACGACTGGTGCATCTCGCGGCAACTCTGGTGGGGGCACCGGATACCGGCGTGGCACTGCGGGGTTTGCCACAAGATCACGGTGGCGCGCGAGGACCCGGCGGCGTGCGCGCACTGCGGATCGGCGGAGATTACGCAGGAGACCGATGTGCTGGACACGTGGTTCTCCTCGGGGCTCTTGCCGGTCTCGGTGTTTGGATGGCCGAACATTACGACCGAAACGAGAGCAGACTTCGATGCATTCTATCCAACCAGTCTGTTGGTGACCGGATTCGACATCCTGTTCTTCTGGGTGGCGCGGATGATCATGCTGGGGTGCTGGTTCGCGGGCGATGTGCCAATGCCCGACGGTTCACCGCGGCCGCTCGCCGAGTCCGTGCCTTTTCGTGAGGTGTATATTCACGCGCTGGTGCGGGACGCGAACCGCGAGAAGATGTCGAAGACCAAGGGGAACGTAATCGACCCCATCGAGATCGTGAAGCAGTACGGGACAGACGCCGTCCGCTTCACGCTGGCCTCGATGGCCTCGCCCGGCACCGACATCGCTTTCAACGTGGCGCGGACCGAGGGGTATCGCGCATTCGCGAACAAGATCTGGAATGCGGCGCGGTTCATTTTTATGAATGTGGACCGGGCGGCGGAGGTTGGGATCAAGGTCGATCCGGCGACGCTGGGCGGGATGCCCGATGTAGGCGACGATGCGCCTCTTGAAGCGCGGTGGATTGTGGCCGAACTGCACGCGACGGCGGCGAAGGTGAACCAGGCGCTCGAAAACTACCGCTACGACGACGCGGCGAATGCGATCTACCAGTTTTTCTGGGGCAGTTTTTGTGACTGGTATATCGAAATCATCAAGCTTCGCCTCGATTTTTCCGAATCCGCCGACAAAGCAAAGACCGGAGCGGCGTTGACCACACTGGTGCAGGTGTTTGAGGCAGCGCTAAGGCTCCTCTCGCCGTTTATGCCATTCTTGACTGAAGAGTTGTGGCATGCGGTCTACGACGGTAATCCGCCAGTTAAATCGATTGCATTATCAAGCTATCCGCGAGCAGGCGCAAAAGCAACCGTCAGTCAGATCATAGATCGGATGCTTGGTCTCCAGTTCTTAGTCACCGGCATACGTGCTCGCCGCAAAGAACTCGGCATTCCCGAAAATGTCGCCACGCCTGTCAAGGTGGGCATGTGGGCAGGGGCATTTGGCAGTTCGCAGACGGCCGAGGACAATCCCGACATCCTAATGAAGCTTGCGCAAATATCCGTCCTCGAATTTGTTTCGCTTGCTGACTGTGATGAGAGCCTCGCGTGGTCGCCCGTTGGCCCGACCGACGTGGCAGTGTTGTACGAAAAGCCAATCGATGTCCCCGCCGAGCGCGAGCGCTTGACAAAGGACATTGCGAAGTACGAAAAAGGCGTGGCTGCGGCGGAGCGGCAACTCGGGAACGAGGGCTTTCTGGCCAAGGCGCCGGCGCACGTGGTGGAGGGGTTGAAAAAGCAAGAATCCGAAACCCGCACCCTTCTCGAAAAGGCGCGGGCGGCGCTGGAGGCGTTGCCGCAACAATGAAGGAAAAGCAACCGCAGATCCTTCGACTCCCTGCGCTACGCTCCGGTCGCTCAGGATGACAGCGTTTTTTGAATTGGACCAATTGTGAACTACGAACTGCGAACTGTGTACCGTGAACCGTGAACTTCGAACTGTGAACTGATAACTCACAACTGACCACTGTTCACTGACCACTGACCACTGTTATGGACTGGAAGAGCAGCCGCATTGACGCATTGCTGGAGCAGGCCCTGCAGGAAGACAAGGCCGCGGGCGATGCTACGACCAACTTGACCATCGACGCGGACCTGCGGGCGACGGGGTCGATTCTTGCGCGCGAGGAGATGGTGGTGGCCGGGCTGGGGGCGGTGCCGCGGCTGCTCGAAATCTACGCGCGGCTGGACCCGCGGCCGCAGGCGCAGACACGCTTCGAGGTGGTGAGCCACCCGGAGATCTTCGACGGGGTGCGGGCGCACGGGGGCCAGGTGCTGGCCGTGATCCGGCACAACGCGCGCGTGCTATTGAGCTCAGAGCGGGTGATCCTGAACCTGATGCAGCACCTGAGCGGGATCGCGACGCTGACTCGCCGGTATGTGGACGCGATACAGGGCACGCGGGCGCGGGTGCTCGATACGCGCAAGACTGTGCCGGGGATGCGGGCACTCGAAAAATATGCGGTATTGTGCGGCGGAGGGACAAATCACCGGCTCGATCTGGCGAGCGGAATCCTGATCAAGAACAACCATATTGCGCTGGGCGGCGGCGTGGCCGCGGTGTTGGCGCGGGCGCTGGAACGGCGCAAGCAGGGGCAGCGCGTGGAGGTGGAGGTGCGCACGGCCGCTGAACTGGAGGAAGCTCTGACGAATGGCGCCGAGGCCATCCTGCTCGACAATATGAAGCCGGCACAGGCGAAGGCGTGCGTGGAGCGGATCAAGAAGGAAAACCGCTGGATTCCGATTGAGGCTTCGGGCGGCATTGTGCTCGATAACATTCGCGAGTACGCGGAGGCGGGCGTGGACTTTATCAGCGTGGGCGCGCTGACCCACTCGGCGAGGGCAGCCGATATTTCGATGCGCATCGAAGCGGAGCCGCGATAGACGATGTACGATCTTGCCGCGCTCGAAGATGCGCTTACGAGAACGATCTTTGCGGGACGACTGCGCTTTGCGCCGGCCACGGGCTCAACCAACGCGGATGCGCTGGAGGGCGCGCGCGACGGGGCGCCGCACGGGACAGTTTACTTTGCCGATGAGCAGACAGCGGGACGGGGACGCGGGAGCAATCAGTGGCTTTCGACGGCGGGCGATGGGCTGTATGTGAGCGTGCTGCTGCGGCCGGCATTGCCCGTTGCACGGCTGCCGCTGTTGCCACTGGCCGCGGGACTGGCCGCTGCTGAAGCCGTGCGCGAATCGTCAGGACTGGCGGTTGACCTGCGATGGCCTAACGATCTGCTGATCGGCTCACGCAAGGCGGGCGGGATTCTGGTGGAGGCGCACACGGAGGCCAGAAGCGTGGCTTACGCCGTGGTAGGCATTGGGATCAATGTGCACCAGAGCGGGTTTCCGGCGGATCTGGCAACGCCGGCGACGTCGCTGGACGTGGCCGCCGGGCGCAGGGTTTCACGGCAGGCGCTGTTGATCGCCCTGCTAAAATCGCTGGAGCGCGAGGCGGCTGCGCTGGCCGATGCGACCGCGGTTGCGAGCATCCCGCAGCGGGTGGAATGTGCTTCAACGTGGGTGCGCGGCCGGGCGGTCGAAGTGCATGGACCGCAGGCTTGCCTCGGCGTAACCGAGGGCCTGGACGAAAATGGATTCCTTCTGGTCAGCACCGCATCTGGCGTGGTGACGGTGCAGACGGGGGGAATTCGGGAATACAGCTCTTAGCCGTCAGCTACCGGCTCTCAGCTTTTCTTGTGGGGCGACGATTCGGGGCGCGGCCGGCCAGCGCGAGGGACAAAGAGCTGAGGGCTGAACGCTGAAAGCTCGGAGCTACGAAAGAATGCTGCTTGCGCTCGATGTGGGAAACACCAACACGGTGCTGGGGCTTTACCGGCTGGACGCGGAGAAGCCGGAGCTGGCCGCGCACTGGCGCGTAACGACGCATCGCGCGCAGACCGTGGATGAGTACGGCGTGTTTTTCGTGAACCTGTTCGAGATGCACGGCATGGCGGCAAGCCAGGTGACCAATATCATCATCGCGTCCGTGGTGCCGCCGGTGGACTCGACGCTACGCAAGGTGTGCGAGGAGTACTTCCACGTGGAGCCGATGTTTGTGGAGCCGGGGATCAAGACGGGGCTGCCGATGCTGATCGACAATCCCACGGAGCTGGGCGCGGACCGGCTGGCGGATTGCATCGCGGCCTTCGAACGCTACGGCGGGCCGTGCCTGGTGGTGGACTTCGGCACGGCAACCAAGTTCGAGGTGATCTCGGAGCGGGGCGAGTACCTGGGCGGGGCCATTGCGCCGGGGCTGGGGTTGAGCGCCGACGCGCTGTTTGCGCGGGCAGCCAAGCTGACGCGGGTGGACATCAGGCGGCCGGCGAAGGTGATCGGGACAAATACAGTCTCGCACCTGCAGAGCGGGCTCTACTACGGCTACATCGGGCTGGTGGACGGGATTATCGAGCGGATTGTGACCGAGCTTGGGGAGAAGCCGAAGGCGATTGTGGCGACCGGGGGATTGGCGCGGATGGTGGCTGAAGACTCGCGCTTCATCACCGAAATTGACGACCTGCTGACGGTCGAAGGGCTGCGGATCCTGTTCGAGCGCAACCGCGTGGCCAAGCCGCGCGGACGGTCGCGTCCGAGTGGTCAGTGATCAGTGGTCAGTGGTCAGTTTTCCCGCGCGACAGCGGATCGTGCACAGAGCAGTTCCGGCTCGGGATAGATGCTCCTTCCCAATGAATTTGAAGGGCCACTACACTAACAACGGATCAGTTATCAGTGATCACTGATAACTGACCACTGGAATGCGCAACTACTTCAACTATTTTACGGAGATCGAAGAGCGCTTTCAGCAGCGCCGCGGGGCGATTCTGCTGCTCTCCACGCTGGACTGGGCGCTGATCGAGACGTGGCAGGAGGCGGGCATTCCGCTGGAAGCGGTGCTGCGCGGGATCGATGCGGCGTTTGACAAGTATGAGGCGCGGCAGAAGCGGGCGCGGATGCGGCGGATCAATGGGCTGGCGTGGTGCGCGCAGGCGGTGATGGAAGCAGCCATGGAGATGAAAGAGGCGGCGGCCGGCGCGGCGCCTGCAGGAACGGCCGAGCGCGATTCAGGCTTTGAGCAGGAGCGGGTGGCGGCGCACCTGGAATCGGCGGCGGGCGCGCTGGACTCTGCCGCGGTTGCGCCTGATGCGTGCTGCGCTACGGCGGCGCGGCTGCGCGAGCTGGCTGGTGAAGTGCGCAGTGCGGGCGTGAAGCCGATGGACCTGGAGGGGCTGGAGCGCTCGCTGACGGTGCTTGAAGAGAAGCTGTTTGCAGCGCTGACGGCGGCCGCGCCGGAGGAGTTGCTTGTGGGGCTGAAGGAGCACGCGGCGCGTGAGCTGGCGCCCTACCGAAGCCGCATGGGCGCGGTGCAACTGCGGCAGGTGGAGCACCAGTTTGTGCAGAAGCAACTGCTGGTTCACTATGCGCTGCCGCGGCTGAGCCTGTTCTACATGAGCCAGCAATAAAGAAGCGGAGCTAGCGGAGTTAGTTGTGTTAGCGGAGTGAGCGGGGTTAGCGGAGTCATACCAAACAGTGAGCGAATCGGCGATTCATGGGCAGCCACCAGGATGCGAAGACGCAGTTAGTCGAGATTGAAAAGCCTGTCTACGGCGGGGCGTTTCTAGCGCGCGTGGAGGGCAAGGCGGTATTTGTGCCGCTGGCGCTGCCCGGCGAGCAGGCGCGGGTGCGCTTCGTAGAAGAGAAACGCGGGTACGTGAGCGCGGAGGTTGAAGAGATTGTTGCCCCTGCATCCGGGCGCATAGAGCCGGCTTGCCCGCATTATGGAGTGTGCGGGGGATGCAGCTATCAACATGCGGACTACGCAACGCAGCTCGCCTGGAAGCACGCGATTTTGCGGGAGACGCTGGAGCGGGGCGGGTTGCGCGCGCCGGAGGAGTTCCATGAGCTGGCGGCCGCGCCTTGGGACTACAGGAACCGCGTCCGCGTAGCCCTCGACGCACAGGGGAAGCCAGGGTATCGGAGCCGGCGGTCGCACGCGATTGTGCCGATCAGCGAGTGTCCGATCGCGGCGCCTCTGCTGGTGCGGGCGGCGCTTGCCGCGGCTGAGACCGTACGGGAGTTGAAGCTCGCACCGCGGCTTGCGGGCTTCTCGTTGTTTTGCAATGCCGATGAATCCGCGCTGCTGGTAAGCGTCATTGCGACTGGCCCCGATAAGAGACGTTTCGGGGATCTTGCGAGGTCGCTGCGCGAACGCTTTCCGGAACTGGCGGGCGCGGAGTTGGTGGTGGAGGCGCGGCCTGAGGAGCAACCCCGGACGGTGGCCCGGTGGGGCGACAGTTCCCTGCCCTATCGCGCCGCCGGCTTCGACTATCGGGTGGACCACGGCGCCTTTTTCCAGGTGAACCGCTGGCTGGTGGACGCGCTTGCGGAGCGCGTGACGGCCGGGCGCACGGGCAGAGTTGCGTGGGACTTGTTTGCCGGCGTAGGGTTGTTTGCGCGGCAGCTTGCGCCTGGGTTCACGCGCGTAGTTGCGGTCGAGTCCGCGCTGGCGGCAACCGCAGCGCTTGCGCAAAACCTGAGCGGCGCGAACGCAGCGGCGGTGAACGAGGACTCACTTCGTTTTCTGCGGCGTCGCGGCGGCGCGGAGCGGCCCGATCTGATTGTTGTGGACCCGCCACGGGCGGGACTGGGCACGGAGATCGTGACGGAGCTGGTCCGGATTGGCGCGCCGGGATTGGTCTACGTATCCTGCGATCCGGCTACGCTGGCGCGCGATCTGCGCGCGCTGATCGGATCGGGCTATGCGTTGCAGGACGTAACGCTTGTGGATCTGTTTCCGCAGACCTTCCATCTGGAGACGGTGGTGGAGCTGCACAAGTCCTGATAGGCTTGTGCCTAAGAGCTCCAAAACCAACTTCCGGGCTGCGATGCACGGGGACATCCCCAATACGGGATTGACCGCGGACGGCAATAACGGCGGTGTGAGCACGGCTCTCACCGCCGTCCCGCTGTTCCACGCGGCGTGGCTGTTTGCACTGGGGATTATGGTGGCAAGCGCCGTGTGGGTGCGGCCCAGCCTGGTGCTGGTGGCGCTGCCCGCGGTGGCCGCATTGTGTTGCGTGGCGGCATTCCGCGCCCAACGGATTGCCTGGATACCGCTGGCGGCGCTGTGGTTTCTGCTGGGGGCCTGGTGCGCGGGGATGCAGCCGCAGCCTGCGCCCGCGGCCAGGATTGAAGCGCTCTCCGACGGCCTGATGCGTACAGTGGAGGGAACGGTGACCGATTCCGCGCCGGTGCGGACAGAGATCGTGCAGAACGTGGACGAGCCGTTTGTCGAGGCGCCTTCGCAGCGGGTCGACGTGCGGGTGGCGACGCTCGAGGTGGTCACCGATACGGAAGATGCGCAGGAGGCGGCGAGCGGCGGAGTGCGGATTACGGTGCGCTGGCCGGCGGGCACAAAGGCTCCGCAACCGTTCCACTGCGGAGAGCGCATCCGCGCCGTGGTGCGGCTGCTGCCGCCGGAGGTGTATCACGACCCAGGGGTCTGGAGCCGCGCGGATTATCTGCTGGGCCTGGGCATTACTTCGACGGCGACCGTGAGCGCCCATGAGGTAGAGCGGCTGGGCAGTTCGCAAGGCGCGATGCCTGCCTGCCGGGTGAGTGGATGGCAGCACGCCACGACGGCGCGGCTGCTGGCCCTGCCCGCGGCCATGGCCGGCCTGCCGCCGGCGCTGCGGCTCACGAACGATGATGTGGCCATGCTGGCCGCCATGGTGGCCGGCGACCGCACCTACCTGACGCATGACCTGCGAGTGGGCTTCGAGCGAACGGGCTCGTTTCACATGCTTGTGGTTTCGGGGTTCCATCTGGCGATTGTGGCGGGCTGCATCTTCTGGATCACGCGGCGGCTCCGGCTGCCGCGGCTGCCGGCTACGCTGCTGACGGTCGCGGGCTCGTTCGCGTACGCGCTGTTCACGGGTTTTGCCACGCCGGTGCAGCGATCGCTGTGGATGATCGCCCTCTACCTGCTAGGGCGGCTCGTCTACCGCGAGCGCAGCCCGATGAACACGATCGGGTTCGCGGCGCTGTGCCTGCTGGCGGTGAACCCAGGCAGCCTCTTCGATTCGAGCTTCCAGATGACGCTGCTGGCGGTGCTGGTGATTGCCGGCATCGCCGTTCCTCTGCTGCAAGGAACCATTCACCCTTACCTGACAGCGGCGCGCGAGCTGGAGCTGATCGCGATGGATGTGAAGCTTGCCCCGCGGCTGGCGCAGTTCCGCGTGGCGCTGCGAATGATCGCCGCACGCATCCAGGCGATGGGATACGGCCGCCTTGCAAAAGAGGTGTTCCCGTGGACGGTCCGGTTCTGTGTGCGGCTGGCCGAGCTGGTTGTGGTTTCGTGCGTGGTGGAGCTGGCGATGACGCTGCCGATGGCCGTCTACTTCCACCGCATCACGCTGTTTGCGCTGCCGGTGAATCTGCTGATTCTGCCGCTGCTGGCGGTGTTGCTGCCGGCAGCGCTGCTGATGCTGCTGGTGCTGGTGGTCTGGCCGGCGGCCGCAATCCTGCCCGCGAGCGTGGTTGCGGTGGTGCTCCATATCGGAGTGGGACTGGTGCATCTGTTCGGGTCGATGGCGTTGGGAGACTTCAGGATTGCGACGCCGGTCGTGTGGCAATCGGCGGCGTTTTGCCTGCTGCTGGCTGCCTCCATCGCGCTGGTTGGCCGTGGACGATGGGGGAGGCGAGCGGCAGTGGCCGCACTGGCATTCGCGGCGATGGCCGCGATGGCGCCGCGGGCAGTCGAGCATCCGCGCGGCGCTTTGCTGATGGAGGCGATCGATGTAGGGCAGGGAGACTCCCTGCTACTGATCACGCCGGATGGAAAGACGCTGCTAGTGGACGGGGGCGGCTTTGGCGGCGGGCCGCGGCAGGCTCCGCAGGACTTCGACATCGGCGAAGAGGTGGTTTCGCCCACGCTCTGGGCGCGGGGAATACGGCACCTGGACGCGGTGGCGCTCACCCATGCCCACTCCGATCACATCAGCGGACTGTTCGCCGTGCTGCGCAATTTCCATCCCGATGAGCTTTGGGTGGGCAACAATCCCCGCGTGGCCGTGTACAAAGCGCTGCTGGCCGAGGCCGCCGGGATGCACGTCCGCGTCCGCTCCTTCCGCGCCGGCGACGCGTTCGCCTTTGGCCAGACCGAGATTCATGTGCTGGCGCCGTTCCCCAACTATGTGCCGGGACCGGAGCCGACCAACGACGATTCGCTGGTGATGCACGTGGCCTACGGGGCGACCTCGGTGATGCTGGAGGGGGATGCGGAGTCGCCGGTGGAGGAGGCGATGTTGACGGAGCCGGGACTTGAGAGCACGCTGCTGAAGGTAGGACATCACGGAAGCATCACGTCCACCCGGCCCGCGTTCCTGGCGCGCGTCGCCCCGCGATGGGCGGTGATCTCGTGCGGCCTCCACAATCGCTACGGTCACCCGAGGGAGGAGGTGCTGAGCGAGCTTGAGGAGACCGGGGTGCGCACCTATATTACAGCCGAGAGCGGCATCACATGTTTTGAATTGAATGGCCGGACGGTGACAGCAGAGCCGGAGTGCGGGCTCTTGGGCGGGTCCTGGGGCGGGCGTTGAGACGCAGCCGCGCCCGTCACATCTGCGCGTCTTCCAGGGCAGCTCTCTTCTTTGCGTCGGCGATCT
>DATJMU010000014.1:0-26482 GCA_035508555.1 Occallatibacter sp. | reverse complement strand
TTCCCGACACCACCATCGTGCCCGTCAGCGCCGGCAATAATGCCACCGACACCATCAACCTCTCCTCCACCAACGGCTTCAGCGGCAACGTCAGCCTCACCTGCACCGCCGCGCCCGGCGTCACCTGCTCCATCCCCTCGTCGGAGACCCTCACCAGCGGCGGCAGCACCACCGCTGCACTCACCATCACCGCCCCGGCCACCACGCCCAACGGTAGCTACAACGTGCTCATCACCGGCACCGACTCCACAGGCGAATACGTCCATACCCTCGCCATCACCGCCGTCGTCAACGCCTCGACCGCGCCCTCCTCGACCTTTGCCCTGTCCAGCAACCCGGGCACGCTCACCCTCGACGCCGGCGCAACCACCGGCAACACCTCCACCATCACCGTCGCACCCCTCGGCGGCTTCACCGGCGTGGTCGATCTCACTTGCTCTGTCGCCGGTCCCTCGGGAGCCACCAGCCCCGCCACCTGCGCCCCGTCGCCTGCCTCGGTCGACATCACCGGCACAGCGTCGCTCCCCTCCACGCTGACCGTCGCCACCACCTCCTCCACCACCGCCGGAACCTACACCGTGACGGTCACCGGCACATCCGGCTCCATCACCGTAACCACCCCTGTCACGGTCAACGTCAGCACGCCCAGCTTCTCGCTTCCCGCCAATGGCAGCGTCTCGATCACCATCAGCACCCCCGGCGCCACCACCGGCAACACCGCCGCCATCGCCGTAACGCCCAAGAACGGTTTCACCGGCACCGTCAACCTGAGCTGCGCCGTTACAACCGAACCCTCGGGCGCTACAGACCCCATCACCTGCGGCCTCCCGTCGTCGGTCTCCATCACCGGCACCACCGCCGCCAGCGCCACCCTCACCATCACCTCCACCGCCGCCACATCCTCGATGAACGACCAGAAGCGCCTCTTCTGGCCCTCCGCCGGCGGCGGAGCCGTCCTCGCCGCACTGCTCTTCTTCTGGATCCCCAAACGCCGCCGCAATCTCCTCGTCATGTTCGGACTGCTCGCCCTCTTCGTCTCCATCGCCGGACTCGGCTGCGGTGGTGGCGGAGGCAGCAGCGGCGGAGGCGGAGGTAGCGGTGGCGGCTCAACCGGAACCACCACCGGCGCCTACGTGGTCACCGTAACGGCCACCGCCGGCTCCATCACCCAAACCACCACCGTCAACGTCACCGTCAACTAACCCGCCGGGTGCCGGGCGCCCCAGGTCTCGCTTCCGAGACCTGGGTACGATGCCCCGATCTCCACCCCATCCCGGGTGCCCCACCCTCGCCGCGTCTTTGTCTTTGCGGCTAGGGTGGGGTCAACCCAATGCCCCAGCCGCCCCGGTCTCCTTCAATCCGAGTACCCCACCAATCCCCGCCCACAACGTCCATCTCTTCGGACGCCCGTGCAATCCCGCGTAAATTCTCGCCAATTCCTGGCCGCGTTCCTCATCGTGACCGCGGCCGCGCCCCGCGCCGTCTCCCAAACCACTCCCTCGAGCCCCGAATCCGCCGCCGCCCTCCTCGCCACCATCCACGAAGAACAACTCCACGGCCCCTACCTCTTCTACTCCCAGCACTACACCGACTCCGCCAATCGCCCCGCCTCCTACTCCGGCGACGTCTACGCCGCCATCCAGTCTTTTGCGGTCCACGGCTGCCAGGTCACCGCCCGGGTCACCATCACCGATCACTTCTCCGGCGCCGCCGGCCGCGAGGACTTCGGCGATACCCAGGATGCCAGCCTCTACTCCGCCGCCTTCACCCTCACCCCCGCCATCGCCGATAACCTCGCCGTCACCCGCGCCCGCCCCATCCAGCTCGAACCCTCCACCCACTCCCTCTGCCCGTCCGACCCCTCCTGCGCCTTCACCTGGCTCACCATCCGCGCCGCCCCCCTCGCCATCCGGGAGACCGACCTTCTCAACAACCTCCAGGTCTTCCGCGGCAACGTCTCCAGTTTTCAGATCCCTCTCAGCTCCCCCGCCGTCGCCCGCCGCCTCATCGCCCAGCTCCGCGCCCTCGCCACTGCGTGCCGCCCCCTTGCCGCCACCAACTGAGCCTCGCTTTGCAGAGAATTTCGCGCTCCCGGGGCACAATAGTCCCATGCAGCGCTGCGGCCAGAACCCGAAAAAGACCAGGAAAGCACCCCCCCCAGGGGAGTCCTTCACAGTTTGCACTGTTTTTGGTGCAATTTTGAGCAACGATTTGTTGAAAAGAAAGAGGTTAGCCAAAATAATTCGGTAACCAGATGGTTACCGAATTAACAATCCTTTAACATTTGCCATCGTCGCTCAGTACCCCTTCATCCCACCGCTGGCAGATCGCAAAGCAGGGACTCTAAGTAGTTTTATCGTCAAACAAGAGCCGCCATAATGGGAGCCGGAGAAAGGGACAGGAACTGCGGATTCGCGCGAACAGTTCGGATTCAGCCGGCAATCAATCGAAGGAGGGGAAGGGTTATCAAAAAAGAGGGGAGGATGTTCGCACCCTCCCCCTCAGGCAGTTACTGGGGAGCCCTATTTGGAAATCCCATCCAGCGCCAGGTTCAGCTCCAGCACATTCACCCGCGGCTCGCCCAGGAACCCGAGCTCCCGCCCCGTCGTATGCTGGGCAATCAGTTGCCGCACCGCGTCGAGCGTCAGCCCCCGCGCCTTCGCCACCCGTGGCGCCTGGTAATTCGCATCGTCCGGAGTAATATCAGGGTCCAGTCCCGAGCCCGACTGGGTCACCAGATCGATCGGCACGGGCTTCCCGGGATTCTGTTTCTGCAGCGCATCAACATCCCCTTGGATGCGCGCAATCAGCTTCGCGTTGGTCTGCGCCAGCGTCGATCCGCCCGAATTCGTCGCATCGTACCCGCCCGCCGACGGCCGCGGATGAAAATACTTGTCCTCCGTAAAGCTCTGTGCCAGCAGTCGCGACCCGATTACCTGCCCGTTCTTGAGGATCAGGCTCCCGTTCGCCTGCTTGGGAAACACCAGCTCCGCGATCCCCGTCACCACCAGCGGATACCCCAGCCCCACCACCACCGTCATCACAATGGTGAACAGAATCGACGTCTTCCAAACCGGATGCTGGCTCTTGCCGTCCTGCGTCTTCGCCGGCGCTGCCTCGTGCGCAATCAATGTACTCGATGAATGCACGTTCTCGTCTCCTCGCCCAACCAGCCAGCTCGTTAACTTGCTAACTCGCTAACTCGCCAACTTGCCAACTTGCCAACTCGCTAACCCGCCAGATGCATCGCTACCAGGCACAGATCGATCGCCTTGATCCCGATAAACGGAATGATGATCCCGCCCACTCCATAGATCAGCAGGTTCCTTCTCAACAGCGCATCCGCCGGCTTCGGCTCGTACCTCACCCCTTTGAGCGCCAGCGGAATCAGCGCAATGATGATCACCGCGTTAAAGATCACCGCCGACAGAATCGCCGACCGCGGCGAGTGCAGGTACATGATGTTCAGCACGCCCAGCACGGGAAATACCCCGGCAAACATCGCCGGAATGATGGCGAAGTACTTCGCCACATCGTTGGCAATCGAGAACGTCGTCAGCGCCCCCCGCGTCATGAGTAACTGTTTGCCGATCTCGACAATTTCAATCAATTTCGTCGGGTTCGAGTCCAGGTCGACCATGTTTCCGGCCTCTTTTGCCGCCTGCGTGCCCGAGTTCATCGCCACGCCCACGTCGGCCTGCGCCAGCGCCGGCGCGTCGTTCGTCCCGTCCCCGGTCATCGCCACCAGCTTGCCCTTGCCCTGCTCGCGCTTGATCAGGTCCATCTTGTCCTTGGGCTTGGCCTCGGCCAGAAAATCGTCCACCCCCGCCTCGCGCGCAATCACCGCCGCCGTCAGCGGGTTGTCGCCCGTGATCATGATCGTCCGGATGCCCATCGCCCTGAGCCGCGCCAGCCGCTCCTTGAGGCCGCCCTTCACAATGTCCTTCAGGTAGATCGTGCCCAGCGCCGTCGCGTTCTCCGCCACCACCAGCGGCGTCCCCCCGGCGCGCGCAATCTGCTCCACGTTCTCGCGCACCTTCTGCGGCAGTGTCGCTCCCTGCTCCTCCAGGAACCGCGCAATCGCGTCCACCGATCCCTTGCGGATCCGCGTCCCCGGCAGATTCACACCGCTCATCCGCGTCTGCGCCGTAAACGGCACAAACTCTGCCTGCATCTCGTGAATCTCGCGCCCGCGCAGGTTGTACTTCTCCTTCGCCAGCACCACGATCGACCGCCCCTCCGGCGTCTCGTCCGAGAGCGACGCCAGTTGCGCCGCATTCGCCAGCCGCTCATGGCTCACATCCGGCGCCGGCATAAACTCCGTCGCCTGCCGGTTGCCCAGCGTGATCGTCCCCGTCTTGTCCAGCAGCAGCGTGTTTACGTCCCCCGCCGCCTCCACCGCGCGCCCGCTCATCGCCAGCACGTTGTACTGCACCAGCCGGTCCATCCCCGCGATCCCAATCGCCGAAAGCAGTCCCCCGATCGTCGTCGGAATCAGGCACACCAGCAGCGACACCAGCACAAAGATCGTCTGCGGCGCGTGCGAGTAGATCGCGAACGGCTGCAGCGTCACCACCGCCAGCAGAAAGATAATCGTCAGCCCCGAAAGCAGAATGCTCAGCGCGATCTCGTTCGGCGTCTTCTGACGCGACGCCCCCTCCACCAGCGCGATCATCCGGTCCAGGAACGTCTCGCCAGGGTTCGACGTGATCCGCACCTTGATCCAGTCCGACAGCACCTTCGTCCCGCCCGTCACCGCCGACCGGTCCCCGCCCGCCTCGCGAATCACCGGCGCCGACTCGCCCGTGATCGCCGACTCGTCCACCGACGCCACGCCTTCGATCACCTCGCCGTCGCCCGCAATGTAGTGCCCGGCCTCCACCAGGATCGTGTCCCCGGCCCGAAGCAGCCCGCTCACCACCTCCTCGAATGAACCGTCGGCCGTGTAGCGTTTCGCAATCGTCTCGCCCTTGGCCTTGCGCAGCGTCTCAGCCTGCGCCTTGCCGCGCCCCTCCGCCATCGCCTCCGCAAAGTTCGCAAACAGCACCGTGAACCACAGCCAAAGCGTGATCTGCAAATTGAACCCGAACCCCGGCCGGTGATTCACGGCGTTCACAATGAGCAGCACCGTCGTCAGCACGCTGCCCACCTCCACCACGAACATCACCGGGTTCTTCACCATCCCCCGCGGGTCCAGCTTGCGCACCGCGCCCACCGCCGCCTGCGCCAGAATCTCCGTATTCCACAAACTCTTTTTCTCAATCATGGTCTAAGAAACCTTAGTAGAGTTCCCGTGTTCAAAGGGCACGGCTCCAGAGCCCGCTGAAGAAACTGGTGTCTTGAAAGGGCACGGCTTTAGCCGTGCCGTGCTCGAACGAAATCAACGCGGGCTTTAGCCCCTGAGGGAAGCCTTCTTTGCCAAAGGCGAGCCTGGACAACTGAGCGCTCAAAACGTCCTCCCCGCGTGCAGCAGTAAATGCTCCAGAATCGGCCCCAGGCTCAGCGCCGGGAAGAACGTCAGCGCCCCCACGATCACCACCACCCCCGTCAGCAGCACCGCGAACAGCGCCGTATTCACCGGGAACGTCCCCGGCGACGGCGGCACGCTCTTCTTCTGCGCCAGATTCCCCGCCAGCGCCAGCACCGGGATCATCATCAGGAACCGCCCCATCAGCATGTCCCAGCCCATCGCCACGTTGTACCACCAGCTCGACTGCAGCCCCGCGAACGCCGATCCGTTGTTCCCCGCTCCCGAAGTGAACGCGTACAACACCTGCGACAACCCGTGCGGCCCCGGATTCGTGATCCCCGCGAGGCCGGTCTTCGTTAGCACAAAGATCGCCGCCAGCGTCAGAATGATCAACGGAAAGATCAGCGCGTACAGCATCGCCATCTTTACGTCGAACGCCTCGATCTTCTTGCCCAGGTACTCCGGCGTCCGTCCCACCATCAGTCCGGCGATAAACACCGAGATCACCACGAAGATCAAAATCCCGTACATCCCCGCGCCCACGCCTCCAAACACCACCTCGCCCAGCATGATGTTCACCAGCGGCACCATCCCGCCCAGCGGCGTAAAGCTGTCGTGCACCCCGTTCACCGCGCCGCAGCTCGCATCCGTCGTAATCGTCGCAAACAGAGCGCTCTCGGCGATCCCGTTCCGTACCTCTTTGCCTTCCATGTTGCCGCCCGGCGACCCCGCCGTCCGCACCTGTTGCGCTCCATGGATCAGCGGGTTCGCTTGCGACTCCGCCCAGTAGCACACCGTGAACCCCGCCGCAAACAGGATGAACATCGTCGCCAGCACCGCCCATCCGTGCCCCGGCGACCCCGTCATCCGCCCCAGCGTAAACGTCAGCCCCGCCGGAATGATGAAGATCGACAGGATCTGCAGATAATTCGTCAGCGGCGTCGGATTCTCAAACGGATGCGCGCTGTTGGCGTTGAAGAACCCGCCCCCGTTCGTCCCCAGCATCTTGATCGCTTCCTGCGACCCTACCGGCCCCTGCGCGATCGTCTGCACCTGCTTGGAGTTTTCGAGCGTATGCGCCGCCGTGTATGCGTGCAGGTTCTGCGGCACGCCTTGCGCGATCAGCAGAAAAGCGTAGATGAACGACGCCGGAATCAGCACGTAAAGCAGCGACCGCGTCATGTCCACCCAGAAGTTCCCGATCGTCCCGCTCACCGTCCGCTTGATCCCCCGGATCAGCGCCACCGCCACCACCAGCCCCGCCGCCGCCGAAAAGAAGTTGTGCGTCGCCAGCCCCGCCATCTCCGTCAGATAGCTCATCGTGGTTTCCGGCGTATAGAACTGCCAGTTCGTGTTGGTCGTAAAGCTCGCCGCCGTGTTCCATGCCAGGTCCGGCGAAACATTGGCCAGGTGCTGCGGATTGAACGGCAGCCACTGCTGCGTCCGTTCGATCACGTACGTCGCCACCATGCTCACCGCCGAGAAGCCCAGCAGCGCGAACGCATACTCCCGCCAGTTCATCTCCTTCTCGGCGTTCACCGCGCACAGTCTGTAGATGAGCCGTTCGCACGGCCGCAGCACCGGGTCGAGCCACGTGCTCTCGCCCTCCAGAACGCGGCCCAGGTAGATCCCCACCGGGCGCACCGTCAAAAGCAGAATGACGCAATAAATCCCAAACTGCAGCCAGCCATTAGCGGACATTTCAGAACTTCTCCGGGAACAGCAGCGTCAGCGTCAGATACGCCATCAGCAATATCGAAAGAATCAGTCCGATCAACGGAACCAGGCCAATATGCATCGCCTACCTCAATTTCTGGCACGCCTTCACGTAAAGAAACGCCACGGTAAAGAACACCACCGTGAACACCACCATCAATGCATCCTGCATCTCGGTTCTCCTGCCTTCATGCCGCCCATAACGGCGTGCCCGCTTCAGTCGCGTTCATG
The DNA here is from genome assembly GCA_035508555.1 of Occallatibacter sp. Taxonomy (GTDB): domain Bacteria; phylum Acidobacteriota; class Terriglobia; order Terriglobales; family Acidobacteriaceae; genus Telmatobacter. Next base: position 19,065 of record DATJMU010000014.1, on the reverse strand, counting down.
GAGCCACACCGCTCCCGCCCCCAACATCATCATCGTCCTTGCCCGGTTTGAGTATCGAAAAGATTTTCTAAATAAAGCGTAAGGAGACATGCTGGGGCCAGTTTGAGGGGTGCGGGCTTCAGCCCGTAAATCACCGGCCAGAGAAGCCATCGGCTTTAGCCCATGAGGGACTGGCTCCGAATTCAGGCTGACCCGCTGCCAAGGAGCCGTCCTACCCCGATCCGTGCTAACCTGTCTCAAAGTCCAAGTTCACCCCTTCGATCCTGATCCCTGGCCGCCCGCGCGGGGGAGTCCCTGTCGGAGAAAGTCGCAATGGGTATCGAGACAACGCCATCGACCGCCATCTCCACCGTCCAGGGCTCATGGTATCGCATCGGCGCCGCAGCGGCCCTCCTTCTCGCCCTCGGTTACATCGTCATCATCCCGCTCTACGCCCGGGTCGGGGCCCCGCCCACCCACGCCGATGCCTGGTTCTCCTACCTGCCCGGCAAAACCGCCCTCTGGTGGACCATCCTCGCCATCTCCGTCTTTACTGACCTTCTCTATCTCCCCGTCGCTCTAGCCCTCTATCTCGCGCTCAAGCCCGCCGCAAAATACACCATCGCGCTGGCGTGCGCACTCGTCGGCCTCTTCGTCTCCGTCGACCTGGCCGTCACCTGGACCCACTACGCCTCCATCCTCGTCCTCTTTCAGCGCTACTCCGCGGCTACCGACCCCTCCACCCGCGCCGCCTGCCAGGCCGCCGTCGCCTACGCCTCGGCCATGCTCGTCTCCCCTCTCGAGATCGTCTACGCCATCGTAATCCTCTCCTCGGGAATCCTTCTCATCGCCCTGGTCATGCTCCGCAGCCCCTTCGCCGGCTTCACCGCCTGGGCAGGCATCGCCACCGGCCTCCTCGGCATCCTCTGCCTAACCGGCAACAGCCTCGCCGTCATCGGCAACGCCCTCTGTGCCACCCTCTGGCTCATCGCCGTCGCCGTAGACCTCCACCACCAGGCCCGCGCCGCCAACCCGCTGACCCGCTGACTTGCGAACCCGCCACGTCCGCGAAGCGGACGCCAACTTGCGAAATGCGTGAGACACGTTTTATCTCCGCGGCGCCACGCGGAGCCCAGCTCCGCATCTTCATCGATCCCCCCAAAAGCGTTAGCATTGAATCAGCATCGTCCAACTGCCAACGTCGCGTATCTGGGAGAGATTTGCCTTGCGTCGCGCTGTCGCCGTTCTTGGGGTTTTATTCCTCATCTTGCTTGCCGCCGGCCCGGCTTGTCTTCCCGCCCGCGCCGCCGATCTCAAACCCCGCATAATCGTCTTCGTCCACGGTCTCCACAGCGACCGCAACACCTGGCGCGCCCCCAACGGCGCCTACTGGCCCGATCTCATCCGCACCGATCCCCAATTCCAGTACTCCGACGTCTTCGTCGCCCAATACCCCACTCCCTCCATGCACGGTCAGTACTCCACCGTCCAGCTCGCCCAGATCCTCTTCAACCAGCTCCAGAGCCAGGGCGTCTGGCGCCATCAGGAGGTCGTCTTCATCGCCCACAGCCTCGGCGGCATCGTCACCGAGCAGATGCTCCTCAACCATCCGGCCGAAGCCGTCCGCGTCCCCTTCATCGTCTCCTACTCCACTCCCCACGAGGGTTCTTTCGTTGCCAACCTCGCCAAGATCTACGACAGCGATCCCCTCCTCACCGACCTCAGCGCCAGCAACGACAACTCATTCTTGATGGATTTGGAACAGCGCTGGCGCGGCACCCCCTCCGTCGACCACATCCATCGCTACTGCGCCTTTGAGGCCCTCGACACCGCCGCCGGCGCCGGCATCGGCCGCTACCTCCACGCCCACACCCGCGTCGTCAACTACTACAGCGCCACCTATGGCTGCGACACTGATACGCCCCCGCAGCGCATCCTCGCCGACCACATCGATATCGTTAGGCCCGCCAACCGGTCGGCCGCCGCCTACACCTTCTTCGCCCGCGTCTACCGCAACAACCCCATCATGAACACCGTCGAATCCGTCCGCGACAACAAAGTTTCCGGGCTCACCGCCGACTGCAACCGCACCAACTCCAACCCGGACCTCCAGGTCCCCATCGCCCTCGACCCCTCCCTGCACGAGCAGCTCCTCTCTGCCCAGGCCGAGTTCGCCGACACCTCCAAAGTCCGCGACCTGTCCGCCCCCACTGTCACCAAAGTCGATCCCTGGGGCATCGCCCACATCTCCTACTCCTTCAAAGGCGACAAAAGAGGCATCCTCCTCGGCTGCCCCACCGGCCACGCGTCCATTCTTGTACACTTCACAATTCGGAGTGAAGTCCCAGTTCCGGACTAGCTTTCCCGGCTCGCGCCTGTGTATGCGCGGCTGCGCCCGCTGTTTTAAACGGCAAATCGGGTCCTTAATCGCGGAGGTTGACGATGACTCAGGAAGTCGGAGGAATGATGACCGCGGGCCTCGCGGCGCTCATTGCAGGGCTGGTCCTCGTTCGTACGCGCATGGCCGCAGCCTCGGGCGCTGGCCGCCTTCTAGCCCTCGGGCCCGTCTTCGAGGCCGTCTCTCTTGCCGTCTTTGCCGCGGAGCACTTCTTCGCCGCACGCGATCTTGCGCCCATCGTGCCTCATTGGCTGCCCTATCCCCTGTTCTGGGTTTACTTCGTTGGCGCCGCTCTGCTGGCTGCGGCCGTCAGCTTTGTCGCCTGGCGCCATGTCCGCTGGTCCGCGGCCCTGCTCGCCTTGCTCTTCCTCATCATCGTCGCCACCGTCGACCTGCCCAATCTCCCCGGCCATCTGCATGAGCGCCTCTTCTGGACCCTCACCGTCCGCGAGCTTTGCTTCGCCGCCGGGGCAATGGTGCTGGCCGGCAGCGTCTGGCCGCGCGAAAGCTCTGCGGGCATCGCGCTCGTTCGAACCGGCCGCGCAATCGTCGCCGCCACCATGGTCTTCTACGCCATCGAGCACTTCCTCTTCCCGCATTTTGTGCCCGGCGTTCCGCTGGAAAAGCTCACCCCGGCCTGGGTCCCTGCACCCACCGTCCTTGCGTACCTTGTCGGAATCGCCCTGCTCCTCGGCGGAGTCGGGCTCTTCATCCGCCCGGCCGTCCGCCTCGCATCGGCCGGGGCGGGCACCGTTCTTCTCCTGCTCACAGCATTCTTCTACCTCCCGATCCTGGTGCTGGAGTTCCGCTCCGCCCTCGTCGTCGAGGGAATCAACTACGTCGGCGACACCCTGCTCTTCGCCGCCACTGTCCTGCTGGCGGGCTTCGGAGACGGTTAGAAGGCCGCCGTGTGCCCACCGCCCCAGCCGCTTCGGTCTCCTCCACACCCCGGGTGCCCCACCCTCGCCGCGTCTCTGTCCTTGCGGCTAGGGTGGGGTGAACCCAAAGCCCCAGCCGCCCCGATCTCCTCCACATCCCGGGTGCCCCACCCTCGCCGCGTCTTTGTCTTTGCGGCTAGGGTGGGGTCAACCCAAAGCCCCAGCCGGGTGCCCCAAGTTTCGCTTCTGAGACCCGGGTACGATGCCCCGGCCTTCACCTCACCCCGGGTGCCCCACCCTCGCCGCGTCTCTGTCTTTGCGGCTAGGGTGGGCCTGACCCAACCCCGGCATTGAACTAATCCGATCTCGGCTTGCGGCCATTCGCCTCGTCCGCCATTCCCCTGCTTTGCGTACAATTCCGGCCTTCCGGCGCACAATATCCCCAGGAGCCAGTCCATGCACAGAGCGCCCATCCACTCCGTGAGCCCGCCCGCGCACCCGTTACACCCCCTCGCGCCGGGGAGGGAAATCCGCCCGAATTCCCTCAAAAACTCCCGAAAAAATGCCCAAAACCGGCCCGCGCCCGCCGTCCTCGCTCCAATTTGCATCGAAAAATCAACAACTTACAATCCAGACAGGGTCCCAAAGGCCCCACCCCCCCATCCCCCCCCTAATTTCACGTGAAACTGTGAGACTGTGAGCAGTCTCGCCGGGTTCCGGTCCGCGCAAGCCACCGGCCCCGCACGACATCGAGCCCCGTCGCCCCAAGAGAACTCCTATGATAAGAATAGGTTGCAGCCCCAAAGACCGGCACGGTCCCACACCCGGAACTCTTGTCCGCACCCGTCGATTCTTCGGCGCTCCCATCGGAGCAAATCTTGACCATCAGGAGGGCGTTTTCGATCAAGCCATTGATAATAAAATGGATACAAATCCGAATTCAGTGACCATCTAGTAATCGAATTCACGCGGCTTTAACAATTGCTGGCGCGCCTCGCAAGCGCTGGCATGGGCCCGCTCGCTTCCGCCTACATCAGGCTCCGGATCATCGCCCGGATCTCCGGATCGCCCCAGTCCTGGTTGCTCACGAACTTGTACCGGATGATCCCCTGCTTGTCGATCAGGTAAGTCTCCGGCCACATGTCCGTATGGAACAGCGTCGGAATCGACTCGCTCGGGTTCCTCACCGTGATAAGGTCCACGTGGTGCATGGCCACAAACCGCTTGTACGCGTCTCCATCCTCGTCCACGCTCACCGCGATAATGTCCAGCTTCGGCATATCGCGGTGCAACTGCAGCAGCGACGGCAGCTCCGCGATGCACGGAGCGCACCACGTCGCCCAGAAGTTCAGCAGCACCACGTGCCCGCGATAGCTCGCCAGGTTCACCGTCGTCGTCCCGTCCGACACGGTAAACTCCGGCGCCACGGTCCCCGGCTGTGACGGCCGCGCCCCGCGATTGCACCCCGCCACAGGCACCATCAGTGGCAGTAGAAGGAAGCCAGAAATACGCCGGACCCGCACATCCTTATAATACGGAGCGATAGGCCGGAACGAAAGGGTAAGCGATGCGGACAGACCATGACGAACACGGCAGCCATCCGCCAACCGGCGCCTTCAAGCCCGTCCTCGGCCTCTCCACCGAACCCGCCGATACCACCGAGCCGCAAGACTGGCGCTCCTGGGCCGCCTTCGCCGTCCCCGGCACAGTCTTCGACCAGCCCGAACCCGCCGAACTCATCGAGCTCACCGTCATCGTCCCCGCCCGCAACGAGCAGGACTCGCTCACCGCCTGTCTCCAATCCCTCGTCAGCCAGTCCGACGACAGCTTCCAGCTCGGCCGCGAGTGGGAACTCATCGTCGTCGACGACCACTCCTCCGACCGCACTCCCGAGATCGCCCGCGGCTTCGCCGGCGTCACCCTCCTCGAGGCCCCCAGACTCGAGCCCGGCTGGACCGGCAAGAACAACGCCGTCTGGGCCGCCGCCCGCCGCGCCCGCGGCCGCTGGCTCCTCTTCACCGACGCCGATACCGTCCACGAGTCCGGCGATCTCCACCGAGCCATCCACGAGGCCATCCGGCATCGCGCCGGCCTCCTCAGCTACTCCCCCCGCCAGCTCGTCAGCGGCTTTGCCCAGCGCATCCTCATGCCCCTCGTCTTCTCCGAGCTCGCCCTGGCCTACCCCCCCGCCAAAGTCTCCGACCCGGCTCAACGCATCGCCGCCGCCAACGGCCAGTTCCTCCTCGTCGAGCGCGAAGCCTACCGCCGCCTGGGGGGCCACCCCAGTGTCTCCGGCAAAATCCTCGAAGACGTCGAGCTCGCCTTCCTCGCCAAGCGCCGCAAGCTCGGCCTCCGCTTCCGCTACGCCGACGACGCTCTCTCCGCCCGCATGTACCGCTCAACCTCCGCCATGATCGAGGGTTGGACCAAAAACCTCAAGCTTCTCTTTGATAACGCCCTCGCCCTTGCCTTCTGGCGCGCCCTCGACATCGCCCTCCTCATCGGCCTGCCCATCCTCTCCATCGAACTCTGGAACGCCCAACTCGCCGTCCACTCCCTGGAGTGGCTTGCCGCCGGATGGGTCCTGGCCCTTCTCTGGCTCCGCACCCTCTTCCGCTTCTACGCCCGCGTCGCCAAGTCCAACTTCCCGTTCGCCGATTGCGCTCTTTCGCCTCTCGGCCTGCCGCTATTCGTCGGGCTCCTCTACCGCAGCTGGTTTCAGCATCGGGTGCTTCACCGCGTAAGCTGGAAAGGAAGAAGTTACTCCGGCTGAGGCCGTGCACCGCCTTCCCGGCGGAGAACTCGTCTCTGGCTAGCGATGCACCCGCCCAAGGCTCAAGTGCATCCTTTTTGAAGTGAGTCCGTATGATCTTTCTCACCCGCCGCACCACGTTTTCGGCCTCGCACTACTACTGGAACGAAGCGTGGACGCCCGAAAAGAACGCCGAGGTCTTCGGCCGCTGTGCCAACCGCAACGGTCACGGCCACAACTACACCCTCGAAGTCACCGTCGCCGGCGAGCCCGACCCCGTCACCGGCTTTGTCGTCGACCTCAAATGGCTCAAGGACGCCATCGAACACGAGGTTCTGGCCGCTTACGACCACCGGCATCTCAACCTTGAAGTGCCCGAGTTCGCCCGGGTGACGCCAACCACCGAGAATATCGCCATCGCCGTCTGGAAGCGCCTCGAACCGGCTGTCAACGTCGCCGGTACCGCCCGCCTCAGCCGCATCCGGGTCTATGAAACGCCGGAGATTTTTGCGGAATACAGGGGTGAGCCATGAGGGCCTACTTCGGCCGCCGTTACATGCTCTCGGCCAGTCACCGTCTGCACGCGGATGCGCTCACCAATGAAGAGAATTGCGCAGCCTACGGCAAGTGCAATAACCCCCACGGCCACGGGCACAATTACTTCGTCGAGGTCCTCGCCGGCGGCCTCGTCGACCCGGAAACGGGTATGGTCATCAACCTGGCAATGCTCGATGCGGTCATGCAAACGAAAGTCCTGAACCGCTTCGATCATGCCAATCTCAACCACGATCCGCTCTTTGCGAATCGCGTGCCCACCACCGAGAATCTCACTAAGGCGGTCTTAGAGCTGCTGAGCGGCTCGCTCGGACCGGCGGAATTGGTTCACGTGCGCATCGAAGAGACCGAAAACAACTTCTTTGAGTATTCCGGCAAGTAAGAATGGCCCAGTTCTTGACGGGCGGGAGGCAAATGCGAGTGGCGCAGCCGATAACGGTAAGTAAGCCAGTTCGGGGAGTTTTGGAAATCGATGAAGGTCTGAGCGCATACAGCACTCAGGAGATGTATCGCGAAATTCTCGCGCGCCTCGGCGAAGATCCCACGCGCGACGGCCTCGCCGCCACCCCCGCCCGCGTTGAGAAGTCCCTGGCCTTTCTCACCAAGGGCTACCACGAGGACCCGCATAAAATCCTGCGTGGCGCCCTCTTTGATGTCGACTACGACGAGATGGTCATCGTCAAGGACATCGAGATGTTCTCACTCTGCGAGCATCACATGCTGCCCTTCTTTGGCAAGGTGCACGTAGCCTACATCCCCAAGGGCAAGGTCATCGGCCTCAGCAAAGTCGCCCGCCTCGTCGAGGTCTTCGCCCGCCGCCTCCAGGTCCAGGAGCGCCTCACCCGCCAGATCGCCGACGCCATCCAGGAAGCCATCACCCCCCAGGGCGTCGGCGTAGTCATTGAAGCCCGCCATCTCTGCATGATGATGCGCGGCATCGAGAAACAGAACTCCTCCACCGTCACCAGCGCCATGGTCGGCTGCTTCCGCCAGAAAGAAACCCGCTCGGAATTCCTGTCGCTGGTCCGCCAGTCGGGCACGGGCACGCTCTGAGTGGCCTCATTCAGCTAAAGTATTCAGGTGAACGGCCTCCTCGTAGTGGATAAACCGAGCGGCATCACCAGCCACGACGTCGTCAACCGGCTTCGCAAGATCACAGGCGAACAGTCCATCGGCCATCTCGGCACCCTCGACCCCATGGCCACCGGTGTTCTCCCCATGCTCCTCGGCAAATTCACCCGGCTCGCCCAGTTCTTTTCGGCAGCCGGGAAGGTCTACTCCGGCACGATCCGCTTCGGTTTCTCCACCGACACCTACGACGCCGAAGGCCAGCCCGATGGCCCCAACCGATGGCCCGAATTCTCATCTTCACTCTCCCTGGCAGCCATTCGCTCCGCGACCACTCGTTTCCACGGAGAGATCGAACAAATGCCCCCGCCGTTTTCCGCCAAGAAGGTCGCCGGCACGCCCGCCTACAAATTGGCCCGCGCCGGCCAGCCCGTGGAACTGAAGCCTGCAAAGGTTCGTATTGCCTCCTTTGAGGTCGTTACGCTGGAAGGCGCCGTAGCCTCCTTCACCATGAACATCAGCGCCGGCGGTTACGTGCGCTCTGTTGCACACGAGTTAGGCCGCGACCTCGGCTGCGGCGCGCATCTCGCCAGCCTGCGACGCATCCAGGCCGGAGCATTCACTCTCGCCCAGACCCGCACGCTCGACGAGTTGCAAGCTTCGGCCGGAAACCTGGAGGCACTCGAAATCCTATGCATCCATCCGCGCAATCTTCTCCCCGAGATGCCCGCGGTGACAGCCGATCCGGTTGCGTTAGGCCGCCTCCGCAACGGCGCCCAAGCCAATTTACCGGAGTTCTCCCAGGCTCCCATGGTCAAAGTATTTGCGAGCCAGCGAGAACTCGTGGGAATCGCCAGGCGCGTGGCAGGAACGCTCTTTCAACCGGTCGTCGTATTGGGATAATCATCACGGAGAGGACGTGCCGATTGCTACCGCCTCAACATTGGCCTGAGCGCCGGCATCAAAGTCTCGGCAATGATCTCCGACCCCTTCGCCGTCGGATGAATTCCATCCTGTTGAATTGTCCCCGCAATATGAATCAGGTTTTTGTAAATCATTGGCACCAGGGCCACATGTTCCTCGGCGGCAACCTCGCGAAAGACCTGATCGAACGCATCAACATACTGCCGCCCATAGTTAGGCGGCAGCGTAATACCCGCAAGCAGCACCTGGATGTGGGCCCTCTGGAGCGCCGTAATGACATGCTCGAGATTCGCTCGTGTCTTTTCCAGCGGCAATCCACGCAGCCCGTCGTTCCCGCCAAATTCCACGATCACCACGGCCGGATGGAGCCGCAACACGTTGGGCAAATTCGCAACCGCGTCCTCCGTCGTGGCGCCACTTGAACCCATATTCCGCACCGTATAGCGGTAGTGGTCTGCGTCGAGCAGCCGTTGCAGGTCGTCGGGATAAGATTGCCCGTAGGAGAGTCCATAACCCGCGCTGATGCTGTCGCCGTAACAAACCACCGTTGGCCGCGACGCTGAAAACGTCGCAGCCGGCATCATGATCGAACAAAATGCGGCAAGAAGAACGCGCCAAACGTCCACATCAATAGTGTAGCCGTGCAACGAACACGCAGAGCTCCAGACAGGAGACCCGTCGAGTGATTCAGGTTCGCAACGTAAAAAAGTGGATTCAGAATGGCGCGCGCCGCGTCGAGATTCTGAAAGGTATCGACCTCAGCATCCCCGCGGGCCAGTTTGTTGCCATCGTCGGCGCCAGCGGCAGCGGCAAGAGCACCCTCCTCGGTCTCCTCGCCGGCCTCGACACGCCCAGCTCCGGCGAAATCTGGCTCGACGGCGCCCCCATCCACAACCTCGTCGAGGCCGAACTCGCCGCCCTCCGCGGCCGCAAAATCGGCTTCGTCTTTCAGTCTTACCAGTTGATCCAGACGCTCACCGCCCTCGAAAATGTGCTCCTCCCTTATGAACTCAACGTCGAAGGCAACGGCCTCGAACACGCCCGCCGTCTCCTCGACGAGGTCGGACTTAAGGAGCGCATCGATCACTATCCCGTCCAGCTCTCCGGCGGCGAGCAGCAACGCGTCGCCCTCGCCCGCGCCTTTGTCGTTGACCCGCCCATCGTCATGGCCGACGAGCCCACCGGCAATCTCGACTCCTCCAACGGCCGCCTCGTCCTCGACCTGCTCCTCGATCGCAATCGCAAGGCGGGAACCACTCTCGTTCTCGTCACGCACGACCCCGAAGTCGCCAGCCGCGCCGACCGCCGCATCGTCCTCAAAGATGGAATGATCGTCGAAGACACCTTGCCTTTTACTGCCGAGACTTCACCGGTCCCTGTCTCAAGTCAGGTGAAAAATGGCTAGCCGCGCTCTCAGTGGGAAGCGGGCCGCCGCCATCGCCTGGCGCGACCTGAAATCCGCACCAGGAAAGTTCGCCTTCGTCGTGCTCTCGGTAGCGGTGGGCGTAGCCGCACTTGTCGGCGTGCGCGGCTTCAGCGGCAGCTTTCGCCACACCCTCTCCACCGACGCCCGTTCCCTGCTCGCTGGCGACCTGAGCGCCCGCATCTTTCGTCAGCCCACAACCGATGACAACAACAAGGTAGCCACTGCACTTCGGCCGGACGGTGCCGGTGTTCGATCCACATGGGTCACCGAGACCGTCTCCATGGCCTCTGTACCGCCCGACCCCGTCCCGCTCCTCGTCTCCCTCAAAGCCGTCGATCCCAATGCGTATCCCTTCTACGGCCAGGTCGCGCTCCAGCCGGCCATGAGCCTCAAACAAGCTCTTGCCGGCAACTCCGCCGCAGTCGCGGAAGAATTCCTCATCCGCCTCAACGCCCGCGTAGGCCAGACGCTCCACCTCGGCGGAAAAGACTTCAAGATCACAGCCGTCATCCTGCAGGAGCCCGACCGCATCACATCCGGCGCCGGCATGGGCCCGCGCGTCATGATCTCGCAAGCCTCGCTCGCGGCCACTGGGCTCATCGCACCTGGCAGCCGCGCCAGCCAGCGCCTCCTCGTTCAGGTCCCGCCCAGCACCGACTTAACCCTCGTTCGCAAACAGTTGGAGACCGCCCTGCCCGACGCTCAGGTCATGGACTACAAAGAGGGCAATCCCGCGCTCAACCGCGGCCTCGACAATGCAACCGCGATTCTCAGTCTCATCTGCCTCGTAGCCATGGTCCTCGGCGCCATCGGCGTAGCCATGGCGATGCACTCCCACCTTGAGCAGCGCATGGACATGCTGGCAGTGCTCAAAGCCGTCGGTGCCGACTCAACCGATCTCCTGCGCATCTTCCTCCTGCAAACCATGGGCCTCGGCCTGGCGGGTGCTCTGCTCGGCGTTGGCGCAGGCCTCGCTGTCATGGCTGCGCTGCCTGCGGTCTTCGGCAATCTTCTCCGCATCCAGACCGCGCTTCAATTCCCTTGGGCCTCCATGGCCGCCGGTCTTGGAACCGGTCTTCTCACCACGCTGCTCTTCTGCCTGCCGCCCCTGCTCGACGTCCGCTCGGTGCGCCCGGTCCTCGTCCTGCGCCGCCTCGTCGAGCAGAACAGCAACAGCTTTGGCGCATTCATTGAGCGCTGGGCCGCGCGCTGGCTTCAGCTCCTCCTCGCCGCCGTGGTAGTCATCGCTCTTGGCGCCATCGCCTGGGCCCTCTCAGACTCGGCCATGGTAGGCGCTGTCTTTGCCATTGTCTTCTCAGTCACCCTCATCGCTCTGCTGGTCCTCGCCGCCGTCACGCTCCTCGTGCTGCGTCTCGTCCTCAATCGCGTCCGCCTCCGCCTGCCGTCGTCGCTGCGCCACGGCCTCGCTAATCTCTACCGCCCTGGCAACCAGTCGGCCGCGGTGCTTGCCGCCCTCGGCACCGGCATCATGCTCATCCTGGCGGTCTACCTCACGCAGTCGCAGCTCCTCCTCGATATCCACGAAACCGCATCACCCAAACTCCCCAACGTCTTCCTGGTCGACATCACCAGCACTCAGGTCGCCGGAGTCAAGCAGTTCTTCACACACCAGGGCGGCGTAGTCGAGCCGCTGGACCTCATTCCTATCGTCACCGGCCGTTTCATCTCCATCAACGGCGAACCCGTCGAGAACCTGCGCGGCCGACACTTCCCCCGCCGCCTGCTTGAAAACGCCGAGCTGAGCCCCGCTGGCACCCTGCCTGAGGGCGACAAAATCACCGCAGGCGCATGGTGGAAGAGCTCCGATGCTCCCAAACTCGCGATTGCTGAAGGCGTAGCCCAGCGCCTCCATCTTGGAGTCGGGTCGGCGGTGGAGCTCGAAACCGGCGGCGTTGCACGCAAGCTCACGGTCGCCGCCATCTATCGCGCCGACGGCCAGCACCTCGGCGCGCGCGTCTCTTTCGTGTTGCCCCCGGGCCAGCTCCAGGGCCAGGCAGCCACGTGGTATGGCGGCGTTCACATGCAGCCAGAGCAGGTCGCTTCCATGGAACGTGCCCTCTTCGCCGTCTATCCCACCATCTCCGTCATCAACGTAGCCGACGTACTCGACCGCATCGACAGCGTGGTCAACCAGATTACGTTCGTCGTCCGCTTCCTCGCCGCCTTTTCGATTCTAGCCGGCCTCATGATCCTCGCCTCGAGCATCGCCAGCACCCGCTTCCGCCGCATGAGAGAAGCCGTCGTCCTCAAAACCCTCGGCGCCACGCGCATGAGAATCGTGCGCATCTTCAGTGTTGAATTCAGCGTCCTCGGCCTGCTCGCCGGTGCTGTCGGTGCGGTCTTCGCCAACATACTCACGCGCGAGCTGCTGCGCCGGCTTGGCATTCACTTCCACTTTGAGTGGAACGCTGCCGTCATCACGCTTATTGGATCAGCGCTTCTCGCCACCGCAACCGGCTGGATCGCCAGCCATCGCATCCTCGGCCTGCGCCCGCTCGAAGTCCTGCGCGAAGAGTAGGTCGCGGCGGCTTCACAGCAGCCGGGGTAAGTTCCGGGCTCCTCAGTCGAATCAAATCTCCGCCGCCGTATCAACATCCGGGAGCACATCGTTCTCGCGCGCTACCCAGACATAGATCGTGGGCAGTAGGAAGACGCTCATCAACAGATTGGTCATCAGCCCGCCGACAATCACGATCGCGAACGGCCGCTGCGTGTCGGATCCGATGGCGTGCGAGAGTGCGGCCGGCAACAGACCCAGCGTAGCTACCAGCATGGTCATCATAATGGGGCGCAGGCGCACCACCGAACCCTCCACTGCCGCTTCCTCGATCGACTTGCCGCGCGCACGCAACTGGTTGATGTATTCGAGCAGAATGATGCCCGACTGGACGGAGACGCCAAAGAGAGCCAGGAAGCCCACCTCCGAAGAAACGCTGAACTCGGTGCCGGTAACCAGCAGCACTAGCAGGCCGCCGAGGCTCGCCATCGCCACTGTCGCAAGAATCAGAATCGTCCACTTGAGCGACTTGAACATCGTGTAAAGGATGATAAAGATCAGCAACACGGTCAGCGGCACAATAATAGCCATGCGCTTGGCCGCCCGCAGTTCGCTTTGGTACTCACCTTCCCACGCGATGTGATAGCCGCGCGGGAGCTTTACCTGCGCGTCGACTTTCTGGATGGCCTCTTTTACCGCGTCGCCGAGCGGCCGGTCGCGAACGCTGTACTTGATGGCGACGTACCGCTGGTTGTTCTCGCGATAAATCTCCGAGCCTTCGTCGGCTTCGCGAATGTCACAGAGTTGCGCCAGGGAAACGCGCTCGCCGCTGGGCGCCAGCAGGCGGATATCCTCGATCGCTTGCCGCGTGTCCCTGTACTGCGGAAGATAGCGCAGGGTAAGGTTGAAAACCTGCTCGCCTTTGAAGACCTGGGTCAGAGCAGTGCCACCTACGGCGGTCTGGACGGCGTCCTGCACGTCGGCCACGTTGATTCCCCAGCGCGCCGCTTTGGCGCGGTCGACGGTAACGTCCAGGTCGGGCTGACCGGTCACATCGAGAACACCGAGGTCCGTGATGCCGGGAACGCGGCTCATCACCGCTTCAACCTGGTCGGCCAGATCTTCGAGCGTATGCAGGTCGCTACCGTAGACTTTGGTTGCGAGCTCGCCCTTCACGCCGCTCACAGCCTCCTCCATGTTGTCTTCGATGGGCTGAGAAAAGCCCCAGATGACGCCGGGAAACTTCCGCTCAAGCTCCATATTCATGGAGGCGATCAGGTTGTCTTTATCCTGTTGAAAGATGGGCCGCCACTCTTCTTTCGGCTTCAGGCCAACGTAGAACTCGGTATCAAAGAAGCCGGTGTGGTCGGTTCCGTCGTCGGGCCGGCCGGCCTCGCTGGTGCACTGCGTCGTTTCGGGAAATGAGCACAAAATGCGCCGTGCCTGGTTGGCTATGCCGATGCTTTCATCGGGGCCGACGCTTTGTTCAAGGGTGCCGCGCACCCACATCGAGCCTTCGTCGAGGTGGGGCAGAAACTCGGAGCCAATGACCCCGCTGGTGGCAAGAAAGATGCCGACGATCAGGGCGGTAACGCCCACGCCGATCGTAAAGCCGTGATGATGAATGGCCCACGTGACGCCGCGCCGGTAGCGGTTGCGCAGGAATTCCATCAACGGATTCTCCCACTCCTTTGCACCTTTGCTGAAGAACATGCTCGTCAGGACAGGGGCCAGGAGGATGGAATAGATGAGCGCGCCGAGGAGTGCAAATGCCACCGTCCACGCCATGGGCCGGAACAGACGTCCTTCCACGGCTTGCAGCGTGAAGATGGGCAGGTACGCGGTGATGATGATGGCGATGGCGTAAAAGACGGGGCGCTGCACTTCGTGGGCGGCCTCGGCGATGCGCACCTGCGTCGATCGTCCACTCTCCTCCTTGCGCGCCAGATGGCGGACGATATTCTCGACCATCACCACGGCCCCCTCCACCACCATGCCGAAATCGAGCGCGCCCAGCGAGAGCAGATTGGCGGGAATGCCCTTGAGATCAAGACACGTAGCGGCGAAGAGCAACGAGAACGGAATGGTCAGCACCACGATGCAGGCGCCGCGCACATTGCCGAGAAAGAGAAAGAGAATGATCGCCACCAGGATCATTCCTTCCGAGAGGTTGTGCAGAACGGTGTGTGTGGTGAAGTGAAGCAGATCGCTGCGGTCGATAAACGGAACGATCTTTACGCCCTTGGGCAAAATCTGATCGTTCAGTTGCTGGACCATTTTGTGGACGCCGTCGAGCGTGGGTTGCGCATCCGCGCCCTTTTGCAGCGCCACTATGCCTGAGACCACGTCGTCGTTATCGATCAGGCGTCCGTCTTTGTCGTGATAAGCGTCGCCAAACTGGCCCAGCCGGATCATCGGCCCCTGCGTGACCATGCCCAGATTCTTCACGCGAATCGGAGTGCCGCCCGCGTCCGTGATCACCGTGTTCCCAATGTCCTGAATGTCCTGCACCAGACCCACTTCGCGCACGTTGACCTGCTGCTCGCCCTCCTGGATAAAGCTGCCGCCGCCGTTCGCGTTGTTGTTGGCCAGCCGCTGCTCCACCTGGCCGAGGCTGAGCCCGTAATCGACAAGCTTGTCGGGATCGAGGCGAACCTGGTACTCCTGCGTCGGCCCGCCAAAGGGGTTAATGTCCACCACGCCCGGCACGGACTTCAGGTGTTTCTCCACCACCCAGGTTTCGAGCGACTTGAGGTTCATCGCGTCGTACTCGGGGTTGGTGCTGCGCAGGGTGTAGAGATAGATCTGACCCACGGGGCTCCAGTCGGTGCCCATCTGTGGCACCACGCCCGGCGGCAAGCTGACCTGCGACAGCCGCTCCAGAACCCTCTCGCGGTTCTGGAAGTCCGTGGTGGACTCGCCGAAGACCATCTCTACGGTGGATAGTCCGAAGATGGACCACGAACGCACGATCGTCACATCGGGAATGCCGTTCATCACCGTTTCGATGGGAATGGTGACCTGCTGCTCGATCTGCTCAGCCGAAATGCCCGGCCACTGCGCGATCACGTCGACGTAGTTGTTGGCCACGTCGGGATAGGCTTCGACGGGAAGGCGTTCGAAGGAGACGATGCCCCAGGCGAAGAGCATGATTCCCAGCGCCAGCACCAGAAAGCGGTTCTGGAGGGCGAAATCGACCAGCTTCCGGATCATTGCTCCTCCACCGTCGCTTCCAGTTGCAGAACGTCCTTGACCACCTGCTGGCCGGGCTCGATGCCGGAAAGGATCTCCTGCATGTTGCCGGGCAGCATGTCGCCGGTAACCACGGCCACGCGCCGGAACTGGTTGCCGCCGGCAGGCTCAAAGACCCAGTTGCGGTCGTGCAGGTGCAGAATGGCCGTAGCGGGCACAACGGCATGCGCTGTCTTGGTGCGGCTCAGCAGAGTTGCGGTCACGTACATACCCAGGCGGAAGAGGCCGGGGTTCGGAACCTCAATGCGCACCTTGGCGGTACGAATCGTGGGATCCAGGACGGGACCGATGTCGCTGACACGGCCCGTGAACACCTTGCCCGGATAACCATCAACTGCGATCCGCGCTTCCTGCCCGAGTCTGACCTGGGGAAGCTCGTTCTGATACACGTCACAGATAATCCACACGACCGAAAGGTCCGCAATCGTGAAAGCCGTCGACGAGCCGGAGTAAGTTACGCCCGCCGCGGCGGCGTTGGTCACATTCTGCGCTACGATCACGCCGGAGATGGGCGCGTAGACGTTGACAATGCTGCTGGGATGGTCCTTATCCACGCCCAGTGTCTTCAGCAGTTGGTCCGCGGCGGTCAAGTCTGCTTTGGCGTCTTGCTCGGTGTCTTGAGCCTGTTCAAGCCCGGCTTCGGGAATGGCGCCGTGCGCATATAGATCCTTGGCGCGGATGTACGCCTTGTCTGCCAACTGCTCGTCATTTACAGCCTTCAGGTACGTATCGAAGGCGTTGGTCACGTCGGGGCTCTGCACTTTGAGGAGCAGTTGGCCCTTGCGTACGTTGTCGTCAAGCCGTGCGCGAATGTCGACCACGCGGCCGCTGGCCAGTGAGATCACGGGCACCTCGCGGTCGATGTCGGGAAAGACCGAGCCGGTGACGCTGAGTTCACTGGGCACGTCGACTCTGCCAGCCATCACTACCGGGTACTGCTCGGGGTTTTGCACAGCGACGATGCCGGGATTGCCGACTTCGGTCACCGGCGCCTGAGACACTTCGCCGCTCGCTGGGTTGAACTTCTTTCCGCAGCCGGCCATTGCGAGGCACGCGGCAAGAATGCCGACGACCCTCGATCGGGATGCATTTTTCATTGGATGACCTCGCGTCCGACGGCGAGATTGAGCTGTGCAGCGGCCGTCAGGTAATCGCCGATCAGTTGTTCGTACGCCAGCTGCACCTGGCGGTAGTCGCTCTGCGCGTTCAGGAAATCCATCAGCGAGGCGCCTCCGTGCTCGTAGGCGTAAGTCACCGTATCGCGTACGCGCAGAGCCTGCGCGTTGTACTGATCCTTGTACGGCTTGAGCAACGCGATGTTGCTTGCCACCTCGGCGTAGGCGGTGTCTACGTCGGAGAAGACCTGCGCGCGCGCGGCCTCACTGGCCTCGCGGGCACGATCAATGTCGGCCTGGGTGCGCTGCTTCTCGCCCTGGTTGCGGTCGAAGATGCGCAGCGGGATGTTTACGCTCAAGCCCAGCGTCTGATCGGCGTTGGGGTTGTTGGTGGATGAATTCCACGTGTACCAGGCACCGAAGGTGGGGTCTGTCGAGCCGTTGGCGATGGCAAGTTTGTGATTGGTCTCCGATTGCTGGATAGTCTGGATTGCGGCCTGCAAATCGGGCCGGTTGGCCAGCGCAATCTGGCGGAACTGTTCGAGCGGCTGCAATGTCTCTGAAAAATCGAACGGCCCGGTCACGTCAAACTGCGCCGCCGGGGTCTGCTCGTTGAGCAATTGCAGCAGTTGGATCTTGGCCGTGCGCAGACTCACGATCGCCGTCTGCAACTCGGCTTCATACTGCACGCGCAGCAACTCGATGCGATCCAGGTCAATCTGGGCAATATCTCCGGCCTTGTAACGGTCCTGGCTGATGGCAATGATGTTGTCGTAGTAGTCGATATCCGCCCGCGCCACCTTCAGCACCGCCTTGGCCTCAAGCGTCTGCACAAACGCCGAGCGTAGCGCAAACTCCAGGTTCCGCTGGAGATCGGCGTGCTGAGACTCGGAGATCCGTGTGCCCTCCTGCGCGCTTTTGAGACGCAGCTCGCGCTTGTGGTCGCGCTCGTGCAGATAGCTGATGCTCGGCACCACGAAGGTGCCGGCGAGCGGCTGCCAGACGCCATTGTTGGGCGCGATCTGCGTGCCGTCCGCGGTCACGCCGATCTGCGGATTGGGCCGGAGGTATGCTGTGATCTCTTCGGCTCGCATCTCGTCCACGTTGTCGGCATCGGCCTTCAGCGCAGGGTTGCTGGCCTCGAACCGCGCCTTCACCTGATCCCACGTCAGTGGCTGCTGCGCACGTAATGCGGGCGTCAGCAGCACCAAAGCCGTTGTGGCTAGGATGCATACAAGTTGTCGCGTCATACAGAACCTATGTGCCGCGGGGTACACCGCGGTCTCAATGGAGAAGGAGGCCAGGGAATCCGAAAAGCGAGGTCTGACGATTAGGCTGAAGGAGGCGGGCGGTTCTGGATGGAGCTCAGTTCGGGACTGTCTGCTTCAACAGGCGAGAAATTGGTCACAACGTCCCACCCCGACGCCGCATCTACCGGCGAGGCAAACGCTGGAGGCGGAGGCGCGGATGGGCCAGAATGAAGAAGCGGAGCGCTCGCCATCTCATGAGCGCGGCGCACGCAGCAGTCCACCTCGGCCGGATTGTGCGCCGCCTGAAGATCGTCCGTCACCGAGATCACCGGGAACAGCACCACCGCGAGCAGGCCGAGCGCTACACATTGCGTCCGGCGTCGGGCGCAGCCTATTTGTGCACCAAACCGCAGCCACAGAGCCACCATCGCCGCGGCCAGCACAAACCAAGCGAGATTGAGAAACAACTCCATTCTCAGAGCAGATTCTACATTATCAATGAAGCCTAGTGGATCGAGGCAGTTCTACATATGTTGGACGATATTCAGCACGACAGGGCCGAGAATTCCAGCGCCGATGCCCTAGTGTTTTAAAGAGTTCTCTCCGATATGCGCAATTTGCCCGCGGCGCCCTCCCAGCAGCGCCAAATCGAGTTCTCCGCGCCAAACTGGCGGCGTCCTGCGATTGACCGCCGACAGGAATCTCCGTATCATGAACGAGTTGGCGATACATACAGAGAACCTGCCTGGTTGCGATCCAACTGGGCAAGGGATCAGTGATCTATCGATTTTGCCCCCTCGTTCAATGGCAGGACAGCTGACTCTGGATCAGCATATCGGGGTTCGAATCCCTGGGGGGCAGCCAATTAGAATCAAGCATTTACCCCTAACATAAGCCCGCACGGAAGCACTCAGTACAGGTACTGCTAAGTCCTTTAAAGACGCATATGG
>DATJMU010000013.1:0-4508 GCA_035508555.1 Occallatibacter sp. | reverse complement strand
CCTAGCCTCCCGGAGTGCCGGCGATCCAGGCTTCCAGGTGGCGAATCGTCTCCTGCTGTTCGGAGACAACCCAGTTCACCAGGTCGCCGATCGAAACCATGCCCGTTACCTTTCCCTTTTCGATGACCGGCAGGTGGCGGAAACGCCGTTCGGTGACGATCCGCATGCATTCCTCCACGGTAGTTTCCGGCGTAACGGTAACGACCGGGCTGCTCATGATTTCCGAGACCGGCGTGTCGTGCGACGACCGGCCCTGCAGGATGACTTTGCGGGCGTAGTCCCGCTCGGAAACAATGCCGAGGAGCTGGTCCTTCTCCATGACCAGCAGCGCGCCAACCCGCTTGTCCGCCATCATCGCGACAGCGTCGTAGACCGTGGCCGCGGGAGCCAGCGACCACACATCGCCGCTTTTCCGGCGAATCAGAGAGCCGACATTGCCGGGGATTTCCATGGCGTGGGAGCATAGCTCCACGGTTACAGAATCGTCAACCCGTGTGCCCGGTTTTAGCGATCTCAAGCAGAAGCGATTCGCCGTGCGACCGCATCATGCGGTCGATATTCGCCAGCACGCGCAGGTAGGCGAACACGGCGGCGGCCGCCAGCACCAGCAGCACCGGGGTCGCCAACCAGGGATGGCCGAAGGCTGCACACGGGATAAAGACCAGCGCGCCAACGCCGAGGGTCGCGGCCTGGATCAGCGTACTGAGGAGGCCGTTGCCGAGTGCGCCGGACTCGTTGCGCAGCCGCGTCATGCTCATGCGGTAGGGCATGGTGATGGAAAGCGTGTTGCCGACGGCAAAGTTGGCGGGCACGGCAAACAAAAGCCAGGCCGCGGTGGCGACGCCGAGGCTGGCCTGCGGAACTCCAAAGCGATAGAACACCAGGCCCGAAATCAGGATCGCTTCCATACCGAAGAGCAGTCCGTGGAGGGCGTTCTTGCCGAGGATGACCACGCGCAGCGGAGTGGGCGACAGGTAATAGAAGCTCAGCCCGGCGCCCTCCCCGCCGAGGCTGTTGTTGGCCAGGCGGGTGAGCCCGGTAAACCCCCAGACGATGCCGAGCGGCAGGGCGTAGGCGGCGCGCAGACCGGCCATGTTGCCGGCGCGGAAGGCGCTGCCGAACAGGAACACCAGCACCAGGGGCGCGGCCAGGGCGTAGAGCATGGGGCCGCTGCGCAGCAGATAGCGCAGGTCCTTCTCAAAGACGGCGCCCACCGGGCCAGCCAAATCCAGAACGGCCCGTCCCCGCGGCTTTCCGGGGGCGAGGCGGCGGGGCGCTTCGCTGAGGCTCTCGCCCCGGCTTTCCGAGCGCAGGCGCAGAGCCAGCAGGCCGCCGACCGCCAGCGTGCACAGGCCCAGTCCGGCGAGGGGAAATGCTCCGCTGCCGCGATGCTGCATGGGCTCGGCGATCGAGTCGGTCGCCAGGCCGGGGGGAAAGACCGCCTGGATGCTCCACACGCGGCGGGAGATGCGAAGCTGCCGGGCGTGCGCCGGCGTGCCCGGTAACATCCTGTGGTAGTGATGGATGGCGGGATTGAAGGCCTGCGCGCCGAGGCCCAGGAAGAGCAGAATGCCGGTGACGATCTCGCGCGTGCGCCGCTGCGCCATCCACCGCTCCACCCAGGCGAGGATGGCGCGGGAGAGCAGCAGGTTGAAGAGGGCGAAGACGGTCAGCGTGACGGCTGTGGCCAGCCACAGGCCGGGGCGCGCCACGGTGATTCCGATCCCGATGCCCAGGATCCAGAGCAGGCCGATGAGCGTCGAGGGCGCGACGATGCCATGGGCCAGGTAGAGCACGATCCACGAGCCGAAGCTGACAGGAAAGCGCAGCAGGTGGCTGAGGTCAGGATTCTGGCCGGCCAGCGCCGGCGCCAGCACGGAGAAGAACTGCCACACCCCGCAGACCACCCAGAGCAGCACGGCGAGGGCGAGGCGGCGGCCGTGCGCCGCCCCGGCCCAGGCGCCGAAGCCCATGCCCACGGCCGGCCCGATGGCGAAGATAAAGAACAGGAAGCCGGTGAGGATGCGCGCGCCCAGCTCGAAGCTGCCCCGCATGGTGCGCAGGGAGTTGACGAAGATGCGAGTCTGCATCCAGACCAGGGCCGCGTACTGATCGCGCGCCAGCGGGGACGCGATGCCGCCACCGGCAGCGGGCACGCTGCCGGCCGGATTGCTGCTCAGGCCAGCCAGGAGAGCTCCTGCACGGCTTCGGCGTTCGCTTCAGGGCCGGCGCCGCCCACCACGCGGAGGAAGATCTGCTCGAGGGTGAGCTTTTCGCCGGTGGGCGAGACGCCGGACACTCCTGCGCGCAGCTCGTCGAGCGAGCCGTTGGCGACCAGCTGGCCGCGGTGGATGATGGCCACGTGGCTGCACAGGCGTTCCACGATCTCGAGCACATGGGAGGTGAGGAAGATGGTGGAGCCGCGCTCGGTCATGCGCTGCAGCATGGCCTTGAGGGTGCCGGCAGCGATGGCGTCGACGCCCTCGAACGGCTCGTCGAGGAAGAGCACGCGCGGGCCGTGGATGACGGCGGCGGCCAGGGCGAGCTTCTTCTGCATGCCGTGGGAGAAGTCGGTGACGAGCTTTTTGGGCTCGTCGGCAAGGTTCATAAAGTCGAGCAGCTCCTCGGTGCGGCGGTTGGTGGTGGCGCGGTCGAGGCCGTACATGCGGCCGACGAAGCGGAGGTATTCCGATGCGGTGAGGCGGCCGAAGAGGGCGAGGCCTTCGGGGACGACGCCGATCTGGCGCTTGATTTCGACGGGGTGGGCAGCGAAGTCGAGGCCGAGGAGCTCGACCTGGCCGGAGGTGGGTTCGAGCAGGCCGGTGAGCATCTTAATGGTGGTCGACTTGCCGGCGCCGTTGGGGCCGAGGAAGCCGAAGAACTGGCCCTGCGCCACGCTGAACGTGATGCCGTCGACGGCGGTGAACTGACCGAAGCGGCGGGTAAGATCGCGGGTGGCGATGGCGGGGGAATCCATTTGGAGGCAAGGATAGCACCGGGGCGGCGGAGGGTAGCTGGCGGCGGGCGGCCGGCCGCTGGCGGCTCCCTTCTATCGATGCGTTGCTGGTCCCGCGCGGGGCCTTTTCCTGGGGTGAGCGAAGCCGGTGACCTGTTTTCAATGGGTTAGCGGGAGATGGAGGGTTCGACGCGGGGAGATGATTCAAAACCAGTGAGTTGCGGGACGGCCGAGGTTGATGCATGCTGGGTCGAGGCTGCGTTAAACACGGCTGAGGGCGCGGAAGTGATTCGTCCGGAGTCAGTTACGGCTCGGCCGAGAGTGATGCAGGGTGGGCGAGGATGACGGGGACACGGCCGAGCATGCATCATGCTCGGCCGGGAATGCGTCATCGGTGGCCGAGAGTGCGTCATGGACGGCCGTCCGTCGGCGAGGCGGAAGCTGCGTTCGCGGGCCTGCATGGGACTCTGCTCGCAATGGGAAAAAGCCCGGCGCGGGCCGGGCTTTTTCCTTTTTTCTATCTATAAGTTCAGAATACCAAGTTTGACGGGTAAGTGCGCCAACTAATTTGGGGTAAGTCGGGATGTAAGTGGCGTGTTATCAGGGGTGGTTACTTTGGTGGGGAGGTGTGGGGCTTGACAGTTTTTGGCAGTTGCTGGTTTTGGTGGGGTGAACCCCGCTTATGGAGAAATCCACAATTGCGACTCGTCGGATCTCAAGTCGAATTTCAGTAAGTCCTTTGCGACCTGAACGCAACCGTGACACCCGCTCATTTTTGAGGTTCTATTGGGCGTCCTCGGTTGGTTCCCCCGGTTGCTCCTCGTTTCGGTCTTTCGCGCGAGCAAGCGCGGCCGCGACCGCTTGATCGGATGGAAAGTCCGCCGCGAGACGCTCCAGACGAGCTAGTAGTGCGCCCCGTTTCACCGGATTCTTTTCGGCGGAATGCGCGTTCAAGAGCGCCCTGGCAAGCTCTTCCCGCACCGCCGGTTCATGCCCATACTCGTCGTGCAATTTCTCGATTCGCTCCGCAAGGGCGAGCCGCTGGGACGGGGCCGGTTCGTCGACCGTCGCGTTAAAGAGCGCTCTGGCGAGCTGTTCCCGCACCGCCGGCTCATGCCCATACTCGTCGTGCAGCTTCCCGATCCGCTCCGCAAGGGCGAGACACTGCGACGGGGCCGGTTCGACGGCCGTCGCGTTAGCGAGCGCCCTGGCAAGCCGTTCCCGCACCGCCGGTTCATGCCCATACTCGTCGAGCAGCTTCTCGATCCGCTCCGCCAGGGCGAGCCGCCGCGACGGGGCCGGTTCGCCGACCGTCGCGTTAAAGAGTGCTCTCGCGAGCTGTTCCCGCACCGCCGGTTCATGCCCATAGTCGTCGTGCAGCTTCCCGATCCGCTCCGCAAGAGCGAGACACTGGGATGGGGCCGGTTCGCCGCCCGTCGCGTTACAGAGCGCTCTGGCGAGCTGTTCCCGCACCGCCGGTTCATGCCCATACTCGTCGTGCAGCTTCCCGATCCGCTCCGCAAGAGCGAGACACTGGGACGGGGCCGGTTCG
>DATJMU010000012.1:0-10421 GCA_035508555.1 Occallatibacter sp. | reverse complement strand
TGCACAGCTCGCGGGAGGTTTCAGCCTGCTGGCGCTCGTGCTTGCGAGCATCGGCATCTACGGAGTGATGGCATATGCGGTGAACACCCGAACAGGGGAGATCGGTTTGCGCATCGCTCTGGGGGCCGGGACCAACCAGGTCCTCTCCCGCATATTGCGCGAGGCGTTCTGGCTCACGAGCGCGGGCATCGTGCTTGGACTGATTGCCGCGTTGTGGCTCACGCGACTAATTCGAGTGATGCTCTACGGAATAGGAAGTACGGACCCTCTCACCATCGCGATCACAGCCGTGCTTTTGATATCCGTATCCCTCTTCGCTGCGTTTGCGCCTGCCCGTCGCGCTTCCAGGATTGACCCAATACGTGCTCTGCGGCACGACTGACATCAGATCATCACACTCCGATGATCGAGGGACCCTGTGCCCTGCAGATGTGGCCGCCATCCAGCCGGAAGAGTGATCGCCAACTCACGCGTTGATCCCAGCCACGGCAGGTCGGAATCTCCGGATTCGCGGGTCCTGGGCGGCTGATCGCCAATCCTTACCTCACGGGCCGCCTGGCGAGAATCCGTCGAACGCCACCGCGGGCGACCGCGCACAAAATGCATTCGACAATGCGAATCACGCTATAATCCCGCCATGCGGCCCCAAAACCCCCGACAGATCGTTCCTTTGCTCTATTTGATGATTGTAGTGATAGTGGTATTGTCGTTCGATCTTGGAATGAACATTGCCGGGTTGGCGCGAATATATGGTCACGGCGATCCAAGTCTCGTCCGCCGCCCGCCTGAGTTCAGCGCCCTGACCATGGCCGCCGCGATTCTGGCAATTGGATTTGCGATTCATGTGCTGATCCAAGGCTTGTTCAACGCGACGAAGCCCGAGCCAGACGAAGAACTGCCCAAGCCTCGATTTCATTAGACGGGTGTCCCGCGTCCCGGCAACGCGCAAAAATCTGGATCCAGTCTTCCCATCACACGCTGATCACCGGGAACGGCGAGTCGCGCACGATCGCATAGGTCAGGTCCTGCAACCGCCCCTCCGACCCCGGCCGCGCACTCCTGCCGATGATCAGCGCATCGGCGTCCGACTGCCGCGCGGCCTCGATCAGCGCCTGTTTGATCGGTCCCGCCGCGATCCGCACCGGCGCCCGCGAGCCAACCCTCCTCTGCAGCGCCTCCATCTGCTCCCGCGCCGCCCGCATCTCCGCCGTCTCCATCTCCTCGGCGAGCTCCAGCCGCACCGGCAGGCTCCGGTCGGCCGCCTGGATCGCGTGAATGATCCGCAGGTGCACATGCGCCTCCTCGGCCGCCTGGTGCGCATACCGCAGCACCCGTTCCGAGTCCGCGCTCAATCCGATCGCACACAGCCACTCCCGGTGCGCCGGCGGCCGCGGCGCTATCGTCTCGGCGTGCAGGCTCGTCGCCACCGGGCAGTCCGCATCGTTCAGCACCTTCGCCGTCGTCGAGCCCAGCAGCATCCGCCGGAAGCTCCCCGCGTGCGTCGGCATCATGATCAGGTCGAATCCCTTCCGCGCCGCCTCGGCGATTCGGATCGCCGCATCGCCCGCCGCCAGCAGCCGCGGGTACTCTGGGGCAGGGAACTCCTTGCCTAGAAATGAGCGCAGTCTTTCCCGGGCAATCTCCTCGCGCTCCTCCGCGATCTCTCCCGGCGCTCTCACATACATCTCCAGCCCGCTGTGGCTGGCCGGGTCAAACACGTGCAGCAGCGATACCCGCGCGCCAAACATGGCCGCCGCCCTCTTTACGTAGGCCCCCATCGCCGCACACGACGGCGAAAAATCCACCGGGAACAGGATGTTCGTAATCAGTCCCATGCACCCCTCCTTACGCCCTGATGGTCGAATCCCAACTGTCAGATTCCCGGCATACGGCAAAGACTCCGATTCCCCCGGAAGTCAACCTGCCAACCCCCGGTGGCACGGTCGGAAGCCCACCGGCGATCGTCCTTGCATAGAATTTTCCCCTTCCGGCGCATACTTGTTGCAGAAGGTCGGCACAGGAGCTCTTGGTGAAAAACAGGCGAACACCCCGGATACATGTATCGCAAAGTGGTATGAATTCCGCCGTTTTGCCACCCCCCCAGGGGAGGGTCTTCACAGTCTGCACCGGATCTGGTGCAAATTGGGGTTCGCTATTCCCTGGAATCAACAAGATAAGAAAATAATTCGGTTACCGATGAGTAACGGAATTAACATTTCTTTAATCAAATTTGGAAGGTTTTTGCCCCAAAAGGCTCCCAGAAAGTCACTTTCCCGGATCGGCCGCCATTTCTGCTCGTACCGTAATGCGGTCAACGCATAGACGGCAAACCGGCAGATCGACCCGCACCCTGCGCAACGGCGGGAACGGAAGAGTCACAACTTCAGGTCCGCCGAACCACCCCTGCGCGGGCGTCGCCAAGCCGGGACGGCGTCCGGAATCGCAAGAGAACCTCAAAGGTAACGGAGGAAAGGCGAAAAAAAGGTTGCGCCGGTTCGCTTTTTATTCGCTATAATGCGCCCATGGCAGTCACGAAGCGGCAAAAAGAGATCCTCGATTTCCTGGAGACGTTTGTGCGGCGCAACGGGTACTCGCCGTCCTTCGAGGAGATCGCGCGCGGGATGGAGCTGAAGAGCCTGGCGACAGTTCACAAGCACATCACCAACCTGGAACGCAAGGGAATGCTGGACCGCGTGCACAACCGGAGCCGCTCGATCGACGTGGTGCCGGCGGGCGAGCGGACGCGTTCGAGCCTGCGGCTGCCGCTGGCCGGGCGCATCGCCGCCGGGCTGCCGGTCGAGACAGTGGAGGCGCCGGAGAGCATCTCGCTGCAGGACGTGGTGGGCAACCGCGACGTGTTTGCGCTGGAGGTGCGCGGGGACTCCATGCGCGACGAGCACATCATCAACGGCGACTACGTGCTGGTGGAGAAGACCAGGACGGCGCGGCAGGGCGAGATCGTGGTGGCTCTCGTGCGCGGATCGGAGACCACGCTGAAGCGGTTCTACCCCGAGGGGAGCGTCGTCCGGCTGCAGCCCTCGAACGTGGAGATGGAACCGATTTATGTGCCGGCGGCGCAGGTGGCCATCCAGGGACGGGTGCTGGGTGTGTTGCGGAAGTATCGGTGAGTGCTGCCGGCGGGGAGCACGGCTGTAATGGATTTGGATGAAAGGCCCTCCGTGAGGTGCGCAGGGCCTTTCTCTATTGGGCCGAATTGCAGAATTGAAGCGAGTAGGCGGTGGAGGGATCGACCGGTCCCTGCAAAATGCCGAGGGATTTGAGCTGCTCGTAGATTGTGTTCCAGCGAGCGGCGGTCATCTGGCCGATCTGGGCGCCGGAGGGATTATTGCCGGTGATGAAGCCGCCGTTTTTGAGTGCCGCGGCGGTGAAGGCTTCCTGCGCGGGGTTGAGCGCCGGATTGAGCTTGAGCAGCGCGGCGTCGGTGGGGCCGGGATCGGCGAGGTAATGACGCCAGCCCTGGATGCTGGCCTGGACGAACTTGCGGACGACGTCGGGGTGCTGGGCGGCGAAGGCGCGGGTGGTGAACTGAACGCGGTAGGGGTCGTAGCCGGAGGAGCTGATGAGGATGGAGCGGACCTTGACGCCGGCCTGCTGCGCGAAGAAGGGCTCACTGGTGACGAAGATCTGCTGGACGTAGCCGGGCTCGGCGATGAAGTTGGCGATGGAGAGCGTGGCAGGGATTTCGCGGACGTTGTGCAGGTTGTAGCGGCGGATGACGTACTTGAGCCAGGTGGCGCCGGGCTGGGCGGCGATGGAGTGGCCTTCGAGATCGGCGAAGGTGTGGATGGGCGAGTTGGCGTGTACCATGACGGCCTGGGGATCGTGCTGCATGGTGGCGGCGATAGCTTCGAGCGGGAGGCTGTTCGAGTCCCATTCAAGGATCTGATCGCTGGAGCCGAGGCCGATGTTGGCTTTGCCGGTGGCGACGAGCTGGCCCACGCTGCCGTACTGGGGTAGAGGCAGGATGGTGACGTCGAGGCCGGCGGCTTTGTAGTAGCCGAGGCGCTGGGCCTCAAAGAAGCCGCCGTGCTCGGGCTGGGGATACCAGTCGAGCTGGAGACTTAGAGGGAAGAGACCGTTTGACGAGGCTGGGTGCGAGCGGCAGCCGGCGAGGGCGAGAGTCAGAATGAATGCGACCGGGAAGAGACGGAGGATTTTCAAATGCAACCTCGGATGAATGCGTGGATGGACTGAGGAAGATGGCGCCGTTGATATGAAAAGTATCATGCGTGCTTGGTCGCGGCGGCGCTGCGGAGAGCGCCGATCTGAGCGGCGAGATGGAGGAGGGATTCATCGGCGCCGCGCGCGGCGGCAAGCTGGACTCCGCCTTCGGCGCAGGGGATGGTGAGGGCGGGGACGCCGGCCAGGCTGAATGGAGTGGTGTAGCGGAGCAGGCGGGGGCGGGTTTGGGAGTGGTCTGCGCCGGCGGCGAGGCAGGCTATGGGTGCGGCGGGGAGCAGGATGAGGTCGAACGCGGCGAAGAGCGAGTCCATGCGGGCGCGGAACTCTTCGTGGCGGCGGCGGAGGACTGCAAGCTCGGCGGGTGCAATGCGAGCGCCCCACTCCAGGCGCTCGCGAATGTCGGGCTGGATTCGGTCGAAATGGCCAGCGTGGATGCGCGCGGCTTCACTGGCCTGAATGGGTGCGAAGATTTCGCGGGAGTCCGACCACCAGGTGACGTCGATGGTGCGGCGTTCGAGTCCAAGGGATTCGAGGTTGCGCGCGGTGGCGTCGAGGCTGGAGACGATTTCGGGTTCGCAGTCGTGAAGGAAGCTTTCGGCGACGACGGCGAAGCGGGTGAAGGCTTGCGCCGGCGCGGCGTCTGCGGGCGCGAAGGGTGCGGCGAGCAGCGGGGCGTCTTCAAGGTCGCGGAAGAGCCAGCCCATGGTGTCGAAGGATTCGGCCAGATGCGCGGTGCCGCGCCAGTTGCCGCGGCCATGCGTGGCTCGATAGCCGGCGAGGCCGCAGAGCGCAGCGGGTACGCGGATGGAGCCCCCGGTGTCGGTGCCGATGGCGGCGACAGCGGAGCCTTCAAGCACGCTGGCCACAGCGCCGCTCGAGGAGCCGCCTGTAAGCGCGGTGGGATCGCCGGGCTGGACGCAGTCGCCGAACTCTGGGTTCTCGCCGGTGATGCCGTAGGCGAGCGGGTGCAGATGTGTCTTGCCGGTAAGAACGGCGCCGATGGCGCGAAGCTGCGCGATGAGCCAGGAGTCGCGTGCGGCGGGGCCGTTAAGGTCGCGGTAGAAGCGGACACCGCAGGTGGTGGGCGCTTGGGCCAGATCAAAGCAATCCTTGACGGAGATGGGAAGGCCCCAGAGAGCGCTGCGGGCGTCACCAAAGGGGCCGTCTTTGCCGCGCGGCATGGACTCGGCGCGCACGGCTTCAGCGCGGGTGAACGCGGCGTCCTGCCAGAGATAAGTGTTGCGGCCGGCGTTGCCGTTGGAGCGCGCGAGGGCTTGCTCGGCGAGAGATGTGGGGCGGAGGACTTCGCCGGCGAGGGCTGTGCGCAGGGCGCGGATGGTCCACGTTGGCGCGGTCATAGATTCATTGTAAGGAGCGGCGTAGCGGAGCTAGCGGGGTTAGCGGAGCAGGCGGAGTTAGCGAGAATTGGTCAGCACGCGGCGAGGGCGATTTTGAGTGGAAAGTGTCCGTGGCGGCATGTTCATAGCGGGCCATTTTTTGGAGCGCGCGGGCGGTGCAACATGCTAAGTTCGAGTATGGGAGTTGCTTCAACCGCTGCCCGCCATGCGACTGAAAAAGCGCGCGGGCTCACAAAGACAAATGGCGATGTGGAGCGGATGGCCGCGCTGGCTGCGTTTACGGCGCGGTCTTTGAAGACGGCGCGTCCGCGGCCGTTTGGCGCTTCCGTTGTACATACGAAAACCGGTGAGTTGCTGCTGCGGGCGCTGAATAATGTGGCCGGGGAATTCGACCCGAGCGCCCACGCGGAGGTGCGGGCGATACGGCTCGCGACGAAGCGGCTGAAGCAGCTTTCGCTGGCCGGGTACACGCTGTATACGACGTGCGAGCCCTGCCCGATGTGCATGAGCACGGCGCTGTGGGCGAGGCTGGATCGCGTGGTGTACGGCGCAACCATCGAGGACGCAAACCGGCACTGCATTCAGATTCAAATTCCTGCAGCGGAGGTGGCGGCGCGGAGCGATATGCGCTGCCAGGTGGATGGGCCGGTGCTGCGCGACGACTGCTACGCGCTGTTCACTGATCCGCGCATGATCAAGGCATTCCGGGCGTGGTCTACCCGGAAGCATCAGTAGTTGTTTTTGACGAGGTCTTCCCCGATGCAGGATCGACTTGCAGCAGGACTGTCTCAGGTGGTCGCGGACCCGGCGCGCGTGCTGACCGCGCCCGCAGTGCTGGACCGGCTGTCGCACGATTTCTATTGGTACTCGCCGGTGCTGCGGCCGCTGCTCAAAGACAAGAACGGCGATGTGGCCGTGCAGCCGGTGAACGTGGACGAGGTGCTGGCGGTGATGCGTTTTGCCGGCGAGCGCGGCGTGCCGGTGACGGTGCGCGGCGCGGGCACGGGAAACTACGGGCAGTGCGTGCCACTGGAGGGCGGGATTGTGCTCGACCTGGCGCTGATGGACAAGCTGGAAGAGATCACGGCGGATGGAGTGGCCGTGTGCCAGCCGGGGCTGCGATTGGGAGCGCTCGAAACCGAGGCGCGCAAGCAGGGTTGGGAGCTGCGCATGTATCCTTCGACGCTGGTGAAAGCGTCGGTCGGCGGGTTTCTTGCAGGCGGATCGGGCGGGATCGGGTCGGTGATGCACGGGGGGCTGCGCGACTTCGATACGGTGCGGGCCTTCGAGGTGGTGACTATGGAAGAGACGCCGCGGGTGGTGCTGCACGAAGGCGCGGCGGTCCACGAGATTCTGCACGCGTGGGGGACCAACGGCGTGCTGACGCGGATCTGGTTCGCGCTGGCGCCGGCCGTCGAGTGGGTGCAGGTGACGGCGGCCTTCGATACGTATGAGGCGGCGTTCGATTTTACCGAGCACGTTGCCGTGGATACGAAGTGGACGAAGCGGCTGGCGACGGTCTTCGAGTGGCCGATTCCCTCGTTCTTTACGCCGGTGAGGCAACTGGTGCGCGAGGGAAAAACGCTGACGCTGATCATGATTGCGCAGGAACAGGCGGAGGAGCTGCGCGCGGCGGCGGAGGCGGCGGGCGGCGAGGTGACGTTTACGGGCGCGTACACGGGGCCGCGGACGCAGCCGCTGTTGAGCGACTATACGTGGAACCACACGACACTGTGGGCGATGAAGGCCGATCCCGAGTACACGTATCTGCAATGCGGGTTTTCAGCGACGGAGTGCAGAAAGCAGTTCCGCCTGCTGCGCGAGCGGTATGGGCAGGAGATTCTGTTTCACATCGAGTTTATGAAGAACGGGGATGGAGTGGTGATTCCGGGGGCGATTCCCGTGGTGCGCTTTACGACGGAGAAAAGGTTGAACGACATGATCGTGTATTGCCGGTCGGTGGGCGTGTTTGTGGCCAATCCGCATGTGAATTATCTGGAGGATGGCGGGCGGTTCCGCGCCGATAACATTCAACTGCGCGCGAAGGAGCGGTACGATCCGCGGGGGCTCTTGAATCCCGGCAAGATGATCAGCTTTCACAAGGAGGCGGTGAGCCGGTGAAGACGTGGATTCCCGATGCGCGGAACTTTGCTTATCTGACCTGGAAGCAGGTGGACGCGCTGCCGCGTGAGAAGACGCTGCTGGTGCTGCCGACGGCGGCGATCGAGCAGCATGGGCACCATCTGCCGCTGGCCACCGATACGCTGATCAACAACCTGCTGCTGGGCAAGGCGCTCGGGATTGTGCCGGCGGAGCTGCCGATCTACGCGCTGCCGCCGGTGTGCTATGGGAAGAGCAACGAGCATATTGGATTTCCAGGAACGATGGCGGTGAGCGCGCAGACCTTTATGGCCGTGGTGCGCGACGTGGGCGCGAGCATTGCGGCGAGCGGGTTCAAGAAGGTGGTGCTCTACAACACGCACGGAGGGAATACGTCGCTGGTGGATGTGCTGGCGCGCGATCTGCGGGCGGAGTTCGGGTTGCGGACATTTTCTCTGTTCGGCTCGCCGGGCGCGGCGTTCGAGGGGGTGAGCCCGCAGGAGCGGACGTATGGGTTCCATGCGGGGGAGATTGAGACGGCGTATCTGCTGCACGCGACGCCGGAGCTGGTGCATCCCGAGGAGTATACGGCGAACTATATTGCGCGCGTGGAAGAGCCGGAGCTGCTGAAGCCCGAAGGGTCGGCGGCGAACTTTGCGTGGCTGACGCGGGACATTGCGCCGAGCGGGGTGCTGGGCGACCCGGCAGCGGCGACGGCGGAGAACGGCGAGCGGTGGGCCAGCGAGTCGGCGGCAAAGATCGCGGAGATATTGGTGGCGATGTACAACTTTGAGCCGCACGGCAATGAGTCGAGGTCTGGCGTATGAGCGGAGCGCTCGTCGATTGCGGAAGCGGCGTGCGGCTGGAACGCGGTGTGAAGTGCCGGCTTAGCGATGGAACCGTGCTCGTTTCCGATCATTATTATCCGGCGCCTGGCGATTCAAAAGATGGGCCGTGGCCGACGCTGCTGATGCGGCAGCCGTATGGGCGCGATATTGCATCGACGGTTGTCTACGCGCACCCGGTGTGGTTTGCGCGGCACGGGTACCACGTGGCGATCCAGGATGTGCGCGGGCGCGGAGGGTCGGAGGGGAAGTTTTATCCGTTTCGCAACGAGGGGCGCGACGGTGCGGAGACGATTGCGTGGCTGCGGACGCATCCGGCCTGCAACGGGCGCGTGGGGATGTACGGATTCTCGTACCAGGGGGCGACGCAACTGCTGGCCGCTGCCGAGCAGCCGGAGGGACTGCTGTGTATTGCTCCGCAGATGACGGCAGTGGATTTGTATCACGGATGGTTTTATCACAACGGGGCCCTGCGGCTGAGCTCGGCGCTGGGATGGGGGATCCAGATGCTGCGCGAGGATGCGCGGCGGAGGGGATTGCACGAGGCCAGCGATCGTTTAGAGACGGCGTGGGCGAATGTGCGGGTGCAGGCGGCGCAGGTTCCGTATGCGGCGCATCCCGCGATTGCGGATGGGGCGCTGCCGAGCTACGTGCGGGACTGGTTTGCGCAACGGACCCCAAGCGAGTACTGGAGCGCGATGGATTTGAGCGCGCGCGTGGATCGGATTCGGATTCCGGCGCTGCATCTGGCCGGGTGGTTCGATACGTATCTTGAAGGGTCGATTGCGGGGTATGTGGCGCTGCGGAATGGCGCGGGGAGCGAGTTTGCGCGAGAGAATCAGTATTTGATCGCGGGGCCGTGGGTGCATATTCCGTGGGGCGACCGGGTGGGCGAGGCGAACTTAGGCGAGGCGGCGCTGATCAACACGGATGAAATTCTGCTGCGATGGTTCAACCATTGGTTGAAGGATTCGGGGGAGTTTGAAGGCGAGGCGCGGGTCCGGTACTTCGCGATGGGATGGAATGAGTGGCGAAGCGCGGAGGAGTGGCCGGCTGAGGCGACGCTTGCGCTTTATCTGCGGAGCAAAGGGAACGCGAACTCCCGGAAGGGCGATGGGACACTAATGCTCGCGGCGCCGCAGGGCGATGAGGCGCACGATGTGTTTGTGTACGACCCGGAGGTTCCGGTGATGGCGCCGGGAGGGCCGCAGGCGCAGAGCGGACCATTCGACCAGGCGGCGCTGGAGATAGGGAACAACGTGCTGGTTTACACGTCGCGGCCGGTTGCGCAGGAGATGGAGATCTTCGGGCAGCCGCGGGTACGGTTGTTTGCGGCGACTTCGGCGGCGCACGCGGATTTGACAGCAAAGATGGTGCGCGTGACCGCGACGGGACGCGCAGATTTTGTATGCATGGGGATTGTGCGGAGCTCGTGGTTGTTTCGGGAGACCGGTTACGCGGCGGATCGGGTTCATGCGTGGGAGTTCGCGCTGGAGCCTACGGCGCTCGTGCTGAAGCCAGGCGAGCGGGTGCGGCTCGAGGTAGCGAGCTCGGCGTTTCCGCTCTACGACCGGAACCCTTCGACGGACGTGGCGCCCGAGCTTGCGGACAATTGGAACTGGGCCCGATCGACGCAGCAGGTCCTGCACACTGCGGAGCATCCATCGGCTATGTACCTGCCGGTGAGGGGAGAGGCAGGATGGTAACGCACGACGAAGACGCCGTTCCGGAGATCGAGCTGAAGAATGTGAGCAAGCGGTTCCGCGATGCTGCCGTGGCGCTCGAGGGGATTTCTCTGGCGGTGGAGCGCGGGGAGTTTGTGACATTTCTGGGGCCGTCGGGGTGCGGGAAGT
This sequence comes from Occallatibacter sp., assembly GCA_035508555.1. Lineage (GTDB taxonomy): Bacteria > Acidobacteriota > Terriglobia > Terriglobales > Acidobacteriaceae > Telmatobacter. The sequence continues at coordinate 62 of DATJMU010000012.1, read as the reverse complement.
CGACGCTGCTGAAGCTGGTCTCGGGGCTGAGCCCGGCCAGCGAGGGCGAGGTGAAGGTGAAC
>DATJMU010000011.1:0-37927 GCA_035508555.1 Occallatibacter sp. | reverse complement strand
CCGAAACGACGCCGAACGCCAACCCACCCCCTGCTTCGACATATGCAGTTCTCCATTCCCTGCAACGCGGGCCCATTTTAGGCTGTCTCACTTTTGGGGGTCACTCCAACCCGGTATGCGTCGCTCCTCGCTCCTCGAACTCGAAAAAATTGGCTCCCGGCGCCGCCACCCCGGTAGTGTGAACAGGCCCTAAATTCGAACTAAAAGTGACCGGAAAATCTCCGAAGGACCAGCGAATTCAGGAGAGGATGAGTCAGCAGGGGCTGAACAGGCTGCGGAAAAAGGGAGAACAAGAGGCGAGTCGGGACCGACGCTTCCCGCAGGGGCTAAAGCCCGACCTTTATTTTGAAGCGTTTGCGGCACGAGGGAACTCGTGCCCTGTTACAAGACCCACCCGCATCAAGTTTTTCCGCGGCCTGTGAAGCCCGTACCCTTCAGTCTGACCCCACTACCGCTGGTTGCTGGATGAGGCGGCGGATCGTATTCTTTTTGCCGTGCCCAACACTTTAGTTGAATGTGTGCCGAACTTCTCCGAGGGCCGCGATCCTGCGAAGGTCGACGCCCTTGTGGAAGCGATGAAGTTGCCCGGTGTGTATCTGCTCGACCGGGAGATGGACGCCGACCACAACCGCTGCGTGATTACGCTGGCGGGCGAGCGGGAGGCGGTTCAGGAGGCGGCGATCCGCGGGGTGGGCAAGGCCGCCGAGGTGATCGACCTGAACCGGCACAAGGGCGCGCACCCGCGGCTGGGGGCGGCCGACGTGGTGCCGTTCATTCCCATTGAGGGCGTGACGCTGGACGATTGCGCAGCCATGGCGCGCGCGGCGGGAGCGGAGATCTGGAAGCGCTTTGGAGTCCCGGTGTATCTTTACGAGGCCGCGGCCACCGCGCCGGAGCGGCAGAACCTCGAGAACGTGCGCCGCGGGCAGTTCGAGGGGATTCGCGAGGAGATCGCCACGAATCCGGCGCGCCGGCCCGACTTCGGCGAGGCGCGGCTTCATGCGACGGCGGGCGCGACGATCGTGGGCGCGCGGAAGTTTCTGATCGCCTACAACATCTTTCTGAACACGCCCAGCGTCGATGTGGCCAGGAGCATCGCCAGGGCGGTGCGGTTTTCGTCGGGAGGGCTGCGGTTCGTCAAGGCTTCGGGGTTCCTGGTGCGGGGACTGGCACAGGTTTCGATGAACCTGACCGACTTTGAACAGACGCCGCTGCACCGGGTTTTTGAACTCGTGAAGCGAGAGGCGGCGCGGTATGGCGCGATGCCGGTATCAAGCGAGATTGTCGGGCTGATTCCGAAGCGGGCCGTGGAACAAGCGGCGGAGTGGTTTCTGCAGCTCGAGAACTTCGATTCTTCGCTGATCCTGGAGAACCGGCTTGCGGCGGTGGTGGGGGGCAGGACGGCCGTTGGCGGACTGCGCGCCGGGGTGGAGCCGTTTATCGAACAGTTGGCCGCTCCCACGGCGGTTCCTGGCGGCGGCAGCGCGGCGGCGGCAAGCGGGGCGATGGCGGCAGGGCTGGCGGAGATGGTTGCGGCGATGTCGCGGGGCAAGAAGGCCTACGCGCAGCATGAAGCGCAGCTCGGCGAGGCGCTGGCGCGGCTGGCGGGGCTGCGCGAGGAGTTGAAATCGGCGATCGATGCGGATGCCGAGGCTTACAAGGCGGTGATGAAGGCTTACAAAGCGGCAAAGGAGCCCGGGGCCGGCGCGGGCGTGATGGCCGGCGCGTTGCAGCAGGCGGCGGCGGTGCCGCTGGGAGTGGCGGAAAGAGCGGCCGAAGTGGAACGGATCGCGGAAGCGCTGGGGCCGATCACCAATCCCAACATGAGATCGGACCTGACGACGGCGATGGCGCTGGCAAGGGCGGCGCGCACGGGGGCGATCGCCAATGTGGAGGTCAATCTCGAGTCTCTTGGGCTTGAGCCGCTTCAGCCGGCATCGGCTGAGGCGTTTCTTGGCGAGGCGCGGGGCCGCCTGGCGGCGCTGATGAGCTGAAGGCGCTGGGCGGACTTTGCCGGAAAGCAATTCCGTCTCGTGAATTTTCCATTGGCAACCGGTAAATTCCCGTGTTACGCTCGGCGTAGGTGACCACGCGGCGCACAATCCGGCGGACCTCCATCAAGGTGCAACTGCGCATCAATCACATGGACGTCTGCTGCGGTCCGCCGTCCACACTCCTTGCCATCACCCTCTGAATCGACCGCACTCCTTTTCTTGCGGTGGATTCTCCTATCCAGGGCAGCCAGACCGGCGACGCTGCATTCACGTCAGCGTCGCCCAGCAGGCCGCGTCACAGTCGAAACCGGAACGAGTGCAACCGGGCCGTCCCGGCGCCAGCGCGTCTCTTTCTTCACCAAGAGCAGCTCTCGCCGCAGTGTCCGACGCATCAACCATCGTCCGGTACTCGCGCACCCGGCCATGCAAAGGAGTCGTGTCAATGGAGTCCGTTTTGCTCGCTACTGCAGCCGTCCCCGGCGGAGCCACGTGGTCCCACGTGCTCAAGCGCGGTACGGCCCTGCGCATCACCGACGTCGAGGGCGGCGCCAACGTCGCCGCGTACTTCCTCAACTTCGATCTGCCCTCCGAGCGCTTCAACCTGCCCGACACCCTGAAGGCCCAGCACACCGCCCGCCTCACCAAGGGCCACGTGCTCTACTCCGACATGGGCCGCATCCTCTGCTCCATCACCGAGGACACCGTCGGCTGGCACGATCCCCTCGCCGGCCTCTCCAACGCCGAGCTCATCGAGAAAAAATACGGCAGGCTCACCTATCAGAAGGCCCGCAACGACTGGCACCAGAACGCCCGCGACGGCCTGAGCATCGAGCTCGGCAAATACGGCCTTGCCCCGCGCGACCTCCACGCCACCGTCAACTTCTTCAGCAAAGTCTCTGTCGATCACGACGGCAACATGCACTACTGCGCCGACAACTCCGCGCCCGGCGGCTACGTCGAGCTCCGCGCCGAGATGAACGTGCTGGTGCTTCTCAACACCTGCCCGCACCCCCTCGATCCCGCCGGAAAATACGCGCCCAAGCCGGTTACACTCAGCATCAACCGCGTCCCCGCGCCGCGTTCCGACGACCCCTGCCGCACCCAGTGCCGCGAGAACACCCGCGGTTTTCTCCTCACCGAGTTTTATTTTCTCTAGCGCCGAGGAACTACTCAAGTGGCTACCATCAATTCGCAAATCAGCTCCCTGCGCCCTGAAGCCGCGCTGGAGAGCTTCATCGTCGAAGCCGGCGACCCCTTCGTGCGCGAGATCCGCTGCGGCCAGATCCTCCGCATCGTCGACCTCGAGGGCAATCAGGCCGTCGATACCCTCTTCTACAACGCCCACGACTACTCCGACCGCTACAGCGCCCAGGACACGGTGCGCGAGCAGGGCAACATCTACCTCACCACCGGCACGCGCCTCCTCTCCACGCAGGGCAATGTGCTGCTCACCATCGTTGCCGACACCTGCGGCCGTCACGACACCTTCGGCGGCGCCTGCGCCCAGGAGAGCAACATGGTCCGCTACGCGATCGAGAAGCGCTCCATGCACGCCTGCCGCCAGAGTTTCATGAAGGGCCTGCAGCAGTGGCAGCCCGAGCCCGGCATGAGGCACTTCGACAAGGGCGACATCACCAGCAACATCAACTTCTTCATGAACGTCCCCATGACCCCCGAGGGCGGCCTCACCTTCGAAGACGGCGTCTCCGAAGCCGGCAAGTACGTCGAGCTCCGCGCCGAGATGGACGTCATCCTCGCCATCAGCAACTGCCCGCAGTTGAACAACCCGTGCAATGCCTACAACCCCACGCCGGTGCAGGTGCTCATCTGGGATGTGCCCCTTCAGGAAGTGAATGTTCAGTAAGGTACTCATCGCCAACCGGGGCGCCATCGCCTGCCGCATCCTGCGCACGCTTGAGAAGATGAACATCGCCTCGGTGGCCGTCTACTCCGAAGCCGACCGCGAGGCGCGCCACGTCCTCGACGCCGACGAGGCCATCCTCATCGGCCCTCCCCCGGCTGCCCAGAGCTACCTCAACGTCGACGGCATCCTCGCCGCCGCCCAGCAGACAGGCGCCCAGGCCATTCATCCCGGCTACGGCTTTTTGAGCGAGAACATCGACTTCGCCCGCGCCTGCGCTCAGCGCGGCATCGCCTTCATCGGCCCCCGCGTCGGCCAGATCGAGGCCTTCGCCCTCAAGCACACCGCCCGCGCCATCGCTCAGGAGTGTGGCGTTCCGCTTCTTCCCGGCACCGGTCTGCTCGCCGATGCTGCCGAGGCCCTCGCCCGCGCCGAAGACCTCGGCTACCCCGTCATGCTCAAGAGCTCCGCGGGCGGCGGCGGCATCGGGATGCGCGTCTGCCACACGGCCGCGGAACTGAATGACGCCTACGAATCCGTCGTCCGCCTCAGCCGCAACAGCTTCCGCGACGGCAGCGTCTACCTCGAAAGGTTCGTCGCCCGCGCCAAACACGTCGAGGCCCAGATCTTCGGCGACGGCAGCGGCGGCATCCTCGTCGTCGGCCTGCGCGACTGCTCCGCCCAGCGCCGCCATCAAAAAGTCATCGAAGAGACCCCCGTTCCCGGCCTCGATCCCGCCGTCGCCCAGTCCATCCAACGCTCCGCCGAACTCCTCGGCAAAGCCGTCCACTACGCATCCGCCGGCACCGTCGAGTTCCTCCTCGATGCCGACACCGGCGCCTACTACTTCCTCGAAGTCAACACCCGCCTCCAGGTCGAGCATGGCGTCACCGAGCAGGTCACCGGCCTCGATCTCGTCGAGATGATGATCCAGGAAGCCGCCGGCGAACTCCCGCCCATCGAGAGCTTCTATGTGCAACCAAAAGGTTGCTCAATCCAGGCCCGCATCTACGCCGAAGACCCCGCCAGAAACTTCCAGCCCGCGCCAGGCAATCTCGCCCAGGTCCGCTTTCCCGCGCCCGATGTTGCCAGGGTCGAAACCTGGGTCGAAAACGGCACCGAGGTCACGCCGTTCTACGACCCCATGATCGCCAAGATCATCGTCACCGGTGCCGACCGCGATGAAACTGTTGCCCGTCTCCAGCGCGCCCTCGGCGAAACCGCCATCTACGGCACCGAAACCAATCTCCGCTATCTGCGCGCCGTCGCCGCCTCTGAGACCTTCACCACCGGCGCCATAACCACGGCCTTCCTGGGCAGCTTCGACGTTGGCCGCCGCGCCTTCGAGGTCCTCGAACCTGGCACGCAGACCACCATTCAGGACTTTCCCGGCCGCCTCGGCTACTGGCACGTTGGCGTTCCCCCCTCGGGCCCCATGGACACGCTCGCCTTTCGGCTCGCCAACCGCCTCGCCGGCAACGCCGAAGACGCCCCCGCTCTCGAAATCACCACCATGGGCCCCCGTCTCCGCTTCGACGCCGGCGCCATCGTCGCCCTTACCGGCGCTGACATGGGCGCGACCCTCGACGGCGAACCGGCCCCGCTCTGGCAGGCCTTCCCCGTCCCCGCCGGCAGCACCCTCCGCATCGGCGCCTCCAAGAACGGCGGCGCCCGCGCCTATCTCGCCATCGCCGGCGGCATCGACGCGCCCCAGTTCCTCGGCAGCCGCTCCACCTTCATGCTCGGCCGCTTCGGCGGCCACGCCGGCCGCGCCCTCCGCGCAGGAGACGTCGTCCACTTTCTGCCCGCGCCAGCCGCATCGGCCAGACTCATCCCCACGCAGCGGCCCGCCTACACTCGCCAGTGGGAGATTGGCGTCCTCTACGGCCCCCACGGCGCGCCCGACTTCTTCACCCCCGCCGACATCGACACCATCTTCTCGACCGACTGGCGCGTCCACTATCAGTCCGACCGCACCGGCGTCCGCCTCGTCGGCCCCAAGCCCGAGTGGGCACGCAAAGACGGCGGTGAAGCCGGTCTCCACCCCTCGAACCTGCACGACAATGCCTACGCCATCGGCTCCATCGACTTTACCGGCGACATGCCGATCCTCCTCGGCCCCGACGGCCCCAGCCTCGGCGGCTTCGTCTGCCCTGCCGTCGTCGTTGAAGCCGAGCGCTGGAAGCTCGGCCAGCTCAAGGCCGGCGACACCGTCCGCTTCCGCCGCATCACCCTCGCCCAGGCCGAAGCTCTCGAATCCGCCCTCGAACACTTCATCGCCACCCTCGACGGCGCACCGCCGCAACTCCCCGCCGCGGCCGAGCCCGAGCCCGCCATTCTACGATCCATTGAATCCCGCCAGCCCGCCATGGTCGCCCGCGCCGACGGCGACAAGTACCTCCTCATCGAGTACGGCCCCCGCGTCCTCGACCTCGGCCTCCGCCTCCGCGTGCATCTGCTTGAAGCCAGGCTGCGCGCCGCCGGCCTGGCCGGCATCATCGACATCACACCCGGCGTGCGCAGCCTCCAGATCCACTATGACAACCGCCGCCTCAAGCGCGACGAACTGCTGGCCGCACTCGAGGCCTTTGACACCGAAATCCCCGAGCGCCCCCAGATAGCCGTCCCCTCGCGTACCGTCCATCTCCCGCTCTCCTGGAACGATCCCGCTACCCGCCTGGCCCAGGCCAAGTACATGCAGGCCGTCCGCCCCGACGCCCCCTGGTGCCCCGACAACATCGAGTTCATCCGCCGCATCAACGGCCTTGATAGCGTCGACGATGTCTACCGCGTCGTCCACGAGGCCAGCTATCTCGTCCTGGGCCTCGGCGACGTGTATCTCGGCGCCCCCGTCGCCACCCCCGCCGACCCGCGCCACCGGCTCGTCACCACCAAGTACAACCCCGCCCGCACCTGGACCCCGGAAAACGCCGTCGGCATCGGCGGCGCCTACATGTGCGTCTACGGCATGGAAGGCCCCGGCGGCTACCAGCTCGTCGGCCGCACCGTCCAGGTCTGGAACACCAACCGCGTCACCCGCACCTTCGTCGAAGGCACCCCCTGGTCGCTGCGTTTCTTCGACCAGATCCGCTTCTACCCTGTCACCACCGAAGAACTGCAGGAGCTCCGCCGCGACATCCTCCACGGCGCCTTCGATCCCCGCATCGAGCCGGCCGAGTTCAACCTCGCCCGCCACGAGGAGTTCCTCGCCTCCATCCAGCCCGGCATCGCCGCCTTCAAAGAGCGCCAGACGCAGGCATTCCAGGAGGAGCGCGAGCGCTGGCGCGTCAATGCTCAGCTCGGGGGCCAGATTGAAACCCCCTCCACCCTCCTCGAAATACCCGAGGAAGACACCGCTGAGCGCGCCGTTCCCGAGGGCTGCGAGGCCGTCCACGCCCCCATGACCGCCAGCGTCTTCCAGGTAACGGCCGAGCCCGGCGAGCGCGTCAAAGCCGGCCAGAAGCTCCTCGTCCTCGACGCCATGAAGACCGAGATGGTCATCGCCGCCCCCACCGGCGGCATCGTTCGCGAACTCCTGTGCCAGGCCGGCCAGATGGTCAGCGCCGGCCAGCAGCTTGCAATCCTGTTTACCGGATGAACCGCCAAACTTAAGAGTCTTGTATCAGGGCACGACTTGAGTCGTGCCGATAGCGGCAAATAAGAACCGGTGGGGCTTTAGCCCCTGAGGCACCGCATGGACATCACCTCGCTCGCCAACGCCTATCGCGACGGCTCGCTCACCCCCAGCGCCGTCCTCGCCGGCGTCTACGACCGGATCGCAACCATGGGTGAGCGCCCCGTATGGATCTCGCTTGTCCCCCGCGACCAGAACCTCGCCCGCGCACGTGCCCTCGAATCCGACCCCGCCGCCCGCGCCCTCCCGCTCTACGGCATCCCCTTCGCCGTCAAAGACAACTTCGACGTCGCCGGCATGGCCACCACCGCCGCCTGCCCCGCCTTCTCGCACACCGCAACCGCAACGGCCACGGTCGTCCAGTGCCTCCTCGACGCCGGCGCCCTCCTCATCGGCAAAACCAACATGGACCAGTTCGCCACCGGCCTCGTTGGCACGCGCACGCCCTACGGCATCTGTTCCAGCGTCTTCAACTCCGAGTACATCTCCGGCGGCTCCAGCTCCGGCTCCGCGGTCGCCGTGGCAAGCGGCCTGGTCAGCTTCTCGCTCGGAACCGATACCGCCGGCTCCGGGCGGGTCCCCGCCGCCTTCAATCAGCTCGTCGGCCTCAAGCCCACCCGCGGCTGGCTCAGCACCGCGGGCCTCCTGCCCGCCTGCCGCACCCTCGACTGCGCCTCCATCTTCGCCGAAACCTGCGCCGACGCCGCCCAGGTCTTCGCCGTCGCCCGCGGACTCGACCCCGCCGATCCCTACTCCCGCACTCCCGAGCCCGGACAGACCGCCGCACCATGGGCCGCAGCCGAGGGCTTCCGCTTCGGCGCACCTGCCGCTCTCGAGTTCTTCGGCGACGGCGCTGCGGCCGGCAGCTACTACTCTGCGGTCCAGGCCCTCAATGCCCTCGGCGGCCTCCGCGTCGACTTCGACTACGAGCCCTTCCGCAACGCCGCCAATCTCCTCTACAAAGGCCCCTGGGTCGCCGAACGCCTCGCCGCCATCCAGGACTTTCTCGCAACCGCTCCCGAGACCGTCGATCCCACCGTCGGAGCCATCATCCGCGGCGCGGTCAACTACTCCGCCGTCGAAGCCTTCGAGGCTGCTTACGCCCTCGCCACCCTCCGCCGCACGTGCGAAGCCATCCTCAGCCAGGTCGACTTCCTGCTGCTACCCACCACCCCCACCCACTACACCATCGAGCAGGTCAAAGCGGCTCCCGTCGAGCTGAATACGAACCTCGGCTACTACACCAACTTCGTCAATCTCCTCGACCTCGCCGCCATCGCCATCCCCGCCGGTCTCAAGCCCGATGGCCTTCCCTTCGGCGTCTCCCTCATCGGCCCCGCATTCACCGACGACGGCCTGCTCCTGATCGCCGATCGGCTGCACCGCAGCCTGGCCGTCACGCTCGGGGGTGGGTCACGCGAACTCGCTTCCACACCACCCCTCGCCATCCCCGCTACGCCCCCCGGCTGCGTTCTCATGACGGTTGTCGGCGCCCACCTCAGCGGCCAGCCCCTCAACTGGCAGCTCACCGAGCGCCGAGCCCGTCTCGTCGCCGCCACCCGTACCCACGGCGACTATCGCTTCTACGCGCTCGCCAACACCACGCCCCCCAAGCCCGGCCTGGTTTACACGCCCGGCTTCGCGGGGCAGGGAATCGAAGTCGAAGTCTGGGCCATGCCCGAAGACACCATCGGCAGCTTCCTCAACCTCATCCCGCCGCCGCTCTCCCTCGGCACCATCCGCCTCGCCGACGGATCCACGGCCAAAGGCTTCCTCTGCGAGCCCTCCGGCGTCGAAGGCGCGCAGGAGATCACCCACCTCGGCAGTTGGAGAAACTTCGTAGCGCAAAAGAAATCGTGAAAGGAGCCGCCCATGATCCTTGGGCTGACAATGAACCTTGAAAACGGCCCGGCCGCGCCAAAGACAAACAGGCCGCGAACCCGCCATGTCCGCGCAGCAGACGCCAACCTGCGAAGGCTGCGAACTGCGTCCTCCGCCCGCGCAACTCAGTCGTCGCTCGCGTCCGGGCTCTTGGCGGCAGGTTTTCCACTGCCCTCTTTCTTGAACGTGCCCTCCAGCGCGTTCTCAATCGCCACGTGGAAGTCGATGTTCGCAGGATCGACGTCCACCTCGTACCGGGCCAGCACCTGCCCCTTGCGGTCGATCAGAAACTTCGTATAACTCCAGTTCAACGGCCCCCCGGGCACGCTCTGTTTGGGGTCGCAAAGAAACTGGTACAGTGGAATCGCATTCAGGCCCGTGATCGTTGCCTCGGCGAAGACTGGAAAATCCACCTTGGCCGTCTCCGTATAGTACTTCTTCATGGCCGCGGGATCCTTCAACTCCTCGCCGCCAAAATCGCCCGAGGGGATTCCGATCACCTCCAGCCCTTTGGGCCCGTAGGTCTTCTCCAGATCGTTCAGCGCCTCGATCTGGGTGCTGTAAATCGACTGGCTGGCAAGGTTCACAATCAGCAGCACCTTCCCTTCGTAGGTCGAGAGGGGAACGACCTTCCCATCCATGTCCACCAGCGAGAAGTCGAAAACGGTTTGCTTGACCGGAGGTTCCTGGGGAAACGAGGGCAAGATGCAGACAAATAGGAAGGTGATAAAGCAAACGATCGTGCGGCGATTCATCCTGACTCCGGCATGGGATTGCTCCAGCGCTTACGCCAGCATAGGAACCCCTTCTGCGCTCCATAACGGTTCCCTTGGTGGTCCTGGCGGTGATGATGATATTGTCCCATTCAATCCGCTCGTGCGCCTACACTTTCCGTAGGCCACAAACTCTTTTTCTCGGCGGTATTCGTTTTGTTTCTGACGGGCCCCCGGGCGGCGGCCAGCGGGTATGCTGAACCCGGCATATCCGGCGAATCTGGCCTCCCGCGTCACCTCGGGAATCTTCCAACCGCCTCGCATCCCTTCCGGCGCCTGGCCGGTGCGAGGCGCACCTTCGGCGGATGTGCATTATGGATTTCGAGCAGTTGAGGACGTTCTTGCAGGTTTGCAGGCTTAAGAGTTTCTCCCGTGCCGCGGAAAAGCTGGGCGTCACCCAGCCGGCCATCTCCGCCCAGATCCGCTCCCTCGAAAAAGAGGTGGGCGCCCGCCTCTTCGACCGCGACGGCGGCAAAGTCACCTTCACCGCCGCCGGCCGTCTCTTCGAGCCCTTCGCCGAGCACTGTCTCCAGTGTCAAAGCCACATCGTCGTCGCCGTCAACGAGCTCTACCGCTCCGCCCGCGGCGAGGTCTCCGTAAGCGCCAGCGAGGCCACCAGCCTCTACGTCCTCCCTCCCGTCTTCGCCCAGTACAAAAAGCACTACACCCGCGTGAACCTCAACATCATCCGCGCCGAGCACCTGCGTTCCCTCGAGATGGTCATGAACCGCGACGTCGACTTCGCCGTGGTCTCCATGCCCGTCAAGGATCCGCGCCTGGTCGTTCAGGTCATCCATCGCGACGACATCGTCCTCGCCGTCTCGCCCACCCATCCCCTCGCCCGCCGCGACACCATCAAGCTCGACGAGATGCTCCAGTACCCCATGCTCCTGCTCAAGCAGGGCCGCCAGCGCTCCCTCGTCAACACCTTCTTCGAGAGCTTCGACGCCCGCCCCCGCATCGCCATGGAGCTCGACTCCAGCGAGCTCCTCAAGCGCCTCATCTGCGCCGAGCTGGGCATGGGCTTCCTGCCCCGCGCCAACGTCATGGACGACGAGCACGCCGGCCTTCTCAAGATCGTCAAGGTCGAAGGCATGAGGTTGACCCGCGAGCTCGCCCTCATCTTCCGCAAAGACCGCACCCTCACTCACGCCGCCCAGGCCTTTCTCGAAATCGCCACCAGCGGCATGACCCTCTCCGCCTATCCGCCCGTGCGCATGGTCCGCCCCGCCCGCGCTGGCCGCTGAAATCAACGATTCGCTCTCTTGAGGACACGAATGCCCCGAACCTCCGTCGCGCCCGCTGCCGCATCCCTGTTCTTTCTCCTCTGCCCGTTCCTCACCGCCCAAGCCCCCCGCGAGCGCCCCCACTTCCCGCCCAAAACCGGCGTCCAGACCCCCGGCATCCAGCACGACATCGCCTCCATCACCCCCACGGCCGTCTTCCCCATCGCCGGCCACCCCGACTGGATGGCTGTCGCCAAAGACGGCGTCTGGGTCACCAGCTCCAGCGCCAACCACGTCGTCTGGCTCGACGCCAAAACCAACAAGTCCGGCACGATCGTCACCATCGCCAAGCCCTGCGCCGGCCTCGCCCTCGGCTTCGGCAGCCTCTGGATTCCGAGCTGCGGCGACCACACCGTCGTCCGCGTCGATGAGAGAACCGGCGCCCTGCAGGCCACCGTCCCCGCCGGCCCCGCGGACTCCGAAGGCGGCATCGCCGTCGGCGCCGGCTCGGTCTGGATCGTCACCTCCGCCGCCAGCGACCTCGTCCGCATCGATCCCAAAACCAACAAGGTTGTTGCCACTATCCGCATCCCGCCCGGCTCCTTCAATCCGACCTATGCACATGGATCGATATGGGTCAGCTCCAACCAGGGCGGCACGCTCGTCCGCGTCGATCCGGCCACCAACTCCGTCACCGGCCAGACCCCCGTCGGCCCCATGCCCCGCTTCCTTACCGTCGGCGACGGCTCCATCTGGGTCCTCAACCAGGGTGACGGCACCATCGCCCGCGTCGACGCCTCGACCGGCAAGCGCACCGCCCTCATCGCCGCCGGCATCCCCGGCTTCGGCGGCGAGATCGCCTTCGGCGGCGGCCATGTCTGGGCCACCGTCTTCGACTTCCCTATCACCGAAGTCGATCCGCAGACCAACTCGGTCGTCGCCCAGTGGCACGGCCCCGGCGGCGACAGCATCCGCTACGGCCACGGCTCCATCTGGCTCAGCGCCTATACCGGCGCCAAAGTGTCCCGGCTGCCGGTCCCTTGACGCAGCATGCTGGCCCTGGGTCACTGCCGCTTGTGATATATGGTTCTAAGGACTATACTCGTTACGGATGGTGAGCCCCTCCCGTGCGCTTCGGGTCTATGCTTCCAAACCCTTCATGCGGTTTGCGCGGCGATTCGACATCGGCGAAGCCGAGCTATGGCAGGCAGTTCAGGGGGAGTGGGACGCCGATTTGGGGGGCGGCGTCTTCAAATTCCGGCTCGCACGACGCGGAGAAGGAACCAGCGGCGGCGCCCGCGCCATTGTCGCCATGAAAGTTGGCCTGCGAATCGTATTGATGTTCGGCTTTGAGAAGAAGGATATGGCTAACATCAAGATTGATGAGCTGAGAGCTTTCCGCAAAGCAGCCCAGGTCTACCTCGGCTACAGCGAAGAAGAAATGGCGGCGATCGTCCGGGAAAAGTCGCTTTCGGAGATCGCTCCAGCAAAACCGGGGCCGGTGCATCCCGAAGGGAACCCTGGCCAACGGAAGAACCGGCCGCAGTAACCCTGGTTCTGCTCGAAACAACCACTGAGAAAGGAGAATCGTATGGCAAAAGCCTATAAAAGCGAAGCTCTTGCCGCGGTGCACGAGAGCATGGCGGACTTGCATAAGATCGGCATGATCGACAGTAAGACCATGCGGGAGTTCGATCGAGCGTGCCTGACCCCCGTCCTGAAGTTGTCGCCGGCGGCCATTCGCCGCATCCGTGCCAAAGCGGCTGTCAGCCAGGCCGTGTTTGCCGCTCACCTGAACGTGACGACCGGAGTGGTCAGCAAGTGGGAACGCGGGGAGAAGCAGCCGCGCGGACCGGCGGCCAAGCTGCTGACCCTGGCTGCCAAACATGGCCTCGAGACGATCGCATGAGCCGACCTCGACAACGCACCGCATGAGCGTGCCGTGCGGCAGCTGCTCCTCGAGGTGCACAAAGGCCCCGGGATCTCCCCGACGTCCGAGTAGTTTCATCTAAGTTAACCTGTCCAGGGTCCCAATTACTGATAAGTGAATCGTGGCCGCAGAGCTTTTACCGGGCTCAGCAACTGCGGCATGGCTCATCGCAGGCCGGCTGATCCCCTCGCCATCCCCGCTGTTTACGCCCACAATCGAATACCCTTATCCCCCGCATAAAAGACTTGTATGGGCGTTGTGGTTCGCCATCGCGCAGAGTAAAGTTCCTGTATGCCCGAGCCTCCATCTCTCCCGCGCGGCCCGGCGCTCTAACTCTTCTCAGTTCGCTCCAAAGGTGGAAGGATTTGCACCGGGTTCTTTCAATCAGGTGGACTCTCTCTCGCGGTCTGCTCGCCGCGTCGCTTTTGCTGGGCGCCGTCGGCCCGACGCCCGCGCGCGCCGCCCTGCCTTCGTTCACCATCGGATGGTCCGTCTACGCCGGCTGGAACCCCTACTTCTACATGGAGCGCTCCGGCATCCTCGGCTACTGGGCCCGCAAGTACGGCGTCGATATCAAGGTCCAGCGCTTCGACTACGCCGCCTCCCTTGACGCCTTCGTCTCCAAGAACATCGATGCCTGCACCATGACCAACATGGAGGCCCTCGACATGCCCGCCGCAGCGGGCGTCGACTCCTCGGTCATCATCGTCGGCGACTACTCCAACGGCAACGACGCCGTCCTCGCCCGCAACGGCCTCACCCTCGCCCAGCTCCCCGGTCATCCCATCCTCCTCGTCCAGAAGACCGTCTCCGAGTACCTCCTCCAGCGCGCCATGGAGCTTAACGGCCTCGGCAGCCAGATCGACCGCCTCAAGCTCTACAACACCTCCGACTCCGACATCGTCGGCGCCTTCCTCGGCGACCGCTCCAACCAGGTCGCCGTCACCTGGAAGCCCCTCGTCTCCGAGATCCTCGCCCAGGACCACAGCGTCAAGGAACTCTTCAACTCCTCGCAGATCCCCGGCGAGATCCTCGACCTTCTCGTCGTCCGCACCGACGTCCTCAACCGCCCCGACGGCTCCGGCAAGCGTTTTGCCGAGGCCGTCACCGCCGCCTGGTACGAGACCATGGCCCAGCTCACCGGCACCGGCCCCGACAACGCCAAAGCCATCGCCGGCAGCGCCGCCGCCAGCGATGACAGCGTGGCCTCCTACAAAGACCAGCTCAAGACCACCTACCTCTTCCGCTCCGCCCAGATGGCCGTGCAGTTCACCACCAGCACCGACATCAAGCAAAAGATGAACCTCGTCCGCCAGTTCTGCTACACCCACGGCCTGCTCGGCCAGGCCGTCCACTCGCCCGACGACGTGGCCATCCTCTACCCCGACGGAACCATCCAGGGCCGCAAAGACCGCGTGCGCCTGCGCTTCAACGACGCCTACATGCTCATGGCGGAACAGGGGAAGCTCTAGCCATGAAACCCAACTTCCATCCCGGCGATCTCGTAGGCATCCAGGTCCGTCCCTCGCGCCTCTGGACCCAGTCCCTCGGCTGGGTGCTCTTCATCGTCGGCATCGCCCTCTACGCCCAGCTCTCCTACGTCCGCCACAAAGAGAATCCCTACGACCGCGTCGCTCCCACCGTCCACCAGCTCTACCAGGGCATCCTCACCTCCGCCCTGCAGCCGGCTGAAGAAGACCCGCCCCTCGACGCCAACGCCACCCTCTGGCAGCACATCCACTCGAGCATGTTGTGGAAAGACACGGTCGCCAGCTCCCGCCGCTTCCTCATCGCCATGGCGCTGCTCGTCCCCTGCATCTTCCTCGGCCTGCACATGGCCATCTTCCCCTACTTCGGCGCCCTCTTTCAGCGCTTCGTGCTCTTCTTCGACAAGATCGTCGCCCTCTCGCTGCTGCCGATTCTCTTCATCGTCTTCGGCATCGAGGAGTGGTCGAAGATCATGCTCATGGTCATCGGCGTCGGGCCCACCCTCGTCCTCGACACCTTCAACATCGCCAAGAGCGTGCCCCGCGAGCAGATCGTCAAGGCCTTCACCCTCAAGTCCACCAACCTCGACGTCACCTACCGCGTCGTCCTCAAGCAGGTGCTGCCGCAGATCATCAACAGCGTCCGCCTCAACCTCAAACCCCTGGCCCTGTTCCTCTTCGCCGGCGAGATGATCGCCTCCACCGACGGGTTGGCGTATCGCATCGCCATCATGCGCCGCCACATGGGCATGGACATCATTCTTCCTTATCTGCTCTGGGTCGCCCTGCTGCTCTTCATCCTCGACGCGACCCTGCGCTTCGCCAACCGGAGACTGCACCCGTGGTATCAGCCGCTCTAAAGCTCGAACCCGAGCTCGAACCGCAGCCCCTTGAGCTGACGGTCGAGATGCCCGCCTCGTGCCGCATCGAGATCGCCCTGCGCGAGGTTTCGGTGGCTTATCCCTGCGGCCGCGAAGGCGTCAAGACCGTGCTCTCCGGCATCAATCTCCAGATCGCGCAAGGTGAGTTTGTCGCCATCCTCGGCGAAACCGGCTGCGGCAAAAGCACCATGCTTCGCCTCATCCTCGGCCAGGAGTTCCCCACCTCCGGCGCCGTTGAAGTCGATTCCAAGCCAGTGACGAAGATCGACGCACGCTGCGGCTATGTACCGCAGAAATACTCGCTCTTCCCCGACCGCACCGTCCTCGGCAACGTCATCTACGGCCCGGAGAATGCCAAAAGCGGCCTGCCCGGCCGCCTGCGGCCCTCCTTCTGGCGCTTCCGCAAACAGCTCCGCGCCGAGGCGGCCGCCTACCTTCAGCGCATGGGCCTCCGCGCCCAGGACCTCAACAAGTATCCCCATCAGCTCTCCGGCGGCATGCAGCAGCGGGTCGCCATCGCCCAGGCCCTGCTCATGAAGCCGCCCGTCCTGCTCATGGACGAGGCCTTCAGCGCCCTCGATCCTTCCACCCGCTCCAGCCTCCAGGAGCAGCTTCACATCATCTGGCGCGAGTCCCGCCCTACCATCGTCTTTGTCACTCACAACACCCAGGAGGCGCTGCTGCTCGGCACGCGGCTCATCCTCCTCGGCCGTCACCAGGAAGAACAGGCCCAGCAGAGCAACGTCCTGCTCGACCTCGAGATCCCCACCGCACGGCTCCCCTTTGCCCGGCGCGCCCATAGCGCCGAATTCCAGGACCTCCACGAGTACGTCAAGCAGATCGCCTACAAGTCCTCGTCTATGAATCGCGAGGAGGACGCGGCACAACCTCTGACTTCAGAAGGCAATTTGCAATGAAACATCTCCATCTCCCGGCAGGACAGGAAGAAAGCCGGCGCGAAGCGGGGCCTGTATCAGGGCACGACTTCAATCGTGCCGCAAAAGCCCCAATATCAGCAGCGGGCCATAGCCCCTGTGGGAAGCGCCCGGCCCAATTTGCGGCGCGTTCTCGCTCTTTCGTCGCTCTGTTTGCTGGCGCCTGCGCCGTCGCCATCGCGGTGGCGATGATCCCCAGCCGCAATGTCTCGGCCTCCGGAGCCGATCCCGCGCCCGCCTCCGCAGAATACTACACCACCAAAGTCGTCCCCATCTTCCAGAAAAGCTGCAACAGTTGCCACGACTCGACTGCCAAAGGCGGCCTGCGCCTCGACTCCTACATCGGCGTCATGTCCGGCGGCGACGACGGCGCCGTCATCCAGGCCGGCGACCCCGACAACAGCATGTTGATCCAGGCCGTCGAGCGCGACGGCGACCTGATGATGCCGCCCAAAACCACCCTCGACCAGGCCAGCGTCGACATCCTCATCGCCTGGGTCAAGGCCGGCGCCATCGGCGACACCAAGCTTCCCGCCGCGCCCGGCGCCGCGCCCGCCTCCACGCCAACTGAAGCATCTACGGAGTCCGCTCCCGAAAAGCCCGCCGCCGACGTACCCTCCGCCGCCGCGTCCGACGCTGCCGTGGGCGTAACCACCACCGCCGAGGCCGCCGCCACTACGCCGCCCCCGCAGCCCGAAGGCACCGGCGTCGACGCCGAGCTCCGCACCGTCTCCATGACCCAGGGCGACGACTACTTCGAGATGAAGGTCCGCCCCATCTTCGCCGAGCACTGCTACTTCTGCCACACCGACCAGCAGAACGGCGGCTTCCGCATCGACAACAAGGCCGACTTCGAAAAGGGCGGCAACCACGGCCCTGAAGTCATCGCCGGCAACCCCGACAAGAGCCGCCTCATCCAGGCCGTCGAAGGCATCGGCCCCATCAAGATGCCCGCGGCCGGCCCCAAACTGACCTCTGACGAGATCGCCACCCTCTCCGCCTGGATCAAGTCCGGCGCCCAGTGGCCCGGCAACCTCAAGCCCCTCGGCACCACCGCCACCACCGGCGTCATCACCGAGGCCCAGCGCAAGTACTGGTCCTTCCTGCCCCTCAAAGACGAGCCCGTCCCGCCCGTCACCGACCACCAGTACCGTCACTGGGTCAAAACCCCCATCGACAACTTCGTCCTGGCCAACCTGCTTAAGAACGGCCTCACGCCCGCCGCGCCGGCCGATCGCCGCACCCTCATCCGCCGCGCCACTTACGATCTTACCGGCCTGCCGCCCACCGAAGCCGAAGTCGAGGCCTTCGAGCACGACCGCTCCTCGAACGCCTGGGAGAAGGTCGTCGATCGCCTCCTCGCCTCGCCCCGCTACGGCGAGCGCTGGGGCCGCCACTGGCTCGACGTCGCCCGCTACTCCGAAGACGACGTGCGCGGCCTCGATCCCAAGGGCCGCGGCTACATGCCCTTCTCCGGCGCCTACCGCTACCGCGACTGGGTCATCCACTCCTTCAATAACGATCTGCCCTACGACACCTTCGTGAAGATGCAGCTCGCCGGCGACCTCATGCCCTACAAGACCCCGGCCGAGCGCGACGCCAACCTGATCGCCACCACCTACATGGGCGCCGGCCCCTGGGTCTGGGACCAGGCCGAGCCCATCCAGGGCCGCGCCGACGAGCGCAACGAGCGCGTCGACGCCGTCACCCGCGGCTTCCTCGGCCTGACCGTCGCCTGCGCCCGCTGCCACAACCACAAGTACGATCCCATCGCCCAACGGGACTACTACAAGCTCGTCAGCGTCTTCGCCAGCTCCACCTACAGGGAGTACTCGCTCCTCTCGCCCGCGGCCACCGAGCAGTACAACGACAAGGTCGTGCAGGAAGCCACTCTCCGGGCCAATCTCCGCAACTACACCTCCGACCTCAGCAAGCAGTTTGCCGGCGCCCTCGCCGTTCAGACCTCCAGCTACATGGTCGCCGCATGGCACGTTCTCAACCCCAAGGAGCAGCAGCCCATCGATCAGGCCGCCGCCGCGGCCAAGCTCGATCCTGAAGTCCTGCAGCGCTGGGTCGAGTACCTCAAGGCCCCGCACGAAGACTATCCCTACCTCAAAGACTGGAAGGCCATGATCGCCTCGCCCGACAGCTCCGAGGATCAGGCCAGGGTCATCGCCGACGCCTTTCAAAAGGAAGTCCTCAGCGTCCGCGCGCTGGACCAGAAGATCGAAGTTGAAAACGAGATCATCAAGGACAAGAACAACGTCCCGCGCCAGCGCCTGCTCATCGACGCCAAGCCCAGCCAGTTCGACACCTACGACGAGTTCTGCCCCGGCTGCCAGCTCTCGCTCAAAGCTCTGCCCACCTTCGAGGCCAAGCTCTATAGCGACATCTTCGAGCACCAGGACGCCGCCGATGATGAGGAGCGCGGCTCGCCCGGCGTCCTCGTCTTCGAAGGCTGGGACCTCGAGCGCCGCCTCGGCCCCGTCTTTCAGGACTACATCGCCGACCAGCAGAAGCAGCTCAAAGCCCTCGACAAGTGGCTCGCCGACGCCACCTATCCCTACGTCAACGGCTACGGCGACAAGCCCCACCCCGTCGACGTCCGCCTCAACATTCGCGGCAATCCCCACTCCCTCGGTCCCGTCATCCAGCGCGGCTTCCTCACCGTCCTCAGCCCGCCCGACGCCAAGCCGTTCAGCCACGGCAGCGGGCGCCTGATCCTCGCCAACGACATCGCCTACCACCCCCTCACCTCGCGGGTCATCGTCAACCGCATCTGGAAGTGGCACTTCGGCACCGGCATCGTCAACACGCCCGACAACTTCGGCATCATGGGCGACCTGCCCTCCAACCCCGAGCTCCTCGAGTGGCTCGCCTACCAGTTCGTCGCCCACGGCCGCTCCATCAAGTGGCTGCAGCGCCAGATCATGCTCTCCGCCGTCTACCAGCAAAGCTCCGAGGAGTCGCCCAAGGCGCACGACCAGGATCCCGCCAACCTGCTCTATTCGCACTTCAACCGCCAGCGTCTCGACGCCGAGGAGCTTCGCGACAGCATGTTGTTCGCCGCCGGCGACCTCGACCTCAAAGACGTCTCCGGTCCCTCCGAGCCCTTCGGCCCCGCCAACCTGCGCCGCACCGTCTTCTGCAAGGTCAGCCGCTTCAAGCTCAACAACTATCTGCTGGTCTTCGATTTTCCCAACCCCAGTTTTACGGCCGAGCAGCGTTTCTCTTCAAATGTCCCCCTGCAGCAGCTCTACCTCATGAACAACCCCTTCGTGTACGACCAGGCCAGTGTCCTCGCCGATCGCGTGCACAGCCTGCCCTCCCAGGAAGAGCGCATCACCCAGGCCTACGAGTACGTCTACCAGCGCAAACCCACTGCCGCCGAGCTGCAGTTGGGCCTCAAGTTTCTCAGTACGACCCCGGACAAGCCGGGCTATACCGTTGTAGGGGAGCCTGTCACCGCGTGGCGTGAGTATGCCCACGTGCTGCTCAGCTCGAACGAATTCCAATTTATCGACTGATTTGGTTGGTCAAAAGCAGAGGCGGACCCGCATCCGGCCCGCAGAGGAGTTCAGAATGATTCACACCCCGGCAAGCCGTCCCATCACCCGCCGTGACGCTCTCAGAAAGCTCGGCTGCGGCTTTGGTTATCTCTCGCTCGCCAGCATGGTTGGCGCCTCGCTGGCCCGCGCCGAAAGCGCGCCCGACAAGAAGCGCTGGATGATCACCGACAAGCCCAAAGCCAAATCCGTCATCTTCCTCTTCATGAACGGCGGCATGTCGCAGGTCGACAGCTTCGACTACAAGCCCATGCTCGCCAAGTACAACGGCAAGCCCATGCCCGGCGGCGACCTCTCCCACGAGCGCAAGACCGGCGGCATCATGATGTCGCCCTTCAAGTTCAAGCAGTACGGCCAGAGCGGCGCCTGGGTCAGCGAAATCTTCCCCAAGCTCGCCGAGTGCGTCGACGACATGTGCTTCGTCAAATCCGTCTACACCGAGATCCCCAACCACGAGCCCGCCCTCGAGATGGTCAACACCGGCGCCAACTTCACCGGCCGCCCCTCCATGGGCTCCTGGATCACCTACGGCCTCGGCGTCGAAAACCAGAACCTCCCGGGCTTCGTCGTCCTCTGTCCCGACCAGCCCACCACCGTCGGCCCGCCGCTCTGGTCCTCGGCCTTCCTCTCGCCCGTCTTTCAGGGCACCTACGTCTCCGACAAAGTTGCCAAGGGCGACTTCGATCCCCAGAAGCTCATCGCCAACATCCACAACGACCGCTTCAACCTCAAGCAGCAGGGCAAGGAGCTTGACCTCGAAAAGCAGCTCGACGAGCTCAACATGCAGGCCACGCCCGGCGGCGCGCACGATCCCCAGCTCGAAGCCACCATCAGCTCCATGGAGACCGCCTACCGCATGCAAACCGAGGGCCCCGACGTCTTCAACGTCTACAAGGAGTCGCCCGCCGTCCTCAAGATGTACGGCGAAGGCTCGACCGCCCGCGGCACCCTCACCGCGGCCCGCCTCATCGAGCGCGGCGTCCGCATGGTCCAGGTGTACTATGCCAAGGGCGATCCCTGGGATCACCACTTCGACATCGAGCTCCACCGCATCACCGGCCACAACTCCGACCAGGCCTTCGCCGCCCTCATCAAGGACCTCAAGGATCGCGGCCTTTTCGACGAGACCATCATCGTCGCCGGCTCCGAGTTCGGCCGCACCCCCGTCGTCGAGCTAAGCAACGCCTTCATGGGCGGCCAGACCCACAACGGCCGCGACCACAACCCCCACGGCTTCACCATGTGGCTCGCCGGCGGCGGCTTCAAGCGCGGCTTTACCTACGGCGCCACCGACGACTTCGGCTGGAAGGCCATCGAAAACCCCGTCCACGTCCACGATATTCACGCCACCATCCTCTACCAGCTCGGCATCGACCACAAGAAGCTCACCTACCATTACAGCGGCCGCGACTACCGCCTCACCGACCTGTATGGCAACGTGATCCACGACCTGATTGCGTAGGCAAGCCGCTTGTAACCGGACACGGATTTATTGCACGAAGGGTACGGGCTTTAGAGGCTGCGGTAAAACAGGGGACACTGAGCGAATTTGAGGGCGAGCATTCCGCAGGGGCTAAAGCCCAGCTTTTATTTTGAGGCATTTGCGGCACGACTGAAGTCGTGCCCTGATACAAACCCTCAGTCGCATTGAATTTTTCTGCAACTCTTTTAGCCCGTACGAAAGTGCTTGAGAAAAAGAACCGGGCTTTAGCCCCCGGGGAATGCCTTCGCATCACCGACATTCCTTCCGTGGCTAAGGCCCGATTCATATCCGGCGCCATTTCGTCACCCCAACGCCCAATCGATCGAGGAAAGAACCACAATGAAACCCACCCTCCTGCTCACCGTTCTGCTCCTCGCCGCTCCCTTCGCCCGCGCGCAATTCCCCCAGCCCGACGGCGGCGGCCTCCAGCCCGGCACCCTCCCTGCCCACTGGAACACCGGCGGCCCCAAGTGCATGGAGATGCCCGAGTGGCAGATCCACGAGTACAATCCCAACCTCATCATCCTCCGCCAGTCCGGCTGCACTGACGCCGAGATGCCCTTCCTCTATCTCTTCTTCGGCAATGACCGCGGCCTACTCTGGGACACCGGCTCCCGCAACGGCGATCTCGTCCCCACCCTCCGCCATGTCGTGCACGACTGGCTTGAGCGCAACAACCGCCAGAGCATCACCCTCATCGTCGCCCACTCTCACGCGCACTCCGACCACACCTGGGGCGATCCCGCCGTCCAGGCCATGAACGATCCCGACATCCCCATCCAGTTCGTCGCGCCCAACGTCGAAGCTGTGACTAAATTCTTCAACATCGACCCGTGGCCCACCGGCCTTGGCCAGGTCGATCTCGGCGGCCGCGTCCTCAATATCATCCCCATACCCGGCCACGAAAAATCGGCCATCGCCCTCTACGATCGCCAGACCGGAATCGTCCTCAGCGGTGACAACCTCTATCCCGGCCGTCTCTACGTCGAGGATTTCAAAGCGTACAAAGCCAGCACCGAGCGCCTTATCGCCTTCCTTCAAGGCAAACCCGTCGCCTATGTCCTCGGCAACCACATCGAAGAGACCAGCACGCCATTCAAAGATTTCCCCATCGGCTCCATCTACCACCCCGACGAGCACCGCCTCCAGCTCTCCTTCGGCGACCTTCTCGAGCTCGAAGACGGCCTCAAGTCCATGCAGAACGACCCCCATCGCCTCGCCTTCGCCGACTTCACCATCTGGCCCGTCGACCCCCACGAAAAAGGTCTCGGCCCCCAGATGGAAGAGATCTTCAAAGAGACCCAGGCCGAGCAGTTAGCCCACAAATGGGACCAGAACGCAAAATAGCGGAGTTAGCGGGGTTAGCGGAGCTGGCGGAGTTAGTGGGTCCTTCTATTGAGGGCTGGGGCTATTCCTGCGCTTCGCGAACGGAGCCCTCGCGCCAGCGGCCCCATGTTGCTCGCCCCGGAACCGAGGACCCTCGACACCTGCCGAATCCAGCTAGCCCCGCCAACTCCGCCAACCCCGCTAGCTCCGCTCACCCCGCCAACCCCCAATCCTTATGCCGTCCTTATACCCGCTCCACCCTTAAATAAACCGCTGTTCTTGAGACCATCGAAATTCTTTATCTCTGTGGATTCGGAATCCCCCCTATGTAAGCCTCTTACTAAGTCACCTTCACCGGTACTTTCCCGTGTCACCGGCTCATTGCAAGTAGAACCCCTTAAGCCGCCGCAGCCGCCCCATCGCTGATCCTCGCCGGAGGGGGCGCGGCAGATTTGTACTTCCTGAAAGCCTGCGAACTCAAATCTGGTGGCTTTTCACCGCCGCTTCCCGCACGGAAGCCCGCAGGAACTGTATCTCTCCGGAGGCCTTTTCTACATGAAGCTATGCCGTCTTTTCCTTCTTCCCCTTGCTGTTCTCGTGCTCGCCCCCTTTGCGCTGCTCGCGCAAACCGCCGTCACTTCGCTCCACGGCACCGTCAGTGACCAGAGCGGCGCCGTCGTCCCCGGCGCCCACGTCACCATCAACGACCCCGACACCGGAGCCAACGCCATGCGCGTCACCGACGCCCACGGCAACTACACCTTCGAGCAGCTCACCCCCGGCAAGTACACCATCCTCGTCGAGGCCGCCGGCTTCACCTCGCAAAAGCAAATCGGCGTCGAGCTCCTCGTCAATCAGCCCAACATGGTTAGCTTCAGCCTGCCCGTCGCCTCCGCCTCCCAGACCGTCGAAGTCGTCGACACCGCCTCCACGCTGAACACCCAGGACGCCACCGTCGGCACGCCCTTCGACACCAGGCAGATTCAGACCCTGCCCTTCGAGGGCAACAACGTTCTCGACCTGCTCAGCCTCCAGGCCGGCGTGCTCTTCCTCGGCGACCAGACCACCGACCAGCAGGATAAGGACAGCCGCAGCGGTGCCGTTGACGGCGCCCGTTCCGACCAGAGCAACGTCTCCCTCGACGGCGTCGACGACAACGACCAGAACAAAGGCTACGCCTTCTCGGGCGTCCTGCGCTCCACCCGCGACTCCGTCGAAGAGTTCCGCGTTGTCACCACCAACTCGAACGCCGACGCCGGCTACTCCTCCGGCGCCCAGGTCTCCCTCGTCACCCGCTCCGGAACCAACCAGTACCACGGCAGCGTCTACGAATACTACCGCCCCACCAACACCGTCGCCAACGACTGGTTCAACAAGCAGGCCGAGCTGGCGGCCGGTGAGCCCAACATTCCCGGCAAGGTCCTCCGCAATACCTTCGGTGGCTCCTTCGGCGCTCCCATCATCAAAGACAAGCTCTTCTACTTCGTCGCCTACGAGGGCCAGCACACCGCTGAAAACGCCCAGGAGACCCGCAACGTCCCCACCCAGAGCTTCCGCGACGGAAACATCGTCTATCACACCCCTTCCTGCGACTCCGGAACCAACACGTCCTACCAGTCTTGCGTCCAGGACCCCAATGGCTCGGATTATTTGGTCACCCTCAACGCGGCCAACATCGCCTCCATGGATCCCAACTGCTCGGCCGACGGCACCTGCCCTCTCGGTCCCGGCGTCAATCCCGCCGTCGAGGCCTACTACGCCCAGTTGCCCTCGCCCAACGGCAACCAGGGCGGCGACATCTACAATCTCGCCACCTACACCTTTTCCTCGCCCAATCCCATCAACCTCAACACCCTCATCGCCAAGATCGACTACAACCTCTCCGCCAAGCATCGCCTCTTCGTCCGCGGCAACCTCCAGGACGACCACACTTCGGCGCCCGTTCAATTCCCGGGCCAGTCACCGGAGTACCGCATCGTTGACAACTCCAAAGGCATCGCCGCCGGCGATGTATGGACCATCACCAACTCTCTGGTCAGCAACTTCCGCTACGGCCTCGTCCGCCAGGGCTACGCCAACCGCGGCATCACCGACAGCAACTACGTCAAGTTCAGCGGCATCGACAACCTGAGCGCCGCCGGCTACACTTCCCAGATCGTCACCGTCCCCACCAACGACTTCGTCGACGATGTCACCTGGGTCAAGGGCAACCACACCTTTCAGTTTGGCGCCAACTACCGCCTTATCTTTAATAACCGGTCCTCTGACGCCACCCTCTTTAACAACGCCGAGGTCACCTACGTCGATCTCGGCTACGGCGCCATCGCCGGCACCGGCTCCAGCCTCGACCCGGACGCCTTCGGCTTCCCCACCGTCTCCTCGACCTCCTCGTACAACCGCGCCGTGGCCGACGCCGTCGGCATGATCACCTCCGCCACCCAGTACTACAACAACAAGTACGCCAACGGCCAGTTGTCGCCCCTCCCCGCCGGCCAGTGGGTCAACCATCAATACATCACCAACGAGTTCGAGTACTACGGCCAGGACAGTTGGAAGATCCGCCCCAACCTCACGGTCACCTTCGGCCTCCGCCACACCCTCCTCCAGGTTCCCTACGAGCGCAACGGCCAGGAGGTCGTGCCCACCGTCAACCTCGGCCAATGGCTCGACGCGCGCTGGAAAGGCGCCTCCCAGGGCCAGGTCGTCCAGCCCGACTTCGGCTTCATCCAGGGCGGCAAGGCCAACGGCAAGCCCGGCTTCTGGAGCATGGATAAGCTCAACCTCGCGCCGCGCCTCGCCATCGCCTGGCAGCCCGCGCCCAACACCACCGTCCACCTCGGCTTCGGCGTCTACTACGACCACTTCGGCCAGGGCATCGTCGACTCCTTCGACCAGGCCGGTGAGTTCGGCCTCATCACCTCCAACCAGGCCCCCGTCGGCGCCGCCGATGCCGACACCGCCCCGCGCTTCTCCTCGGATACCACCGTCCCCAGCAGCATCCTGCCCACCATCAACGTCACCGGACCCACCCCGGTCACTCCCGGCGACGACCTCGCCCTCGCCTGGGGCGTCGATCAGAACCTCCACACCCCCTACTCCTACGCCTTCAACTTCGGCATCCAGCAGCAGCTTCATCGCGGCCTGGTCCTCGAGGAGAACTACACCGGCCGGCTCGGCCGCCACCTCCTCCAGATGCGTGATGTCTCCGAGATCAGCGACCTCGCCGATCCCCAGAGCGGCGTCGACTACTTCACCGCCGAAAAACAGCTCGACCAGCTCAACGACGCCAGCACCCCCGTCGCCAACGTTCCTAAGATCCAGTACTGGGAAGACATGTTCCCCTTCATGGCCGGCAACGGCATGTCCGCCACCCAGGGCGTCTATAACCTCTACTTCGGCAACTCGCCGGGACCTGAAGCCCAGTTCCGCGGCAATGAATCCTCGGCGCTCTTCCTGCTCGACGTTCCCGGCTTCCTCAGCCCCGACTGCTCCAGCAACAACACCTGCTACCGCTTCTTCGATCCCCAGTACTCCTCGCTCTACGCCTGGTCCTCCATGGGCACCTCGAGCTACAACGGCCTCCAGTTCGCCCTTCACCAGCAAACCATCCACGGCGTCCAGTTCGACGCCTACTGGACCTTCTCCAAATCCCTCGACCTCGGCTCCGACACCGAGCGCACCGGCCCCACCGCCACCAGCTTCGGCGGCTACTCCAGCCAGATCATCAACACTTACAACCCCAAGGGCAACAAGGGCCCCTCGGACTACGACGTCCGCCAGGCCGTCACCGCCAACGCCATCGGAGGTCTGCCCTTCGGCAAGGGGCGCGCCTTCGCGTCAAACGCGAATCGCCTCGTAGACGCCTTCATCGGCGGCTGGAACCTCACCGGCCTCCTCCACTGGACCACAGGCCTGCCCTGGAGCTCCGTCGACGGCCTCGGCTGGAACACCGACTGGGCCGACCAGAGCTGGAACGTCGCCACCGGACCTATCCCGTCCGGCGGCCACCACTACGACTCCGCCGGCCAGCCCAACGCTTTCCGCAATCAAACCGGCGATCCGTCGACCAGCCCGGCGCTCGGCAACATCCGCCCGCCCTACGCCGCTGAAACCGGCAACCGCAACAACTACCGCGGCGACGGCTACTTCAGCATTGATACCGGCGTCGACAAAACCCTTGCCATCACCGAGCGTCAGCAGCTCAAATTCTCCGCCGAAGCCTTCAACGTCACCAACTCCGTCCGCTTCGATCCGGCCACCCTCAACAACGATCCCTGGTTTGGCAGCACCACCTACGGTGAGTACACCTCCCTGCTCACCCAGGGCCGCCGCATGCAGTTGTCCCTGCGCTACAGCTTCTGACCCGCGGAAGCACCATCACACGCCAATCGCCCTTCGAGCACACCGGCTCGAAGGGCGATTCTCTAGTGTGGTTCCACAGTACATGTAGCAGTATCCGGCGTTTTTGAAGGTGGCTTTTCCTTGAGGAAAAAGCCACTTAGCATCGCGACTTCGGGATACAGCAACTGTGGAACCGCGGTAGCCGGTCAATGCGTGTCGCAACCCTCGCCCGCGCAGTGTCACCTAAATCCGCCAGCCATTCGCCGACGACATCTTGTCCTGTTCGGGTGATGTAACGGCGAACTTCGATCCCGTTGAGCTTGTAACTTATACATCACAACTATGCAAATCGGGCGGGCGAAGGTTCTGCCCTTCTGACCTCAGCCAAAGTTTGCGATGACGGCTGCGTTCGCTGATAAATCTACGCCTGCCCCAGAGGCCGCAGCGCAGGCGGCATCGGAGGCCGGCTGGCCCGCGCGCTTGAAGTGCTTGCTGAGGGTGAGTCCCTGCTGCTGATAGTTGGAGCCGATGCCGACGCCGTAGATTTTGTCGGGTACAGCGGCCATCTTGTAGTAGTTCAGACGGCCGACGAACTGGCCGTCTTCGAGAAGGATGGGCATCTGCGTGGCGCGGACCTCGAGGACGGCGCGGGTGCCGGGGATCTCGCCGTGGGCGCCGTAGCCGAAGCCGGGATCGAAGAAGCCGGCGTAGTGGACGCGGAACTCCTGGGTGCCGAGGTCATAGGGAAGCATCTCGGCGGCGAAGTCGGGGGAGACGCGGACGCGCTCCTTGGAGACGAGGATGTAGAACTCACCCGGTTCGAGGATGGTCTGGAGTTTGGGGTTGCGGTAGATGGGCTTCCAGTAATCGGTAGGATCGTAGTGGTTGATCCTGCTGAGGTCGATGGGCGGGGTGGCGCGGCGGGCCTGGTAGGCGACGATGCCGGAGGCGTTGCCTTCGAGGTCGACGGTGAAGCGGAGGCCGCGGTCGATGTTGGCCTGGGCGCCCTCTTCGTCGGGGCCGACGATCAGGTCGCCACGGTCGAGCTGGCGGAGGCGCGCGTCGCCGGCGAAGGAGCTGCGGCCGCGGCCGAGACGGAGCTGGTTGAGCTTCATGCCGGCCTCAACGAGGATGGGGAAGGTCTGGGAGACGACTTCGATGTAGAGCTTGCCGCGATAGCCGCGGGGGACGCGCTCGAAGTCCTCGGCGGTGTGCTCGGTGATGAGGCGGGTGAAGATGTCGAGGCGGCCGGTGGAGCTTTTGGGGTTGGCGAGGCCGTAGACGTCGGCGGGGAGGGCCAGGGTTTCCATCAGCGGGATGATGTAGACAGCACCGGGCTCGAGCAGGGCGGGCGCGGAGAGATCGATCTCCTGCTGCAACATGCCGTTGGCGGCGGCGCTGGCGAGGAGGGTGCTGGCGCGGCCGGGGAGAAAGCTGGCGCGGACGCGGTAGGCCCGGTCGCCGAGGCGGAGGTCGATGCTGGAGGGCTGGATCTGGTCATCCGCAATGCCGGGGGCGGCGATGATGCCGCCCTGGACGAACTGGCGGAGCTCCTGCGAGGGGAGGATGCCTTTGCCGCCGGCCGGGGCGCGGGATGTGAGGGTTTCGGGATCCAAATAAGCCTCCGTAAAGTGCGGGCCTGATGCAAGGGTATCGCCGCCGTGGGCACACGCGTGCACGGGGGGGATTCTGAAGCGTAGCAGGCGGGCGGCTGTGAACGCTGCTGGGAAACCGGGCGGAAATTGTGGAATTTGCGGATGAAAAGCAGGTTTGGGCATTCAGGAGGGTGTGACGAATTGCCCCGACACGTGCGTCGGGGAGGAGATGGCTCTAAGGGGCCGCATAGATTGGCTGGAATGAGCGGCACGAGTAATGAGTTTGCGGAAAAGGGCCAGGGGCGGGTTGAGACTTGGGAAAACCTTCCCCCAGGGGCTGAAGCCCATCCTTTCCCCCTGCAATTGCGGCACGAGTGAACTCGTGCCCTGATACAGGCGCCGATTCAGTTGGAGCCTTTGATGAGCAAGCCGTGAAGCCGTGCCCTTTCAAAACGATTTGCCTTGAGAAGTGCCAGACGCCACTTTAAATTTTGCGGAGGCGAGCGCAGGCTTCGTCGAGCTCGGCGTCCTGCTTGGCGAAGCAGAAGCGGAGAAGGTCTTCGCCGCGGCCGGGGCGGAAGAAGGCGGAGCCGGCGACGGCGGCTACCCCGGTAGAGGCCATGAGGTTGCGGGCCTTCTGGGCGGCGGTTTCGCCGGGGAGATGGGTGGCGCGGGCGAGGATGTAATACGCGCCGGGGGGGACGGCGGGATCGAGGCCGGCATCTTCAAGGGCGCTGAGGAGACGGGCGCGCTTGGACTGGTAGTCGGCGGCGAGTTCGAGATAGAAGGCGGGCGGGAGCTGTTCGAGGCCGGCGGCGGCGGCGACCTGGAAGGGCGCGGGGGAACAGACGTAGAGCAGGTCGTGGAAGTGGGCCATGGCGGGCATCCAGCGGGCATCGGCGGTGACGTAGCCGAGGCGCCAGCCGGTGACGGAGAAGGTCTTGCTGAAGCCGGAGATGACGATGGTGCGCTCGCGCATCCCGGGCAGGGCGGCGGGGCAGATGTGGCGCAGGCCGTCGTAGACGAAGTACTCGTAGATCTCGTCGGTGAGGAGGAACAGATCGCGCTCGAGGACGAGCCGGGCGATGGCCTCGGTCTCGGCGGCGGTGAAGACCTTGCCGCTGGGGTTGGCGGGAGTGTTCAGGAGGATGGCGCGGGTGCGGGGGGTGATGGCGGCGCGGAGGGCGTCGAGGTCGAGCGCCCAGTCGGGCTCGGCGAGGGCGACGAGGACGGGGTTGACGCGGATGGATTGGAGGGCGTTGACGTGGTAGCCGTAGAAGGGCTCGAAGAGGATGACCTCGTCGCCGGGGTTGAGCAGGGCCATGGCGGCGACGTGGAGGCCGGCGGTGGCGCCGGAGGCGACCAGGACCTCGCGCTCGGGGTCGTAGACGAGGCCGTAGTCGCGGAGCTGCTTGTCGGCGATGGCCTGGCGGAGGCGGGCGATGCCGTCACAGCGGGTGTAGATGTTGTGGCCCTCGCGGATGGCCTGGTGGGCGGCGGCGAGGACGACATCGGGAATGGGCGTGTCGCAGACGCCCTGGGCGAGGTTGATGCCGCCGATGCGGTCGCACTCGGTGGTCATGGCGCGGATCTCGGACTGATAGGTGTGAGGCGCGAGGTCGCTGAGATGGAGATGCGAGGCGGCGAGGGTTTCCGGCATGGGGAAGATTCCTTGTCCATCCATCTTACGGGATGGGCGGGGTTCAGTCTCTTCGCTGGGAGGGGGCGGGCGCGAGATCGCGGGACTCGGAGGGATCGGCGGTGTCTCTGGCTTCGAAGCAGGCGCGGTTGCGTCCGGAGTTCTTGGCGACGTAGAGGGCCGCGTCGGCGCGGCAGAGAACGTCGCGCGTGTCGGGGGAATCGAGCTGAGGCCGGAAGGTGCCGACGCCGATGCTGCAGGTGAGACGGACTTCGGCGTCCTCGGCCATGAAGGGGCGGGAGCGGATGGAGTCGAGAAGCTCGTCGACGCGGGCGGGGTGTTGGCGCAGGTCGAAGCCGGGAAGGAGGATGAGGAACTCCTCGCCGCCGTAGCGGCCGACGACGTCGTACTCGCGGGTGGCGCCGTTGAGCCTTGCGGCGGCTTCGCGGATGAGGTCGTCGCCGCAAAGGTGGCCGTAGCGGTCATTGAGCTGCTTGAAGTGATCGAGGTCGGCGATGAGGACGGCAAGGATGGTCTTTTCGCGGGTGGCGCGGGCGATCTCGCGCTGGAGGTGCTCGAGCATGGCGGCGCGGTTGAAGAGGCCGGTGAGGC
Source organism: Occallatibacter sp. (assembly GCA_035508555.1). Lineage (GTDB taxonomy): Bacteria > Acidobacteriota > Terriglobia > Terriglobales > Acidobacteriaceae > Telmatobacter. The sequence goes on along the minus strand of DATJMU010000011.1, from coordinate 6,763 downwards.
TGTCGTGGGTGGCGCGGAATTGAAGTTCGTGGCGGGCCTCTTCGAGGGCCTGCTTTTCCGATTCAAGCTGGGCGGTGCGCTCGGCGACGGTGCGGGTGAGCTGCTGCTCGTGGAGGGTGAGCTGGCGGGTGCGGAGGGCGATGACGCCCCAGACGAGCAGAACGGTCAGGAGCGCGTAGGCAGCGTAGGTGAGGGGGGTGCGGCTGAGCGGGGGCTGGAGAGTGAAGCTGAAGGAGGCTCCGTTGGTATTCCAGACGCCATCGCTGTTCCGGGCCAGGACCTGGAAGGTGTAGCGGCCGGGGGGAACGTTGGTGTACCAGGCGCTGCGGCGGGAGCCGGCGTTGGTCCAGGCCGTATCGAAGCCGTCGAGGCGGTAGCGGAAGCGCATCCGGCCCGGGTCGATGAAGGAGGGCGCGGTGAAGTTGATCTCGAAGTTGCCGGCGCCGGGGCCGAGATTCAACCCGTTATGAAAGGGTACCTCGCGGGAGTTGTAGACGACGCGGTCGATCCAGACGGGCGGGACGACGCGGTCGGTGGGGATGTGGGCGGGATCGATGACGGCGGCGCCCTGGATGGTGGCGAACCAGAGGCGTCCCTGGCGGTCGCGCCAGGCGCAGGGCATGGAGCCGTAGAGGGTTTCGCGGGAGCGGAGGCCGTCCGCGGTGCCATAGGCGACGGGATGGAGACGGGCGCCGGGGTGGGTGGCGGTGAAGTCGAGCCCGGCGCGGGACAGGCGGAAGATGCCGTCGTCTCCGCCGATCCAGAGGTTGCCGGAGCCGTCTTCGAGGATGGAGCCGACGGTGGGGGTGGGCAGGCCCTGTTTGGGGGTCCAGGAAACGATGGGGGAAATGATCGGGGAGGTGATCGGGCCGCCGCGGATGCGGCTGAGGCCGCCGCTGGCCGTGCCTGCCCAGATGCTGCCATCGGGATCGGCGTAGAGGCACATGACGTGGTTGCTGGGCAGACCGTTGGCGGTGGTGAGACGGGTGACGGCGTCAGCGACGATGCGCTCGACGCCGCTGCCGTCGGTGGCGACCCAGAGGGCGCCGTCGGGGGACTGGACGATATCGTCGACGCGCCCGGTGAGGTCGAGATGGTGGAAGAGGCCGTGGTCGAAGCGGGCGAGACCCCGGCCGTAGAAGCCAAGCCAGAGTTGGCCCTGGCGGTCCTGAAAGAGGGCGTTGAGGGAGGAGCTGGGGGCGTGGGGGTCGTGGTAGAGGGAGACCTGGCCGTTGAGGATGCGGGCGAGAGAGCCGTTTCGATAGCCGACCCAGAGGGCGCCGTCGGCGGTCTGAAGAAGCGAGAAGACGGCGCTATTGGGCAAACCCCGGCGGTGGTCCCAGACCTGGACGGCGCCATCGGGCAGGAGGTGGTTGAGGCCGTTGCTGTCGGCGCCGATCCACATGGAGCCGTCGCGGGCCTGGAGGATGTTGCCGACGTAGCTGCCGGAGAGGCCTTCGGGCTTGCCGAAGACGGCGAACCGGGCGGCGCGCAACTGGACCACGCCGGCATCGAGAAGGCCGATCCAGAGGCTGCCCTCGCGGTCCTCAAAGAGGGCGTGGGTGCAGCGGTTGCTGGGCAGGCCGTTGGCGGCGCCGTAGAGATCGAGATGGCCGCGGTAGAGGCGGCCGATGCCGTGGCGGTCGAAGGCGATCCAGAGGGCGCCGTCGCGGTCGGAGAGAAGGGCGTAGATCTGCTTCCAGGGCAGGACCGGGAAGGGCTGGACAATGCGGCCCTGGCGGAGCTGGGCGAGCCCGTGGGCGACGGTGCCGATCCAGAGGGAGCCATCGGGTGCGGGGGCGAGGGCCGCGATGTTGTCGCCGGGGAGGCCGTCGCGGGTGGTGAGGGTGACGAAACGGGAGTCACGGAGGCGGGCGAGCCCCTTGGCGGTGCCGACCCAGAGGGTTCCCGAGGCGTCGCGGGCGAGATCGGTGACAGCGGCGTCGGGCAGGCCGCGGCCAACGGTCCAGTTTTCAATGCGGTCCTTGACGACGCGGTAGAGTCCGCGGACGGCGCCGACCCAGAGAGAGCCGTCGTGGCCGGGGCAGAGGGCGGTGATGCGGCTGCCGGCGAGACCGCTGGCGGCCAGGATCTGGAACTGGCCTGCGGACGAGCCGGGCTGGGCAGGCGTGAAGCGGCTGAGGCCGCTGTCGGTGCCGATCCAGAGAGAACCGTCGGGTGCGGCGGCGAGGGCGGTGACGTAGTCGGAGGCGAGACCGGCGAAGTCCTCACGGTTATAGACCTGAAAGTGAACGCCGTCGAAGCGGACCAGGCCCTCTTCGGTGCCGAACCAGAGAAATCCGTCGGCGGTCTGGGCGACGGCGTGAACGGAGTTCTGGGGCAGGCCGGAGTCGCCGTTCCAGGAGGACTGGATGTACTGGGTGATCTGACGGGAGGGGTCGAGGGCGTGGGCGGAGCAGGCGAGGAGGGCAGTGAGGAGAACGATGGGAAGGCTGCGGAAGAGCCGGCGGGAGCGACGGCCCGAATACGCGCAGTCCCTGATCGGTATTTGCAACACACCACCCCCGGCACCGGCGCCGTGTCCGGAGGCGACCCGGGGCCGCGGTCCGTTCGATGACACCTATGGTATCGGCGGAACTTTGTAAAGATATATCCCACGTTTGCAGCAAGCGGGCAAGAAAAAAGCCGCGCGGGAGCGTGGCTGGAGCCGGGGAGCCGCCAGTCCCACCCATTTCGCAAAAGGCGCGAAATGGATGGGGCACTCGCTTCATTTCCACCGCGGGGAACCCGTTAAGCGGACGGTATTGGCCTTAGAGCGGCAATTCCATGAAGACGTTGGCGCGGGAGTAGGCCATCTCGGGCAACTGGCTGGGCGGGACGTGGCGGAAGCCTGCGGACTCATAGAGGGCGATGGCGGGCTTGAGCCGGGAGTTGCTGCCGAGGAAGAGCGAACGGGCGCCGGCGGCGCAGGCCTCCGCGATGGCGCGCTGCAGCAGGGTGCGGCCGATGCCGAGGCCGCGCATCTGGGGCTTGACGGCCATCTTGGAGAGCTCATAGCGGCCCTCGCCCATGGGAATGAGGGCGACGCAGCCGGCATCCTCGCCGTTGGCGCGGGCGATGAAGATGCGGCCGCCGCGGCGAAGGATGGTTCTCTCGGGATCGCTGAGCAGCTCGCGGTCTTTGTCTTCCATGGAGAAGTAGTGGGTGATCCACTCCTCGTTGAGGGTGCGGAAGGAGGTGGCGTCGTCGCCGATGCCGAGCTCGCGGATGGAGACGGCGGGCGGGATTTTGGCGGCCGGCGGCTGGCTGGGCTGGGCGGCAGACGGAGAAGACGGGTTGGCCGTGGGCATGGGGATGACCTCTGGGAAAAGTGTCGCGCCGGGCATCCGATATGTCCAATATATTGTTTGCATCGATTATGATCTTACGGATATGGATAGAGAAACGATGGATCGTGGCGGCGCGAAGGTGGAGACGCGGGGCGAGACACGGATCGAGCTCAGACACCTCAGGTACTTTGTGGCGGTGGCCGAGGAGCTGCACTTTGGGCGGGCGGCGGCGCGGCTGAACCTGGCGCAGCCGCCGCTGTCGCAGCAGATCCGGCAGATGGAGGAGCTGCTGGGGTTCGCGCTGTTTGTGCGCACCTCGCGGGCGGTGCGGCTGACGGCGGCGGGGGCGGCGTACGTGGAGCGGGCGCGGCGGCTGCTGCGGGCGGCGAGCCACGACATCGACGAGGTGCGGCGGGTGGCGAAGGGCGAGGTGGGGTCGCTGCGGATCGGGTTTGTGGGGTCGTCGATGCTGACGGCGCTGCCCGGGGCGCTGCAGGTGTACTGCGCCGAGTACCCGGAGGTGGCGCTGGAGCTGACCGAGGCTTATAGCGCGCGGATTTTGGAGATGCTGGAGGATGGATCGCTGGACGTGGGGATTCTGCGGGATGGCGATGAGAGCGCTGCGGTGCACGCGGAGCTGCTGCTGGAGGAACCCTATATTGCCCTGGCGCCGGCGCGCCACGCGCTGGCGCGGAGACGGCGGCTGCAGGTGGAGATGTTACGGGACGAGCCGTTCGTGTTCTATCCCAAGAGCGCGGGAAACCGGGCGTGGGAGAAGCCGGTGGCGTTTTGCGAGGCGGCGGGTTTTCGGCCGCGGATTGCGCAGGTGGCGCCGCACTGGCTGACGATTGTGAGCCTGGTGGGGGCGGGGATCGGGGTGTCGCTGGCGCCGGAGTGCGTGCGGCGGATTGCGCCGGCCGAGTGCGCGTGCCTGGGGCTGAAGGGCGTGGAGACGCGGAGCCGGGTGGAGATTGCGTGGAACAAGGCGGAGACGCGGCCGCTGGTGGAACGGTTCGCGGAGGTGGTGAGGCGGTTCGTGGGGCGTGGCGGTAAGCCTGGCGGAGATTGAGGCGCTGGGGCTGTGGGCCAGTCCCACCCTTGCGACAAAAGGCGTCGCAAGGATGGGGCGCCCGGCGAGTTGGCGGGATGGGGGTCGCGTAGACTGCGAGGAGGATGAGCTTCCCCGCACTGATTCACGGCCCCGAGCTTCTTTATGCATGGATGATCGCCGGCGCCACGGGCGCGGCGCGGCTGGCCGAGTGGCAGGTGATTGCGGCCTACGCGGTGTTTGCCGTGAGCTACGCGGTGTTCGCGCTGGGCAAGCTGCCGGGGATGAAGCCGCTGGGGGTGAAGATTGACCGGCCGGGCGCGGCGATCATCGGCGCGGTGCTGATGGTGGCCTTCCACGTGATGACGGCGCGGGAGGCGCTGGGGTTCGTGGACTTCGGGACGCTGGTGCTGCTGTTCTCCATGATGCTGGTGGTGGGTTGCCTGCACCTGGCGGGGTTCTTCGAGTGGGTGACGGCGGTGACGGTGCGGACGCTGAAGCCGCGCCACCTGCTGCCGGCGGTGGTGTTCCTGACGGGAGTGCTGTCGGCATTTTTTGTGAACGACATCATCTGCCTGGCGATGACGCCTTTTGTGCTGACGGCCGCACGGCGCATGGGACTGAAGCCGCTGCCGTACCTGGTGGCGGTGGCGACGGCGTCGAATATCGGCAGCGTGGCCACGCTGACGGGGAATCCGCAGAACATTCTCATCGGGTCGTACTCGGGGATCGGGTACCGGGCGTTTCTGGGGCATCTGGGGCCGGTGGCGGCGATTGGACTGGTGGTGGACTGGGTGGTGCTGCGGCTGATGTTTGGCGGGGACCTGATTCCCGAGCGGGAGCGGGGAAATGCGGGCGTGGCGGCGCAGGTGGACGGGCGGGCGCTGCGGCTGACGGCGGTGGTGGCGGCGCTGGTGCTCGCCGGCTTTCTGGCGGGCGTGCCGCCGGCGATGATGGCGGCCATTGGGGCGGCGCTGATGCTGGTGACATGGAGGGGGAATCCGCGGCTAGTGTACGACGAGGTGGACTGGGGCGTGCTGGTGTTCTTCGTGGGGCTGTTCCTGATTGTGGGCGGGGCAGAGAACGCGGGGCTGACGCGGTACCTGTTCGACGTGGCGCGGCGGATGAATCTGCAGAACGCGGGCGTACTGACGGCGGTGACGGCCGCGCTCTCGAATGTGGTGAGCAACGTGCCGGCGGTGATGCTGCTGAAGCCGCTGGTGCCGGGGTTCGCCGATGCGCGGAGCGGGTGGCTGGTGCTGGCGATGGCGAGCACGCTGGCGGGGAACCTGACGATCACCGGGTCGGTGGCAAATTTGATTGTCGTGGAGCGGGCCAAGGACGAGGTGAAGATCGGGTTCTGGGACTACTCGCGGGTGGGGATTCCGGTGACGCTGGCGACGCTGGCGGTGGGGTGGGCCTGGCTGGTGTGGGTGCAGTGAGCTGGTTTCCGGACCTTCGGCGTAGATTGAGGCGCTCAATAACCCACTTCGCGCCTATGGCGCACGGCAAGGAGGACGACCTCCTTGCCGTCGTAGCGATAGAGGATCACGTAAGCTCCGCTGCCGGACTCGATGACCCATTCGCGGAGTTCGGGCGGGAGCTCTTCGACGGGGCGGCCGATTTTCGGATGTTTGCCGAGAACCTTGACGCCCTGGCGGATGGCTTTGACGGCTCGTTTGGCGGCGTCGCGGCTCCTGGGTACGAGAAACGCGTAGAGGCGGGCGACATCGCGAAGGGCGGACTGGGACCACTTCAGACGTGGCAATGAGGGGCCTCAGCGTCCTCGCCCGCTTCAAGCCTGGCGAGCCATGCATCGGCTTCTTCGGCGGTCGCGTGCAGGCCAGTGCTCCTGTAGTGCTCCCAGGCCGCCTGCCCTTCGCGGAGGAACTGCTCGCGCTGCTCCTCGCGGGAGACGTACTGCTCGACGGCTTCGCGCATGATCCAATGAGCCGAGCGGCGGCGCGAGGCGGCCAGTCGCTGGACGCGGTCTTTCAGTTGCGGGTCGAGCTTGAGGCTGGTGGTGGAGGACGCGGGCATTGCGGGTGCTCCCAGGTGTTACCTGGTAACACTGTAGCATGGGCGAGTCATGCCTGCCTCGATCCTTTCCGCAAAAAACGCGGAAAGGATGGGGCACCCATCGTGGTGAGGACCGTGGCGCTGGGGCTGTGGGACAGGCCCACCCTAGCCACAAGAACAAAGACGTGGCGAGGGTGGGGCACCCGCTATTGAGGAGATCGGCGCCTGCTATTTGCCGGTATAGGCGACGCGCCAAACGCTTCTTGTGCCGTCGTCGGTGACGTAGAGGGCGCCGTCGGGGCCGACCGTCACACCCACGGGCCGGCCCCAGACCTGGCCGCCGCTGGTGACGAAGCCGGTGAGGAAGTCCTCATAGCTGTGGTCGGCGGAGTGGCCGTCTTTCATG
>DATJMU010000010.1:0-72654 GCA_035508555.1 Occallatibacter sp. | reverse complement strand
CCGAAACGACGCCGAACGCCAACCCACCCCCTGCTTCGACATATGCAGTTCTCCATTCCCTGCAACGCGGGCCCATTTTAGGCTGTCTCACTTTTGGGGGTCACTCCAACCCGGTATGCGTCGCTCCTCGCTCCTCGAACTGAGAAAAATTGGCTCCCGGCGCCGCACACGGGAAAGTTAATAACAGGCTCTAGATGGCGATGCGTTCGGGGTTTTCCAGTTGCGTTGCGTGGTCAAAAGTAGAACTTCCCAGCCAGTTCAATCACGCGGCCTTCGCCATTGCCGGTGCGGTCGCCGGTGATGCTCCCGAAGCCGCCTGTAAGCGACTCGCTGCTTGGAGTGGTGTAGTTGCTCGTTCCAGGGTTGTTGAGCTGCACGTGGTTGAACGCGTTGGTGGCCTGCGCCTCGAACTCGAAGCGCGTGCCCTCGCCGGTGTTGAATACCTTATGGAGCGCAAGATCGACGTCGTACCAGCCGGGACCGTAGATCTGATTGCCTCTTACGCCCAGCGGAGACCAGTCCGACTGCCCGTTCGCCTGAACCGCGTATTGCGGTGCCGTGAACGCCGACGAGTTCCAGTAGCCAGTGGTCCGGGTTCGAGGAAGATCCTTCGATCCCGGTCCGTGGAGAGGTACACCTGCTTCCATCGGCGCGTCGCAGGCAAAGGCGGTTTTGTTAGTATCGAACCACGGCCCGTTGAAGCTGGGGTTGGCCCCGTAGCCATTGGTGCCCTGGCAGCCAATATTGGCAAGAGTGCCGCTGAAGGCCTCCCAGATCGGGTCGATCTTCCATCCGCCAATGAATGCATCCGTGAGCGCGTTTACGCTCGAGGCCCAGCGCCCGCCTTTACCGAAGGGCACGCTGAACTCGCCCGACATCTTGAAGACGTTCGACGCCAGATTGGATGCACGATCGTAGTCGTAGCGATAGCCCGTAACCCACGGCGCACGGCCGTTGGCCGGGCCGCCCGAGTTCTGCTGCCCGCCCTGTGTATCGGCCCATTCACGCGCGAATGTGTAGTTCGCATCCATGTTGAATCCGAACGCGAACTGATGCTGATACTCCAGTTGCCCCGACTGGTAGTTGCTCACCTGCTCGGTGGTCTCCATCGGGCCGGTTAGCGCGTTCAGGTTCGGGAACGGTACGTACCCGGTGGCGCAGTATGGGTTGGACGCCGTTGCGCAGATGCTCACCGTCGTCGTGCTTGGCGTCAGCAGCTCCGAAGGCGCGTTGTTGTACGGATCGCCGCTCTCCAGATCCTGGCCGATCTGGCCGTCATAAAGGGCCTGGATCGAGTCGTGGCTATCGAACTGCCACTGTACCGCGGTGTCGAGGGTGATGACATACGGCTCTTTGAAGTGATATTGCTTGCCATAGAGGGCGGTGCTGCCGACGGGTGTGATGCCGTTGGCGGGGTTGGTCAGGTTGATGAGTGCAAAAGTGTCCTCCATCGTCGCCGTGCTGGTGCCGATCACTTGCGGCGTATACGCGTTGTTGGCGCCGGTGTTCTGCACGGAGAACCGGAAGGGATAGTTGGTGCCCAGTGTGCCGCCATATCCGATGGAACCGAAGCCGCCGTAGGCCATGCCGGCCCCGGCACGTACCACAAGATCGGGCCGGACCCGATAAGCAAAGCCCAGGCGCGGAGCCCAGTTGGCCTTCGGCGTTTCATTGGCCGCATTGTTGGGCTGGCAGATGATCGGAATGTCGTCGTAAGCCAGCAGTCCCCGGAAGAATGTAGACATCGTGGTGGCGCAGCCGTCGTGCGCAACATAAAACGCGGTGCCGTTGGCGCTGTTCCCCGAGCCGCCCATCCACAGGTTGGCCTCCTGGCCGTTCTTCGAGTAATAAGGCCCAAACCACGAGTATCGGACCCCGAGGGAGGCAGTGAAGCTGGGCGTGATCTTCCAGTTATCGACCGCGTAGAAGGCCAGAAGCGGCGCGTGATAAGTGGATAGATTGAAGTTGTTGCCCGAGTAACCGTTCAGGCCGCCGATCAGGTTGGCAGAAGTGCTGAGGCCCGTCGCGCCGATCGTCGACGCGATCGGCGTCAGCAGGAAGTCTGCCAGCGCCGTATTGCCGTCGCCGGAATAAGGCACGTCCGAATAGACCCCGCTGAAGTTGAAGCTGCCCCGCGACGACGGCAATTGGGCGATATTGCCGAAGGTCCAGAGCCACTCGCCGCCAATGTGAAACTCGTGCTTGCCCTTGATCTTGGTCACATCGTCGGAGTACTCCCAGGAGCCGACGGTCTGGTTGGTGATGTTGCTCCGCGACCCGAAGCCCGAAAGGCCGCTCATCCCGTTGAAGTCCGGAAGACCGCCATTGCCGAGACCGTCAGCGCCGGCCTGCGGAATGCCCTGAATTCCATACCCGGCAGGGATGCCTGATGTGTTGTCAATATTGTTCGGGTCCTCCCGGAAATCGTGGTCGTTCGTGACCGAGAAACGGAACTGGTTTATCAGGTTGGGACTGAAGACGTGCGACTCGCTCACGATGGCCATGTAGGTCGGGTTCTGGCCGGCAAAATTGGTCGAGCCTTCGAGGATGCCCGGTAATCCCTGCGCGCCCGTCGAGGTCTGGTTGTAATGGCTGAAGGTTCCCCAGACGCGATCCTTCTCGCTGAAAACGTGATCGATGCGAATGTCGTATTGCGTGGTCGTCGTCGGCTGTATCGGAGCAGAGTAGTAGTTATTGCTATAGGTCAGGCTGCTCGCGTTTTGCTGGTTGGGGTTGGGAAAGAGCTTAAGAAGCGCAACCGCATTGGCGTCCTGTCTGCTCGCCGGAATCTGGTTGAGGCAGGCGGGATTCACCGGTCCCTGGTTAATGGTGGTATTCCAGTTTGTGGTGGTCATCAGGCTCGGGCAACCCGCCGGGGCATTCCCGAAATACGGATCGCGCACGATGGCGCTCTTCAGGCCGCCATTGATATTCGGATCAGTAACAACGCCGTTCTCGCCCGATACCAGCGTTCCACAATCCGCCTCCAGGCCCGTGACGGGATCCAGCGCGCCGCATGGTATGGCCCGCGTCGTGGCGGGATCGAGAATGGTGCCAATCTGGAAGTGGCGCCCCTCGCCGTCGATCTTCTCTGACTTGCCGGCATTGGCGGCCGAGGTCTGGTAGCTTTGGTCAAAGATGTCGGAGAGGTTCGTGAAACCGCTATTCTGCATGTTCAGCGTCGGAACCGTCTGCGTGTCCTGTACCACTTGCGTGTAGTCGGTCCGCTGGAAATCGACGGTGAAGAAGGTCTTGTTGCGTCCGTTATAGCGCGGCAGCATCACCGGCCCGCTGAAAACACCGCCGTAGGAATTCTCTCTGTAGCGGCCCGGCTTGTTGGGTGTGTGCACTGAATTGGTCACCAACTGGTGCAGCTTGTTGAAGTAGTCGTTGGCGTCGAACATGTCGTTCTCGTTGTACTCCCACGCCTCTCCCTCAAACTTGTTGCTCCCCTGCCGGGTTTCGACGTTTACGACGGTTCCGTAGAACTCACCCGACTCGGCCCCGTTATTGCCGCTCTCTACCTTCATCTCCTGGATGGCGTCGGGGATAGGCGGAATGGCGATGCCGCCGAAGACCTCCTGATTGTCGTCGGCGCCGTTCAGGCGGACATCGACCTGGCCGCTTTGTACACCGTTGACCAGGAAGGTCCCCGTAGTCTGATTGCTCCCCGTGAACTGTACGCCGGGAGTAATCGTGATCAGGTCCATGAAGTTCCTGCCCCCGCTGCCTCCGAAGAGCGGCAGTTCTGTGGCGGCGGAGTGATCGATCGTCATGCCGAGCGAGGCATTCTGCGCCTGCAAGAGCGGCGCGGCCGAGGTGATGGTGATCTGCACATTCGCCGCACCGACCTCCATCGTGACGTCTTCGGTATCGGTGGCGCCCAGATGCACCTCAATGCCCTTGAGGTTGTAGTCCTTGAATCCGGCCTTCGTGACTCTCAGGGCATAGGTCCCGATCTGCACGAAGGGAAACGTATAAGCACCGGCCGAAGTGGTCACCGCTGCCTGCGAAACGCCGGTGGCCGTATTGGTCAGGGTGCAGTTGGCGCCTACCACAAGCGCGCCCGTTGGATCCTTGACGGTGCCGGTGACACTACCCTCGTCGACGCCGGCCTGGGCTGGCATTTGAACGGAAAACGCAATCGCCAGCACCAACGCGAAGATCGCCGGAAGTGCCTCCCATCGGCCTTTTTGCATAACGTTACCACCCGCGGACCAGTCTGGTGTGGCATGGCCGCGTCCCCGACGCCGCCCCTTCAGAGCCGTATCTCCTAGCGGCTTTAACCTCTTCTTCTTTGGACTCATCTCAGTTGCCTCCTTGAATGTGCTGAATCGAATGGGGTTAGATTCTTCTGATCAAAGTTCGCCGTAAATTGCAGCTCGGCTTTCGCGCGGGCCCGCAAAGCGGTGACCAATCGGGGTGCGAATTCCAACCGGCGCATGAAGTGAATTCAAAAGGATCGCGCTGTTCCCGGCTCGGCACGCCCGGCGTGGTTCCCCCGGGCCCAACCGGCGATCCGACGTCACTTGGTCAATAAAGCTCGTATATCCTCCATCAGAGCTGCTTCAAATCAAGATATAATGGCATTTATTTATGCATCTAAAATATTACAATTGCAATAAACAAATATCAAGTGAACCAAATACTGCCAGGATGACTCGCCAGCCCATCGATGCTCCCGGCCGCGTCCTCGCGCGCCCCGTGGACCGATCCTTTCTTGCTCGTCACGGCCTGCGCAAGATCGCTCGCCATGCGCGTTTTTCTCCGGTAGCTCCATCGCCATCCCGTCATCACTCCGCACCACGAGAAATACCGATCTCTCCATCCATAGGAATGGATCCCCTCTTTTTGATCGATAATATCTGTCGCAAAATGAAAAGGTTATGTAGAACAATCACAGACTCCATCCCATCGCTTCCTTCCACGTTTGCGGCTCTTGAGAGACCGGTATTTCAACTTGGCACAGCATGACGCCCGTCCGACCCTCGGCTCTGCACCAATTTCTGCCGGCCACACGTACCCCTGTGTGCCGCCCACCAGCCTCACCCGCCTGCCCGGCCCTTGTGAAGTGAAGTAACGGTAAACTCCCTCGGAGCTCTTCCGGGGCGGCAGGCAAACCCAAAAGCCGCCGTTCCGGCGATGCCAGGTTTCCGATACGGCCGAAAGCGCCCCCCGCCGCCAGATCGGTGGACCATGAAGGAAATTTACCTTGCGGCAGAACAGTTTATCCCGGGCACGGTTGCCATTTGCCGACCCCGTAGAAGGCTGGCGTTCGGGATTGCGGGCGAGAGAATTCTAGTCGCACAGTCACCGGCAGCGTACCCTGACCTTGGGTGCTACCTCGCGTTGCAAACCGTTAAGAATTTACCGTAAAATGGCTGGCCGTGCAGGAAATGGCCACAGCTTTGCCCGCTAATTTGGCAAAAGGCGAGCCTTCTCTTTCGCCTGAGCAAAAACGGGAACTGGTGCAGCGGGTCGTGAACAGTCAGGCCTTTTCCCGCGCTGCGGCCATGCGCGCCTTTCTGCTCTACATCACAGATCATGCCATTCTGGGCCGGACCGAACGGCTCAAGGAGCAAACCATCGGGGCTGAGGTCCTGGGACGTAAGCCCAATTACGATCCGGCCGATGACAACATCGTCCGTGTTCGGGCGCACGAGCTCCGAGGGCGGCTTGAGCGATACTTCGCGTCCGAGGGGTCGGACGAGCAGGTATTGATCACCATACCGCGCGGAACCTATGTCCCCGAGTTTGTGCCACGCCCCCCGGCGCTCGCGGAGCTGCCGGTCGCCGTGCAATTGGCGGGCGCACCCACGGCGCAGCCCATACCCCCAGAGAAGCCGGATCTCCGTCTTAACCGGTGCCAATGGCTGTTGCTGGCGGCCTGCCTCATTGTGGCTGTCGTGGCCACGGCTCTGCTGACCCGGTACGCGGTGCGGGAAGATGTCCGCGCGAGCACCGAGCAACCCAACGGGGCCATCCGCGATCTTTGGGGCCAGTTTTTCAACGAGTCAAACGAAGACCTCAAAGTCGTCTACTCCGACCCCAGCTTCGCCCTCTGGCAGGACTTGAACAATAAGACTCTCGGCCTCGGCGACTACCTCAATCGCACCTATCTGAACGTGCAGGGCGACAAGCTCTTTAACGTCGCGATGCGACGCGTCACCAGCCCGTCCGACCTTGAGATTTCCGTTCGCCTGGCGACACTGGCGGCCGACTTCAGCAGCCGCGAGACCCCAATCTTTGCCCGCGACGCCAGCTCCGACTTCTTTCATCGCGGCAACGTCGTTCTCATCGGCAGCCACCGCTCCAATCCGTGGGTGGAAGTGTACGAGCCCAGCCTCAACTTCCAGTTGGAACAGGACCCCCAATCCGGTGCGCCGGCCTTCCTGAACCGGTCTCCCCGCGCCGGAGAGGCTCGGGAATATTCCATTCCCGCGATGTTCGATACGCAGAGAGTGGAGGAAAAGGCCTATATCAGCTACGGGGTCATCGCCCTGCTGAAAGGTTGTGGCGATCACGGCTTGACCGTGCTCCTTGACGGATTGAACGCGCAGGCAACGCAGGCGGCCGGAGACACAATCACCGATCCGCAGCGGCTCGAGACGTTGCTCACAACCATTGGGCACCGGCCGGGGACAAATGTAACTCCGTTTGAAGCTCTCATCCAGATCACGTCATTGCCGGGCGGTTATGACAATCCCAAGGTCGTCGCCTATCGGCTGCGAAGCGCCGAATCCTGCGCCGCCGACTGACGTACCTCATGCGCGCCGTCTCAATAGCGCGCGGCGACAAGTTAGTCGACGGGTATGGTCGCCATGTACTTCCAGACATTTTCAAATTGCGGAAACAGCGTAGAGCCGTGATGCTGTCGCGTGGGGTAATTGTTGATCAGAATATGGTGGTCTCCGTGGATCCCTTCGCCTGGCTCTACCATCAGCGTGTTCGGTTCCCGCATACTCATCAGTTCCATACAATTCGCAATCTGGTGGTGCACATTGAACGGGTCCTGGAGGTTGAGGAAGGCAAAGAACCGGGATGGCGGCGTGGCGCCTTCGCGCGCCTGCCACGGAGCCGGCTCATTGAGGTTGTCGAGGTAGTCCTGCGGCCCGGAAAACATCAATACCCGGTTGACCGTGAAAAGTTTCCCGATGTAAGCGGCGTGCCCGGCTCCTTGGGAGTGGCCGGCAACGATAATGAGGCTCCATGCCGGCTGGCCGTCCGTCACAAACTGGTTCCATCCTCCCTCCGGGTCGAACTCAACAAGATAGCTGAGCAGCCTTGCCAGCCGGTTGAGAATGGAGTTCGCGGCATCGACCCGCACCTTCGCGCTGACCGGAGCCCCGGTCACGATGGCCCGCCGGTAATTGTCAAAGCAGGCACTGTTTGAACTATGGGCGCATGTGACGGCGATGACGTTGTCCTCATAATCCAGACTGATGGCGTGGTAGCCCCAGCCGGCGAATACTCTGTCCATCAGGAGGCTGCTCTCCGCGCTACGCCCCGTGCCCGCCAGAAAAAGATATAACTGGTGCCGGGGAGTGGCCTGCGGATCGTAGACAGCGATATGCGGTCCATGCACCATTGCAATCCCGGGGCCGGTCTGTTGCGGATCCACCCGCAATACCTTCACCGCGGCGCTCAGTCGCGAACTCATCAGCAGCAGGCCTGGAAGCGCAATTGACCTAAGAGCGGTGCGAATCGCCAAATCTCCTCCCTTCGCCTTAAACACTCATAGCAAGTGCAGACGCACGGCGCCGGCTACTCCCCATACACAACCGTCGCAAGAGCGTCAGCCTTGGCGATGGACCGTTCAGCAGCGGTAAGAATGCTCAACGCATCCGCGGCGTCGTCCAGCGTGGAAAGCGGCAAGCCGTCTGCCAGGATACACTGATTAACGAAGTGGTCGATCTCCTCGACAAAACTCTCTTCGTAACACGGCATCCCCCATGCCGGCCCTCCTTCGTCGTTAAACTGTGCTTCATGCCAGGAGTAACTCACGCCGCCGTTGGTTCCCAGAACCTTGTAGACGACCGCCCATGGATCACTGGTGGGATCGTCAGCCGCAAAGCTGCTCCAGAGATTGGCGATTGCGCCGCTCTCCATCTCGCATACAATCATCGCCTGCTCTTCGCGGCTGGCCTGCCTGTCGCGTATACGCGAAGCGACCGCCGACACCCGGCGCGGCCGGCCGAGCAGATAGAGTACAGAATATGCATGATGGGTACAGACCGCGCGCACAACACCGCCATAATTCTCCGCCGCCTGCTCGGAGTGAAAGATGTTGTAGAGAATCCAAAGGCTCGTAATCTGTCCCAGCTTGCCCGTTTCTACGAGGCGTTTGGCCCGCCGCACGGATGGCGCATAAATATAGTTATGCGCGGGCATGCAAACTCGGCCCGCTCCCTTCGCGACTGACTGCAGCAACGCGAGTTCCTCATGCGTGTTAGCGACCGGCTTTTCCAGCAGAACGTGCTTGCCAGCGCGCAGGCAAGCGATAGCTTGGGATACGTGATGGTCAACGGGCGTTAATACGTGGACTGCATCCACGTCCCGGTCGCAAAGCACCTCTTCCAGGGAGTCAAAAACCCGTCCGCCAAACCGGCTGGTGATCGCCTTTGCCTTTCGACGATCGACATCGTATGCGCCGGCAAGGCGAACATTGGGTACGCCGGATACACCGCGCCCGTGCATCTCGGCCACCGTGCCCGCGCCAACGAAAGCGAGGCGGACCTCACGGGTCACTTTGCGGCCCCCGCATCCAGCTTGTAAAACCGCGCCGCATTTCGGCCGAAGAGCTTCGGCTCTGTCTCCTCGTCCAGTCTTGCGGCAAGAATCTCCCGCAGTGCGCCGATCACCTGGTCGTAACTACCGGCACGCAGACATACCGGCCAATCGCTTCCAAACATAACCCGGTCGAATCCGAAACATTGAATCACGTGTTCAACGTAGGGGCGCAAGTCATCGAGAGACCAGTGCTCGTGATCTGCCTCAGTGACCAATCCAGAAAGCTTGCAATAAAGATTGCGATATCCGGCTAACTGAGTTATCAAGCTTCGCCAGGGCTCCAGCTTGCCGGAGCGAATCTCCGGTTTCGAAAGGTGATCGATCACGGCTCGCAACTGCGGGACGGATTCGAGCGCCTGAAGCACAAAGGGGAGGTGGCGCGGGTAGGTCACGATGTCGAAGGGAAAGTCCGCGGCCGCCATGACCCGCAACGCCGATAGGACGTTGGGCCGCAGGATCCAGCGGTCGTCCGGAAGATCCTGCAGCATGGGGCGCAGCCCGATGAACCGTGGCTTGCTTCGATATCGTTCGAACTGTGCGGCGAAATCCAGGTCCTCCATATCCAGCCATCCCACCACACCGGCGACACGGTCGTCTTTGGCCGCAAGATCGAGGAGGAAATCCGTCTCGGCTACAGTCTGCGCCGCCTGCACAAGAATCGTTTTTTGTATGTTGTGTTTGATCAGGGACGGACGCAGATCCGAGGGAAGATAGTCGCGATACAGGACGGATACATCCGGGGTCATCCAATGGTAATCGCCGCGTTCCACCTTCCAATAATGCTGATGACTGTCAACTCTCATGGTTCACCTTAAACGCGCGCAGCCGGTCCCAGTCAAATGGAATCCCCAACCCCGGTCTTTCGCCCGGGACAAAACAGCCGTCAATCAGTTGCAACGGTTCCGTCAGCACCGGATCGAGCGAAGGGATGTATTCAACATAGAGGCTGTTCGGGATGGCCGCCGCCAGGGGGAGATGCAATTCCATGACAAAGTGCGGACTTACCTGTATGTTGTGGCAGTCAGCCATGTGCGCGATCTTCAGCCACTCGGTGATGCCGCCGCAGCGGCAGGCGTCGGGTTGAATAATCGACGCGCCACCGGACGCGATGTAATCGCGGAATTGAAACCGATTGAAGAGAGACTCTCCCAGTGCGATGGGAATGGATGTATGCGCCCTGAGGGTTGCGTGGCCGGAAATGTCTTCAGCCGCAAGAGGTTCTTCGAACCAAAACAGGTTCCAGGGCTCCCACATGCGCGCGCGGCGGATCGCCTCGGCGGCAGTAAAGCGCTCGTTGGCGTCCACCATCAAGGCACGATTGGGTCCGAGCACGGCACGCACTGCCGCGATCCGCTCCGCATCTTCTAAAGCATCGTCCTTTCCGACTTTGATCTTGGCTCCGCGAAAGCCGGCGGCAACAATCCGCTCCGCCTCTTTGACAAGCTGTTCGATTGAGTGGTTCAGCCAGCCTCCGTCGGTGTTATAGACCGGGATAGGCGATCTCGCGCCGCCAAGCAGCTTGTGCAGAGGCATGTTGGCCGCCTTGGATTTCAGATCCCAGATTGCGATGTCGATCGCGGCAACCGCGAGAACAGCGATTCCACCGCGGCCCACCCAGTCGACATGCCGCCATACCCGCATCCAGATCTCCTCGTGGTTGCGCGGATCCATGCCCAGAATAAGTTCGCCCATGCCCCCATTGACCAGCGAGCAGACCTCACTGGCTCCCAGCGGGATGATGCTGTAAGTGAAGCCCGAGCCCAGAAGACCCTCGTCGGTCTTGATATGGACAAAGGCGATATCCATCTTGCTGAAATGACGAATGGCGTCATGCATCTCGCGATGGACGGGAATCCGGTAAACCTCTGCCCAGACCTTTTCAATGTGCATGTTTCCTCGTCAACGAATCCTCGTGATGCCGGCTGTCAAAGTGCGACCGGTCTTACGCCGAGTAGTGGATGCGAACCGGCGGTCATTGCTTTACCACGACCACCAGCCGATCGGGAGGAATTGTTATATGGATCGGCAGGGTGGCCGTGCGGTCCGCCTGAAACGGAGCGGCAACGACCACATCGCCGGTCACGCCATCAAGATCAGCTTCCACCGAAGCCGGCGAATCTCCGAAGTTAACGATCACGCACGCGCGGCTGTTGCTGGCCGGGTGAAGCGGTTCGAAGACAGAATAGCGAATATTCGGCCCTCCGCCCGTTACCGTGGCCCCCATCGTGTCGTTGAAGCGTCCATAAAAGAGCAGGTTGGCATACCTCTTGCGGATTCGGATCAGTTCGCTGACGTAGCGGGCCAGGGGACGCGTGAGCGGATCGTCGACCGAGTCGTTGTAATGCCGCGGCGCCAGGTCCCACACCAGCCCATACCGCATCCCGTTGTTCATGGGATTAAAGTCGCCCGGACTCTCGCCAAAGATGGTCGCCGTCCACTCTGGGAACGTGTAGCGCAGGACCGTTGAGTTCATGTCGATCTGTCCCATGCGCATATAGGACACATCCACATAAGGAAATGCGCGGTCGTACCAGATCTCCGAGGCCAGGGCGAGATTGGGATTTATGGCGCGCCCCTTGCTCAGCAACTCGCGGTATGTCTCGAGCACGCCGTCCACCAGAGATTTATCCGGAGTGGTCGGAACCGTGGGATTGAAGTCAAGGGCATCCATGCTGATGGCCTTGTCAAACTGGAATCCCTCCGCCCCGTCGCGGATAAGTTGCAGATACTGGTCGATCAGGTAGTTTCGATACTGCGGATGGGATGGACTGACGAACGTCATATTCGATCGCGTCAGCCCAGCACGGGCGCTGATGGTTCCTTCGCCCCAGCCGTGCATGGACCAATCCGGCGCCCAAAGCCCGTCCACCGTGAACTGTTGCAGCCACTCGCGAAAGATCGGTGTTGCGGTATCGGCAAATTGAATATTGGAAAAGATCAGCGGATGAACGCCCATGGCGCGGATTTCCGCGAGCGCCTTGCGAAACTCGGCGGGAGTCCCCAGTTGGGGATTGGGTTCGTATTGCGGATACCCGCGATCGATCCCTCCCACATCCCAGCCCAGAATCTCGAAGGTAGTGATTCCATACTTTTTCGCATCGGCAGCCAGCTTCGGCAACTCGTCGAAGCGGTGAACCGCAACATCCTCTCCGTTGGAAAGGATGATGGACTGCCAGGCATTCTCCTCGCGCAGCCAGCTTCGGGGCCGATCCACGCTGAAGTATCGATCGAACCACGAGCGGTAAATTCCGCTGGCGGTGTGCCAATCGCCGGTATGAACCTCTAACGCGACAGGGCCCGCCTTGAATGTCCCTTCGCGCAGATAGGGCATGTCCACCCAGCCCGTCGTAATTCCAATGGGGTATCCCTGGGCTTCTTCGGGCGCAGGCCAGCTATCGCCCGCTACCGCGCTCTTCCCGAACGGGCGCATCTCCACTTCAAGCAGTGTCAGGCGCGTATCCGGATCCTGGTCGGCGTAATAGTAGCCGACGTCGTCCTTCCGGTTATACACATCCATCCACCCCATCGATAATCTTCCCGGGTACGGGAAAGAGGCAGCATCGTAGCGAATCCCGAGATTGCCGCCGCCGTACCCGCCGCCTTGGAACTGAGTAAACAGACGTGGACCGAGATTCGCATTTGCCCCCGGCAGCATCGATTCCGTGTCAAGCCGGTCGCCGATTCCCTGCTGGCCGCCCAGGATCCCATACATGACTTCGGCCAGCGGCCGGCCGGTCGGGTTGTCCACCTCGATCGAAAACTGAATCTGCTGGCCGATGACCTGCATTCTGTAGCGCACCTTGACCTGGACCGTCTCTCGGGCATTCGTCAGCGAGTCATAAGTGCACACGACGCCATTGGGTGAAGCCGCGATGCCGCTGACCTTCTGATCGCGACTGTAAAAGTAGTCTGCTTCGTAGCCTTTCTCCGGAAGCAGAATCCGGAAGTTTTCCCCCAGACGCGGTTCCCGGATCAATTCGAGATCCGGATTCTTCCAGTGCACCCCCAGCAAGTCGCAGGTTTGTTTCGAGATCCTGAGTGTCGCCACCGGCGTCTCGATCGTTCGGGAAGAAGCCGCGGATTGCGCCAGAATGGAGCCGCTTGCAGAGATCAAAGCGATGCAAAGCAGGAGTGCTACCGCAGACGTGGGAACTAAGGCTCGGGGATGCTTCATTCTAAACCCATTTGCAGAGACCTTTTGTGGTATTTCAGAAAACCAATCTGACTGTATCAATGCATCCTTTACTTGTCAAATAATGAGATCGTAGAAATACGAGCACGCCAATCCCTGCCTGACGTTTCCACCCCGTTCCATCAGGTCGAAACCCCGGCCGTGCCTGCGGGATTCGTCGACCCCCGGAGGATTCACTGCCAGCACCAGAACGCCACGGCGCAAATGCCGCAGAAATCCTCCTGTCGCCTCTGCTTCAATGCAGCTTGGGATATGCCCGGTAGGCTTCGATTGAGGAGGAAAGGGGAGTGCCTGGTACCGACGAAACCTTCAGAACCACCTCGAAATACGGAAGCTGCCCTACATGCAGCATCTTTGCAAAATTGGACAACTGGTATTCCGAAAGAAGAAAGTCGCCCGCGGCTTCGGTCGCTTCGGCATCTGTGCCCTCGATGAGCAGGACAACTCCATCGTGGTCCGGATTGGGAAGATACGCGATGACGCAATATTCAACCGACGGAGTCTGCCGATAGATCGCCTGTTCATCGGGCGCCGGCGCGCGATTGGATACGGCGATGGATCCGTCGCTGGCGAAAACAGTCACAAAATTCATGCGGTCTTCGAACAGGTCGTCCCAGGGATTGGAGAGGCTGCCACCAATGAGGATCACATTGTCATGCGTTGTAAGATCGGGCATGTAGTCGCGGGCGGAATACAAATGGATATTCCTGCCCAGCGGATCCAACGCCATAAGGCGGAGCGCCAGTTTGAACTCGTCTTGGCTGCCGAGATTCCAAAGCGCAATCCTTGTGCTCGCGGCCCGCATTTGCGGGCTCAGATCCTGGGCCTGCAGCTGCGCAACATAGCTTCGATTGAGGTATTCATCGAAGGGAAATCGCTTATTGCCGATGTCCTGGAGCAGGCCAAATGAGGCATCCGCCAGCACCACATCCGTGTTCGGCCTGGTTTCGAGAATCTTGGTCCAAAACTCCGCCACCGCTGGCTCATGGCGCCACGGGTAAAGTGACCGGTACAGGGCATTGTACCTTGCATAAAACCACACGCAGCCAACGATCAGCCCGGCAATCACGATTCCCCCCGCGGCAAGGACGGCGGAAAAGCGCCGATGCGTGAACTGGCCCGGCGACCCCGGTGCGTCCGTCGGCCCGGACGCCGCAGCGGGTGGCTCGGCAGACGGGCTCACTGGTTCGCTCAAACGACTTCGGAAAACCGGGGTGTAATTCCAGCGCGGGATCTCTACTACCAGCGCCTCATCACGGCCCTCCGATTCAAAGTACGCCTCTAGGCGCTTGCGCAATTCGCTCACACTGGTGCGAACGATATTATCGACGCTGGTGTCATAAGCCTCGGGCCGGCCGAACACGTCAACGCCTATCTTTTGCTCGTGAATCTTCTCGCCGCCCTCCTTGAGAGAGCATCTTCCGAGGTACAGCAGGAGTTCCTGCAGGCGTGCAGCTCGCCTCAACTGGGTGCTTCCGGCGACACGCTCGATCAGCGCCCATCGCGCCTCCGGTGGCGGCAACTCCCTAATCGAATCCTTCGAACCTCCCATATTTTCATGCCTCCCATCCAAAGCCCGGCGGGGCGCCCGCAGGCACTGGGACAAATGCCCTGTATCTTCTCTTGGCGGTGCTCTTCACTGTAGGGAATCGAGCGCGCAGCTGGAGCCCGGTCTCTGGCCCGGAGCTGTCCGCCTCCGCTCCCGGGCAGAGAAGCCATTTTAGCCGGTGTAAGAGACATGTGGCACACTCACTCGATGACCCAACGGATACAGTAGAGCGGAGGCCTGCCGCACGCGCAAATCCGGGTGCACCATGGCGCCGCTTCCGTAACGGCTATGGTGCTCTAAGTTTATGATTCCATTTCCATAACACCGGCGCTGCCCGCGGGAAAGTCCGGCGCAGCCCGGCGCCGGCCAACGGCAGAACGAACCCCGCCTGCCGGGTTTCGCAGGTCGTGCGGAATCGGCCTGGACCGGCGATGAATGGATGTGCCCGGAAGAAGCCGGACGCTCCCTGCATAAGTTCCTCGTCAAACCGGCTTCCGCACGGCTGCCTACGGTGAAGACTACGGCGAATTGACTTGATGAGTGCGTCTTTGAAGAGCAAATCTTGCACGTCTCGAAGATGTTCCAAGCAGTGAGACTGTTTGCGGCGATTCAAAGGTGAATTTATTTCTCTTTCGACTTGTTGCGCGGTCTACTCGACATTCCCCGACCGCAGAGGCATTTGCACCACTCCACGACCGCGATAGCACAGGAAAAGGCGGCGGCGCCAACCATTTTGACCTCGCACCCCTACGGCAGGCACGTTGCGGACGGCGGGGGCGCGCAATTTGTGGCCCAACTCCGCCCCCAAAAGGGAACGTTCCCTCGCGGCGCCCGAACAACCGAAATCCTCAGGAGGCAAAATGATTCAGATCTTCGATTCCCGGCCAGTTCATCCACCCGCTACTTCCGATACGCAACGTCGCAGCGTCTCCGCCCCCAGGCACGGAATTCGCTCTCGGATACGGTCCGGACGCCGACGGCCCAGCCCTGTTCTGCTCCTCGCAGCGGCGCTCGCAGCCGTCCTGCTCCCGGCACGCGCTCCAGCGCAGAGCGGCGCCGGTTCGATTCAGGGCACAGTCACGGATCCCACCGGCGCGGTCATTCCGGGGGCCTCCGTTCGTGTCGTCAATCAGGCCACCAACGTAGCGGCAAACACCACCTCCAATGGCGTCGGCTTTTACCAGGTGCCCGGCCTGTTTACCGGAACCTATGGCGTGACTGTAACTGCGCCCGGAATGAAGACCTACAGTCGCACCATCGAGCTGCTGGTTGGGCAGACCGCGGTCATTAATGCCACCATGAGTCCCGGGGCCGTATCGCAGAAAGTCACGGTGTCCGCAAACACAATTCAACTGACCGATACCACCAGCGGCACCATCTCGTCCACGCTGGAAAGCCAGAGGATCAGCCAGCTTCCCATGAATGGGCGTAACTTGCTCACCCTGGCTTCTGAGACGACTCCCGGCCTGGAGGGCGGCGACCGTGCCAACGGGCTCATGCCCGAGGCCACCGAATATGTCGCCGATGGCGTGCCCCTGGACAACGACAATTTTGGCGGCCAGAACAATACCTACGGGTCCATACTGCCCGACGCGGATTCGGTCCAGCAGGTCTCGTTCGATATGACCGACACCCCCGCCCAATATGCGACCCCGGGAACCGCTGTCATCACTACCAGGTCCGGAACCAACAGCCTGCACGGCTCGTTCTTCGAAACCGCGATAAACAGCTATTGGGGCGTCGCGAAAACCAGAAACGATCTCAGCAGCTTCGTCGCGCCCCCGTATATCCGCAACGAATTCGGCGCATCCGCCGGCGGTCCGATCATATTCCCACACCTGTACCACGGCAAAGACAAGAGCTTCTGGTTCTTCGCCTACGAGCGCTACTCGCTGGCGTCGACTTCGGAGGAACAGGTCTCCGTTCCCACTTTGGCGGAACGGAATGGAGACTTCAGCGGGATGGTGGACAACGGCATCTTGCAGGAGATTTACGATCCGGCGACAACGGCGGCCAACGCCGCCTGCCCGCTGCCCCTCTATACCTCCGGCGCCCCCCAAAACAACAACTGGTGCCGCACCCAGTTTGACTACAACGGAGTTGCGAATACCATCGATCCTTCCCGGGAGTCTCCCGGAGCCAAGCTGATGTATGCCATCACTCCCCAGCCGACAAACTCGAACAACCCTTATATAACGCCGAATCTCAACTCCCCCGACGTCTCGTATGTCGTCATTCCCACGATCACCTGGCGCATCGATCAGAACTTCAACGACAACAACAAGGCCTTTCTGCGCTATACGCAGAATACTGAGCTCAACCGCGCCTTGCGGAATTACCCGAGCGATTCCCCAGCCACAGTTGCCGCCGATGGCTTCCCGGCCGCTGCCAGCGGCTATCAGTTAATACCAATCTCCAATTTCGCGGGCGCGCTCGGATATACACATATCTTTTCGCCCACCCTCTTTGCAGAAACAAATTTAAGCCAGCAGTGGTTTATGCAGTACGTGGGGGGCGGCGGCAACCCCAATCTCGACTACGACAAAATGCTCGGCCTCCCTAACAACTTCGGCGAGACGGGTTTCCCGGTCATCAATGGGCTCACCACGATGAATTACGGCGGCACTATGTACCAGTACCAGGAAAACCAGATCGTCTCGCAGATCGACGAGAACCTGACCAAGATCGTAGGAAGGCATCAACTGCAATTCGGCGGCCGCATCCGGCATGACCGGTTCTACTACCTGAACAGCCGCAATGCGGATACCTCCACCTTCACTACCTTCACCACAGGCCTTGAAAACCCGTCCACTGGAGGCACCTACGGCTCTTGGGCCAACACCGGCGTGGGCGATGCCGGCCTGTTCCTTGGTAATGTCGCCTCCTCCTCGGTCCAATTGCAGGACCCTCCGACGTGGTTCCGCGACATGGAGTTCGACGCCTACCTCCAGGACAACTGGCACGTGAGCAATAACCTTACCGTGAATCTGGGATTCCGCTATGAGGCGCATCCGTCGAGGGCAACAAAAAACAGCATCACCAACGGCTTCGACCTCGTGAACCATGCCATTGTCGTGGGCGCGCCCATCTCCAAACTGATTGCCGACGGATGGACGACCCAGGCGATCGTTACCAACCTCCAGAATATCGGCGTAAAGTTGGAAACCCCTCAGCAGGCCGGCTATCCCGGCAATCTCTACTACGGTGCCGACCTCACCGTGAGCCCGCGCGTCGGAATAGCCTGGCAGCCATTCGGGAATCGGTGGGGAACTGTGCTGCGTGCAGGTTATGGCCGCTACATTTACCCGGTCCCCACCCGTAACGCCAATCCTGGTCCCACCAGCTTGCCATTTGCCTATGGCTATACGCAGAATTACAACTCCGCCAGCCAATCGCCGGATGGGTTGCCGAACTATACTCTGCGCGAGCTCTACGACCCCGCCACAAACCCCAATTCGATCGAGATGGGCGTGAACTCTGCAGACACCGTCAATACCGCGACCACCACCGCCATTGTGCCCGGCATTGCCGGGGGCGCCCCAGGCTATCTCGATCCCGACTTCAAACCTGACAATGTCACTGAGGTCAATGCCACCCTCGAGCAGACCCTCAAAGGAAACTCCGCTCTGCGGTTGAGCTGGGTCTGGACCCATGGCTCCTACCTCGATCACGCTTACTATCCGAACGATGCCCTTTCCAGTTTTGTATGGGAGATGGACACCGGCACGGCGCCGCCCACCGGTGGCGCAAGCGTCATCGGGACGCCCCAGCAGGATACTTATGCAGCCACCGCTCTCAATCCGTACGACAATACTGTCTACGGCAACTTCGAGTGGGATGAAAAAACCGGATGGTCGAACGACAACGACCTACAGATCAACTATCAGCGGCTCTTCCACCGCGGTTTCGCGTACCAGATCTTCTATGTGTGGACAAGAGCCTTCCGTGAAGGCGGCAACTCCACGCGCGACAGCCAGGTTTATCCAACACAAGAGTATCTCGGCGTTCTGCCCGTAACAGCGACCTTCACATCGGCCTATCCTGTGACCGCCCCCGCGCTTCCCCCAACGCGCCCGTCGGGCATCGCCTCCTATGCCGATTGGCACGCGCAGGATGTCTGGCAGCGCTACCAGCTCGACAGCGGCATCCCCCCGCAGCGCATCGAGTTCAACTACCTCGTCGACCTGCCGGTGGGCCGCGGTAAAAAGTTCCTCGGTAACTCCAATCGTTTTGTGGATGAACTGGTCGGTGGTTATCAGATTGCCGGTGCCGGCTATATGGTGGCGCAGATCTTCCAGCCCGCCAGTTCCAGCGCCTCCACCGCAAATTGGGGCCCGATCGCCCCTATCCACCTCTATAAACACAAGCTCCCGATCACCGACTGCCGCAGCGGTAACTGCTATCCTGCCTACTTCTGGTTTAACGGCTACATCCCGCCAACCCAGAATGCCAGCAGCGGACAGTGCACTGCTGCGAACGGTGTCAAAACTGGGGCTGGCGGAGCCCTGGAATGCGTCTACGGCCTGCCTGCGAATTACACGCCATATGAGGAGCCCATTGACACCGTTCCCGGAACGGCCTTCTACAACACGAATGACGTAACGGTCAACCTCGCAAATGGAAAAACCGCTACGCAGGGTTACGGTTCAGGGCCGGCAGGAGCTAACCCTTACTCGAAGACCTTCATTGCCGGACCCAAAAACTGGGAGACCGACATCTCCCTTTTCAAGGTCTTTCCCATCACGGAGAGATACAGCCTCAGATTCAATATGGATGCATTTAACTTCCTCAACCATCAAGGATGGAATAACCCGAATTCAACCGACGGCACCGAGGCGTACTGGCCAGGAGGACAATCCGGCGCTAAATCCTACAACAGCGGCCGCCAGCTGCAATTCACCTTGCGCCTGTCGTTTTGACAGATCGGCCCCTGCGCCCACGCCTGGACCAGCCGCCTCATCGGCTGGCCCAGGTGCGCTCCCTTCTCACACCAAAGACGATTTGTGCGCTCTTCACATATCCATCGACACGATTCTTCCGCAAGCTCAAATTCGGGGCAACGAACACCTTCATCCGCGTGACCCGATCTCAATTGAACTCTGGTAATCCGCTTCGATACAACCCGAGCGGGGAAGCAGGCGTTCCAGCGCACTGAAACCAAGCGGCAGATTGAGGCGCCCACTTATGATTTACTCTGAAAACCTCGGCAGGCGGAGTCTGATAAAGCGGATGGCGCTTCCCAGTCCGGCCTTTTGCGCGACACACGCGCCGCCGTCAGCCCGTCTCGTTGCGACGATAAATCTTCGACAAACAAACAAAACAGCGTTGGGAATGTGATTGGGAAGTTTCTGCGTTGCAAAGCAGAATGTAAAGGGAGCGGGCTCCGGAGATGACAACGAAAATTACACGGCGCAAACTGGCTCAATCCATCGCGGTGGCGGCCACAAGTGCTGGACTTCCGCGTTTGCTGCGCGCTGAGGCAGCGCTGGCGCCTGCTAATCCGCCAGCGTTCTCAATATGGGAAGAGATTCACCCCGGCGTGTGGCGAGCCACGTTGGGCACACCGGAGCGCTATACACCGGTCGCCAGCCGCATGGTCGCTCCCAAGTCGGCAGCATTCAGCCTATTGCCGCAGGTCGAAAGTGCTCCGTTGCCGCCGATCGCCGGCGCCTGCATTCCGCGCGGCTTTTTGGTCGAGCTTCCCCTGCGCCCCGACGAAGAGATTTATGGTTTCGGGCTGCAGTTCCTCTCATTCGCTCAGCGCGGGAAGAAAAAGAAGTGCCGTGTGAATGCCGACCCCAGGATGGATACCGGCGACTCGAACGCGCCGGTTCCGTTTTACGTGACCACAAAAGGGATTGGCGTACTTGTCGACACGGCCCGCTATGCCGATTTCTATTTCGGCGACGTTCATGCCAAGCCTGCCGAGCCTACCCCATCGATCAGCCAGGCCAACCCCAGCCCGAACTATACGCACACGCTGGCGCCTGATGCGGAGTCCCGCATCCTGGTGGACATACCACACGTCAACGGCGTGGACGTGTACTTGTTCGCAGGCCCCGCGATGCTCGACGCAGTCCGCCGCTATAACATCTTTTCGGGTGGCGGCCTTGTGCCGCCCGAGTGGGGTCTCGGCTTTTGGTATCGCATGAATGCGCAGGCCACGCAACAGGACACACTTGCTCTGGCTCGCGAATTTCGTGATCGCAAGATCCCTTGCGACGTGATCGGCCTTGAGCCCGGCTGGCAGACTCACGCTTACTCATGCACCTTTGTCTGGAATAAGGATCGCTTTCCCAATCCCCAGGATTTTGTGCGTTCTGCCACGGAGATGAATTACAAGATCAATCTTTGGGAGCATGCCTTCACCTATCCTGCATCACCCATATTTCCAACACTCGAACCGGACTCCGGTAACTATGGTGTGTGGGGCGGCCTTGTGCCCGACTTCGCCGGCTCGCCCGCACGCGATGCCTTCGGCGAATATCACGGGAAACAATTTGTCGACGCCGGCATCAGCGGATTCAAGCTCGACGAGTGCGATAACTCCGACTACACTGGCGGGTGGTCGTTTCCCGAATGCAGTTCCTTCCCTTCCGGCGTTGACGGCGAGCAGATGCACTCCGTCTTTGGCCTGCGTTATCAAATGGCCATATGGGAGGCTTATCGCAAGCGGCAACAGCCGACTTACAGCCTGGTTCGCTCCAGCGGCGCACTCGCCGCACCTTATCCCTTTGTCCTTTACAGCGATCTCTATGACCATCGGCAATACATCCGCGCGCTGGTCAACTCCGGCTTCAGCGGGCTTCTCTGGGAGCCCGAGGTCCGGCAGGCGGCAAGCGAAGAAGACCTGATTCGCCGCCTTCAAAGCGCCGTATTCTCTCCACTGGCCATGGTCGATTGCTGGTATATGAAAAATCCACCATGGAAACAGTTGGACCGAAACAAGAACAATGCTGGCGAACTGCTCGAGAACTGGCAGGATTTGGAAGCCCGCTGTCGCGAGATCGTCGGTTGGCGAATGCAGCTCGTGCCCTACCTCACCGCTGCATTCGAGCGCTACGCGGCGGACGGCACCCCGCCCTTTCGCGCGCTGGTGTTGGATACTCCCGACGATCCGCGCCTCTCCGCGGTCGACGATCAATATATGGTCGGCGACCGCATGATGGTTGCCCCGTTCTTCGCCGGCGAGGCGGAACGGGAGGTCGTGATGCCCCAGGGAGAGTGGCGCGATTTTTGGACTGGCGAACGTCTGCAGGGCGGTACAGAGTTCTTTCTGCCCGCTTCGACGAAGCCTGTTCCGATCTATGTGAAGAGCGGCTGTATCGTACCTTGGGCGGATGTGGGCCTGCACGCTGGCGCACCTGAAACTCGCCGCATCACGGCCCGCATCTACGGCGACGGCTCCCTGGCGTTCACATCCGGTGTAGGCAAACAAGTCTTCCGGCTGCAATGGAGCCAGGGAACCGGACGAGTCGAAGGCGATTCCGGCCGCTACTCGGTCTCCGCCTGGAAGGTGATAGGTTGAACGCGGAACAACTTTGACACGCGGATTGCGTGCTCGCAAGGGCGGGTCGGTCTCTCATCGGTGATGCCGGAACCCGCCCTCGTTCGCCCTGTTGAGGCTGTCCACAAGTCGTCCCGCTCTCCCATATCGTCCCGCGCGCTCTCCTGATAAATTCACAATCACATGCGCATCCGCCTCAAGCCCTCCAGCCGCAAGATGGTCTTCATTCCCCTGGTCGCCGCCACCTACTTCATGGTCTCCGGCGGCCCTTACGGCATCGAGGACATCCTCGGCGGAGCCGGTTTCGCCCGCGCCATCGTCATCCTCCTCGTGCTGCCCGTCATCTGGAGCCTGCCCACCGCCCTCATGATCGGCGAACTCGCCGCCGCCATCCCCGCCGAGGGCGGCTTCTACGTCTGGGTTCGCCGCGCCCTCGGCCCTTTCTGGGGCTACCAGGAAAGCTGGCTCTCGCTCTCGGCCAGCATCTTCGACATGGCCCTCTACCCCTCGCTCTTCGTCCTCTACCTCGGCACCTTCAACCCGGCCCTCACCGCACACAGCCGCGGCTACCTCTGGTCCCTCGCCGTCGTCATCCTCTGCTGCCTCTGGAACCTGCTCGGCGCGCCCCGCGTAGGTGACGACTCCGTCTGGATGTCGGCCCTCCTGCTCGTCCCTTTCGCCATCTTCGTCCTTCTCGCCTTCCGCGCGGCGCTTGTCCACCACCCCGCCGTCCAATGGACCCATCCCGCCTCTGGCGCCGCTCTCTCCACCGCCATCCTGGTCGCCCTCTGGAACTACATGGGCTGGGATAACGCCTCCACCGTCGCCCAGGAGGTCGAGAACCCCCAGCGCAACTATCCGCGCGCTATGATCGCCGCCGTCGCCCTCACCACCGTCACCTACGTGCTGCCCCTCGCCGCCATGGCCCTCGCAGGCCTCTCCGTATCCAGCTTCGCCACCGGCGACTGGAGCACTGCCGCACGCGCGCTCGGCGGACCCGGCATCGGAACGGGGCTCGGCCTCGCCGTAGTCGCCGGCGGATGCATCACCGGCGTCGGCATGTTCAACGCCCTCGTGATGAGCTACACCCGCCTGCCCATGGCTATGGCCCTCGACGGAATGCTCCCCCGCGCCCTGGCCCGCACCAACGGCCGCGGCGTTCCCTGGGTCAGCGTTCTGGTCTGCGGCCTCGGCTGGGCTCTGGCTCTCAACCTTCCCTTCGAACGCCTCATCTCCGTCGATCTGGTCCTCTACGGAACCAGCCTCATCCTCGAGTTCGCCGCCCTCATCGCCCTGCGCATCCGCGAGCCCCACCTGCCGCGCCCCTTCCGCGCCGGCAGTTTCGCCTTCGTCTGCCTCCTCGCCGCCGGTCCCACCGTCCTCATCGCCTACGCCCTCTACGTCTCCCGAGGCGAAAAGATCATCGGCACAACCTCGTCGCTGCTCGTCTCGGCCGCCGTCGGTCTCCTCGGACCTCCGCTCTACTGGTTCATCGCCCGCCCCCTCGCGCGCCGCCGCCCCGCCGCGGCTTAGCACCCCATGCCATAAGGCCTGTTTTGAAAGGGCACGACTTTAGTCGTGCCGCAAACTATTTAGAATCGAAGCAGGCGCCCCATCCGTTTCGCGCCTTTTGCGAAATGGGTGGGAATGGCAAATGCTTCCCTAAAGATGCAAATTCCTTTATGTGAAAAGCACTTGGCGTAGCCGCTGTACGCCTTCATTTCATGTGTGGGAAATCCGGTTGCCGAAACGGCCGCCCCCTATGCGAACCGCTGCTTCAGCCACCGCTGCGCCGGCTTCTCCACAAAGTGCAGGGCCAGCAGCGCCATCACGATCAGCAGCGCGTAGCTGATCCACGGGTCGTACTGGCTCAGCCCCAGCTTGCGCAGAATGTGCCACCCATGCAGCATGTTCCAGAAGTTGAAGTGCAGCAGGTACAGGCAGTAGCTGGCCTCGCCCACAAACACCAGTGGCTGCGCCCCCAGCACCTTCGACAGTGGATTCTCACCCGCCAGTCCCAGCACGATACATCCGAACAGCGGCATCAGCAGCCCGTCATGGGCCAGCGCAAACGGCACCACCGTTCCCAGCGACAGCAGCCAGAAGATCGACCCGAAACCGAAGACTCCGAGGAAGAGCCGCACCCGGCTGGCCCGTTCGATCATCTGGTCCAGGCTCGCCAGCATCACCCCGAACACAAAGCTGGCCAGGTGCGGCAGCGGCGTAAACTTCAGCGCCTGCAGCCACGGCCCGTAGCTCCAGCGGTCCGGATGCGCAATCCCGTCCGGGTTGAATGCAATATAAAGTGCTCCCGGAATCAGCCCCAGCGCCCACACCCCTGCCATTCGCGTCAGGTGCGGAGTCATCCGCTCCGGCTTCTTCCACTTCGCCATCCACGGAAAGATAAAGTAGAAAAAAGCCTCCGCCGACATCGTCCACGCCGGCGTGTTCATAAATGTCGCAATCGATGGCACCCACCCTTGCAACAGCAGCGGCGACAGCACCAGCCCCGCGATGAACATCCCGTGCGTGTGCGCCTTCCACTCTGCGCTCAGCACTTCCCAGCTCAGCAGCAGGCTCAGGAAGTAAATCGGATAAATCCGGATCA
The DNA here is from genome assembly GCA_035508555.1 of Occallatibacter sp. Taxonomy (GTDB): domain Bacteria; phylum Acidobacteriota; class Terriglobia; order Terriglobales; family Acidobacteriaceae; genus Telmatobacter. The sequence continues at coordinate 48,008 of DATJMU010000010.1, read as the reverse complement.
GCCGCGACTTCCAGAACCGCGCCTTGTCCAGTTGTCCGGCCCGCGCCCGCCCCGTGTAGTTATATGCCAGTACGAACCCCGACAGCAGGATGAAATAGCTCACCGAGGCATACCCGGCGTTGACCACCGGCGCCAGGAACCCGAACCACTGGGGATTCGAAAAGTGAAACAGAACGATATTGACGGCCGCGAAGCAACGCAAGCCCGTCAAAGCGTCCAGTCGTACTGGCCTGCCTGACTCCACCCTGTGTTAGACGCTTCCTGCCTTCCCGAAACTACGAACTTCCGTTGAATTTTCGCTCTCGGCCGAGGCCCCATCGTAGCCCTGCCGCTCTGCTTTCGAATGTCGGCTGTTCTGTATCTATTTTCCCACGAATTGGTCTTCCGCAGATGCATTCCACGCCTCATTCGCGGCCGGGTCCCCGGCGCGGAATACCCCCTCCGAGGCAAAGAAACAGCCGAGAATCCCCGCGACCCCTCCGGCCGTTTGCGGGCACTTAACATCCCTTTTATCTTCCTCAAAACCGCATTTGGCCTCCTCCGGCAACCCGCCGTGCCCAACCACATCTCACCTTGGCAGGCAAGCAGGAGGGAGAAGGAGATTCGCATCATGCATCCATTCACCGGTAAAAAGATTCTGACTCTGTCCGCCGCGACCCTGTTTGCCGGGGCGATGGCCCTCGCCCAGCAGCAGCCCGGGGGCTCCGGCTCGCAGAGTCCAAACAACCAGCCGCCGACCGCCACCACCCCCGGCGAGCCTGGCTATCCCGGCTCCGGCGTCCCCGGTTCCGGCGTCCCGGGTGCCCAGCAATCCATGTCCCGGTCTTTTGAGGACCAGGAGTTCCTGCGCGATGCCTTCCAGGGCAGCGCCATCCAGGCCCAGATGAGTGAGTTGGCAGAAGAGAAGTCCCCCAGCCCGGACGTCAAGCAATACGGAGCGCACATGGTCCAGATCCACAACGAGCTGGACACCCAGTTGAAGCCCATCGCCGATCAGCTCGGCGTCAAGGAAAACCAGAAGCTCTCCAAAAAAGAAAAGCAGAAGGTCGAACAGCTGAACGCTCTCTCCGGACCAGACTTCGATCGCACCTACATTCAGGAGATGGCCATGCAGCAGAAGCATGCCGTCAAGCAGTTCAAGACCGAAGCCGACGCGGGGCAAACGCCCGCCATCAAGCAGGCTGCGCGCATGGATGAGCCCATCTTTTCACAGCATCTGAAAGTACTCGAACAGATCGCACAGAGCCACAATGTGACCATCGCCCAGAAGTGAGCCGGAGGAATCTTTGCCGCCACGGGTGTCCTGCATCCGGGCCGTCGCCGCCATCCCTGTAAACTGATCCAGACAGGAGGCGTCGATGCAAACCCGGATTCAGGGCACCACCATGCCCGTCCTTGAAGTTCAGCTCGATCCCAACGAGGCCATCTTCTCCGAGAGCGGCGAGCTCTCCTGGATGACTGCGTCCATCCAGATGATGACCCACACCCAGGCCGGCGGCGGCGGCGGCCTCTTCGGCGTTCTCAAGCGCGTCGCCGGCGGCGGCAGCATCTTCATGACCGAGTACCGCGCCTTCCAGTACCCCGGCGTTGTCGCCTTCGCCACCCGGGTTCCCGGCCACATCGTCCCCGTCGAGCTCAATCAGGGCGCCGAGTACTTCGTCCACCGCCATGGCTTTCTCTGCGCCACCACCCAGGTCACCATCGGTGTCGGATTCCAGCAATCTCTCGGCGCCGGCATCTTCGGCGGCGACGGTTTCCTCCTCCAGCGTGTCGGCGGCTATGGCGCCGCCTGGCTCGAGCTCTCCGGTGAGCTCATCGTCAAGGACCTCGCCCCCGGCGAAGTCCTCCGCGTCCATCCCGGCCACGTTGGCGCCTTCCAATCCACCGTCGGCTTCCAGATCACCATGGTCCCCGGCATCAAAAACATGATCTTCGGCGGCGACGGCATCTTCCTCGCCGTCCTTACCGGCCCCGGCCGCATCTGGCTTCAGACCCTTCCCATCTCCCGCCTTGCCCACCAGATCGCCGAGTATCTGCCCCAGGGCGAAGCTCAGCCTGCCACCGCGGCCGGCATCGGCGGCGGCCTCCTCGGCGGCATCGTCGGCTCCATCCTCAGCGGCGGCTAGAGCACATCCCATCGAGCCCCGCTATCCCGCTAACCCGCTAACTTGCAAACCTGCTAACTTGCTAACTTGCCAATCCGCCGCACTCTTCGCTCTGAAATCGCCTTCGCCTTCGCTCTGGGCGTCGTAGCCTGGCTCGCCTGGCTGGCTCGCGACGTCCTCGTCCTGCTCTATGTCAGCGCCCTCTTTGCCGTTGTCCTTGGCCCCGTCGTCCGCGGCACCGCCCGCCTTCGCATCGGCCGCTGGCAGCCCTTCAAAGGCTCCGCCGCCGTCTTTTTCCTCATCCTCGCCGCCGCGGCAGCCCTCGCCGCCTTCGGCTATCTCGCCATTCCCCCCGTCCTGCGCGACCTCGCTACTCTCAGCACCACCCTCCCCACTCGGGGCCCGGAGATCCTCGCCAAAGTCAGAAACATCCCCTACATCGGCCGCCTCGACACCGATGCTCTCGCCGCCCAGCTTCAGGACTACGCCAGCCGCGCCGCCGCCTTCCTGCTCCTTTCCACCAAGAGCCTCGCCGGCAAGCTCGCCAACGTCCTGATAGGCTTCGTTCTCACCGTCTACTTCATCATCGAGGGCGACCGCGCCTACAACTGGTTTCTCTCCTTTATTCCATCCAGCCGCCGCTCCCGGCTCGACCGGACCCTCCAGCGTGCCGAGGTCCGCATGGGCAAGTGGCTCCTGGGGCAGGGAAGCCTCATGCTCATCCTCGGCGTCTCGAGCACCATCGTCTTCGTTGCCCTCCACCTGCGCTATGCCTATGCCCTCGGCGTCCTCGCCGGTCTGCTCAACATCGTCCCGGTTCTGGGAGCCACAGTTTCTGTTGCCCTCGCCCTCGTCGTTGCCGCCATCGACTCCTGGGGACGCGTCCTCGGCGTCGCCATCTTCTACGCCGTCTACCTCCAGGTCGAAAACTCCTTCCTCACTCCGCGCATCATGCAGAACCGCGTCCACCTGCCCGGCCTTGCCGTGATCGTTGCCCTGCTGCTCGGCTCCGCCCTCGCCGGCGTCGTCGGTGCCATGGTCGCCATCCCCACCGCCGTCCTCGTCACCGTCCTCCTCGACGAGTACCTCGTCCAGAAAGATACAGGGCCAGACGCGCAAAAAGCCGCCACCCAGGACGCATGACACTACCCAGGCCGCCGAAAAACTCGTGGCATTGAAGGGGCGCGACTTGACAGCCTGCTGAGACACTCCGTTCCGGGCCGGTCCGACGACGGGGCACGAGTTCAGAGCCTGCTGAAGAGCAGGATGTTTTGAAAGGGCACGGCTTCAGCCGTGCCGCAAACGCCATCAAGAATAATGATTTTGGGGCTTCAGCCCCAAAGGGAAGTCTTTGGATTCATCGGCCCGTTGAAGGGTGCGGGCTTCAGCCCCTGAGGGGCGTTCTTAATGCGACAGCCGCGCCGCCTCCATCTCCGCCTCCACCGCGTCTTTCATCACTCCGCAGCTCGCAAAGAATCGCACAAATGCGCCCGAAAGCGGCTCTCCCAGCCCTGTCGCCGGAACCCCTCCCATCGGAGGCTGCTCCAGCAGCCAGGCCGGCGTCTCCACCTCCGTCATCTGCATCTGGCCTCCGCCCTGCGCATCCAGGATCAGGCTCGCCAGCTTCCGTTCCACATCGAGGGGAAAGCTCTCCGCCACAAACACCGTGCTTCCCCGCACCGTGATTGCCACCGGCCCCTCTTCGGTCATGTAGTCCTGCTCCACGCTGCCGTTCTCGGTCAGCCCATTGGCCTGCGCCGCCGTGTCCGGCTTTACCGAGAGATACTTCCTCCCCAGGTTGTTCGCATACACCTGCGCAAACTCCTGCGCCGAAGCCGGGCTCCGCCACACTGACAGGTAGAACAGCGCCAGCGACTTGGTGCTGTCCAGCGCGGCTCCCGTCGCGCTCTTCAGCTGTCCCGCCCAGTACATCCCTCCGTCCCACGCCGACGTCAGGTCCCGCGACTTGTCCTCGCCCCCCAACAGTTGCGTCAGGATCTTCACGTCCAGTTCCCCCACCTGCCCGATGTCGTAAGGTCGGTAGAGCTTGTCCAGCAGTGGGTGAATGTCCGGCATCAGCGGCACCGGCGGCATCAGCTTCCGCTCGTAGTCCAGCGGATTCAGAATCTCCCACGTCGATCGCGGCGGCCGGTTCAGCGTCCCCGCAAACGCCGCCGTCTGCCCCTGGTCCATCCAGATGTCCTGCTCAAAGCTCAGCCCGTCCCGGTAGGGAAACAGCATCGACTCCGACAACAGCAGCGGCGCCCGCGCCATCACCGGCGAGTCCGACGAGGCCGCCATGTGGTCCCGCAGCACGTCGATCACCTCCGGGTCTTTGATCAGGCTCTTGCCCAGCGGCTTCAGCACGTAGTCCGTCATCACCGCTGTCGCCTGCCCCTCGGCCACCGCGTCCCGCGCCGTGTCCATCTCGTCCTTTTCCAGGTGCTCCTCGTCTCCCGCCGCCGTCGTCGATACATCCTCCGGCGTCTGGTTGCTCCATTGGTCCAGGCCCGAGTGCTGGTCCTGCAGCGCGTGCGTCAGCTCGTGCGCCAGCACCGGCTTCTGCTCGTCCGGCTGTATCCAGTTCAGCAGGTTCACCGTCTTTGTCTTGGTGTCGTAGTACGCCTCGATCTGCTCCTTCAGCAGCGCCAGCAAAAACGGCTTCAGTTCAAAGTCCCGGTCCAGCAGCCCGAACTTCTTCAGCACAATCTCGTCCCGCTCCAGCCGCTTCGAGTCCTGGTCGTCGTTGAACTTCTCCTCCAGGTACTTCTCCACCGCCGCTCTCGACGTAAGCTGCCGCTTCACCTCGCTTTCGATGGGCAGCCCGCTGTCCTGCGAGTCGAACTTCATGATCGTGTCCACTGACGCAAACAGCTCCTTGGCCTGTTCCGGCGTGATCACCGTCTCGCCCGTGCTCTTGCCCGCGCTCTGGCCCGTACCCGGCCCCTTCGCCTTGCTGTTGTCCGGAGCCGTCTTCGTCTGGGCCCCCGCTCCCGCGCAAAGCGCCGCTGCCAAACCCCATGCCGCCGCCCTCCGCACCCACACCCGCCCATGGTCTACCGGTCTTTGCCTTGCCCTCATCGCCCATTCCACCGCGCGGCCTCCTTGCTTCCTTCGCGGCTCGCCGCTCTTTGCGGCGTGCCCGCCCATCCGCTTCCAACGCTATAATCAGGATGCTGTCCGGTGCTGCCCGTGCTATCGGCTCCTGACAGCGGAGAACTACCTATGGCGGATACCGGCCTCACCTTAACCATACAGCCCACGGCTCTTGCCGGCCTGCTCGAATCCACCCACATCCCCCACCAGCTCACCGCCTTCCGCGGCGTGCTCACCCCTCGTCAGTTGGACGCTCCCCAGGCCGAAACAGCCGCGCTCGTCACCGGCGCCGCCCTCCACGACCTCGGCTGGATGCGCCGCGTCGCCGTCCGCGGGCAGGACCGATTCCGCTGGCTCAGCGGCATGGTCTCCAACACCGTCAACGACCTCTTCCCCAACTCCGGCGCCTGGAACTTCATCCTCAACGCCCAGGGCCACATCCAGGGCGACCTCACCGTCTGGCGACAGTCCGAGGAATCTTCACCCCTCCGCCGCAACCCCGATGCCCCCACTTCCAATTCCATGACCGGCACGGACGACCCCAACCTCGGCACTCCCTTCGCCGGCGAGTCCGGCCTCGAGCTCGAAATCGCCGCCGACCAGCTCGATAAGCTCCTCGCCCACCTCAATCGCTTCATCGTGATGGACGACGTCGAGCTCATCCCTATCGGCGAAGAGCCCTCCGGCGAGCCCGGCTCCGAGACCGCCATCGGCCTCGCCGGTCCCCAGGCCCACGATGTCCTCGAACGCGTCGGCCTGCCCGCGTCCTCGCAGCCCATGTCCGCCCGCCGCGTCGAGTGGAACGGCTGGGACCTCGCCATCTTTCGCGCTTACGGCGCCCTCGTCCCTCACTACCAGCTCTTTGTTCCCGCCGCCGGCCTGGCCAGGCTCTGGTCCTGCCTCCGCGCCGCCGGCGCCGCCCCCGTCGGCTGCCACTCCCTCGAAGCCCTCCGCATCGCCGAGGCCATCCCCCTCTACGGCGTCGACATCGCCGAGCGCGACCTGCCCCAGGAAACCTCCCAGCTCCGCGCCCTCCACTTCAATAAAGGCTGCTACCTCGGTCAAGAGATCGTCGAGCGCATCCGCGCCCGCGGCAGCGTCCACCGCCATCTTCGCCCCCTCGAACTCTTCGGCCCCGTTCCAACACCCGGCGCCGGTCTCACCCTCGACGATGGCTCCCCGGCCGGCCGCGTCACCAGCGCCGCGGCCCTGCCACTCCCCTCCGGCTCCCGCGTCTTCGCCCTCGCCGTAATCGAGGCCGCCGCCGAAGCTCAATCCCGGCAGCTTCACCTGGCCGGCGCCGCTGCAACCATTCTCGCCGCGCCCCCGGCCCTCGCTGCCTGATTCACCAGGTCAACCCGCTCGCGCTGAGGCGAGCCTGCAACTCATCAAATCATTCAGGACGGTGTGACAGGACATGAGCGACAATCCCAAGTTCGAGGTCATTGACCGCCGGAAGGTGAAGGCGGTCGAAGAAGAGACGGAATCCCACCCTGCGGCCGCGCCAGCCCCCGAGCCTCCGGCGCCGCCCGCACAGCCCACCACCCCCGGTCCCCGCCTCGTTGTCAGCGAAGCTCCCGCCGAGCCCGTCCCCACCGTCTCCGAGCTCCTCGGAGATGACCTCGGCCCCCTGCCCACACCCGAAGAATCGAACCAGCAAAAGGCCGACTACGAAGCCTCCGCCCAGCGCGTCGAGGACCTTATCCGGGCCCAGAACCCCGCCGTCGGCGCTCAGCCGCCCCTCACCTTCGAGAGTCTCGTCCAGCAGTTCTACCTCACCGCCATGCTCCAGCTCGGCGCTGGCACCCAAGAGGGACAGACTCCCCGCGTCGACATCGTCGGTGCCCGCGCCACGATCGACCTCCTCGGCATCCTCGCCGAAAAGACCAGGGGCAACCTCACCCCGGAAGAAGACAAGGCCCTCCAGACCGCCCTCTTCGACGCCCGCATGGGCTTCCTGGAGATCTCCAAGATGATCAGTCTCCAATCCGTCCCCCATCCACCACCCAAACGCTGAGAAACAGCGCTCTTAGCTATCAGCCTTCAGCTTTCGGCCTCTGGGCTCGGTCCTCGGCGCCTGCATCACCTTGACGGCCGTTCACCCCATCCCCGGGGCCCGAATAGGTAAATCTGAAAGCTGAAATCTGAAAGCTGATCGCTTCCAACCAGGAGCCGCCGTCTGCAGGCACATCTCACATTCCTCGGCACCGGCACCTCCATGGGCGTTCCCACCATCGGTTGCCTCTGTCCCGTCTGTACCTCGTCCGATCCCCACGACCGCCGTCTGCGTCCCTCCGTCCTCATCCGCTGGCAGGACGCCGCCCTGCGCGAGCGCTCGGTGGTCATTGACACCGGCCCCGACTTCCGCCAGCAGGCTCTCCGCGAGCACCTCACCCGTGTCGACGCCGTCTTTTATACCCACGGCCATGCCGACCACCTCCTCGGCATGGACGACCTCCGCCCCATCAGCTTCACCGTCAACCGCGAGAGCGGCCCCATCCCCCTCTACGCCGCACCCGAAACCGCTGAAATCCTCCGCTCCGTCTATCCCTACACCTTTTCCCCCAACGCTACTTACATCAACCGCGCCCGTGTCCGCATCGAGCCCCTCGTGGAGCGCACCACCATTCATGGCGTCAGCTTCCTCCGCGTTCCCGTCATGCACGGAGAGCAGTCCATCTACGGCTTTCGCTTCGGCAGCGCCGCCTACTTCACTGACGTAAGCGCCATCCCCGAGCCTAGCTTCGCCCTCCTCGATGGCCTCGACGTCATCGTCCTCTCGGCTCTCCGTCACCAGCCCCATCCCAGCCACGCCACCCTCGCCCAGGCCGTCGAGTGGGCCCAGCGCATCGGTGCCCGCCAAACCTGGCTCACCCACATCGCCCACGACCTCGCCCACCAGGCCACCAATCGCTCCCTGCCGCCCACCATCCAGCTCGCCCACGACGGCCTCACCGTCCCCCTCAGCCTATGAACGTTCATCGCGCCTCCACTCCCGTCCTCACCGTCTTCCGCTCCGTCGCGGAGATCCCGCCCATCCTCGGCCCCACCGTCGCCGCCATCGGCAACTTCGACGGCGTCCACCTCGGCCATCGCCAGATCCTCGCCGCCGTCGCCGCCGAGGCCCGCCAGCGCACAGCGCGCTCCCTCGCCATCACCTTCGATCCCCATCCCGACCACTTCCTCCGCCCCGACCGCGCTCCGCTGCTCCTCACCCCCATCCCCGAGCGCCTGCGCCTCCTCGCCGCCACCGGCATCGACGCCGCCCTCGTCCTTCCCTTTGACGCCGCCCTCTCGGCGCTCCCCGCCCGCGAATTCGTCCGCATCATCCTCGCCCAGGCCCTCCAGCTCCGCGGCCTCCACGAGGGTCCCAACTTCCGATTCGGACACCGCGCCCAGGCCGGCGTCGCCGAGCTCGCCCACTTCGGCCGTGAGTTCGGCTTCTCCCTCACCGTCCACGATCCCGTCCATGTCCGCGGCCTCGAGGTCTCCAGCTCCGCCATCCGCGCCCTCCTCGCCGCGGGCGACGTCCGCCGGGCCCGCTGGATGCTCGGCCGTCCCTTCGCCGTCCTCTCCACCCAGGCCCGCGGCCGCGGCATCGGCTCCCGCCTCCTCGTCCCCACCGTCAATTTGGCGCCCTACTCGGGCCAGCTCCCCGGCTTCGGCGTCTACGTCACCCGTCTCGCCATCGCCGGCCGCCGCTTCCAGTCCGTCACCAACATCGGCAACCGCCCCACCTTCGGCGAACCCTCCTTCGCCGTCGAGTCCCACATCCTCGACTTCGAGCCGGTTGACCTCACTCCCGAAACCCCCATCGAGCTCGAATTCCTCTACCGCCTCCGCGGCGAAGTCCAGTGGCCCTCCCCCGAAGCCCTCCGCGCCCAGATCCTCAAAGACGTAGCCCGCGCCCGCCGCTTCTTCCGCCTTATCCCCCGATGATGCTATAGACCCATGTCATTGGGTCGGTTACAGTCGTCAGCAAATCGCTTCAGGCAGTTAAATACACGGGCTCAGTCAAGCCAGAACGGTACGGCTGCGGGATGGTCAGGTTCAGAAGATTCTTGAGCGGCTGCTTCGGCATTCTTGCCATATTGTCCGCGTTCATCTCCCTTTCGACACTTCGCTCCGTGCTCTTCGGCCCCTATTGGAGCCCGACGCTCACGCAACTTGACGGGTTCACTCTCGGCAGAAGGGCGCTCACCGTTGTACTTCTCCTCCTCGCCAAACTGGTACTCGCGATGCCTGCGCCCCTGGCCATCTTCTACGGGATGGCATGGTGGAGCGCGAGGAGGCGCAAGCCTGCCGTGCGCGGCTGGGCCATCGCCGCCAGCGTCGCCATTCTGGTCCAATGCATTCCCATCGGGCTGGTCACGGTGCTGAGCCTGATATTTCGATGGCGTGGATTTTTGCTCCCCAACGCGATTCTGCTGGGGATTCTGTTGTTTTTCGGCATCGGCGGGCTGGTGGCCTTCGCGGGGCGCCACGCCAGCGAGGCGGATCTTTCGAAGCCGAAACCCCCGCGCGTCGCGGGGGATGGAACCAGCGGCTTGGCGGATGCCCTCGCCTGGGTACTCGCGGGCGGCGTATACCTTCTTGGCACCCACCTCTGGTGGCAGTGGGCGGCAGCGCGTCGCCTGCCTCACTCGGGTTTGCTGATGTTCTGGGTCCTCTTTTTGTTCTCCGCGCTCATTGAGGCCGCAGCCCACGAGTCAAGCCACGCCGTGGTGGGACTGGCGCTGGGAATGCGTCTGCGCACCTTCATCGTCGGGCCCTTCCAGTGGGCTCTGGGGCGAGGCCGATGGAGCTTCGCGTTTCAGCCCAGAAGACTCCTTTCGATGGGAGGCGCCGTCAATATCATCCCCATCGATCCCTCGCAGGCAAAGTGGGTGGAGGTCAAGATGATCGCCGCCGGGCCCCTCGGAAGCCTGTGCACCGGATTCGCCGCCATGGCCGGCGCCTTCCTGGTCAACGGAACCCGCTATGACCGTCTTTGGGAACTCCTCGCCCTCACCTCTACCTTTGGCTTCACCGCATTTGTGGTCAATCTGCTTCCGCTTCGGACGAAGGAGTTTTACACCGACGGCGCCCAGATCTTTCAGCGCCTCGCCGGCGGTCCCTGGGCGGATTATCACCGGGCCATAGCCATCGCAGAAGTAGGCCTCGTCACGCCGCTGCGGCCAAGAGACTACGATATCGATGCGATCCGCAGGGCCGAAGCCGGGATCACGCGCGGGCCCCGCGCCGTATTCATCCGCCTCTTGGCCTACAACTACTTCCACGATTGCGGAAACATCCCCGCCGCCTGCGAGGCATTGAATACGGCCGAAGCAGTCTGCCGCGAATCGGCGCCGGAAGTTCCCGCGGCGTGGCTCCCGTTATTCGTCTTCGGCAAGGCCTTTCTCGAGCGGGACGCCGCCGCTGCACGCGCCTGGTGGGAGCGCATGGAAGCGAAGAAGCTGAAAAGCCGCGACGAAGTGTACTGGCTGGCCAAAAGCGCGCTCGACGCAGCGGAAGGCAATCTGGAGGCCGCGAGGAAGGCGTGGAGCGAGGGAAACGCGCTGGCCGACTGCTCGCCCAAAGCCGGAGCCCACGATTTCAACCGCGACTGCTTCGTCTGGCTCCGCAAAGTACTGGACGATGCGCCAAACAATCCAATCGCCGATCCCAGCCAGGAGAAGATCGAGGTCCTGGTGGACTGAGCAGGGAAGTTGTTTGGTTGAATTCGCGTGGATTCCCGTAGAGGCGGCGCGATTGCCCCTTTTGCATCGCTTTTGCAATTCATCGGCGGGGAGGCGTTCCAGGTCCGTTCGTCAGGATGCGAACCCGAAGCATCTTCGGCTGCTTCGTCCATCACATTCCGCCTCGCCGTGCCGCGCTGATCGGCCCCACCCTGCCTCCCGCGGACAACCGCACAATGCGGCAGCCGCGGTCAGGCCTTGGCGAGCTGCCCGATGGAGTATTCCCGGACGTTCCCACTGGGGGCGGTGGAGATTTTGACTTTGAGGTTGCCGCCCGCGTCACACGTATACTCTTCACGCACCAGGAGGCCGTTGGGCACGGGCAGCGCGCACACGGGTTCGGCGGCCAGGTTGCGGCAGCTCCAGAGCGCCGGGTCGAACGGAAACTGAATCTGCTCCCAGTTTGCGATTTCACCGATAGGCTGACCGCGGTCGTCGAGCCGGGAACACTCAAGATAACGAAAGTGGCCGATATTGTGCGCCGGCTGGTAAACGCGCTCCAGGTGGAGAGGCGGCTCGTCCGGCGCCGGCAGGCGTACCCCGCGCGAGAAGATCAGGTCGAACACAATGTTGCCGCCGCAATCGGCCTCGCGCCACATGCCGAAGTACTGGTTGAACTGGTCGGAGAGCCGGTCGGCAGCGGCGGCGGCGCGGATAGCCAGGCCAATGGCGCCGGCCGAGCGCATATAGGCGGAGCGGCGCACTTTGCGGCCGAAGGTCTCGCGCAGGACACGGGCCACGGGAGGCAGCTCCGATCCCCCGCCGGTGACGTACAGGGTATCGAGCGACAGGCCGGGGTGAGCGGCGAGCAGGTTCTCCACCACCATTCGCGTGGACTCGATCAGCGGGCGGCAGCGCTCGTAGTAGGTATCCACCGCCAGCGTCGCCTCGCCCAGGCCGGGACGCACCCGCTCCAGATCGATGGTCACTCTGCGCGTGTTGGGATTCAGAGACTCTTTCTTCTCACGGCATTCTTCGAGCAGCCGTCGGCGTTCGAAAGGGGTGAGATCGGCGCCCGAAGGGGCGGATTCAAGCGCCAGGTCCGCGAGGATCTCGTCGAAGTCGTCCCCGCCCAGGTGGGGAATTCCGTCGGAGGCTTCGACCGTGTGCTCGGTTTCGCCCAGGGTGACCAGCGAGACGTCGAAGGTGCCGCCGCCGAGGTCGTAGACCAACAGGCTGCTGCCGGCGCGCTTCTTGCGCTCGGCGCTGTTGCGATAGGCGAACTCGATGGCTGCGGCGGAGGGCTCGTTGACGACGCCAAGGACCCTGAATCCGGCCTCCTGGGCGGCTTCTTCCGTGAGGAAACGCTGGTTGCTGTTGGCGTTGGCGGGAACGCCGATCATCACCTCGAGAGGCTCGTCGGGGTCTGCTCCGAGATTGGACTGGTGAAGCAGGTTATCGCGCAGCGACACCATCATCCCGGCCAGGAGCTGGCGGAGCGGCAGGGCCTGGCCGCCGGCGCGCAACTCGGTGTGCGGGCCGGCGGCGCGCAACCAGCGTTTCAGGGACCGGAAGACGGTCCAGCTTTCGTCGCCCTGCACGTCGACCGCCTCCCAGCCGAAGAGGTGGTCGTTGCCCCTGACGGCGACAACGGAGGGAAACCAGTCCCGGGTCTGGCCGTCGGGTGTCTCAAAATGTACGAGAGGATAGTTGCCCCGGTCAACGCCGGCCACGACCACGCGCGTGGTTCCGAAATCGACTCCAATTCTCATAACTAATTTTACTGCGAGGCGACCTTCGGCCAGGGAGAGTCTCAGAGAGCCGCTCCAAAGTCAGATGCATCAGGTCGGCCGAACGCCACCTCTGACCGTGCGGTGTCTGGCAACCTCTGCGCGCCCGCTCTCAGATCCCCGCATACCACGCATACCCGCCCTCCGGCGAGGCCGACCCCAACCCCTCCCCGAACTTCTTGATTGAGTCCGTCGCCGTCAGGTGCGCAATAAACTTGATGTTCTTGTATCCCAGTTGCCGCGGCACCCGCATCCGCAGCGGCCCGCCGAATCCTACCGGCAGATCCCCGTCGTTCATCCCCCACGTCAGCAGCGTGTGCGGGTCCAGCGCGTCGCCCCTGTCCAGGCTGTCCCACCAACCCTTCTCGAACGAGAGATACACCAGGTACCGAGCCTGCGGCAGTATCCCCACCTCCCGCAGCACGCTCACCAGCGGCGTCCCAATCCACTCCGCGATGTACGACCACCCCTCCTCGCACGCCACCTCGGTGATCTGGCTCGCCGTCCCCAGGCTCTTCACATCCTCGAGCGTCAGCGTTGCCGGCCGCGCCACCATCCCGTCAATCGTCAGCCGCCAGTCCTTGAACCCGCCCGCCTCCAGCTTCTTGAACGCCGCCGTCGGCGGAGCCAGCTCGTTCGCAAAGGGCCTCTTCGAGATCATGCTCCGCGGAAACTGCCTTACCGGCCCAGCCCACGTCAGCAGCCTCTGCGCCGCATAGGTCAGGGTCTCGCCCGGCCCGTAGACTCCCCCGCAGTCCGGCGGCATCAGCCCGTACCGCCGCGCCATCCGCCCCGCCACTGCCAGTCCCGTCAACCCCGCCGCCGCGCCCAACCCGCCCGCCAGCAATCCTCGCCGCGTAATCCTGCTCATCCGCGCTCCTTTCCGTCTCCTGCGCGCCCCGTAATCATCGCCCGCATCCGGCTCCAGAACCCCGCCAGGCTGATCATCGTGATGTGCACCGCCACAAACCCCACCAGCGCCCATGTCAGCAGAAAGTGCAGCGTCCGCGCCGACTGCCGTCCTCCCAGCCAGCTCGCCGTCTCCGGAAACGCCGCCGTAAACGCCGGCGACATCGCCAGCCCCGTCCAGATCATCGCCGGAAACAGCACGAAGATCACCGCCAGGTACACCCATCGCTGCACCGCGTTATACCGGTCCCCATCCCCGGCCGGCGCCCGCCGCCAATATCCGGCCAGCACCCGCCGCACCGCCGCCCAGCCCCGTTCGCCCCGCTCCGGCGCCAGGTTCTTCCTGAAGTGTCCCGTCCACACCCCCCAGATGCCATACACCAGCCCGGCCAGCAGCGCCGCCCACGCCGCCTCAAAGTGCAGGTACCGGCTCCATCCGTTCTCGTCCGGCATCACGTAGTGGTAGCCCGTCGCCACCGTATCCCGCGACGCCGGTATCGGCAGTGTGAACGCCGGCTTGGTGTTCACGTTCCCCACTTCGCCCCAGTAAAACCGCGGGTGCGACACCACGATCTCCAGCCCCGTCACCAACAGCGCAAAGAACGCCGCCGCCGTCACCCAGTGGGTCACGCGTACCACCGCCGCATGGCGTGGCTTCTTCGATGTCCGCTGCGGGGAAGCAACCGGCATACCGGGAGCTTAGCACAGCTTTTCTCCGCCTCAGCCTATTTCCTTGCAACGGATCGCAGCCCCACGCGCCGGGCTCGCTGCTCCCCTCGTTTGTGGGCCTTCGCGACTCGTTCGTGGGCCCATGCGACTCGTTCGTGGGATTGCTGCCGGCACTCACGCCCCGTACCTTGCACTGGGGGATTCGCTCTTGGTCACAGCTCAGCCGCCTGCAAAGTCCGGCCCCATCCGGCATTTCTTAGGCCGTATGTTGATTCTCGCCGCCTTGGCCATCGCCGCCATCGCCGAGTGGCACCAGTGGTACGGCGCGACCGTCTCGCAAACCCAAATCTTGAAAGCTCTCGTACCCCCCACGCTCGACGGCCTGCACCCCTGCGTCTATGCCTCCGTCTCGGCCGGCCGCGTGGTCTCAGCCCTCGGTTCCTGTGCCACCCCCGTCTCTCATGCCCAGCCGGATAACCGCTTCGAGACCGATCTTCGCTACGGCTCGTTCGTGCTCCGCCAGACAGACCTGCCCCTCGACGACGTCTTCAACGCCCCCCTTGAGCGCGCCTACACTACCCGTGACTGGGGTTCGCCCAGCCACCAGCACGCCTTCGGCTTCAATGCCAGTGACTCCTTCGACATCGCTCCGACCGGCAGCCGATGGCCCTACACTTACCTCACGCTCATGCTTGAGGACGGCGACTTCCTCTACTTCAAGCGCATATCCCCCGGCTCCGGGTTCTCGAACGCCGTCTATCTGCACACTGAAACCTCCACCCGCTTTTACAAGGCCACAATCGCCTGGAATGGCCGTGGCTGGACCCTCCGCCTGGCGCATGGTTCGGAAATGCTGTTCCCTGAAGCCTACTCGGCCAAGAATCTCGCCCAGTGCGCCGCCTACGAGATCAGGAATGCCGCGGGAGATAAACTGCTTCTCCAGCGCGACGCCCGGCGCAACCTTCAGGAGGTCCTCACCCCCCACGGCCACTGGATCCGCCTTCGCTACGACGATCAGGCCCGGATCGTGCAGCCCGCCGACGATAAAGGAAGCGTCGTGCGTTATCGCTACAACTCCGCAGGCATGTTGTCGGATGTCTTCTACTCGAATGGCGCCGAACGTCACTACGAATATCAGGGCCGGCTCATGACCGCGGTCACCGACGAACATGGCCGCGAACTCGTCCGCAACTGGTATCGCAATGGACTCGTCTCCGGCCAGCTCTTCGACGGCCGGGATCGATACGCTTACGACTACTCTTGGACCCCTGCCGGCTACTCCGTAAGCAAAGTGGTGATCGCCCTGCCCAACGGCGCCGAGTCTACCGTCTTCCCCTCGGACTCCGTGCCCGCATATCTCCGCAGCATGAGATAACTCACTGGATCGTCCTCCGACCGCGCCACTTTTATCCATGGCGCAATGCTGGCCGTAGACGGCGGCCGCACCGCCATCTGACAGCCTCGGTCGAAGGTCCGGTTTTTGAAAGGGCCCGATTCCAGTGTTCGCCGGATAACCCGGCGTCTTGAAGGCTTGCGTATTTGCACGAGCCTTCACGCCAGCCGTACCCATGCGGCTTGCGCCGCTGCGGGAAGGTCCCGCCGTCTTTCGTGTAGACCGCAAGCCGGTACGACCACAAATCATCATTTGATCGCCGATGAAAGGAGTTTGCGAGCCATTTGTATAAAGTTCTCCACCAGCATCGGCCGTGGGCGCTGCCGGTTGCATGCGATGCCGATGCTCCATTCCCCTTCAGGAATCCTGGTTTCTGCAAATCGTATCTGTGGCACACGCATCAGTTGTACCGCGCTCGGTGCAATGCTTACTCCCAGGCCGGCGCGCACCAGATTCAGCGCGGTGAAGAACACATCGGTCTCCTGAACGACCCTGGGCATAAATCCCGCCGCCCGGCAGGTTCGAAACACGTGGTCGTAGAAGCTGGCCGAGTCAGCGCGGCACGGCAGGATAAATGGCGCGCCGCTCAGGCCCGTCAGGCCCGCCTTCGCATCGTGAACCCATGGCTCGCTCAGCACAATCATGAGCCTCTCCTTCACCACCGGGACGGTCTCGATCTCTCGGTTCCGGATTGGCAGACGGACAAACCCAACGTCGATCTTCCTTTCGCTCAGCGCCTGTATCTGATCGGAGGTTGACATGTTGCGTACCGACAGGTCGACATTCGGAAATCGCTTCCTGAAGCGCAGCATGAGATTCGGCAAGCCGCGGGCGAGAACTGCAATTCCGAATCCGACCCGCAACGTGCCTGCCTCACCCTTCAGGGCGAGACGGGTGATCCTTTCCGCGGAATCGGAGTCCTCGATGATTTGTCGCGCGTGTCGAAGCAGAACCTCGCCCGCCGGGGTCAGGTGCAGTCCGCGGGAGCGTCGGACCAGCAGCGGTCCGCCCAGCCGCTCTTCCACCCGGCGGATCTGCTTGCTCAGCGCCGGCTGCGAGACATGGAGGATCTCTGCGGCCCGCCGGAAGTGAAGTTGTTCCGAAAGAACCAGAAACGATCGCAGATCCTCGAGCTCCATTCCCATAACCAAAAGTTATCAAAATATGTCCAATGTTTCATTGGACAGCCCCCGGGCCGCCCGGGCAATCTCTTCAGAGAGATCTGCCGCGCTGCACGCTGGCCCGAATACTTCGTACAATTCGCGCTTGGGGAGTGGATATGAATCGCCGGGCATTTGTTGCTCGATCTGCGGCCGCCGCAGCCGCGGTCGCGTTTGCTGAAACCGACACGCGTGCCGCCGCTTCCCTTGCTCCCAATCGGATTCCAGGTCTGTTGCCGGAGTCGGCCATGCCGGGAACAGTGCCGGAGTCGCAGATTCAACAGGCGCGCTTTCCCGAGGGGTTCATCTGGGGTGCTGCGACTGCTTCCTACCAGGTGGAAGGCGCATGGGACGAAGACGGCAAAGGCGAATCGATCTGGGACCGGTTCACCCACACGCCCGGCAAAGTCCGGGGCTCGGTAACCGGCGACGTCGCCTGTGACCAGTATCATCTCTACCCGCAGGACATCGCACTCGCGCAGCATCTCAACCTGAAGAGCTACCGTTTCTCCATCTCCTGGCCCCGCATTCAGCCCACCGGCGTCGGCGCGCCCAACATGAAGGGGATCGATCACTACAGCCGGCTGGCCGACGCGCTTCTTGCGGCCGGCATTCGCCCCTGGTGCACCATATACCACTGGGACCTCCCTCAAGCGCTCGAAGACCGCGGAGGCTGGCCCAATCGCGATCTCGCCGGCTACTTTGCGGATTATGCCGGTATTCTTGCCAGGCACCTCGGCGATCGCATCACGGTCTGGGCGCCATTCAATATGCCCTGGGCCATCGCTTTTATGGGCTATGCGGCGGGCGCATTTCCCCCGTGCCGCACAAGTTTTCCTGACTTTCTGAAAGCCGCCCACACCCTCGGGCTGGCGCAAGGCGAAGCCCATCGAGCCGTCAAAGCGGCATCGTCGAAGGCGACCGTGGGGAGTGCTTACGAGATGGCCCCCGCATACCCGAAGACAGACTCCGAGGCCGACCGCGCCGCCGCCGAGCGCTACCACGCCATGAACAACGTGTTCTTCCTCGAAGCCGCGATGACCGGTCACTATCCGAACGCCTTCATCGGCGAACCACCCTGGCAGACCATGGGCTTCAAGCCGGGCGATGAGAAGATCCTCTATGCCCCGCTGGACTGGGTGGGCTTTCACTTCTACACCCGCCGCATCGTCTCCGATGCCAGCAACGCACATTGTTATGGTGGCGGCTTCAGTGGGACCGAGATCGAGTCTGACAGCGGCTGCGCGCGCGACCCCTACACCGGCATCCGCGCCACCATGCCCACCGAGGGGCCTCTGACCGAATCTGGTTTGGAACTGTGGCCACGCGGTATCTACGATCTGGTCACTCGGATCTCGCGCGACTACGATCATCCAATCATCGAGATTACGGAGAGTGGCTGCGGCTACCTCGATGCGCCGTATGACGACCAGAGTGGCCGCATTCCGGACTCGCGGCGCATTCAGTGGTACCGCCAGGTGCTCGCCGAGCTTGCGCGCGCCATCGCCGACGGCGCGCATGTTCGTGCCTACCACGCGTGGAGCCTGCTCGACAACTTCCAGTGGGCGGAGGGCTACACGGAGCGCTACGGCCTTATCTATACGGACTTCCGAAGCCAGAAGCGCACCATCAAGGACTCAGGGCTCTGGTATGGCCGCGTCGCCGCCTCCAATCGACTGGATGTCTAGAAGGCCCGCTCGGCAGCTTCTGGTCGATCGACGGGCCCCTCACCCATGCTTTCTTCATCCCGCTCCATCCTTGCTGGAAGTGTCCATCCCTGCGCCTCCTGCGGTTAAACCGGATGTCGCCAATTTTGTTCCATGCATGGGATTGGCCCGCATTCCCCAAACTCGGTTCCCGGCCTTCCGCGCCGGCCAAACCTTGAGTCCAAAACCGCTACGCGCCGCGCTGAAATTGCCGGCCTGGGTTTCGCCGCCGAAATAAACTGGAGAGAGCCAAAAGACAGCCGGGCGCAACTCGCGGATGCGATAACTGGCTTCATCAATCATTAAGAACATCCGCGCCCGCTTCATGCGTTGCCCGGTGTGGCACCAGGACTACGGACTGATCTTTGCGTTGGTCGAAGCGGGGGCCGGCGGGAACAGGGATTCGAAGGGAATGCCGGAATGAAGGCAGGAGCCGTTGTGCGTGTCGATGGCAAGTTGAGGATTGGCCTGATCGGGCTGGGATTCATGGGGGGTGTGCACCTGGCGGCGATCCTGCGCTCGGAGGGCGGGGAACTGCGAGGTGTGGCTGCGCGGCGGCCGCCGCAGCGGAGTGTGGGCGCCAAGGGCAACCTCCAGGTGGAGAGCGCGGAGGTTCCAGACGGAACACCGTGGCATGCAGACTGGCGGGAACTGGTGGCAAATCCGGAGATCGACGCCATTGATATCTGTACGCCCTCGCCCCTGCACAAAGAGATCGCGCTGGCGGCACTGGGCGCGGGGAAACATGTCCTTTGCGAGAAGCCCATGGCGCTGGATACTTCCGACTGCGCGGAGATGATGCGTGCGGCGGATTCGAGCGGCAAGGTCTTCATGGTAGCGTATGTCGTGCGGTTCATGGAGGCGTACAGGCGCGCGCGGTTGTTTATCGAGCGCGTTGGCCGCGATGCGGTGCGGTCGTGCTGCTTCTACCGCAGGACCGGGCTGCCCGCCTGGGGTGGGTGGCTGACGGATGCGGCGCAGAGCGGCGGCGCGGTGGTGGACCTGCTGAGCCACGACCTGGACCAGGTGCTGAGCCTGTTTGGGACTCCGGCGGCGATGCGGGCCGAACGGTTCGGCGCGGGCGACACCTTAAAGGCGCTGTTGACCTACCCCTCCGGCCTGACGGCGACGGTGCAGGGCGGCTGGTACGGGGCGGGCGAGCCTTTTGCGGCGGGGTTCACGATCGAGACCGGCGATGAGACCCTTGTGTACGAGGACGGAACCTTGACGCTGCGCGCCCCGGCTGGCGAAAGGGCAATCCCCTTGTCGGCGGATGATCCCTATCTGGCGCAGATGAATTACTTCATCGGATCCTGCCGGAGCGGCCAGTCTCCAGCGCTCTGCCCGCCCGCGGAGTCGGCGGCGGCTCTGGAGATAAGCGTGGCTCTGCGCAGGCTTCGGGACGGCCAGTAGAGCGTGGTGCGCGCTTTAGAGCATCAGGCGCTGGTGGCCTGGATCCATTTCATCGTTTTCGTGGCCAGACGGTCGAGGGCACGGACGGCCAGCTCAATGTGCTCCTCTTTTGTGTCTTCAATCTTGTTGTGGCTGATGCCACGCAGGGATTGCACGAAGAGCATGACCGTCGGGATGCCCACGCGGGCAACTTCGGCGGCGTCGTGAAGCGGGCCGGAGGGCATGCGGTGTGAGGCGCCCGTGGTCTCGCGCACGGCCTCTTCGCAAAGCTCGATGAGATGCGGGTGGAAGGGCATGGGCTCGATGTTCCAGATGCGGGACCACTCGACGGTGCAGTTCTCCTCGGCCGCAAACTGCCGGCTCTTGGCCTGCGCTTCGGCATACATCGCAGCCAGGACTCCCGCATCGAGGTCGCGCTGGTCGAGTGTGGTCTCGCAGCGGCCCACGACGGCGGTGACGATGCCGGGGAAGGTCTTTACGCTGCCCATTGTGCAGACCGAGTCGGGGTGTTTGCCGGCGATCGATCGGATTTCAAGTGCGAGCCTGGCGGCGGCAGCCAGCGCATCGCGGCGGTCACGCATCGGCGTCGAGCCGGAATGGGCCTCCTGACCATGAAAGACGATGGCATGGCGCTCCACGCCCTTGGTTCCGGTGACGGCGCCAAGCGGCAGGCCGAGGCGTTCGAGCACCGGGCCCTGTTCGATGTGAAGCTCGAGATAGGCGGCGGCGTGGCTGCGTTCGACTCCGGCGTCTCCGATCGAGTCAATGTCTACTCCGCAGTTGCGCAGTGCGTCTTCCAGGCGGATGCCCTCGCGATCGGTGCGGCCGCGGTCGGCTTCGATGGTCTGCGTGCCGGCAAAGGCCGACGAGCCGAAAAGGCTGCGGCCGAATCGCGCGCCCTCCTCGTCAGCCCAGTCGACGAGGCGGATCGTGATGGGAGGCTTGCCGTCGAACTCCTCCGCAATGCGGCGCAGAACCTCGAAGGCGGCCATGACGCCGAGGCAGCCGTCAAGCCAGCCGCCGTTGGGTACGGAGTCGAGATGGCTGCCGAGGATGAGCGCCCGTTCGGACGCACCCGCTAGCGTGACCCAGCGGTTGCCGGCGGCGTCGAAGTGGT
Organism: Occallatibacter sp.; assembly: GCA_035508555.1. Taxonomy (GTDB): domain Bacteria; phylum Acidobacteriota; class Terriglobia; order Terriglobales; family Acidobacteriaceae; genus Telmatobacter. The sequence goes on along the minus strand of DATJMU010000010.1, from coordinate 26,972 downwards.
GCTCGACGGGCAGCGCGTCGAGTTTGTCTTCAAACCAGGCGCGTGCCTTCAGCCAGACGGGCGACCAGGCGACGCGCTGAGCCCCGTTGTCGTCGGCGGTGTGGGCGCGGAGGTCTTTCAGGTTCTCGACGACGGCTCTTGGATTGAGGGGCATGATGATCTCCCGTACGGCGACCCAGTCGGGAGAGAATGCGCCGCTGGATGCGCAGAACGCTTTTCAATATACATCCGCGAAAAGGAGTGGGATGGCCGCGGAGAAATGAGAGGCCGGCGAATCGGAGGAACGATTCAACCGGCCTGAGGTGCGTTGCACCGCCTATTGCTGCGGCTCGACTACGACGAAGGAGGTTTGGCCGCCGCGGCTGACCAGGAGAAGAACAGGCTGGTCGGCGCGGCCGGCGATGGCCTTGTTGTATTCCTGCAAGTTGTGAACGGGCTGGTGGTCCACTTCCTCGATCACGTCGCCGTGCTGCAGCCCGGCCGCGGCCGCGGAACTGGAGGGATCGACTCCGGTGACGACCACCCCCGATGTCCCGGGAGGCAGGCCCATCTGTTGAGCGAGATTGGAGGTCAGATCCTGAACCTGGACGCCCTGGAGTGCGGAGCCCGTGCCTTCCACGGGCGCGCCCATAGTGCCGCTCTCCGGGAACGCTCCGAGCTGGACGTTGACGTTTTGGGTGTGACCGTTGCGGAAGACCTGGAGATGGGCTGTGGCGCCCGGCGCCATCTCCGAGACGTGGACGCTGAGGTCGCTGGAGCCGCTGACATCGTCGCCGTCGAGCTTCAGGATGATGTCGCCGCGCTGGAGCCCGGCTTTGGCTGCGGGGCTGCCCGGCGTGACGTTGGCGACCAGCGCGCCGCCGCCCTGGCTGAGGCCGAAGGCTTTAGCCATGTCCGGATCCACGTTCTGGATGGTGACCCCAAGGTAGCCCCGGACGACGTGGCCGTGCGCGACGATCTGGTCCATGATCCGGTGCGCCATGTTGATGGGGATGGCGAAGCCGATGCCCTCGTTCCCCCCGCCATCGCCCGAGATGATGGCGGTGTTGATGCCGATGAGGTGCCCGCGGAGATCGATGAGCGCCCCGCCGGAGTTGCCGGGATTGATGGCCGCGTCCGTCTGGATGAAGTCCTCATAATGTTCGATCGAACCGCCGAGGGCGCGGCCGGTGGCGCTCACGATGCCCATGGTGGCGGTTTCACCAATGCCGAAGGGGTCGCCGATGGCAAAGACCAGGTCGCCGACCTTGAGATCGGTGGAGTCGCCGAAAGTGAACGCGGGCAGCCCGCTGGCATTGATCTTGAGCACGGCGATGTCGGTGCGGGAGTCCGTGCCGACGATGTGCGCCCTGTATTTGCGGTGGTTCTGGGTGAAGACCTCCACGTCCGAAGCGCCGGCGACCACGTGGTTGTTCGTGAGGATATAGCCGTCGGGGTTGACGATGACGCCGGAGCCCAGACTGTGCTCCCGTTCCGTCAGCGGCTGCTGAGGCTGGCCTCCGAACTGGTTGCCGAAAAACTGCCGGAAGAACGGGTCGGAGAAGACATTCGGAGCCTGCTGCTCGTGCACGACCTTGGTGGAGGAGATGTTGACCACGGCCGGCAGGTCGGGATCGATGACCGAAGCGAAGCCGTTCTGGAAGTTCGCCAGGTTCAGCGGAGAACTGTCGTTGGCGACCTTGACGGCGACGTGCTTGGCAGCCGGGCTCATGAAGCCTGGCGCGTGAAGTATGCCGGCACGCAGAAGTCCGCCGACCACGAGAGCGAGGACGACCAGGGCAATGAGAATGAAAGGGAGCTTTCTTGAGGGGGTTTTCACCGGGTCGGTCACGGGAAGATTCATTGAAGTCCTGATTTCCTTTCAACTAAAGCAGATTCCCAACGAGTTAGATGCCGTTTCGGGGCCCGAAAGTGTACGTCAAAACGGGGCCCCGGCCGCTTAGTGGGCGCTGCCGGCAATGGTCTTCCAGTCCCGAAAACCCCGCAACATATTGAGGTAATGCAGGATATCTTCGCGGGAGAGGATGCCCACCAGGTTGGAGTTTTCGTCGACGACGGGAAGCTGGTCCACTCCGTCGCGGCCCATTTTTTCGAGCGCCGACCAGAGGATGGCGTTGGGACGGGTAGTATGGAGAGCTTCAAGGGGCGTCATCACCTGGCTGGCCGGCGTGGCCACCCAGTCGCTTCTCGGCGTCTCCCCAAGACTGGCGAGGGTCACGAGCCCGATTCGGCCGTCGAAGCGATCTACGACTACGGCGCGGGTGTTCGAGGGAAGAAAGTAGCCGTCAACGAGGTCCTGAAGGGATGCGGCGGCCGGCGCCCGGACGAAGTTGCGCTGCATGGCGTCGGCGACGCGGTGGTCGCCGAGAAGGTTGTGGAGGCTCTCCTGCTGCAACTGGCTGCCGGCGGCGCTCTCCAGGAACCAGCCAATAAACGCGATCCAGATACCTCCCGCGATGTCGCCGGTGAGAGCCTGCCAGATTCCGAGGAAGATGAGCAGAAAACCGAAGAAGCGGCCGGAGATGCCGGCGGCGACAGTGGCGCGATGATAGCTGTGCGACGCGCGCCAGAGAATGGCCCGGAAGACGCGGCCGCCGTCGAGCGGAAAGCCGGGGATAAGGTTGAAGAGAGCCAGGACAAGGTTGATGAGCGCGAGGTACTCGATGAGAGCGAAAGCTGCGCCGCTGGCCGGGAAGAGAGGCTCGAGCTCCCAGCAGATCGCAGCCAGGGCCAGGCTGGCGACCGGCCCGGCGATGGCGATCCAGAACTCGGCTGCCGGGTTGGGTGGTTCGGAGGCGATTTGGGCCACGCCCCCGAAAAGGAAGAGCGTGATGCGCGGGACGCCGATGCCGTAGCCCTTGGCGACGACCGAGTGCGACAGCTCATGGATCAGCACACTTACGAAAAGAAGGACAGAAGTGATAAAACCGACGAGCCAGTACTCGGCAGCGGGCCAGCCGGGAAACTCAGGAGGGTAGTAGCTGACAGCGAGCATCCACGTCAGGAGCCCGACGATCAGAAACCACGAGTAGTCCAGATCGATGGAAATACCGAACAGACGGCCAATCGGAATCCCATGCCGCGACATCCCTTGACCCCGCTTCCGGCGCCTGTGCGCCCACTCTTTTTGATGCGGCTCGACCGCGTGCAGTCGCTGTGACCGCCCCGAGCTGGACTTCCGCTGAGTCAGGACGAATCGTTCTCCACCGCGTACCATCGAAGCTATGACCGCCAAAGCACCGAAGTCCCGCTGTGCCTGGGCAGAGAACGATCCGCTCCTCCGCGAATATCACGACACCGAGTGGGGTATTCCCGAACGCGACAGCCGGGCGCTCTGGGAACTGCTCATGCTTGAAGGCTTTCAGGCCGGCCTCTCCTGGATCACCGTGCTGCGCAAGCGCGAAGCCTTCCGCAAAGCCTTCAAGGGCTTCGATCCGGTCAAGGTCGCCCGCTTTAACGAAGCCGACATCGAGCGCCTGCTTGAGGACCCCGGCATCATCCGCTCGCGCGCCAAGATTGAAGCCACCGTCCAGGCCGCTCGTTTCTATCTTGAGATCGAGAAAGCGGGCGGCGGTTTTTCGTCGTTCCTCTGGGGTATCGTTGGCGGCAAGCCCATCCGCAATGAAGGGCCCGTCCCCGCGCAGACGCCGCTGGCCGTCGAAATGTCGAAGCAGCTCAGGAAGAGAGGCTTCAAGTTTGTCGGCCCCGTGATCGTCTACGCCTTCATGCAGGCCGCCGGCATGGTCGACGACCACAGCCCCGCCTGCTTCCGCCGCAACCCCGCCGCGCGCAAGTAAACGGGCCGCCCGCTGCCGTGCTACACCGCCGCATCTCCCTCGTAGATAATCAAAAGCGATGGCTCCCCTATGGAACCCCGAAAGCTGGTCGCAGCGGCTCGCCGAACTCGAAGCACAATCCGGCGAGCTGAAAGAGGCGCCCCTGCGGCGCGACGTACGCTCGCTGGGTATGCTGCTCGGCGAGGTGCTGCGCGAACAGGCCGGCGATGAGCTGTTTGCCCAGGTCGAGGCCCTGCGCCAGGGGACGATCCGCCGACGCGACGCCGAAGCCCGCGGCCTGCGTGAAGAAGCCGAGGCCAGCGCGGCGGCGGCGCTCACCCTCGTCCACGCCCTCGACCCCGAGCGCGCCATCCTGCTCACCCGCGCCTTTGCCTTCTATTTCGAACTGATCAACCTGGCCGAGACCAACCACCGCAAGCGGCGCCGCATGGCGCTGCAGTTGAGCGGCCAGGCCGGACGCCAGCGCGGCTCGCTCGAGGGAACCTTCGCCGAGATGCGTCGCGTCGGCATCGGCGCCGACGAGGTCCTCGACTCTCTGCGGCGCGTCCTCGTCGTTCCCGTTTTCACTGCCCACCCTACGGAAGCCGCGCGCCGCTCCGTAATGTTCAAGCGCCGCCGCATCGGCGAATTCCTCGAGATGCTCGACCGCATCCCGGTCCCGGAGGAGGAGATTGCGCGCCTCGAAGAGCTGGTGCTGGCCGAGATTACCAGTCTGTGGCAGACCGATGAGATCCGCTCCCGCCGGCCCACGGTCTACGACGAGATCAAGATGGGGCTCGACTACTACGACGTCTCCATCTTCGAGACGCTGCCGGGCCTTTATCGCGAGATCTCAAAGGCTCTGCAGGCCACCTACGGGCTTTCCATCGAGCCCCATGAGCTGCCCCTCGTGCTGCGCTTCGGCTCGTGGATCGGAGGCGACCGCGACGGAAATCCCTTCGTCACGCCGCAGGTGACCCGCGACGCCATCCAACTGGCGCGCGGTCACCTCCTCGTCTACTACCAGGGCCAGTTGCAGCGGATCATCGATCTGCTCACCACCAGCGCCCAGCAGCGGCCCGTAAGCGAGCCGCTGCTCGCCCGTCTCAAGGAGTACGTGGCGCAGCTGCACACCCCCGAGGCGCAGGTATTCGGCGAGCAGTACGAATTTGAGTACTACCGGCGGTTCGTGATCTGCCTCAAGGCGCGCATCCAGCGGACGATGCTGCACCCGGGGCCGCAAGGCCGGCCGCTGCCTGTGATGCCCTACACGCTGGCCCAGGGCCAGGACGAGCTGGCGCAGGTTTTGCCGGCTTATGGCTCTGCTGCGGAGTTTCTGGACGACCTCGAAACGCTGCGCGCCTCGCTGGCCGCCAACCGCGGGGTGCGCATCGCGCGCACGCTCATCGATCCCCTGATCCTGCAGGTTCGCACCTTCGGGCTGCATCTGCACACCTTGGATATTCGCCAGCATGCGCGGGTGCTTGGCGCGGCGCTGAAAGAGGCCATCCGCGACACCATCGCGCCCGAGCTGCCCAGGCGTCTGTCTCTGGAGACGGCCAGGGTGCTCGAGACCTTGCGCGTGGTGGGCGAGGCGAAAGAAAGCTGCTCGCCGGAAGTGATCCGCCATTACGTGATCAGCGGCGCGGCCACGGTCGAAGACGTTCTGGCCGTGGTGCGGCTGGCGCGGCTGGGCGGTGTGCGCGTGGAGGGCTCGGGCGCCCAGCCCGCGCGCGGCCCGGAGGGCGACCCGGGACTGATGCCGGTGCCGCTGTTCGAATCCATCGAAGACCTGCGCAATGCGCCCGTCGTCTGCCGCGAGCTGTGGACTCGGCCTGACTACCGCAAACTGATGGCCACCTGGGACAACTGGCAGGAGGTGATGCTCGGCTACTCGGACTCCAACAAGGACGGCGGCATGTTGACCTCGACCTGGGAGATCTTCCGCGCCCATCGCGCTCTGCACATGGCCGCCCGGGATACCGGTATCAAGCTGCGCCTCTTCCACGGCCGCGGCGGCACCGTCGGCCGCGGCGGAGGGCCCACGCACCGGGCCATCTTCGCCCAGCCCATCGACTCCTTCGACGGCCAGTTGCGCATCACCGAGCAGGGCGAAGTCCTCAACTTCAAATACGCCGACGAAGTTCTGGCCGAGCGCAATCTGGAGCTGATGATCGCGGCCTCGCTGGATGCGCTGGCCCGGCCCAACGCCCGCGACCCCGGGGGCCACTTCACCGGCGTCCTCGAGCCCGCCTGGGAGGCCGCGCTCGACGAGCTTTCCGACTTGGCCTTCGCATACTACCGCAAACACATCCTCGACGACCCCGGGATCGTGACGTATTTCGAGCAGTCCACGCCCGTCGGCGAGCTCGAGAACGCCAAGATCGGGTCACGGCCGGCCCGCCGCAACGCCTCGCCCCGGCTCAGCGACCTGCGCGCCATCCCCTGGGTCTTTGGCTGGACGCAGTCGCGGTTGCTGGTGCCCGCCTGGTTCGGCGTCGGTTACGCGATTGACCGGTTCATGGCGAAGCCGGGGGCTCTCGAACTGCTGCGGACCATGGCCTGCGAGTTTCCTCTCTTCATCGACCTGGTGCGCAATGTCGAAATGGCACTCGGCAAGGCCGACCTCGCCACGGCGCGGCTCTACTCGTCGCTGGTCGAGGACGCCTCCCAGCGGGAGCGCGTCTATGACCTGCTCGAAGCCGAATTCCATCGCAGCGTGCGCGCCGTCCTCGCCATCACTCGCCAGAAGGAGCTTCTTGAAACCAATCAGGTGCTCGCGCACTCCATCAGATTGCGCAACCCGTACGTCGACCCCATGCATTTAATCCAGGTCGACATGCTGCGGCGCAAGCGCACCGGCGAAGACACGCCGGAGGTGAACCGTGCCATTGCCGCGACCATCAGCGGCATCGCCGCCGGTCTGCGCAACACGGGGTGAAGAAAAGAGGTCCCCGATGATCCTGCACCAGCCCAGAGAACGGCCTGCGCCCTGGAGTGTCAGGAGACAAAGGATTCCGGCCAGATGGAAATGGGCCGCTCCGTTCGTCGCTATCGAATGGTTCTGCGAATGGGCCGCCTTCGCCCTCAGCAACTGGTCGCTGCTTGAGGTGCTTGAATACCTGGGCAGCTTTTCGATCCTGATCGCGGTGATCTTCTACTTTTCGGAGTCTGGAGCGCGCGTCAAACAGCGCCACTACCAGGCCTGGCAGGTGATCAACACCGCCCAGGGCAAAGGCGGCAGCGGCGGGCGGATCGAGGCGCTCGAAGAGCTCAATGCCGACAGGGTGCCGCTGGTCGGCGTCGATGTCTCTTCGGCGTTCCTGCAGGGGCTCGATCTCGAAGGAGCGAACCTGATGCGCTCCAACTTCAGCGCCGCCGATCTGCGCGGCAGCAACTTCGCCGCCGTCGACTTCGCATTCTCCAATCTCAACTCGGCCAATCTTCGCGGCGCGCATCTCGACCGCGCAAAGTTCTTCGACGCAGACCTCCGCAACACCGATCTCACCGGCAGCACTCTCGCCGCCGCCGACCTCTCGGGAGCCGCTCTCGACAACGCCGACCTGACCCACGCCGACTTGCGCGATGTGGCCTGGCAACACCTTGCCAGCATCCAGGGCGCAAACATCCATCAGGTGCAAAATCCGCCGCCGGGCTTCCTCGCCTGGGCCGTCAGCCACGGAGCTGTGGACACTGCGGGGGCCGATCAATGAGTGCGGCTGAGTGCGGCTGGAAAGTGAGGCCGAAGCGATTCGCGAAACCGGAATGCGGCCGCATCGCGCGCTGCGCCGCGGGCAGCACCTCCTTTGTGCGGTTCGAACACGCTCAACCGGTCTCTCTCACCGGCATCGCCGGCGCCGGCCTCCCTCCAAATCCGGCCAGTCCGCCATCCGGTCGGGCAACCGCATCGCCTCGTCGGGTGTCTTCCCCCACACATAGGTCGCAGCCAGCCGCCGCAGGGAGGCGCGCCCCTCGTCCCAGAGCCAGGAATCGCTCTCCTACGCCTGTCCCGCCACGGGTTCGGAGGTGATTCCCGGAGTATGCACGGCATCTGTTCCCGCTTCTGTTTTAACAAAATCAGGACCTTACCCGCCCTTTCGCTTGCCATCCCCTACCCCCCGGGTCTACGCTGTTTGCATGCGTCGATGTCGCTAACACCGTCCTGGTGCGAGCTTTGACGCAAAGCTGTGCCTCCGTGGCGCACGTACTTCCCCGCTTCGCACCGATACCTCCCACACATCCAAGGAAAGTGCGGGGCCAAGCCCCCCGAAAAGGAGATCATTATGGCGCGCATTGCCGCGAACGTAACCGAATTGATTGGACGGACCCCGCTGGTGCGGCTCAACCGCGTCGCGGCCGGCCTGCCCGCCACCGTCGTCGCCAAGCTTGAAAGTCAGAACCCCGTCTCCAGCGTCAAGGACCGCATCGGCTTCGCCATGATCGACGACGCCGAGAAGGCCGGCAAGATCGTCCCCGGCAAGACCGTGCTCATCGAGCCCACCAGCGGCAACACCGGCATCGCCCTGGCCTTCGTCGCCGCCGTCAAGGGCTACCGGCTCATCCTCACGATGCCGGAGACCATGAGCGTCGAGCGCCGCGTCGCCCTGCTTGCCTTTGGCGCCGAGATCGTGCTCACCCCCGGCCCCAACGGCATGAAGGGCGCCATTCAGAAGGCCGAGGAGATCCTCTCCCACACTCCCAACGGCTATATCCTCCAGCAGTTCGCCAACCCCGCCAACCCTGCCATCCACGTAAAGACCACCGGCCCCGAGATCTGGGAAGACACCGACGGCAAGGTGGACATCCTCATCTCCGGCGTGGGCACGGGCGGCACCATCACCGGCGTGGCCACTTACATCAAGCCCCTGAAGCCCTCCTTCCAGGCCATCGCCGTCGAACCGACCGACAGCCCGGTGCTCTCCGGCGGCAAAGCCGGCCCGCACAAGATTCAAGGCATCGGCGCCGGCTTCATCCCCGGCGTGCTCGACACCAAGCTGGTCGATGAAGTCGTCCAGGTCACCAACGACGAGGCCATCGACGCCGCCCGCCGGCTGCCTCGCGAGGAGGGCCTGTTCGTCGGTATCAGCTCCGGCGCCGCGCTGGCTGCCGCCCTCAAGGTCGCTGCGCGCCCTGAGAACGCCGGCAAGCTCATCGTCGCCGTTCTGCCCGACTTCGGCGAGCGCTACCTCTCGAGCGTGCTCTTCGAGTCGCTGCGCCAGCAGGCCCTGGCCCTGCAACCCGAGCCCATCGCGGTTACGGCCTGACAGAAGCAGGGACCAGGGAAGCAGGGAACCGGGAACAGCGCGCAGCCTGCGGCCGTGACCGCCGCATCGCGTCCTTCCCTGATCCCTGGTCCTTGGTCCCTGATCCCTTGCTATGTCCCCATTTGCCCGCATCCGCGAAGACATCGCCTCCGTCAAGGAGCGCGACCCCGCCGCGCGTTCCACGCTCGAGATCATGCTCTGCTATCCGGGCCTCTGGGCGGTCTGGATTCACCGCGTCTCGAACCGGCTCTGGCGCGCCCGGCTCCGCCTGCTCGCGCGCATGCTCTCGCAGTTCGGCCGCTTCCTCACGGGTGTCGAAATTCACCCCGCCGCCCGCCTCGGCCGCCGCCTCTTTATCGATCACGCTACCGGCGTCGTCATCGGCGAAACCGCCATCGTCGGCGATGGCGTAACCCTGTATCAGGGCGTCACCCTCGGCGGCACCGGGAAGGAACACGGCAAGCGCCACCCCACCATCTGCAACAACGTCTTCATCGGCAACAACGCCAATGTGCTGGGTAACATCACGGTCGGCGAGAACTCGCGTGTCGGCGCCGGCTCCGTGGTGCTGGCCGACGTGCCCCCCAACTCAACCGTGGTCGGCGTGCCCGCGCACATCGTCTACCGCAACGGCCAGCGCGTGCTCATTACCGACCCGCACGAGGTCAAAGACCCGCTCTCCGACGCTCTCATCGCGCTTTCGCTGCGCGTCGAGGACCTCGAAGCCCGTTTCGGCGCGCATGAGCACTGGGTCGCTCCGTTCGCCGCGGAAGAGGCCGAGCGCACCGCCTACCGCGCGGAACTGGAGCAGCTTCAGCCGTACGTTTCCATGGGCGAGGGAATATAGAGCGCGGCAGCCGCCTCTGAGGAGCTGCGATTGATTCCGCAGCCAGCCCCGCATCCAGAGAACAACTTCCGAAACGTCGAACCCCCACCCTTTACCCGTCTGAACGGGAAAGGGTGGGGGCTGAATTCCCGCAAATCGCGAGGTCCGCGGCGCCGCTTTACTTGACGGCCCCCGCTGCCTCCGCCTGCGCGGCCAGCTTGGCGGCCTTCTCCGTTGCTTCCCAGGTGAACTCTGCCTCGTTGCGTCCGAAGTGACCGTAAGCCGCCGTCTTGCGGTAAATCGGCCGGCGCAGGTCCAGGCTCTCGATGATGCCCTTCGGCGTCAGCGAGAAGTTGTCGCGGATCAGCTGCGTCAATTGAGTCTCGCCGATCTTGCCCGTGCCGAAGGTATCAACGAGCACGCTGACGGGCTCGGCCACGCCGATCGCGTAGGCGAGCTGCACCTCGGCCCGCTCCGCAAGCCCGGCCGCCACGATGTTCTTCGCGATGTGCCGCGCCATGTAAGCCGCTGAGCGGTCCACCTTGGTCGGGTCCTTGCCCGAGAAGGCGCCGCCGCCGTGACGGCCCATGCCGCCGTACGTGTCCACGATGATCTTGCGGCCGGTCAGGCCGGTATCGCCCATCGGCCCGCCGATGACGAAGCGGCCGGTAGGATTGATGTGATATTTCGTGTGCTCGTCCAGCCACTTCGCCGGCAGTACCGCCTGGATCACGTGCTTGAGGATATCCGCGTGAAGCTCGTCGTTGGAGATGCTCTCGGCGTGCTGCGTCGAGATGACCACCGCGTCGATGCGGGCGGGTTTGCCCGGCGCCTCATACTCCACCGTTACCTGGCTCTTGCCATCGGGCCGCAGGTAGGGCAGCTTGCCCGTCTTGCGCGCCTCGGTGAGCTGCCGCGTCAGCTTGTGCGCCAGCGAGATGGCCGCCGGCATCAGCTCCGCCGTTTCGTTCGAGGCGTAGCCGAACATCATGCCCTGGTCGCCGGCGCCGCCCGTGTCCACGCCCTGCGCAATGTCGCCCGACTGCTTGTTGATCGACGAGATCACTGCGCACGTGTTCGAGTCGAATCCGTAGAGGGCGTTGTCGTAGCCGATCGAAGCAACTACCCCCCGAACCAGCGTCTGGAAGTCGACATAAGCCTTGGTTGTGATCTCACCCGCGATCACAACCAGCCCGGTCGCCGTGAGGGTCTCGGCCGCCACCCGGCTGTACGGGTCCTGCTCCAGGCAGGCGTCGAGAATCGCATCCGAAACCTGGTCGGCGATCTTATCGGGATGGCCTTCGGTAACGGACTCAGAGGTAAACAGAAAACGATCGCTCAAACTCGTCCTCCTCATGGAAGGGAATCAGGTATGTGCCGCGGCCGGGCGCGCCGCGCAAATTCCAGCACAGGCGCCGCGGAAGCACTCGACTCATGGTAAATGGAGGTCACGCCCCGCAGCAACGAATGGCAGCGAATGGGGAGAAACGGGCGGTAGAGGGAGACAGACCATCGCTGAACCGGGCCGCAGCTCCCACCCTCATCCCGTGATCCTGACCAGCACCCGCTGAACGGCGTTGTGCACGGCGGACCAGGCGGCGTGAAGCGGGGAAGAGAACCAGTGGGCGGGCAAGACGGCAGTCCACCAGCCGGCACGGACCCCAATATAGCGCACCGTCAGGGCGGCTGCCACCACCACGACCAGAATCAGCAGCGCCGCGCCGATCCAACGCAGGCGAATCTCGACGGCATCGTGGTGAAGTATCCGCGCTCTTCCCACGTTAGAGGCGAAGGTCGTCCAGCCCCCTTCGTCGTCCTCCACGGCTTGGCCGGAGGCATCGCAGGCCCGCAGAAACCGCTCCGTCCAATCTTGCGGGTCAAGACCGAGAGTACCGGCGTAACCGCGCACGATGCCTTTGCTGAGGATTCCGCCGGGCAGGAGACGAAAACGCCCCTCTTCCAGCGCAAGGAGATGTCGCTGGCTGATCTTGGTGATCGCCGTAATGTCTTCCAACGCAACCCCGCGGGCAACCCGCTCATTGCGCAGGTCTTCTCCAAAGCTCCCCATATTGACGCAAGGGCTTCCAATTCCACCATATACCCAGGCCGATTCTGTCGTCAAAGCGAATCTGCAGTCCTGACGCATCTTCGGCAACAATTCAGCACCAGTTGGTTACCTGTTCCAAAATGGGAATACCGGCCCCACCCAAAGACGGCCCTCCCCTGGCTGTTAACCTGAACTCTGGCGATCGTCTTCAGGCTTTCGCCCCCTCGGAGTTCGCCTCGGCTATGAACAAGCTCGTCTTTGCCAACCTCCTGCACCGCCCTCTGCGTTCCATCATCAGCGTGCTGGCGGTGGCCATTGAAGTCATCATGATCCTCTCCGTCCAGGGCATCTTCTTGGGGATCCTGAACGACACGCGGACGCGCACCAATGGGATCGGCGCAGACCTCATGATGATGGGATCGGGGGCGAGCTTCTTCAATGGGCTCAGCGCGGCCTCCATGCCCGTAAACGACGCCATTGCGCTGCGCCGTCTCCCCCATGTCGCCCTGGTTTCGCCCGCCATTCAGTACACGGTGACTCTGAACGGTTCGCCCCAGGTCCTGTGGGGGATCGACTATGACACTTTCGACGCGATGAAGCCCTTTGTCTTTCTCTCGGGCGGGCGCTTCTCGGGGCCCTACGACGTGATCATCGACCAGGTGCTGGCCGGGGCGGATCACTACCACGTGGGCGACACCCTCCAGCTCCTGGACCATTCCTTCCGGATCACGGGCATCGTCGAGCCGGGCAAGGGCGGCCGCCGCATGATCCCCATGGCTACGCTGGCACAGCTCCTGGGTGAACCGGGCAAGGCTTCCATCTTCTACATCCGCTGCGATAAGCCCGCCGACGAGACCCTGGTTACCAACGAAGTTCACGCCACGCCCGGCTTCGGCAACAACTCGGTCATCACCATCGACGACTGGCTGAACCAGATGACCCCGGACCGCATTCCCGGCTTCAACATCGCAGTGCGCTCAGTCACGGGCATCGCGGTCGTGGTGGGGTTTCTCGTAATCTTTCAAGCCATGTACACGGCAATCCTCGAGCGGACACGCGAGATCGGGATTCTGAAGTCGATGGGTGCGTCGAAACCGGCCATCGTGGGCGTGGTGCTCCGGGAGTGTGGGGCGCTCGCGGCGCTGGGGGTGGTGGTGGGAATTGCCGGGACGTTTGGCGTACGCCAGTTGTTCCTGTACCTGGCGCCGACCCAGCACTTCGAGATCACGGTGCTCCTGGGGGTTCAGGCGGCGGCGATTGCGTTCGTGGGGGCTCTTTGCGGAGCCCTCTACCCGGCCTTGATGGCGGCGCGCAAAGACCCCATCGACGCCCTGGCGTATGAGTGAGGCACGCAATGACCGCTGAAACTGTGTCGCTTGCGACCCTTGACGAGATTCGGGCGGCTGCCGGCCGGATCGCCTCCGTCGCCGTTAAAACACCGCTGGTGCGCGCCCCTTTGGGGGGAAGCGGTGGCTCCATCTGGCTCAAGGCCGAGAGCCTCCAGCCCATCGGCGCCTTCAAGATCCGCGGCGCTGCCAACAAGATCCTGCAGCTTGCCCCGGAGGAGATTCGCCGCGGCGTCATCACCTATTCGAGCGGCAACCACGCCCAGGCCGTTGCCTACGTCGCCCGTACCCTCGGCGCCAGGGCCGTCATCGTGATGCCCTCGAACGCCCCGCCCATCAAGCGGGCCGCCACGCTCGCCCTTGGGGCCGCGGTCGTCGATGTCGGCGTGGCTTCCAGTGAGCGCCTCGCCAGGGCCGAGGAGCTTGTCCGCGAACATGGCTACGTCGTCGTCCCTCCCTACGACGATCGGGAAATCATCGCCGGCCAGGCCACCTGCGGACTCGAAATCGTTGAGGAAATGCCCGACGCGGACCTGGTCCTCTCGCCCGTCTCCGGCGGGGGGCTCCTGAGCGGGGTCGCCGCCGCCGTAAAGCAACTGAGCCCTGCGACCAAGGTTTTTGGCGTCGAGCCGGAACTGGCCGCCGATGCCGCCGAGAGCTACAGGACCGGCAGGCTGACCACCTGGCCTGCTGAGCTCACCAGCCGCACCATCGCCGACGGACTCCGTACCCAGAGCGTCGGCGTGCGGAACTTCGCCCACATTCGCGCCTTTGTGGATGGTATCGTCACCGTCACCGAGGCAGAGATTCGCGCCGCCATGCGCGCCATCGTTTCAACCACGCGCCTGGTTCCCGAGCCCAGCGGCGCCGTCACCGCGGCGGCGCTGCTCTTCCACGCCGGCGAGTTGCCGGCCTACCGGAAAGCCGCGGCCATCCTCAGCGGAGGCAACGTCGATCCCGCGCTTCTCGCCGAGGTGCTTACGGAATCCCCAGCCTGACCCCATTCGAGCGAATGTGGTTCGAGCGAATGTCGTTCGAACTGGCATCGTTCGGGTATCATGCTTGCCAGGGAGGGGTCGCTCATGGTCGATAGGCCATGCCGTGCGGGCCGCAATGCGGCCGCGATGCTGCTTGCGCTTTGCGCCGTCGTATCCGCCGCGGCTGAAAAGAAACCCTACAAGCCCAATCAGGCCGGGCCCCGCGCCACCTCGCTCCGCATCGTCTGGCTTTACGTCCAGCCCGATCTGAGCTCGCAAAAAGTCGCCCAGATTCAGATCGGCCGCGAGATGGTGGTTTTGGAGAAGAGCGGCCCATGGATGAACGTCGAAGCCAACACTGACGTCGAAGAGGTGAGCAACGACCAGGATCAGCCGATGATCGGCAGCGACAACTCCCCGCAGCCGCTCTCCGGATGGGTGGAGGCCAAGGGCATCGTCGAGGAGACGACCGCCGGCGGCGACCTGGTCCTGATGGGCGCCGCGGCCAACGAGGAGCTGCTGGCGTCCAATCCGGAGGGCCCGGCCAACGCCGCCCGCGCCGCGGAACTGCTCTACCGCCGCCTCTACGAGATGTTTCCCAACTCGCCCCTTGCCCCGGAGGCCCAGTGGCGGGCCGCCGACATCCAGTGGCAGATCGAAAAGGCCGACATCTCCACCCTCCCATCCTCCAAGGCCAAAGACCCCTACATGCACGAACAGCTCGACCAGACGGCCTTGAAGAAGGTAATCAAACAGTATCCGCACACCCGATGGGCCGCGCTCGCGGCTTTCGATCTCATCGATAACAAGCTATGCGGGGATTGGGAGGGCTCTGCGCAGTGCCCTGAGCGCGAGTCCGACCTCTACGAAAAGTACGCTGACGACTATCCAGATGGCCCGCGCACCGCGCAGGCGCTCTATGACGCCGCCTACCGCCAGGCTGTGCTGGCCAACATGTATAGCGCCAACGGCGACGACGGCAAGAGCAAAACCGCCATCGACCACTGCCGCGCCCTGGCCCAGAAGCTTAAAGACCACTTTGCCGGCACCGACTACGCCTGGCGCGCCGGCGCCCTGGTCTTCAAATTGGACCAGGACATTCCCGTCTTTGGCATCGACCACGGCTGATTTGAAACCGGGCCCGCCGGCGCAACTTCCCTGTCTGGGCACGCCGGCGGGGCGGCTGCCTGCGGAAACAATACCGCACCTCGCTTACACATTCAATTGTGTGATATTCTACACATAAGGAGGGCTAGGTCATGGCGACGAATCTGGCAATCGATGACAAGCTGATCGACGAGGCGCGGCAGGTTGGAAATCACCGCACCAAGAAAGAGGCAGTCTCTGCTGCACTACGCGAGTATATTGAACGGCGAAAGCAGTTGGAGATATTGAAGCTGGCCGGGACAATCGACTACGACCCCACATACGATTACAGGAAAATGCGTCGGCTTGATCGGATCGAGATCGAACCGTGAAAATTCTGGCCGATACTTGCGCCTGGTCTCTCTTGTTGCGCCGGAAGAAGAATGCCGTCCTTAGCGGCAGCGAGCAAGCCGTCCTCCAATCGCTGACCGAGGCGATTCGGGATGGCCGTGTGGCTGTCATCGGTCCCATACGGCAGGAGGTCCTTTCCGGAATTAAGGACCTGGCTCAATTTAAAGGACTTCGGTCGGCCCTTGAGAGGTTCCGCGACGACCAGATCGAAACTTGCGATTACGTCGAGGCCGCCCTTCTCTTCAACCTTTGCCGCAGCCGCGGAGTCGAGTGCGGATCGATCGATATGCTCATCTGCGCGGCTGCTATCCGGCAACAATACGCCATCCTGACAAACGATCAGGGTTTATTGCGCTGCATTGCCGCCCTGCGGGCCGAAGGAATGACCATACCCGCTCCGTGACGCGGCGCCTGCCGGGGGTGGACATTCAGGTTCCCCCGCGCCGTTTCCTTACCCGCCATAGCCCCATTGCCCCAGCCGCCCGAGGATAATGAAAGTTGCTCTGGGATTGTTGGCCCGCACAGCTCCACTCGCCCGCGTGACCTGCCGCGGCGGATGAGCCGAACGGGAGCGCCCCGTCATGAAGTCCATTCACATCGCTCTCGCGCCCACGCGCAGCCGCGCCCTCAACGTGGTTCTCGGCCTTGCGCTGGCGCTGGTCTCCCTGCTGCTTTTGATGGCGCTGATCAGCTACCACGCCTCTGATCCCTCCCTCAACACGGCCACCGACCCGAGCCTTCCCCACGCCGTGCACAACTGGATCGGCCTCTTCGGTGCCTACCTCAGCGACCTCTTCCTCCAGACCTTCGGCATCGCTGCGTTTCTGCTTCCGCTCTGGCTGGGCGCCATCGGCTGGTCGTGGATGCGCTCGCGCTCCAACGGGTCCGCTGCGCTCCGCTGGCTGGGGATCGTGATCGCCAGCCTCTTCGTGCCCGCCACCTTCGGCCTGCTTCCCTGGCACTGGCGCTGGCTTCACCTCATTCCCATCCAGGGCGTAGTCGGCCGCCTCATGGCCGGACTCCTCATCACCTATCTCAACGTGCAGGGCGCCTGGCTCGTCGCCGGCGTGCTGGCCATCGCCGGCATCTACTTCGCCTCCGCCATCAGCTTCTGGGCCATCCGCGACGCCGCCATGGAGTGGTGGGCCCGCTTTGCGGCCTGGCAGGAGCATCGCCGGGAAATCCGCGAGCAGCGCGAGGAGGAGCGCGCCGAGCGCGAGGCAGGCAGCGCCGGGCAGGACCCACAGCCCGCCGACCCGGGGCCCAGCCGCTTGGGAGCCTTCTTTGTCCGGCGCAAACGTGCCGCCGAAGGCGACGCCATCGATGAAGTCCCCGCCTTCCAGCGCGACGGCGCCCAGCGCATCGAAAACGAGGCTCCCATCCCCATCGCTTCCCGCAGGAGCATCTGGGAAAGGAACTCCATCGCGCCTGAACCTCCGGCCCCCGTCGCTGCCTCGGCCCCCATCCCACCCATCCAGCAGCGTCCGGAACGTAAACAGGCTCCGGCCCCGCAGCCTCAGCCGCCGATCGAATTGCGGCCCGCCCCGGCACCGGCCCCGGCTCCCGCGCCCGCGCCCGCGCGTCCGGCGCCCCAGGAGATCGCCATTCACGAGCGCGCCGACGCCGAGGTGCATACGGCCACCGTCGCGCCCAAGAGCGTCAGCGGCTTCAAGCTCCCTCCCAGCACGCTGCTCAATGCCGGTGAAGGGCCGCAGAGCGTGCGCGAAGAATCGCTCCGCGAAGAGGCCAAGGTCCTGGTCGAGAAGTGCGCCGAGTTCGACGTGCGCGGCCAGGTCGTCCAGATCAATCCCGGCCCCATGGTCACCACCTACGAGTTCAAGCCCGAGGCCGGCGTCAAGTACTCGCGTGTCACCGGCCTCGCCGACGACCTCTGCCTGGCCATGCGCGCCGAGAGCATCCTCATCGAGCGCATGGCCGGCAAGAGCACGGTCGGCATCCAGGTGCCCAACCACGAGCGCGAGACCATCCACCTGCGCGAGGTCATCGAGAGCGAGACCTTCGCCAAGGCCAAGTCGCGCCTCACCCTCGCCATGGGTAAAGACATCAACGGCCGCATCGTCACCGCGGACCTGGCCTCCATGCCCCACGTCCTCATCGCCGGCTCCACGGGCTCGGGCAAATCGGTCGCCATCAACGCCATGATCATGAGCCTGCTCTACCGCACCACGCCCAGCCAGGTGCGCCTCATCCTGGTCGATCCCAAGCGCGTGGAGCTGGGCATGTACGAAGGCATTCCCCACCTCTTCACGCCCATCATCACCGACTCCAAGCTCGCCGCCAACGCCCTGCGCAACGCCGTCCGCGAGATGGAGCGCCGCCTGCGCCTGCTGGCCTCGCGCAGCGTCCGCAACATCGACCAGTACAACAAGCTCTTCGAGGGCACCATGCCTTCGCTCTTCGATGACGGCGAGCAGGAAGATCCCCTGCCCTACATCGTCATCATCATCGACGAGCTGGCCGACCTGATGATGCTCGACCGCGCCAACGTCGAAGAGTCCGTCACCCGCCTCGCGCAGATGGCCCGCGCCGTCGGCATCCATCTCATCCTGGCCACGCAGCGGCCCAGCGTCGACGTCATCACCGGCCTCATCAAGGCCAACATCCCCACCCGCATCAGCTTCCGCCTCGCCACCAAGGTAGATTCCCGCACCATCGTCGACACCAACGGTGCCGAGTCGCTCCTCGGCCGCGGTGACATGCTCTTTCTCCCCCCGGGAACCAGCCGGCTCATGCGCCTCCACGCGCCCTACGTCAGCGAAAAAGAGACCGCGGCCGTGGTCCAGTGCTGGAAAGACCAGGGCCAGGCCGAGTACGTCGAAGGCTTCCTCGAATCACCCAAGGAAGAGCGCGTCAATATGGAAGGCGCCAGCGGCGACGAGGACGAGAACGATCCGCTCTTCGACGATGCGGTGCGGCTGGTCTTCGAGTTCGGCAAGGCTTCCACCTCGCTCTTGCAGCGCCGCCTGCGCATCGGCTACGGCCGCGCCGCCCACTTGATCGACCTGATGGAGCGCGACGGCCTGGTCGGCCCCGCCGACGGACCCCGTCCCCGCGAGCTTCTGAAGGCTCCGGGCTGGCTGCACGAGATTGCGGCCAACGAGTGATCCGGAGCGAATCGGCCCGACATGGTCGAACCGTGCCGATGCCACGATTGGAGAACCGCCTCGGGCGATCCCGATATTGGCTGGCAGCCGCCAGAAAACAATCGATTATCGCGCTCTCGATGGAAGCGCGGCTCAGTTTACCAGATTCCCTGTTTGCTCCAGCTCCATCCACGATTCGGGACCGGCGTCAGCCGCCAGCACCGTGCCGCGGCCGGCTTCCTTCTTCGAAGCCCGGTGCTGCGTCTCGGCCGGGACCGGATTGTAGGGCAGATAGACGCGGAAGGTTGAGCCGCGTACGGGATTGCGCTCCGCCCAGATGCGGCCGGCATGTTGCTGCACGATGGTGCGGCAGATCGCCAGGCCCAGCCCGGTTCCCCCTTTCTGGCGGGAGTCCGAAGCATCCACCTGCTGGAAGCGGCCAAAGATGGACTCCAGTTTGTCGGCCGGAATCCCGCGCCCATCGTCGGTGACAGACAGCGTAACGCCGCTCGCGTCGGGACGCAGCATGATGAAGATTGTGGAGTTGGGCGGAGAGAACTTCACGGCGTTGGAGAGCAGGTTGGTGAGCACCTGGAGCAGCCGTTCGGGGTTGGCCGCAATCTCCACTTCGGTGGTGTCGTGGATAAACTGAACCCCCGCGGAGTTCGCCACCAGCTGCATCCCATCGATCGCCTGCCTGACGATCTGGGCCAGTTGGACAGGTTGGAACGCCAGGGGCTCGAGGCCGCTTTGGAGGCGTTCCAGATCGAGAATGTCGTTGATCAGCGACATCAGGCGGTCGGAGTTGCTGAGGGCAATGCGGAGCAGGTTGGCCGTCTTCTCCGTCATCCGGTTGTGCATGTCCAGGGAGAGCAGGCCCAGTGCCCCCCGGATCGAGGTGAGCGGGGTACGCAGCTCGTGGCTCACGGTGGAGATGAACTCGTTCTTGAGGCGGTCAAGGGCATTGCGATGGCTGATGTCGCGAAAGCTCAGCACCGACGCCGAAAACCGCTCTTGATCGAAGATGGGGGTCAGGGCATAATCCACCGGGAAGGAGCTGCCGTCGTCGCGAAAAATGGTGTCCTCGCCGGACGTGGCTTTCGGCTCTCCGATGGCGCACAGCAGGGCGCAGTCTTCTCCGCATTGCGAACTGGAAGGCGCGGAGCCGTGCAGCAGCACATGCACCGGCTTGCCGATCAGGCTCGAGGCCGATGCCCCAAGGAGACGGGCGGCCGCCGGGTTGGCGAAGCTGACCAGGCCGTGGCTATCCAGCCCGCAGATCGCGTCGGCAACCGTGTCGAGCAGAATCTGCTGCTGGCGATAGAGTTTTTCCGACCGGGCCCGTTCGTGCGAGCGGGCCAGCATCTGTCCCAGCGACGAGGCCACCGTCTCCACCGCCGCCATCGCTTCCCGATTCTCGCGCAGGCAGTAATGGCAATAGAACTCCAGAACCGCCAGCACCTTGTTGCCCACGCGCACGGGGATTGCACATCCGGAAACCATCCCGTGGCGCCGGACCGCCTGGGCGCGCGGGCTGAGCGGCAGGGAGGTGAGGTCCGTAATCCACACCGGGTGGCCGTCCTTCCAGACCCTTCCCGGCAGATCGACGGCGCCGGTGAGCGCCAGCCCCATGCTCTCCTGGATGACGATCTCCGCCCGCCGGCCCGGGGCCCCCCAGGCCGAACAGAACTCCAGCCGGTTTTCTTCCTCATTCACCTCCCACCGCAGGGCCGCGTCCCACCCCTGGGAGACGCAGAGAGCCTCGAGAATCCGCATGGCCGCGATCTCCGGGGACGTGCTCTCGCCCACAATCTCGCTCATCACCACTTGCAGAGCCACGCGGCGCTCGCGCTGCACCATCAGGCGAAGCACCAGCACGGCGGCGGCAACTCCGGCCGCGAAGATCTCCAGCTGGTCGAGGCGAGGGTCAATCGCCAGGCGCGGCGCCACCACTCGAAGGATGACGCCCAACGCCAGACCCGCCAGCACTAGCAAAACGAGGTTAAGTAGGCGCCGGCTCCCTTGCGCCGGTTGATCACCGCCAGCAGTTCCGATCTTCTTGGACTTCACCACGACTCCTCTCCAACAACTTAGCCGGAACTTTCAATCTGAATTGTCCATCGCTACCGGGAAAGCGGCCCTGCCGGGCAATGGCCGGGTAAGCTGTTTGCAGCAAGCCAGTCACCAATCTGCACCTAGCCGCCAGGCTCGATTCGTCAACAAGTTGCACGCAGGCCCCTGCAATGGCGCGTAATCTTTTGTATACATTTGTATACACTGTAACCCAGACCACTACAGACCCATTGCTGCAGAATCCCAATCTCACCCTCGGAGCCACTCGGACCCGGCAGCGGGACCCAAGCCAAGGACCATGCGCTCCGTGCACACTGCGCCTGGATACGGCTTCCCGCGAATACCGAATCACCTCCACGCGCAACCTGTCTTGAAATGCGATTGCCCTGGGCCTCGCATCGCGGCAGGGCCGGCAGCAAAGCAGGCTGTGCTATCATGAACACACGCTCAGTTGTTTGGTTGTGAGCCGCTCTCGCCTGCATCCGCCAGATCGTCCACCACGTTAATCTCCCAGGCCCCTCAGCGTAATGGTCCATTGAAGTCAAGGTTTCACCACTCAAGGTGAATGGCCGGACCAGACTGCACGGCTTTGACATGCCGCAGTCGAAGACGCGATACGTGTGGCGAATCTTGAATCGTCTCGGGCAAACGCCCCTGGGTTTTCCGCATACCGGAAGTGAATCTTCTCCGCCTGGCTCGAAACGATCTTCGGGTACCGGATGGAGAATAGAGCAACTGACCGCCACGATGGCTTCCATGGATGAATTCCAGAGCGAATTCTGGATGATGGAGGGCCTGAAGCTGGAAGGCAGAACAGGAATGAATTGAAACTTTTCTCGGAATTACCACTCTCACAGGCAATGCAACGGCAGTTGGCCGATGCCAATTTTATCCATCCCACACCCGTCCAGGCGGCAGCGCTTCCTCCGGCACTCGAGGGGCGCGACGTGTTGGCGACAGCGCAGACGGGCACCGGAAAGACACTGAGCTTTCTGATTCCCCTCATCGAACGAATGGCCACGGGCGCCAGGGACACAAAGGCTCTGGTTCTTCTACCCACCCGCGAGCTGGCCATGCAGGTGTTGGGCGCCTGGCGCGACCTGACGCAAGGCCAGGGCAAAGCCGCGCTGGTCTGCGGCGGCCTGGCAGAAGGTCCGCAGCTCGCGGCGATCCGCAAGGGCGCACGCTTGATCGTCGCGACGCCGGGACGCCTGGAGGATTACCTTTCGCGCCGGCTGGTGGACCTGGGCAGCGTAAAGATGCTGGTTCTCGACGAAGTGGATCGCATGCTGGACATGGGGTTCAAGCCCGCAATTCGACGGATTGCCGCGGTCTTGCCCCAGGATCGGCAGACTCTGTGCTATTCGGCGACGCTCAGCCCCGCGATTCGCGAAGTGGCCAGCCTTTACCTGAGGAATCCGGTGCGCATCGATATAAGCGCGGAGTTGAAGCCCTCACCCAGAGTGAAGCTGCAGACCTTCGAGGTTCCAGCGGAAAAGAAACAGGAGTTGCTCGAGCATCTGCTGGGAACGAACCAAGGCAGCTTTATGGTCTTTGTGCGGACGAAGCACGGAGCGGACCGGGTTGCGCGGCGGCTAGCGCGGGCCGGGTTCGCGGCGGCTCCCATTCACGGAGACCGGTCGCAGTCGCAGCGCAGCTCGGCTTTGCGCGGCTTTGCGGAGGGGCGCCATCGCGTACTGGTGGCAACCGACGTGGTGGCCCGGGGCATCGATGTCCCCGACGTTGCGCACGTGGTGAACTACGATCTTCCCAGGGAAGCCGAAGATTTTGTGCATCGCGTAGGCCGAACGGGCCGGGCCGCAAGCCACGGGGTCGCGTCAACCTTTGCCGCTCCCGATGAGACCCTCGCTCTGAAGAAGATCGAGCGCACCTTGACCGTCACCTCAACGAAGTATCGGGTACGCCCGAATCACGCGAAGGCACTGGTGTCCTGAGTCGTTCATTCGTGGCATAAGTGCCTTGTCATCCGGACGGAGTTCGGCCGGTTTTGGGGCCGGACGCAGCCAAGCATCTGCGGTTCGGGACTTCGGCCTATGCCACGAACTTCGGATTCACCTGGGCTGTCTTCACATCTCCGGATAGCCGGTCAACCGCCCAGGACCCGCGAATCCGGAGATTCCGACCTGCCGTGGCTGGGATCAACGCCTGAGTTGGCGATTGTGCATAAACCAGACTCCCCTTGCATTTCCAGGGGAAATATGTAATTCTCCCCTTGGTATGCAAGGGGATAAAATGGAAGGTTCGAAACTCGAGTTTTTGCGGGGCACCCTCGACGTGCTCATCCTCAAGTCCCTTGTCTGGGAACCTCTTCACGGCTATGCGATCACCGGCTTGATTCGCCGCGAGAGCGATGAGGCGCTTTTGTTGGAGGAGGGCACTCTCTACCCGGCGCTGTGGCGGCTGGAAAGCAAGGGGCTGATTGAAGCCGAGTGGGGCCTTTCGGAAAACAATCGCAAGGCAAAGTTCTATCGCTTGACCAGGAAGGGCAAGCGGCAGCTGCAGCTCGAGACCGCAGCCTGGGAAGCCTATTCGGCGGCAGTGTCAAAGGTGCTCAGTGCGGCACGGCCTGCGAAGGCGCAGGAGGCCTGATGAAACAGACGCCTATCTGGCGCCGGTATGACCGGCTTCACGGCCCCGATTGCAAAAGCGATGTTGAGGACGAACTGCGCTTTCACCTCGAGTCGAAGGCCGGCGAACTGATCGCGCGCGGTTGGACTACGGAGGCCGCTCAACGGGAAGCAGAACGCCAATTCGGCAATTTGAAAGAGTTTCAAGAACTCGGTGAACAGATCGGGGGCAAAATGGAACGCCAGAGTGCTCTCAAGGAGAATTGGGCGAAGTTGAGACAGGATGTAGGGTTTGCGCTTCGCCAACTGGCCCGTGACCCAGGATTGGCATCCTCTGCGATTCTGATCCTTGCGCTCGGCATTGCGGCAAGCGTCGCGATTTTTGCTTTTGTGGATGCAGCATTGCTTGAGCCGTTGCCCTATGTCCAGCCCAACCGGCTGATGGACGTGACGGAGAGCCTGGCGTTATTCCCTCGCGGAAACCTCTCTTACCCGGACTATGTGGACTGGAAGCGAATGAACCGCGTATTCAGTTCACTTGACGTCTATCGCGGTGGCAGCTCTCTGGTGGAGATGCCGCAGGGCGCCACACCGGTGCCGGGCATGCACGTAAGCGCCGGGTTCTTCCGTACGTTTGGCATTCGACCTGCGCTTGGGCGCGACTTCCGGCCGGATGAGAACTCCGTGAGCGCTGCACCGGTGGCGCTGCTCAGTTACGGCGGCTGGCAGAAGCTGTTCGGAGGACGACCCGATGCAATCGACCAGACTGTAAAGCTCAGCGGTGTGACCACCACAATCATTGGCGTGCTTCCTGCGAGCTTTCAATTCGCTGCGCAGGGGGATGCCGAGATATATGCGGCACTTCAGCCGACGAATACATGTTCCAGGCAAAGAAGCTGCCACGACTTGTTCGGCGTTGGCCGCCTGAAAGACGGAGTTACTCCGGAACGCGCACGTGCCGACATGAAAGAGATCGCATTGGCATTGGAGCGGCAATACCCTGACTCCAATCGCGGCCAGGGTGCGAGTGTCATGCCTTTGGCGCAGGCGATTACGGGAGATGTCCGACCCGTGCTGCTGGTGCTGCTGGGAGGCGCCGGGCTGCTGTTATTCATTGCATGCGTAAACGTCTCGAATCTACTGCTGGTGCGTGCGGAGAAGCGGCGGCGCGAGATGGCAGTGCGTGGAGCGCTGGGTGCGTCACGGACACGGCTGGTGCGGCAATATGTCACGGAAAGCTGCGTGCTGGTGGTCGTGGGCACAGTCTTAGGGCTGATACTCGCCCTGGGCATGATGCGGGTGCTACACAGCCTTATATCCAAAGACATGCTTGTGGGTATGCCCTATCTGAACCATATGGGATTCAACGCTCATGTTCTTCTGTTTGCTGCCGGAGTAGCAATGCTGGCTGTGCTGTTCTGCTCCGCGGCGCCCATCCTCCGCCTGCCGATCGGCGAACTGCGGGATGGGATGAGCGACGGCGGACGCGGCAGCGCCGGCCGCCTATGGCAGCGGCTGGGCAAAAACCTGGTGACTACCGAGGTTGCCGTAACCGTGGTTCTGTTGTTCGGCTCCGGATTACTGACCCGGAGTCTATTGAATATGTTGCAAGTGGATTTGGGCTTCGAACCCAGAGATCTGGCCACGTTGCAAGTCGAGCTTCC
Source organism: Occallatibacter sp. (assembly GCA_035508555.1). Classification (GTDB taxonomy): domain Bacteria; phylum Acidobacteriota; class Terriglobia; order Terriglobales; family Acidobacteriaceae; genus Telmatobacter. The sequence continues at coordinate 1,810 of DATJMU010000010.1, read as the reverse complement.
CGATGCAGGTTTTCCGAAAGATGCGCAGCAGGCTGAATTTGCACGGCAAACACTGGATGCCATGCGCAAACTGCCCGGAGCGCAGTCTGCCGCGGTCACCACACTGCTGCCGGTAACGTGCAATTGCAATACCGATTGGGTGCGCTTTGTGGGCAAACCTTATAACGGAATTCACAATGAGGTGAACGATCGCCAGGTCAGTCCGGACTTCTTCCGCACGCTTCAAGCGCGCCTGGTGAGTGGCCGCTTGCTGAACCAAACAGACGACGCTGGTCACCCGAAGGTTGTCCTCATCAACCAGGCCTTCGCGCGGAAGTACTTTCCCGGTGAAGATCCGATTGGCAAACAGATGGGGGACACCGATCTCAGTCCCGGATCGCTTCGCCGGATAGTGGGTGTAGTTGGCGACATCAAGGACGGAGCCCTGGATGCAGAGATCTGGCCCACAGAGTACGAGTCGTTCGCGCAGGACCCGAATACCTCTTTCTCCGTGCTGGTGCGCACTTCGCAGAGCGCGGCATCCGTCCTCCCTGAGATGAGCTCAGCCATTCGCAAGTTGAACCCGCAAGTGGGCATACAGGATGAGAGCACCCTGGAGACGAGGATCCGGGATTCTTACTCCGCGTCGCTGCATCGGATGGCAGCATGGCTGGTTGCCGGATTTGCAGCGCTGGCATTTCTATTGAGTGTGGGCGGGCTGTACGGGACGATTGCCTATTCGGTGGGCCAACGGACGCGTGAAATCGGCGTTCGCATCGCACTGGGAGCACAGCAAAATTCCGTTCGCAGGATGATTCTGCGAGAGGCCATGCAACTGACCGTAACTGGCATTCTGGTTGGTCTCGTCGGCGCAGTTGCCTCAGCACACCTTATACGGGGACTGCTGTTTGGGGTGCGCACCTGGGATGTACCGACCTTGATCGCAGTTGCCGTGGTACTTACAGGCGCGGGACTGCTGGCAAGCTATCTCCCGGCCCGTCGTGCTGCTGGCGTCAACCCCGTTGAGGCGCTGCGCGCCGAATAAGACAACGACTTACCCGATGCCGCTCGAAAGCTTGCCAAACAGGCGATGAGTTGTGCAGTCGGGGTGTCAATTGTTGACAACAGCCCAACGCACCTTTCCAAGCTGGTCAAACCTGGAAACGCGCATCGCTATAATGCGCCATTTGGCCTTGAGAATGTCTCAGTCAAATCCCCGCGTTGCATTCGGTCCTTAGCTTGCGACGGGCACCTCGTCCCGGACCGAGACATGTTGCGATTCCCTGGGCGGAAGCAGGCGGGTCGAATTGAGGATGAACGTCAACTCCGATGCAACATGGATGAATGCAGCCAGCAGTGGGTTGAGATAACCGGCCGCGGCCAGGCCGATGCGGATCGTATCGACGATCAGCGTGCCGTAGAAATTCTGCAGGATAATGCTGCGCCAGCTTTTGGCCATGCGAACGGTTTCGACGAACTTCATGAGGTCGTTGTCGATCAACACCACGTCCGCGCTCTCACGGGCGACATCGGTTCCCGCCCCCATGGCCACGCCAACTGTAGCTTCGCTCAGCGCGGGTGCATCGTTGATGCCGTCACCGAGCATGGCCACCACTCGCCCTTCCCGAACCTGTTCCGCGATATGCGCGGCTTTTGCTCGGAAAGAAGATTGGCGTGAACATTGCGGATACCGAGTTGGCCGGCTATCGACTCGGCAGTCTGCCGCGTATCCCCAGTGAGTAAGACGAAGACGAGTGGCGGAAGCGTGGCCTCTTAAAGTGGTTTCAGCTCACCGTAAGTGGCTGCGTCGGCCCGTGCGACGTTCCCAACG
>DATJMU010000009.1:0-2723 GCA_035508555.1 Occallatibacter sp. | reverse complement strand
GATGTCGACGCCGGAGGTGATGAGGACCGACATCTTGTACCAGGTCTCGTACATTTCGCGGCCGTAAATGCCGCGGATGGTGAGCATGTTGAAGATGATCTTGCGCCAGTCGGTCTGCATGGGCTTTGCCGGCAGGCCGAGAACGGCGATTTTGCCCCCGTGCGCCATGTTGTCGATCATCTCGGCGAAGGCGGCGTGACTGCCGGACATTTCGAGGCCGACGTCGAAACCCTCCTGCATGCCGAGCTGTTTCTGGACCTCGGCGACCGGCGTCTGGCGCGGATCGACGGCGAGGGTCGCGCCCATTTTGCGGGCCAGTTCGAGGCGGAAGGGATTGAGGTCGGTGACGGCGACGTAGCGCGCGCCGGCATGGCGCACGATGGGGATCGCCATCAGGCCAATCGGACCGGCGCCAGCGATGAGGACGTCCTCGCCGAGGACAGGAAAAGCGAGGGCCGTGTGGACGGCGTTGCCGAAGGGATCGAAGATGGCGGCGATTTCTTCGGGGACGCCGCTGTGGTGGCGCCAGATGTTGGTCATGGGCAGCGCGATGTATTCGGCAAAGGCGCCGGGACGATTGACGCCGACGCCGGAGGTGTGGGCGCAGAGGTGACGGCGGCCGGCGAGGCAGTTGCGGCAGCGTCCGCAGGTGACGTGGCCTTCGCCTGAGACGAGGTCGCCGACTTTGAAGTCGGAGACGTTGGAGCCGACCGCGGCGATTTCGCCGACGAACTCATGGCCGATGACCATGGGCACGGGGATGGTCTGCTGGGCCCACTCGTCCCACTGGTAGATATGGACGTCGGTGCCGCAGATGCCGGTGCGGCGGACGCGGATGAGGACGTCATTGATACCGTATTCGGGCTCGGGTACATCTTCCAGCCAAAGGCCGCGTTCGGCGCGAGCCTTGACGAGTGCGCGCATTTCAATCCCTCAGAAATTCCTTTTCTACGTTACAGCAAGCGCGATGGTCTCCCTACCCCCCGGGGGGATTGGTATCTGGCAAGATGCTGATTCAAATGCAGTTGCGGGCGAGGTTCATGGCGAACAGCGTATAGCGTTTAGCGTGTAGCGACCCCATCGGTCCGCAAGAGAAAAAGCTCTGCCGCGGGACAGAGCTTCTCATTTCCAACTTAGGAGGCGAAAGAAGCGGAGGCAAGGGGAATCTGAGGGTGGGACGGTACGAAGTCATGGCGGCGGATGCCGGGAGGGCGCGGGGAAGGTGCGCTGGGTGGGAACAGCATCTCAAGGTTGCAGGTATTCAGGCTGCGGGCATTCGTTTGCCGAGTACTTCCGGGCTGATGGCACAACCGTTCACCATCGGGATCTCGCGGTCGACTGCATGGTACTGTGAAAGCCAGTTCGAACCAGCACCCCACACGCGAGCAAATTGGATGGATCGTCTGGACGCAGCCGTCTCGCAGCTGTTCGAAAAGGCCCTGGATGTGGACCGGGGGCAGCGCGCCGCGTTTCTCGACAACGCCTGCCGCGATCAGCCCGGCCTGCGCCGTCAGGTCGAGGCTCTGCTCGAAGAGAACGACCGCCTCACCGGATTCCTGCGCCCCCCCGGCTGGCAGCCCGGCGACTCTAACGAGTCTGCCTCTGCAACGAACCCTCCCGCCGATGTGCAGGTCAACGTGGGAAGCCGGCTGGGGCGCTACCTTCTGCTCGAACCCCTCGGCGCCGGCGGCATGGGAATCGTTTACCGCGCGCGCGATGAGAAGCTGGAGCGCATCGTAGCGGTCAAAATCCTCAACCGCGGACTGCTCACCAGCGAAGCCGTTCGCGCCCACTTCCGCCGCGAAGCGCTGGCCCTCGCCCGCCTCAACCATCCTGGCATCGCCGCTCTGTACGATGTCGGCGAGCAGGACGGCACCGACTACATCGTCATGGAGTGCGTGCAGGGCGAATCGCTCCACGCCAAACTGAAGAGCGGCCCGCTCGCCATCGCCGACGCTCTGCGCATCCTCGTGCAGATTGCTGAAGTCCTCGAAGAAGCCCATGCCCAGGGCGTCATCCACCGCGACCTGAAACCCGCCAACGTGATGATTACGGCCAAGGGCCAGGCCAAGGTGCTGGACTTCGGCGTCGCCAAGCTCTTCACCGCCTCGGAGGCCACCCAGTCCATGGTGGACACCGGCACCGTCATCGGCACGCCTCTCTATATGTCGCCCGAGCAGGCGCTCGGCAAAAAGATCGACGCGCGCACCGATCTGTGGAGTCTCGGCGTGATGGGCTACGAGATGCTGACGGGCCAGCCGCCATTCCGGGGCGAGAACGCCGTTGCCGTCCTGCACGCCGTCATCTCCGACCGACCGACTCCTGTGCGTCAATCCTCAGCCGACCTGACCGGCCCGTGCGAGAAGCTGATCCACAAAGCCCTGGAGAAGGATCCGGAGAAGCGTTATGCCTCCGCGTCCGAGATGCTGGGTGAGGCAAAGACCGTCCTCGAGTCTGTGACCCGCCCTGCGGATCGCGCGGAGGAGCGCTCCACCCGCTGGCTGCGGACGATCGCCGTCTCTCTGACTTTTCTTCTGATCGCCGCCATCGCCGGAGGATGGTTCCTCTATCGGCGCATGGCCGAGCGCCGCTGGGCCCGCGAAGAAGCCATTCCGCAGATCGATTCCCTGATCGAAGGGCGTCAGGCAATCCCTGCCTGGACGCTGATCCAGCGCGCGCGGAGCATCGTGCCTGACGATCTGCATCTCCGCCAGATCGCCGAC
>DATJMU010000008.1:0-13532 GCA_035508555.1 Occallatibacter sp. | reverse complement strand
AACCCTGGGTTGCGGCGCAAATCGGGCCATACTTCGTTGTCGTCCTAGGCGGTGGACCCGCCACAGCCGTCGTCCTCCGCCTCGTCTGGCCCGATTTGCGCTCGCAACGCCGCCGCCCCGGTAGTGTGAACAGGCCCTAGGTCAGTCGCGGCAACTTGTGGAAATCCACTTACCTGGAGGACTCCGCGCGCGGGAAAGAATGTTTTTTGCGGAATCTTAATGCCGGATTGATGCGGGGATCATGACCGCAGATTACAAAATTGTCATCTGTAATGTTTGAGCGTCCGACTCTTGATGATGCGCGTGGTTTGAAGATCGTCCAGCCTCGAACGCGAAAATGCCTGCCAGCCCGCTGAGCGAAGATTCGTGAAGGGTCTCCGCTCCGCAGGGTAACCTGAGATCGTTGCCTTGAACGGGTGCACCTGGAGCTTCCGGACCACAGGCCGGACGGCAGCGAAGTGCTGCGCAGGCACTGGCGCGGGAACCACCGCGTGGATGAGCAGAATCACTCGAAACCTGACTTTGGACGGGGGATCCTATGCGGCGCGAGTTGAGCCAGAGACTTCGGTTCGCCGTTGTGCTGTTTGGCGCCATGTTGTCTTTAACGGTAATTTCGCCGGCGCAGGTTGACCGCAGCGGATTGAGCGGCACGGTGACCGATACTTCGGGCCGCGTACTGCCGCGGGCACAGATTACGGTGGTTGAAAACGCAACCGGACTGCGCCGCGAGACCGTCTCCGACGACGGCGGCAATTACAGCATTCCCCAGTTGCCGGTGGGCGTTTACACGGTGACCTTCGAGCACCCGGGGTTCGCCAGGATCGAGTTTGTGGATGTGGAGCAGGTCATCGGCAGCACGCACACGCTGGACGCGACGCTGCAGGTCGCGGCCGGCCAGGAGCGCGTGCAGGTTTCATCGGCTTCGGCGCTGATGGACCGCAGCACCAGCGCGGTGACCGGGCTGATCGAGAGAACGCAGGCCGACGAACTGCCGCTCAATGGCCGCAACTGGGCCTCGCTGACGGCGTTCGTCCCCGGCGCCATCGACACCGGCGGCAGCAACCAGCGGACGATCCGCTTTGCCGGCCGCGGCCTCGACGACAGCGACTTTACCTACGACGGCGTGGACGCCACCAACATTGTGAACCAGACCCAGCGGCAGTGGGTGCGGCTCGCCATTCCGCTGGACGCGATCGCGGAGTTCCGCGTCGACTCGATGTTGTCGCCGGCCGCGGTGGGCGGCAGCGGAGGAGCGCAGCTGGACGTGAGCTCGCCCTCGGGCACCAACCGCTTTCACGGCCGGCTCTTCGAGTACCTGCGCAACGATTACTTCGACGCGCCGCTGCCCGAATGGGCCTCCAACGGCGAAGCGCAGCAGCCGCTTCGCCTGAATCAGTTCGGCGCGGCGCTGGGTGGACCCATCGTGCACGACAAGACCTTCTTCTTCCTCGCTTCCGAAGCCTACCGGCAGAACTGGGGCTATCCGGTGAGCGGAGACGTACCCAGCCAGTCCTTCAAAGCCACGGTTCCGAGCTCCTCGCCCGTGTATGCGATCCTGAACGGATTCCCCGGGGCGGGCCCAAAACGAATTCTGACGCCGTGGACGCCCGCCACCGACCCCGGCGACCCGAACTACATGGACTACGACCTGCTGACCTGCGCATGCACGCAGGTGGTCAACGAGGGCTCGGCGATGCTGCGCATCGACCAGCACTTCACGGAGAAGACCACGGGCTTCATGCGCTTCAACTACGACCGGTCGGTCGACACGCAGCCGCTTTCGGCCGCCGCGACCGACCTGCAGCAGAAGGTCTCCGCGCCGGTCAATGGCGCGCTGGAGCTGCTGCACATCTTCAATCCCCACCTTGTGAACGAGGTCGAGGCGGGCTTCAATCGCTCCACCGACAACCAGTACAACTACAGCGACGCCGGGATCATCTATCAGATTGCGATTTCTACCGGTCCCGGGCCGGGATTTGTCACCGAAAATTACAACTACGCCAGCGTCTATGTAGGCAACTCCCTCTCGGAGATCGACAACCTGACCTGGGTCCGCGGCCGGCACACCATCACGGCCGGCGTGGAGTTCCGATCCATTCAAATGAACCAGAACTACGGGGAACACGGCACCCTCACGTTTTCCACCGTGGAGAATCTCGCCGATAACGAGATCAAGAAAGCCAAACTGACCGGCGCGCTGCCGGTCAACGATATGCGCAAGAACGATACTTTTGTCTACACGCAGGACGAGTACCGGTGGCGGCCGAATCTCACCCTGAACCTGGGCTTGCGCTACTCCGTCTTCGGTCTCTTCGACGAGGCGCACGGGAAGGCCAATCCCTTCGACTTCGCCACCTGCGGGGCGCAGGGATTCTGCGGGGTAGGCGCGAGTTTCGGCCAGCAGAACTACGGCGATGTGGATCCCCGCGTGGCCTTCGCCTGGACGCCGTGGAAGGCCAGCCAGACCGTGATGCGCGGCGGATTCGGCATCTACCACGAGGACGGGCAGCTGGACGATCAGAATCTGCCCGCCAAGAACGAGGTTCCTTCCTATTCGGCGACGGGTAGTTCGAGCACGCCGCTCTCCTACTGCCCGCCCGCAAACTGCGCGACCGCGGTCCCCTTCGGCGCGGGAACCCTCTCACCGAACGCGGAGCAGCGGAACCGCAAAGACACCTATGTCGAGCAGTGGAGCCTTTCGGTGCAGCGGGAGCTGACGGCGAACTTTGTGGGCGCGGTCTACTACATGGGAAGCCACGGCGTGCATCTGCTCGAAACCAACGTGGTGAACCTGATCGACCCGGCCACGGGGGCTGCGCAATATCCGGCCTTTGCCCCGGCCATTGGCTGGCGCGGCTCCATAGGCATGAGCTCGTACAACGGTCTCTCCGTGGCGCTGCGGCGGCCGTTCTCCCGCGGCCTGCTGGTGGCGGCCAATTACACCTGGTCGCACGAGATCGATAACGGCTCCAACGGCAGCGGCGACGGCGACGAGGTTTCGCCGCAGAATCCCCTGTGCCTGGCCTGCGACCGCGCCAGCGGGGCCTGGGACTCCCGTCATGTGGTCAATGGCAATGCGGTCTACCAGCTTCCTTTCGGCGTGGGCAAGCCGATGCTGAGCCAGCCGGGGATTGCAAGCGCCCTTGCCGGCAACTGGGAACTGACGACCACGGCGCTGGCGCGCACCGGCTTCCCGCTGAACGTGCTGATGCCCTCGAGCTACATCGCGCCGGACGGGGCCACGGGCACGGAGCGCCCTGACCTTGTCCCCGGCGTGTCGCTCACTCCGCCCGGCGGCAGAACGGTGGCCGAGTGGATCAATCCCGCGGCCTTTGCGGCCCCGGCCGGAGCGTTCGGCACCGCTCCCCGGGACCTGGTGCGCGGGCCCGGGACCTGGCAGGTCGATCTCGGCACCAGCAAGGACATCCTCCTGCCGGAGAGGTGGACGCTCGAATTCCGCGCGGAGTTCTACAACGTTTTCAATCACCCGCAACTGGGTCAGCCGCAGTCCACCTTCAACCCTTCGAACACCACCGGGTTCGGCAGCATCATCAACACGGTGAACACGGTATCGCCGGTGACCCCGGTGGGATCGGGAACCCCGCGCGAGATGCAGTTCGCGCTGCGGTTCGAGTTTTAAGCCCAGCGGGTCAGGCCGAGGTGAGCGATGAAGATCCTGGTCATTGAAGACGAAGTCAAGACATCGGGCTTCCTGAGGAAAGGTTTGAGCGAAGCCGGCTACGTCGTGGACGTGGCCGGCGACGGGCCGGAGGGCCTGCACCTGGTTCTCGAGGTGGATTTTGACCTGGTCATTCTCGACGTCATGCTGCCCGTGCTCGACGGATGGCAGGTGCTCACGCGGCTGCGCGAGGCCGGCCGCAAGGTGCCGGTCCTGATGCTCACGGCGCTGGACGCGGTACACCACCGGGTGCGGGGCTTCGAGATGGGCGCGGACGACTACCTGGTCAAGCCCTTCGCGTTCTCTGAGCTGCTGGCCCGGGTGCGGTCGCTCTTGCGCCGGGCTCCTCCGCGCACCCAGGAGACCCTGCGCGCGGCCGACCTGGAGATCGACCTGTTGCGCCACCGCGCCACCCGCGCCGGCCACCGCCTGGAGCTCACCGCCAAGGAGTTCTTGCTGCTCAGCCTGCTGGCGCGCCGCGCCGGCGAAGTCCTCTCGCGCACCCTGATCGCCGAGATGGTCTGGGACATGAACTTCGACAGCGACACCAACGTGGTGGATGTGAATGTGCGCAGGCTGCGCAGCAAAGTGGACGGGCCTTTTCCCCTCAAGCTGATCCACACCGTCCGCGGAGCCGGCTATGTCCTTGAGACCGAGCCCTGAGGCGCCGGGGGCGTTGCGCCTGACCGGGACGCTGGCGTTTCGGCTGGCGGCCGCCTACTCCCTGGTGGGGTTGCTGCTGCTGCTGCTCGCCACCGCCAGCCTCTACATCGTGTTGCGCACCGAACTGGACAAGAGCACGGAACAGTTCCTGGCCGACAAACTGCACGTGCTCCGCACCATTCTGGCGGAGCGTCCCAATGACCGGGACGCGCTGCGGGAGGAGATTCAACTGGAGACTGCGGCCCGCCACTACCAGCAGTTCTACATCCGCCTGCTGGACGATCGTGGCGCGCCCATCCTGACGACGCCGGAGATGGCCGAACAGCTCGATATCGCGGAGCTCGCTCGCCGCACCCGCAACGATCCCGAGCATCCGGTTTCGATGACGGGGGTCCGGGGACGGGCGTTCCGCGTCGCCAGCGCAACGGCCTGGGCGGGCACTTCGCCGCCGCGCGCCGATACCATCCAGATCGCCATCGATATTTCTCAGGAGCAGGAGCTGCTGAGCCGCTACCGGTGGTGGTTTTGGGCCGTCCTCCTGGCCAGCTCGGTTCTCTTCCCCCTGCTGGGCTACTGGATTGCGCGCCATGGGATTCGTCCCGTGGAAGAGATCGCGGCCACGGCGCGCAGCATTACTTCGACCAACCTGCGCGAGCGCATCCGGGCCGAAGGCTATCCGTCCGAGCTGGGATCGCTGGCAGGGACCTTCAATGAGATGCTGGACCGCCTGGAAGAGTCCTTCGAGCGGATCTCGCGATTCTCGGCCGACATCGCGCACGACCTGCGCACCCCGGTGAATAACATCCGCGGCGAAGCCGAGGTGGCCCTGGCGCGCGCCCGCACCGTGGACGAGTACCGCGAGGTGATCGAATCGACGCTGGAAGAGGCGGTCCGGCTTTCGGACCTGATCGGCGACCTCTTGTTTCTGGCGCGCGCGGAGAGTCCCTTGACGGACCTGCGCCGCGAGCGCCTGAACGTGGGCCGGCTGCTGAGCGCGGTTCGCGATTACTATGAGGCTTCCGCCTGCGACGGAGGCATTGCGCTGATCGCGGACGAGGGCGCGGAGCCGGTGACCGCGGAACTGGACCGGGCGCTGATGCTGCGGGCGGTGAGCAACCTGGTCTCGAACGCCATCGCGCACACCCCCACCGGAGGCAGGGTGACTCTGGCGGCACGGACCGAAGGCGCGGCCGTTCGCATCGAGGTCTCCGACACGGGCGCCGGCATCCCGGCCGAAGCTCTGCCCCGCGTCTTCGATCGCTGTTTCCGCGTCGATCCCTCGCGCTCCCAGGCTTCGGGCGGCACCGGCCTGGGTCTGGCCATCGTGCAGGGCATCATGACGCTCCACGGCGGGCGCGCGGAGATCACCAGCCGCTTCGGCCATGGAACCTGCGTAACCCTGCGCATCCCGGTCCCCGCGGCAAGCTGACCGTTCTGGACGGCGGAGTCGCGCCTGGACGCTTGCGCAGGGGGCTGGCCCTCACCAATCCGCGGGCGTGAGGCCGCGCCTGGCCATGGCAGCCGGAGGCAGGCGCGTCAGTTGCGCGATGTACCGCAACGATCGCGGCCACATCCGCGTGAAGGCGGCTGCTGCCGGAGCGGCCATCATCGCCGCGGCCACGGCTCCGGCGCAGCGCATGGGACCGCGAAGCTGGCGATGGAGGCGATGCGCCAGCAGGCCCGGCGTCTCGCCTTCGCAGTACAGGTTGCCTGCGACCCGGGCGCTGTGCAGGGCGATGGAGATGCCGTCGCCCGCGAACGATGGGATGACGGCGGTCTGGTCGCCCAGCAGCCAGAGCCCGTCTTCCGACTCCGACCGCAGCAATCCGTACGGTATCGAGTAGATGGCGAGAGGACGCGGCAGAAACGGCGTCGCGCCGTCAAGCCGCTCCGCAAGCGGCTCCGAGTGACGCAGGATCCAGGCCAGCAGCGACGACCAGTCATTTTGGCAGCGCGACAATACCTCGCGCCGGACGAGAAGACACAGGTTGGCGGCGGAGTCTTCCGTGAGCAGCAGCCCGGCATAGCCGCCGGGGAAGAGAAAGACTTCCACCCATCCCTGCAGGAGGTCTTGCTGCGACGGGGATAACTGCCAGTACATCTTGAAGGCGACGCAGTTCCCCTGCATCGAAGCGGGTCTCGGGTGACCGCGCAGATCGTGCTTTCCGGTTGCAAGGAAGGCCGCGCGCGACTCAATCGTTGAGCCATCCGCAAGCCGCGCGGACCACGCGCCGTCCGCATGCTCGAGCGCTTCGACCCGGCGCCCGCGATGCACCTGCGCCCCACAGGCCACTGCTCTGTCGAGGAGCGCCTCGTCGAGTCTTCGCCGCGTGAGCGAAAACGCCGGGAATGGCAGATCGGCCGCGGCCAGGCGGCGGCGCGCAGCAAGCCGCACTCCATGGATGGGGCGAGCGCCCAACCGGTCGAGATCCACCTCGAGTTCCGCAAGGTAGCGGATTGCCTCATGACTGAGAAACTCCCCGCAGACCTTGTGCCTGGGAGAAGCGCTCTGCTCGATGAGCGTGACCGCCCGGCCCATGCGGGCAAGGTGACAGGCCGCCGCCGCGCCCGCGGGACCGCCGCCGATGACCGAGACCTCGCATGCGCGCATGACGCACCTGGCTGACATCATTTCATCCGCGAGACACACAGGCGCCCAGGCCGGCGACGAAAGATCGTGACCTGCGAGGGCGGCAGACCCGCGCGGCTCGTGTACTCTTCCCAGTCGCGGGAGAGAAAGCTGCGCAGGATGGACACCGGGCCGTCGTGGCGGACAAAGGGGTGCCAGCGCATGACGCCGGCGAGAGCCTTGAATCCGAAGTAGGAAACAAGGCTCCGTTCGAGGTCATTGATCAACCATCCAAGTCTGGCGGTTCTCTCCATCCACTGCAGAAAGCGTACGACCTGGTCGTCGCTGAGATGATGCGTCAACAGGGAGCTGACCACCACGTCGACCGGATCGCCGGGCGCATCGGCCAGGATGTCGGCGCAGATCCATCGCGCCTTCGATGCCGCACCGCTCGCTTGCCGGGCGGTCTCGACTGTCGCGGGGTTGCAGTCGATTCCCGTCAGATCCACCGCGATTCCGCGCCTGTTGGCCCACGTCTCGATGCGGCGCAGCGTGTCGCCGAAGCCGCAGCCGGCATCGAGGATGCGGAGCGGTCCGGGATTCTCTTCCGCCAGACGGGAGAGCCAGCTCAAGGTTGGTCGATAAGCCAGCAGCATCCGGTTCACACGGCTCAAGTCCCGCAGACACCGGGCGCAGTCCGATGCCGGACACGGGCCGTCCATGAGTTCGGCGGCTTCAGAGCGTTTCTGAATGGAAGGCATCTCAGGCAGCATGGAAGCGCATGATCTCCGCGGTCAAACCGGGGCCGAAGGACATGGCGCAACCCTCCTGGCCTTGCGCGGCGGTTCGCATCAGCTCGTGCAGGACGAACATCACGGTTGCGGAGGACATGTTGCCGTAGTCGCGAAGGATATTGCGCGACGTCGCCAGCGCATCGGGGCCGAGGGCAAGGCCGGTTTCCACGGCGTCGAGAATCGCCCGCCCGCCCGGATGCACCGCCCACAGGCTGCACCCATGGCCATTTGAAAACGAACCTGCGCTCCGGCGCATGGCTTCGGCGATCTGCTGCGGAACCCGGGTGGAAAGGAACATGTCGAAGCCCATGTCGCCGATGCGCCAGGTGATGGAGTCGCGGGTCTTCTCAATTTGAAGGGTTGTGAAGTCAACCAGCTCGAAGCCCGATGGGGCAGAGCCGACCAGGGCAGCGGCACAGCCATCGGCGAAGAGCAGGAAGGAAAGCACGTCGTTCAGGTCCTGGGTCTGATGAAAGTGAAGGCTGCACAGCTCCAGGTTCACGAGCAATACCAGGTCGCCGGGATTCGATCGCACGATGTGCCGCGCCAGGCGGAGCGCATTGATGGCGGCATAGCAGCCCATGAATCCGATCATGGTCCGCTCGGTGCCGGCGGGAAGACCGAGATAATCGAGAATCTCAAAATCGAGACCGGGCGCATACAGGCCCGTGCAGCAGGTGACGATGACGTGGCGAACGCGCGCCAGCTCGTCCGCCGTGGGCGACAGCCGGTCGAGCGAACGCCGCAGCAGCCGCGGCGCGGATTGCTCGAAGATCTGCATCCTGCGTTCGGTGGTGGGAAAGCTGCCCGAGCCATAGACTGAAAAGGCGTCTGCCGGGCGGGCAGACGGGTCAGGATTGGCGCCGAGACAGGAGTAGCGATGCTCGATGCCGGACTTCGATGCCAGCTTTCTGAAGACCGCCTTGGCCCGCTCATTGAGAAGCATGTCTTCGGCGAACTGAACAAACTTCTCGTGAATGTCGTGATCGGGAACAGCCACTACGACTCTTTGCAGATAGGCGGATACCATAGATGACCTCGGCGGGTACTTCCTTGTCTTAGACCGCGGGAGGCGCCAACCGGGATCGGCGATGCGCCGGCAGCCTGGTCTTCAGGGGTTTCCTGCGCCCTTCCTCATTCTCAGTTGGATGCACATGCGGAGTTGTCAAAATCGCGTCACCGAAATGTCAGCGGATCGAGCGCGGGGACGATGGTTGGCGGGCGAACCCATTGCCCGCCGGCAAGGCGACGGCCGTGCGCCGCTGCGTTGACGGTTTTGTCTGCCCCTCCCTTTGAGGCGGCGGGATTCGCCTACGTCGCGTTTGGCCCCAAAACCGGCCAAACTCCGCTCCGGATGACAAGGCATTGATACTCCGAGTGACGCGGGAGACTAGACTGTCTCCAGATGGGGTCAGGATGCCTTTCGACGGATGGGAGCAGCTGGCGCTTCGCCCGGTCCGCGGCGGTTTGGACGCTGGCGCCATGCGGGGGTTCACAGCCGGGAGCGAGGGAGAGCGCGATTTGAGGTGGAAGATGCAGCTCGTCCTCATGCTGCTCTTCTCGGCGCCTGCAGCCGCGTATGCGCAAAGTGGCGGCATTCTGGGCCAATGGGAAGACCCAGGCGGTTCGGTTCTTGCGATTGTCCGATGCGGCAAGGATGTATGTATCCGGATCGATGCCATCAGTCCCAGGGCGCCGGCCTTGACGGACATTCATAACCCGGACCGCTCGCTGCGGAGCCGCCCGCTCTGCGGACTGGAGATCGGCAGAGGCTTTCAGATGACCGGCGATCGACAGGCCCAGGACGGGACACTCTACGACCCAAAGTCCGGGAATACGTACCACGGCCAGATGAAGATGGTTGGCGGCGAGCTGCACCTCCGCGGCTATATCGGGTTCTCGATCTTTGGCAGGACCGAGATATGGAGACGCCCGGCCGGCGAGGTAAGAGCGTGTACGGCGGACCGGCAAACGCCAGGGCATTCCGCCGGCCTGTGAACTTTCATGCTGCTCTGGCGGGGCGCTCACGAAGGCCGGTTCCGGAGTGGCTCGGGACCGGAAGTTCGAAGAGGCTGCACCGCACAGCGGCGGCGAGGGGTCGGCCGCCGGCACGTTGGGCCCGAAAGCATCCAGGCAAAACCAGGGTAGGTCTATCCCGGAGCCGCTACCACATCCCGCGTGAACGCCCCGCCAGCCCCAGATCTTCATCGGCAGTCCGAGCCACGCGCACAGGTCTTGACATTTCTACTAAGATGACTTATTACATAGACAGCTTATTATGAAGAAGCCCGACACAATGCAGGGTTCTCTCGATCTGCTGGTGCTCAAGATTCTCTCGCGCCGGCCCGACCTCCACGGCTACGCCATTCTGACCGCGATTCGGCAGACCTCCGGCGACGTCCTCAACGCCGAGGAGGGCTCGCTCTACCCGGCCCTGCACCGCATGGAAGAAGCGGGATGGATTCGCGCGACCTGGGTCACGAAGGAAAACGGACGCCGCGCGCGCATCTACCGCCTGACCGCCGCGGGCAAACAGCAACTTGCCTCGGAAGAGGCGCGCTGGCATGTAGTCAGCGCCGCGATTAACCGCGTGCTCCTCGAAGCATAGGGATGAGGTGAATCGATGGCACTCTGGCGGAAGTTCCGCAACGCATTTCGCAGCGACGCGCTGAATCGCGAACTCGACGAAGAGTTTGAGTCGCATATCGCCGAAGCCATCGCGGAAGGGCGCGATCCGGAAGAGGCCCGCCGCTCGTTCGGGTCGCTGCTGCGGCAGCGCGAGGCCAGCCGTCGGTTTCGGGTTCTTGCGTGGCTCGATGCTCTTCGGGCGGACATGATCTTCGGTATGCGCCAGCTGCGCCGCAACCGGGTCACGACGACCGTCGCCGTTTTCTCCCTGGCGCTGGCCATGGGTGCGAGTGTTTCCTCCTTCCGCCTCATCGACGCGCTCCTGCTGCGCCCCTTGCCCATCACGACGCACGGGCGCCTCTGCGTCTTGTCCAGGTCCTGGACCAACTCCGATCGCTCCACGCTTCGATTCGACGGCTGGGCGTATCCGGACTTCGCACGGATGCGCGACGCCGTGAAGACGGATGCGGATCTGATCGCCGTGTCTTACACCCAACGCGCGGACCTCACCTACTCCTCCGAGGAGGCGATGGAGAAGGCGTTCGTTCAGTACGTCTCCGGATCGATGTTCCCGAGCTTCGGTCTGCAGCCGACGCTTGGGCGGCTTCTCGGGCCTGCCGACGATCGCACTCCCGGCGCGCACCCCGTTGCCGTTATTTCCTACGGCTACTGGACACGTCGCTTTGGGCGCGATCCAAAAGTGATCGGCCGCACCTTTCACCTCGGTGATCAGGTGTTTCAGATCGTCGGCGTTGGTCCCCGGCCTTTCACCGGAACCGAACCTGGCATCATGACCGACATCTTTCTGCCCACGATGATGAACCGCTGGGTCACGCGCGTCGACGCGACCTGGCACCGCACCCTGGCCATCGTGCACCCGGGCGTGCCTCTCGAGCCGTTGCGCGCGAAGCTCGAATCGATCAGCGACCACTTCGAATTTGCGCGCCTGCAAGCCGACGCGGGCGTTTCGAAGCAGGCCCTCAGCAGTACCATCCATGAAAAGCTCTACATCGCGCCGGCCGCTGCCGGTGTGTCGGTGATGCAGGAGGACTATCGCACTGCCCTCGTATGCCTGGCGCTCCTGGTCGGGCTGGTCCTGCTCATCGCCTGCGTAAACGTAGCCAACCTCATGGCGGCGCTCGCAGCCGCGCGCGCGCGCGAAATGGCTCTGCGCGTCTCCATCGGCGCCGGTCGCTGGCGGCTGGTACAGCTTGTGCTCGTCGAGAGCGCGATGCTGGCCTTTGCCGCGTCCCTGCTCGGCGCAGCCCTGGCGCAGTGGTCCGCGCCGTGGGTTGCCCACAGCATCAGCACACCCGATTACCCCGCGCGCTTCAGTATGCCGGCGGACTGGCGCGTGCTTGGCTTTGGCGTTGCGCTCGGCATACTCGTAATGTTGCTGTTCGGCCTGGCGCCCGCGCTGCGCGTATCCAGCGTGCGACCGGTCAGTGCGCTCAAAGGCGGCGAGGATCCCCACGCGCGCCGCCGGCTCATGCAGGTTCTCATCGCAGCTCAGGTCGCCTTCTGTTTTCTGGTGGTCTTCGCCGGCGGACTCTTTGTGGCTACATTCCACCGCATCGAACACCGTTCACTCGGCTTCGACCCCTCCCACCTGCTGCTGCTCGAAACGTTGGCCCCGCAAGGCCGCATGCCCAACGCGTGGGCGCAGATGGCCGACTCACTTCGCACCTTGCCCGGCGTCGCCATGGTCGCCGAGTCGGGCTGGCCGCTGGTCTCATCGGGAGCTTGGAATGGCGACATCTCTGTCGCAGGCGCCCCGCCCGGCAAAGAGTGGGGCTACTTTCTGCCCATCTCGCCCGGCTGGCTCGCCACGATGAAGATGCCGCTGCTGGCCGGCCGCGATTTCAACCCGCGCGATGCCTTTCCCGGAGCGGCTATCGTCAACCAGACTTTTGTGAAGGACTTCCTGAAATCGGATCGCCCCCTCGGAATGACCTTTGAGAAGGTCGAGGATGATGGCCGGCGCGAGCGCTGCCAGGTCATCGGTGTCGTCGCTGATGCTCCCTACCGCCGTGTTCGCGAAGCCATCCTGCCCGTCGCGTTCGTTCCGTTTCGCGCGCTCGACGCCAAGGGCATTGCGGGTATGCAGTACAGCGGAACATTTGCCGTGCGCACGGAAACGGATCGCCCGCTGGCGTTTGCCGCCGAACTGCGCCGCAAGATCTCTGAAGCTGACCCCGGATTCCGGGTAAGCAATGTGGAAACGCAGCAGGAGTTGCTCGACGTGCAAACTGTCCGGGAGCGGTTGCTGGCAAGGCTTGGCGTATTTTTCGCGGGGGTAGCACTGCTGCTCGCGGGTATTGGGATGTACGGCGTATTGAATTACTCCGTCCTGCAGCGCCGGCGCGAGATCGGTGTCCGCCTGGCACTGGGAGCGCATCGCGGTCATGTCGCCGGCATCGTAGCGGCCGAAGTGTTCCGCATCGTACTCCTGGGAGCCGCCGCCGGATGGGTCCTTGGCATCGGTTCCGCCCGATACCTTGCGTCCCTGCTTTACCAGGTGAAGGCTGCCCAGCTTGACATGCTCGCGCTGCCCCTTCTGGCGATCCTCGGCATCGCCGTCGTTGCTACGCAGCCGGTGATCGCACGCGCGCTGCGGATCGACCCGGCGGAGATCCTGCGATCGGAGTGATCCCCGCCCGGCGGTATCCGGTAAGTCATCGACCGATTCCAGGGCGGCGAGCTGTTGTTCGGGGTTCTGAGCGGACCGCCGGCAACCCATCCCGCACCGCGATCCGAATCACCGGGGCAGCTAAGAACCCGCAAGGGTAAGGTCAACAGGAATGCAATTTCGGCGCCGTGAGCGGCCCCCTGGTGCGTTCCAAGGTGCCGAAGTTACTCTGTCCGCAACGCCCGCATGGGGTCCAGCCGCGAGGCCCGCCATGCCGGCAGCCACACCGCGGCCAGCGCCACAGCCACCAGGATCAACGGCGCGGAGAGAAACGCCGCCGCGTCCCACGGCTTCACGCCGAACAGAAAGCCCGCAATCAGCCGCGCGAGCGCGAAGGCCGCGGCCAGGCCCAGCGCAACCCCCGCGGCGGCCAGCTTCGCGCCCTGCCACACAATCAGCCGGCGCAGCGCGGAGCGATCGGCCCCCAGCGCCATCCGTATCCCCATCTCCTGCGTCCTCTGCGCCACCGAATACGCCATCAGCCCATAGATGCCGATCGCCGCCAGCAGC
>DATJMU010000007.1:0-4192 GCA_035508555.1 Occallatibacter sp. | reverse complement strand
ATGGTGCGCGTCCAGGGATGGGGATGGCTGGTGGTGAGGATGAGGCGGTCGGGGTTATGCGGGTCGGGGGTGCCGAAGGTGCCGGGATCGCGGGCGATGCCGAGGTAGTACGGGTCGCCGGCGGAGGTGAGGGTGAGGGTGGTGACGGCGCCATGGGGGACGCCTGACTGGACGGACATCTCGGGCGCGGGGGTGTGGGTGGGGCCGAGGATGAAGTTGCCGTCGCGGTTGGCGGGGGGAACCTGGCCGTCGGGGAGCGTGGTGGCCTGGACGTAGCCTGGGGTGTGGGGATCGCGGGTGGGATAGGTGGGGTGGGACGGCTGGGCGTGGAGGGCGGTGGCGGCGAAGGCCAGAAAAATCGAGAATAGGCTGAGAGGGCGCATTTTGGTCGCGATTGATTCTAGCGGATGCACCTCGATGGGGTATAAGGAGTCGTGCAGGTAAGGCGGTGTGCACGATGCCGGCAAAGCGCGTCTACCGGTTGCGCTGGCGGGTAAGGCTGGCCGCGGGTGTCTTCCTCGGAATCTCTGCTGCATGTACGACGAGCTTTTGGCTGCGAGCCATCCGCGGCGAGGATGATCCGCATTATGCGTGGCTGCTTCTTACCCTGGTCTTTGTGATGGGCGGTGTCCTCTGGACGCTCTACGCTTTTCAGTCGACCGTTACCCTTTCTGATGAAGCGATTGAGGTGCGCGGTCTTTTCGGGAGCAAGCGTTTGCTGCTGCGCGCGATTCGCGGAAGGCGCACCTGTGTCTTCGCTGGGGACGCGGAAGGCGGAGGAACGACAATCTATCTGAAAGTCGTTCCGGAGGATGACCGCCTGCCGATGCTGACTTTTCAAAAGGATTACAACTTCGACGCTGCATTTCACGCCTGGTTCCATGCATTACCCGATCTGGATGCGATGGACCGGGCACGCGGGAAAGATCACTTTGGGTTGAACTGAAGGCTGGAAGAATTTTTGCCCCGGGCGGCGTTTACCCCGCGAGGCCGCGCGTGCGGCTCACCGTCCATACGACATACGGAAGCGCACCGAGAAGCAGCATCACAACGGCGCTCGCCAGCGCGGAGGCGGCGGCGTCAGGGCCGGGAACGAAGAATGCCATGCTGATGTGACCCAGCCCATGCGGGACGAGCGAACGGCTCGCGGTGATGCGGGCGGTGGCGCCCATCCAGGCGACGAGTGCCCAGCCCACGAGAGGCCACGCCACGCTGAGGCGCTGGCGTGCGGCGACGAGCGCGATGCCCCAGCCCACGAGCAGCGGCGCTCCGATGTAGAAGAACTTGCCGGCCTGGAAGTAGAGGTTCTCAAAGCCGTAGATGGGGCTCCGCGGGTGACCGCCGAAAGGGGTGTCGGCTGCGGGCAGGAAAGCGTGCCACCCCAGCCACAGATAGACGCACGACAGCCCATACGCGGCGCCGAGGAGACACAGCGGGGCGAGCCCGAACGCGGCCCACGGCGCCCGCGCCGACCACGCCCGCAGCTGCGGCTTGCCAAGCATGGCAGCGGCGAGGCGGTCGGTGTCGCCGAGACGCGCCAGCGCGGCAGCTTCGGCATCGGCGCGGGTTCGGCCCGCGCGCTGTTCTTCGGCGGTGAGGTCGGAGAGATGATCGGACAGCTCGGCGAGATAACGGCGCACATGGCGGGGCGCAACGCCGGCGCGCAGCAGGCGCTCGCTCAGTTCACGGAATGGCATGCTTCCCTCCTGCGATCAGGGTGTGGATGGCCGCGGTCAGGCTCGTCCAGTCCGCGGCGAGATCGGCGAGCCGCCGCGAGCCGGCGCGCGTGACGGAGTAGTAGATACGGCTGCGTCCCTGCACCGTTTTGCGCCGGGACTTCAATGCGCCGTCGCTCTCGAGCGCGTGCAGCACCGGGTAGACCACGCCCTCGCCCACGGCAATCGCCTCGCGCGAGCGGTCGCGGATGGCCTGTACGATTTCGTAGCCGTACATTTCGCGCTCATCGAGCAAACGCAGGATGAGCAGCTCGGGAACGCCATTCATGAAGTTCGGATTGGACCCGCGGGAAACCATCGAGAAGCCACCATACCTCGAAGTTCAATGTATTGCAAGGGGGAACTGGTTCCAGCCTGTCGCCAAAAAGACGCCGACAAGAATGAGGCTTCCAGCTTTTCTCATGACGAGTGCGGGGCGGGAATGAGGAGGGCGTCGATGGCGTCGTAGCCGGTGGGGAGTTTGATGCCCTGCGGGGTGGCGCCGGCGGCGAGGAGGGCGGCGACGGAGTCGGGCTGGCGGTGGCGCATCCAGTAGGAATCAATGCAGGCTTTGACGGCGAGCTGGAGTGGGGTGCGGCTGCGGGCGTCGAGGGCGTTGACATTGGCGCCGCGGGCGATGAGCTCGCGGACGACGTCGTGAGAGGCGAGCCAGGCGGCGACGTGGAGAGCGGTGGAGTTGCGGGTGTTGTCGAAGTAAGCATCGCCTTCGGGCCAGAGGGCGTCGACGGGGATGCCGAGGTCGAGCAGAATGCGGACGCCGGCGAGGTTGTCGACACGGGAGAAGTGGCAGAGGAGGGAACCGCCGATTTGTAACAATTGTTGATGCAAATCCGGGCCGGCGGCGAGGAGGGCGCGGACGCGAGCTGCGTCGGCGAGGGCGCAGGCGGCGATCAGCTGATCGAGTGCGGGGGTGGGGCCGTCGTAGCCGGGGGCGAAGCCGCGCGCTTCGAGTTCGCGCAGGATGTCGCCGCGTCCGTGATATGCAGCCATCTGGAAGGCGTTGCGATTTTCGTCCTTATTGCGGAGGTAGGGGTCAGCGCCGTGGTCCAGGAACATCCGGATCATGCCGAGGCCGTTATCACGGCGGATGGAGTGCTGGAAAGGGGTGTGGCTCCACTTCGTCATGTGGTTGGGGTTGGCGCCTCCGTCGAGGGCGAGGAGGAGACCCTGCTCGTCGTGCCAGTCGGCTTTGCGGGCGGCGAGCCAGGCGAGAGAGCGCTCGTTGCAGCGGCGGGAGTCGATGAGGACTTGCATCACGGCGTTATCCCGGGATTCGGGGGCGTGATAGCAGGTTTCTTCGTCGTTGGGGTCAGCGCCGTGATCGAGAAGCAGCTGGGTGAGCGCGGGGTTCCGGGCGAGTCCGGCGGCGGCGTAGAGGACGGATTCGAGGAACTGGCGGGGCGGATCTTCGTCGAGGGTCTCCATCCAGCCGGTGTTGGCGGAGGCGCCGGCTTCGAGGAGGAGGCGGGCGCAGGCGACGAAAGCGCCGGAGCGGGATGGATCGAGGCGGAGATAGCGGGAGAAGCAGAGGTACGTGAGGGGGTCCCAGTTGTATGGGCCGCCGGGGGTGGTGGCGAGAGCGGGGTCCTGCGCGAGGAAGGCACGGAGGGCCCGCTCATCGGCGAGAAGCGCGGCGGTGTCAATGCTGGCGGCAGCGACGTGGGGGTAGCGGGCGAGGATGAGGTTGGCCTGGCGGAGCGAGCCGGAGCCGTGCCAGCCGTGGCGCTCGACCGAAGCGAATTCGATGAAGAGCGAGACGGGATCGCGAAGGTCCTGGCCGCCGGCGGAGTTTTCGAGGGACTGGATGACGAGAAGGGTTTCGTGGTGCGCGACGAATTTGGGCCAGGAGGGGAAGGCGTGGGAGCGGGCGATGACGAGCTGGGCGTCGGCGAGGGTGAGGGCAGAGACCTGGCCGGACAGCTGTTGGGGGGTGAGTTTACGGAAGCGGGGATGCCAGCGGCGGAGCCTGTCGAGGGCGTCGACGTTACCGGCGCGGAGAGCGCGCAGGAGCTCTTTGGCTTGCTTCCGGTATTGTTCGAGCGAAGGGCGGGCGGGCAGTTCAGGCATGACGAAGCTCCTTTCGGATCCGCAAAAAGCGGGAGGCGCCTCAGGAGTTCGCACCTGCGAGGCTGAAAGAAGATTCGCTGGATTGTGGAATAACAGGCTCTAAGGTGGGCACGGCCCTTTCCGCGAACTGGATGCGCCCTTCGCGCTGAAGTCGAAAGTAAAGGGGCGGGGGATGGAAGTCAACTCCGCGGCCATCGAGTAGAGTGAAGTGCAGGCGGTGCGACGATGGGGGAAACGGCGTTTACGAGGGTATCGCCGGAGCTGGAGCCGGTACTGGCCGAGCTGCGGCCGATGGAGCCAATCTTCCACACAGAAGGGTTTGGGATGGCGCCGGCGGATTTCGAGCGGCGGATGGCGCCGGATTATTTCGAAGTGGGCGTATCGGGGCG
>DATJMU010000006.1:0-13556 GCA_035508555.1 Occallatibacter sp. | reverse complement strand
GCGGTCTCGAGCGACGGCCGGTAAGCCGCGTACTTGCCCACGCGCTGCATGGCCAGGCTTTCGGCTGCATCCATGCCGCGCGGCTGCTCATCGTAGTTGCTCACCGTCCGCAGCACCATCACGCGCCGCCAGTCCGCTCGCCCGGCGTTCGATAGAAACTGCAACGACTGCAGGATTCCCGAGTCCTCCATTGCCGTCGTTGCAAACACGCCATGGCCGCTGGTGAAGTACGGAACCCACCGCTGCGCCCACGCATCCATCAGCCTCCCATGCCAAAAGGTTGAAGCAGAAACCTCGTCGCCCAAGGTCACAAACGGAGGCCGGTCCGCCGCGGCGCCCTCAAACTGGCTGCGTGCCGCTTGCAATTGGGGCGTGTCCCCAAGCGGTGTTGCGCGCGTCAGATTGTAGGCCCAGTCCACCAGCCCCTGGTTCAGCGCGTAGACCTGCCCGGGCTGCGGTTTGGCCGGCTCCTCGAATGGCGAGTCCTTCCCGAGCGGGATATAGCCGGTCGTCCATCCCTTGGGAATCTCGCGAGCGTCGATCTCGTACGCCAGGTCTCCATCCACCACCCAGCGCGCCCACGCCGCCGACGCCAGCGATACCCGTTCCGGGCACCCTCCCGCGATCGCCGCCACTAGCCAGTACGCGTGCGTCAAATCGAACCGCGGATCGAGCCCCAGCGCCATGATCGAAGCCGCCGCGTGCGACCCGCCCTCGCCGGTCACAATCGCCAACTCGCCCTCGTCGTTCATCCGCAGCGGGTGATAGCCGTCCGGGAAGGGAAGAATTGTGTCCAGACGATCGTGTTCCACCCACGCCTGCAACTCACCCGGAACGTCACCGGTATCGGCGCCCACCTCGAACGTGGTTATTACCACCACCTTCACCGGAATCGGCTGCACCGCCGCCTGTTCCGCCGCTGCCCCAGTTGTCAATAGAAAGAAGGGAAGAAAAAACCGCGCAAGATTCGCCATTGATTGCGATACTACCTGAAACGCAGGGATCAGGAATCAGGAATCATGGACGAGGAACAAGAGACCAGGGCTCCTATCCAATGATCTTGTATCAGCGCACGACTCTAGTCTTGCCGTAAACGCAGTCTTGCATCAGGGCACGACTTTAGTCGTGCCGTAAGAGCCAAAGCAATTCACCGGGGCTTCAGCCCCTGAGGGAAGTTTCAAAGTCAAATTCGCGTTGGTTTGCTCGTTTTCCCAACCCTGACCATTGACCCCTGACCATTGACCCCTGACCCCTGACCCCTGACCACTGACCACTGACACCCGAGGTGATGTTTGTGCCAAGAACCGCGATCTTTTCAGGATTGGCCATGCTGATGGCCGCGTCGACCCTACTGTCCGCCGCAGCGGCTCAACAGCCGGCAGTCGGCCCGCACAAATGGGCCATCGTGATGCACGGCGGCGCCGGCGTCATCCGGCGCGGTTCCATGGACGCCCAGACAGAAGCCCAGTACCGCGCCGATCTTGCCCACGCCATCGAGATCGGCGCGGGCATTCTCAAGAGCGGCGGCACATCGATGGATGCCATCGAGCAGACCATCCGCTTTCTTGAGGACGATCCGCTCTTCAACGCCGGCCGCGGCGCGGTCTTCGCCGCCGACGGCACCAATCAGCTCGACGCGGCCATCATGGACGGCGCCACCCTCCGCGCTGGCGCCGTCGCCGACGTCACGCGCACACGCCATCCCATCAGCCTCGCCCGCGCTGTGATGGAAAAGTCCCCGCACGTCTTCCTCGCCGGTCCCGGCGCCGACCGGTTCTCCGTCTACGCGGGCCTGGAGCAGGTCCCGCCCAGTTTCTTCTTCACCGAGCGCCGCTGGCAGGCCCTCGTTCGTGAGCTCAAAAAAGAAGGCTTGCCCATCCCGCCGCGGCCCGCCGGCGCGCCCCCTCCGCCCGCGAGGCCCATCGCTGATGCCGCGCCGCTGGACGCCCACGAGTTCGGCACCGTCGGCGTCGTCGCACTCGACACCCAAGGCAACATCGCCGCCGGCACTTCCACCGGCGGCTTGACCGCCAAGCGCTGGGGCCGCATCGGCGACTCGCCCCTCATCGGCGCCGGCACCTACGCCTCCAACCAGTCCTGCGCGGTCTCTGCCACCGGAACCGGCGAGTACTTTATCCGCCTCACCGTCGCCCGCACCGTCTGCGCCCTCGTCCAGTACAAAGGCATGAAGCTGCAGGCCGCCGCCGATGAGGTCATCCACAAGGAGCTCGAAGCCCTGCACGGCGACGGCGGCGTCATTGCCATCGCTCCCGACGGCCAGATGGCCTGGAGCTTCAACACCCCCGGCATGTACCGTGCCCGTCTCGCCGCAGACGGCAAGCTCCAGGTCAGCGTTTACAGCGACGAGCCGTAATCTCTGTGCCGCCCATCCGCGCAAATCAAAAGGCCATCCCGCAAAGGATGGCCTTTTGATCTCATGCTCGCTTCAGGGTTGCGCGCCGTCTACGGCTGCGCCGGCACGCCCTGCGCTCCCTGGTTCCGCGCCTCGGCCTTCGCCGCCATTACCTTCTGCGCGTTGATCTCCAGCGCCTCTGCCTGCGGCAGATACGTCACCGCCTTCTGCAGGACCGGGTCTTCTTCGGCCGCTACCCGCAGCCCGTCCTGGTTGCCGAACCAGATGGTGTCTACCTCTTGCTCGATGTGAGACGCAAGCCAGTCCCTGTTCTTGGCGATCTCGTCGGCGTTCCAGTCGATGCCCTGGCTGGTCAGGTACTTTTCGAACTCCGTCATCACCGCGTCCGTCGCCTGGAAGTTCTTCGTCTCCGGGTGCTCTGAGACGTACAGCGGCGCGAAGTGGAGAAACGCGGACTTCGCATAAAGCAGCTCTTCCTGAAAGTCCGTCAGGTCCGGCATATCGATCTTGTCGTCCGGCGTGATGCCCCCGCCTCCATAAACGGTTCGCCCTGAATCCGTGAACTTCACCTCGCGGTTGGTCGAGTTCGGCGGCAGGGCGCCGGCATGATCGTAGTAGTAGTCGTAAAGCGACACGCCCTCGTAGTCGCGCTGGATCAGCCGTCCGCTGGGCGTGTAGTAGTGATAGGTGGTCAGTGCCAGCCCCGTATCCTGGCTCAGGTTATAGACCGTCTGCACCAGGCCCTTGCCGAACGTCGTCTGTCCCACGATCAGGGCGCGATCGTGGTCCTGCAGCGCCCCGGAGACGATCTCCGCCGCCGAAGCGGTGTTGCGGTTCACTAGCACCACGATCGGGAAGTCCTTGCCGCCGTTGCCGTGCGTCGCCGTGTACACCTGGTCGGGGTAGGCGCGCCCGCGTTGCGAAACGATCACCTGGCCCTTGGCCAGCAACTGGTCGCAAACATCGACCGCCTGGCTCAACAGCCCGCCCGGATTGCCGCGCAGGTCGATCACCAGGCCCTTCAGGTTGGGCCCAAAGCTCTTCAGTGCGTCTGCGAGCTCCTCGCCCGTTGTCTCCATGAACTCAGTGATGTGAATGTAACCGACGCCGGGACGAATCTCGTACTTCAGGTCGATCGAAGGATGCGGGATCTCGTCGCGCACCAGGTCGAACACCAGGGGCTTCGCAGCTCCGTCGCGGATCATCGTCACCTGCACATGCGTGCCCTTGGGTCCCTTCAGCGCCTTGGCCACCTGGTCCGAGGTCCACCCCGCGGCGCTCTTGCCGTCGATCTCATCGATCTGGTCGCCGGGATGAATGCCCGCCCGGTACGACGGCGTGTTCTCATATGGCGTGATCACGAAGACCTTGTTGCCCTGCTGCTGGATCACCATGCCGACGCCGTAGTAATGGCCGCTCTGGTTCTCGCGCATGGCCGCGTATGCCTTGGGATCGTAGAAGGTCGAGTGCGGGTCCAGTGTGCGCAGCATCCCTGGGATCGCCCCGTCGTAAATCACGGTGTCCGCCTTGTCGCCCGTGATCGGCTCGGCGTAGTTCGACTCCACGATCGAGTACACGTTGGCGAAATCCTTCAGGCTGTCGCGCAGTTGGCTCTCGTCCTCTGAGGACTGTGCGCCCACCTGGCGCTGCAGTACGGTGCCCGCGAAAGCGCAGACGGCGAAAAACACAATGACGGCGAAAAGTGCGCGGCGGGCGCGAGAATCCATAAGCTTACTCAACCTCCAAACGGCCCTCCAGCGCACTCTCGACTTTCTACCTGCTGCGCAAGCCCGATCCGCACGCCAGCCGGCACTTCCCCGCAATAAAAATTAACCTTGCCCGGTTCTGGCAAGGCTTTGCGCTCTGAATTGCCGTTCCGACAGCGCGGCTCCTCGGGAGCCGTCATGTGCTAAAGTATAGCACTGCTCACTTTGACGCACCGGTCCGGCCCTCCGATAGCTCTTTGACCTCGAATCCGCTGCTTCCCCGGGGCGCCGCTCGTTCCTGCCGTCAATCTGGGCCTCCGGCGTCGCCTTTCTGCTCTCCTGCCGTTTACAATGGCGTCTATGCACAAAGGTGGCGAAAAATCGCCCGCCAGGCGCGGTGCCATGATCACTTTCCGAACCAGTTTTGCCCCCGCGGCGGCCGTAGGCTTCCTGCTGCTTCCCGGATTCGTCTCCGCTCAGACGGCTACCCAGCAGACGCCCTACGGCGGCGACGTGGTTGCGCAGATTGTGGCCCGCGTCAACGACCAGGTCATCACCAGCGCCGATTACGACCGCGCTCTCAAAGAGCTCGATCAGGAGGATCAGGAGCGCGGCGCCTCCATGCAGCAGGAGTCCGAAGACCGCAAAAACCTCCTGCGCAGCCTCATCGATCAGCAGCTCTGGCTCTCCAAGGGTAAGCAGCTCGGCATCACCGGCGACATCGAACTGGTCAAGAAGCTCGATGAGATCCGCAAGCAGTACCACCTGGCCAGCATGGAGGACCTCGAGAAGGCCGCCCAGGAGCAGGGGGTCTCGTATGAGGACTTCAAGGCCAACATCCGCAACCAGATCATTACCCAGGACGTGATGCGCCAGGAAGTGGGCAGCACCATCCAGATCACCCCCGGCGAGGCCCGCCTCTTCTACGACCAGCATCAAAAGGACTACACCCAGCCCGAGAGCGAGCACCTGGGCGAGATTCTCATCTCCACCGGTGCGGACGGCGCCGACGATCCCAAGAAGGTAGCGGCGGCCAAAGCCAAGGCGGAAGATATCGAGACCAAGCTCCACGCCGGCGGCAGCTTCGGGGAGCTGGCGCGCGCCTTCAGCGATGGGCCCACCGCGGCCGGCGGCGGCGACCTCGGCACCTACAAGCGCGGCCAGCTGCCCTCGGAGCTGGAGAACGACACCTTCTCGCTCAAGGCAGGCGAGTGGACCCAGCCCATCCTCACCCGTCAGGGCTGGATCATCCTCAAGGTTATCGATCACACCGCCCCCGGCCCCGCGCCCTACAGCCAGGTCCAGGAGCAGGTGGAAGACGCTCTCTACATGAGCCAGATGGAACCCGCCATCCGCACCTATCTGAACACCATGCGCAACCAGGCCTTCATCTGGATCGCACCTGGCTTCTCGGACACAGGGGCTACCGAAGAAGAGCTTCACCCCACCATCAGCTTCAGCGCCTATACTCCGCCCGCGCCCAAGAAGAAGCACAAGGTGGAGCGCACGCGCTTCCGCGAAACACCTCGCTCCTTCCGGCAGAAGTCGCTCGTCAGCGATACCTCCACGCCCGCCGCCTCTGAAACCCCGACCGCCGCGCCGGCTGAAACCGCAAAGCAGAAGAAAGAGGACAAGAAGCGGAAAAAAGAAGAGGCGACCGTTGAGCGGCCAGGCAAGAAAGAAAAGATCCGTTTTGGCCAAAAGCCCCGCGAGACGCTGCCTCCCGCCTCTACCGATGTCAGTACCACACCCCCCCTGGTCGAAAACGCCGGAGCGCTGCCTGAGACCGCCGTTGCGGACCAGGAGCCGGTGAACCCGCTCGAAACCACCGCGCCGAAGCATAAAACGCGCTACAGCGATCTGGCCCGCCAGCGCAAGCACCACAGAAAGAATGCGGCCGAGGAAACGCCGGAGTTCAACGCCACACCGGCCACCGCCGCCGAAGTTGCCGCCCGCCAGATGCAGTCCGCGCCTCTTGCAGGCAGCGCCAATACAAGCAAAAAGAAGAAGCACGGCGGCAAAGTCAAGAAGGAGCGCTACACCGAGGCCACCAAGAAGGCCAACGAGGAGTCCCAGCCCAAGCCCACCTTTACCCCCGCGGCCCCTGTTCAGGGCGCGCCTGCTCCCGCTAGCGCTCCCAATCCTCAGCAGTAGTGCTCTTCTTCGCCCGCGCTGTGACTGTCCCGTGTTTTCGGGGTTTTCGCAGACAGCGCGGGCCGATCGCAAATCGTCGACTTGCCCCCAACCCTCCTTCTGTCGCGCCCCGGCTGCGTGCCCATCTTTTTCTTGACAGTCCCATCCTCGAAACCGTAAATTTCCAAGCGGCAATTTATTTCACTTTTGAATTTGCGCCTTTTCCCGCTGCTGCCGCCTGGAGTCAACGCCATGCTCTCGAAAACCTCTGCGCCCTTCCAGCCGCCGCTCGCCTTTTCGCCCTCACCCTGCACGCGCAGTCGCCTGTTCCCGCGCCGCCCACTCCACAAGGCCTTCGCAGCGAAGTTGCCGGTATTCCCGTCAACAGCGCAGGAATTCGAATGAGACCAACCCTCCGCCTTGCCTCATCGCTGCTCGCCTTCGCCGTTCTCCGCGGATCGGTCCACGCCGCATCCCGCACCTTTATCGCCAATGACTACGGCGCCAGGCCCGATGGCGTCACCCTCGACACTGCCGCCATCCAGAAGGCCGTCGATGCCGCCGGCGGCGTCCACGGCACCGTCACTTTGAATCCCGGCACGTACCTTACCGGCTCCATCTTTCTCAAGTCCGGCGTCACTCTCGACCTCCCTGCCGGCGTCACTCTTATTGGTTCCCAGCGCCTCGCCGACTATCCCGAGCTGCCCACCCGCGTCGCCGGCATCGAGATGACCTGGCCCGCTGCCCTCGTCAACGTTCGCGACCAGCACAACGTCACCATCACGGGCAAGGGAACCATCGACGGCGATGGCCCCATCTGGTGGAAGTCCTACTGGGATCTGCGCAGAGAATACGATCGCCGCGGCCTGCGCTGGGCCGCCGACTACGACTGCCGCCGTCCCCGCCTTATCCTCATCCAGAACTCCGCGCACGTCTTCCTCGGCGGCGGCCTGCTGCTGACCCGCTCCGGCTTCTGGACCGTCCATATCCTCTACTCGCAGCACATCCACGTCGACGGCATCGTCATCCGCAACAACGTCGGCGGCCGCGGCCCCAGCACCGACGGCGTCGACATCGACTCCTCCCGCCACATCCTCGTCGAGCGCGCCGACATCAGCGACAACGACGACGCACTCTGCCTCAAGTCCGGCCGCGACGCCGACGGCCTCCGCGTCAATCGCCCCACTGAAGATGTGGTTCTTCGCGACTCCATCATCCGCGATGGCGCGGCTGCCGTCACCATCGGCAGCGAGACCTCCGGCGGCTTCCGCAACATCGAGGCCTACAACATCACGGCCCTGAGCCACGTGCCTTCGGGAATTTTGTTCAAGTCGGCGCACACGCGCGGCGGCCACGCCCGCGGCATCCGCATCCACGACCTCACCCTCGAAGGTGTCGCCATCCCCATCCACATCGAGATGAACTGGAACCCCAGCTACAGCTACGCCAAAATTCCGGCCGGTCTCACCAGCGTTCCACCTTACTACAAAGTCCTCGCCACGCCCATCCCGCCGGCCGAAGGGACGCCGCACTTCAGCGACGTTCACATCTGGAAGATCAAATCCACCGGCGCCCGCCGCGCCTTCGACGTAAGCGCCATGCCCGAAGCGCCTCTCGTTGACTTCACTTTCGATCACATCTCCATCAACGCTCAGTCCGCAGGCCGCGCCGCCGATGTCCAGGACTGGACGCTGACCGATGTTCAGATCCACGCGGCCGACAGCAGCCGGCTTACCTTCGCGGACTCAACCGGACTCAAGCTGAAGGATGACTCGGGCATCGCCGCTGCGTCTGCAAGGTAGTGCGCCGTCCCGCGCCCCAGTCACTCCCACGCCGCGCCCGTACCCGCCCCCCAAAAAAAATCGAGCGCTGCACGGAAGCAGCGCTCCTTTTGTCATGAGTACAGAGGAAGCAGCGATCCGTTCGAACGCCCTTCCGCCGCGATCGTTGGCGGCGGAGCCGGGCATCGCGGCTTAGAAGTTGATCCTTCCCGAGAACTGGAAGTCGCGGCTGCCGGTGTTGCCGGTGGCGCCGCCTACGGTTCCGAAGTTGGTGCTATCCATGTTTGCCTGAATGCCGCTGAACGTCACCTTGTTGGGGATGTTCTGGCAATCGGCGCGGAAGACGAACTTCCACCGCTCCGTGATATCGAAGGTGCGGCTGACGCTGCCGTTGAGCGAATAGGCGCTCGGGTTGCGCAGGCCGTTGTAAGGCAGAACGCGCGCCGCATCGCCGAACATGAACGCCTTCGAATCCGAGAACGGGCATGAGCCGGCCGTGCAGGAGCCATCCTGAGGGTTCACAAGATAACGAATCGCGCTGAAATTCGCGGCCGTGATCCCCTTGCCCCAGCTGCCGTTTTCGCGGATGGTCTTACTGGTAAAGTTCGGGTTCACGTCGGGCATGCAGGTTCCCGCGTAGGGCTCGCTGCTGCTGGTGCAGTTGGAAGAGGTGACCAGGAGCGGCGTTCCCGACGAGTAGGTAAACGTGCCGGAGAGTTCCCAGCCCTTGATAATCTGGCGTACGACCGGATTCGCCGAACCGCCGAGACTGCCTTCACCAAACGGCATGTTATAGGTCCCGTAAACAGCCAGATCCTGCGGCACGCTGGTGGCGCTGATCGACCGGTCAGCCCTGTCTTGTGCCCACGACTCTCCGTTCAGCGTATAGCTGGCAGGGATGGCAAAGCCGTCCCGCTGCGTCCCGGCGTCGTCGATCTGTTTCGAGTAGGTGTAGTTGGCGGTGATGTCCAGCCCGTTCGACATGCGCTTATGTGCCGAGATCTGCAATGCGTGATAGTCGGCGTTGGCCGTCGAAGAGCCCCACGTGTCGGTGCTGCCCGAGAACTGCGGCATCCAGGTCAGCATGCGGGCAATCGTGGCCTGGCCGGAGCCGGCGCTGGTCGCTGCACCCTGCTCGAAGCCGTTGTAGGGTACGGTAATCGACGATACGATCGCCTGCGCCTTCGCCACGTTGGCCGCCGTCGCAGGCGCATTGAGCAAGGAACCGAGCGCATAGTAGATCGGGTTCACCTGCCCGGAGTACAGTCCGCGCATATTGCTGGCGCCGTAGATGAAATGGCTTTCGGAGCCGGCGTAATCAATCGATAGGGTGATGTTGTTGGAGAGCTCCCGGTCGATGCCGAAGTTCCAGAAGTTAAACTCCGGCGCCCTGCCCGAAACGTTGAGGTCCGGGAATCCCGGCGCCCCGCTCGCCTTGATAAAGGCGCCTGTGCTGCTCACGGTGTTGCCCACGTTGAGGGTCTGGCTCACGGCGCCGGGGGCCTGAATGGCCGGCACGGAGTATCCCGGACCGCCGAAGTTGGCATTTCCAATCCCGTCCGCCTGAAAGCTCGAGCCGTTGTTCAGATAGAACACCGGACCCGCTCCCGGACCCGCAGAGTTGGCGGAGAAGTTCACGGAACTGGTGAATCCCAGCTGCGAGGGGCCGGTACCCGCACCGCCCGCGCCACCCGTTCCGCCGCCATGCGAGTAGAGCGTGGCAAAGCCGCCGCGGACGATGGTCTTGTCATTCACCTGATAGGCAAACCCAACGTGAGGTCCCCAGTTCTTCCAGTAAGTGTGCACAGGCGTGTTGCAGCCGCAGCTCACCCCCGATCCTCCCCAGCTCCCTGCAAACTCCAGTGCGCCCGGATTGCCGGTCACCGGATTGGTAAGCGTCGCATTCAGGTAAGAGAAGCGGTTCAGCGTCTCGTGGTACGACGGGATATAGTCCCAGCGCAGGCCCAGGTCGAGAGTCAGCTTCGATGTGACCTTCCAGTCGTCCTGAAAGTAAGGTGCGTACGTGTCGTAGCGCCCGCCCAGCACCGAGAACGGCTGCAGCGAAATGCCCGTGCTGTTCACCGCACCCAGAATGTAGCTCGCGTATGAATAGCCCGTGTTGTTCCCGTACTGGTAACCGGAGCCATTGGGCGCAATCGAGGCCGTTTCATCCTGGCTCCAATTCAGCGTAAGCGAAGATACAGGGCCATCATAGGAGGAGTTGTTGTCCTCAAGCCGCTGCATCTGGAAGCCGAAGGTCATGGCGTGCTTGCCCCTGACCCACAACAGGTTGTCGATGGTCGTGTAGTTCTCGGTGACGATGGTGGAGGTTTGGCCGGAGCCGCCGTCTCCCCACTGGTCGGGGGCATTGTTGCCGCTGAAGACGTCCGTCGGAAACTCCGTGACTGCCTGGCCGTTGGAGGGCACGCCGGTAAACGAGATGCCCGCCGTGGCGGCTTCGTATTGCTTGACTCCCTCGGTCAGGTTCTTGAGCGGCGGTCCCCCGAAGTTGCTCCACCCAAACCGGAACTGGTTTACCAGGTGCGGCGTGAAGGTGTAGGAGTCCTCAAGATCGGACCAATGGCCGGCAACCGTCGAGTAATCGGAGCGCGCATACGGGATGGGCAGCGCCATATCACTGCCCTGCGTATAGGGCCACGCTACGCGATTGCCGCCGGTGATGACCCACGAGATCCGTTGCTTGTCCGACACGTTATAGTCGATGCGGCCGGAATACAGCCAGTTATCGTAGCCGGTGGGAGTTCCGCCCAGGTAGTTGCCGCTGATAACTCCCGGACCGGAGAGCGTCGGATCGGGCAGCCATTGCTCGAAGTACTTGGCGATGGGAGAGATTTCGCCGGACGGGATGATGTTGGTTGCCGTTCCGCTCGGGTTGCCGGCCGGGCCCGGCGTTCCCGCGTACGTCTGTCCGAACGCATACCGGCACGGCCCCGTCGTGCTGTTGGCCGTACAGGCCGCCTGCGTCGTGGGGTCGTAGATGATATATCCCGGCCCCCCATTCGAGGCCAGCAACTCCGAGAAGTCGCCCGTCCGCATCTTGGTCGTGGGAATGGTGATCTGAATCGGATTGGCGGCGCTGCGAGCGTGGAATTTATCGTACGAGCCGTAGAAGAACAGCTTGTCATGCCCGCTAAATAGATGCGGAATGCTGATGGGACCGCCTACGGAGAATGTAAGCTCGTTCTGATGATCCGCCGGCTTACCCGCGGGCACCTTCGTCACCACGCCATTCACCACCTCTTCCGTGGTTGCGGTAATCGCCGTGAATCCCCAGGTATCGAAGGCCGTGTTGCGGACAAAGTCGGCGACGGTGCCGTGGTACTGGTTCGTTCCCGACTTCGTCGTGTAGTTGACCATGCCGGCGCCCTGATACTCCGCCGATGCACTGCTGGTCACCACGTTGATCTGGCCGATGGCTTCGGCCGGCACCACATTGAACACCGGCCGGTTGTCGCCGATCTGGTTGATCGTGGTCAGCGGAATACCGTCGAGGTAGACCTCTTCCACGCGGCTCTCGGTGCCGGAGAACAGCGACGAGCGGGCGCCCGGCTGGGCGCCGGGGAGCAGATTGGAAAACGCGGTAATGTCGCGCTGCTGGTTATTGATCAGGACCGGCAAATCGAGATAGACCTTGCTGCTGATGCTCGCGCCCAGCGTGGCGTCGGTCGTGTCCAGCTCTGGTGGGGCCGCCGTCACGGTGACGTTCTGGTTGGCCGAACCAACCTTCAGGGTAACGTTCAGACCGAGGTTTTGCATCGCGGCGATGGTTACATTCAGCTGCTTAAAGTCGCTGAAACCCTTCGCGCCGGCGGTCACTGTGTATGTACCCGGAACCAGCGGCGAAATGACGTAGAAACCGTTGGATGTGGTGGTCCTGGTGGTCGCCACGCCGGTTGCATTGTCCGTCGCCGTTACGGTGGCGTTCGGAATCACGGCCCCCGAAGGATCCGTCACCGTTCCCTGGATTGCTGCTTCGCCGGCCGTCTGCGCCCCCGCCGGCCGTGCGGCCCAGCCCAGGCACAATGCCAGCCCCAGCAGCAGGTTGAAAATCCCGGCCACTCCCTTGCCGTGTCCGTGGTGTCTATGGTTTGCGTGCGGAAAGGTTTTCATATGGTTCGCTTGCTGCCTCCTTAAAAGACCTTCGAAATGCTTCAGAATCGAGGGCGGACACATGCGGCAGAACCACCCCTTCGTGGAGCGGTAGCCAAGCGACCGGAATGTTATCGAGGGGCGAAAAACCGACTGGTCCGACCTCGCAAGGCACTTTAGAGGCTGTCTTGCACGATTGTCAATAGAAAAATATTTTCAGACCAGATGAGCCGGCCGGCTCGGGCGATTCGGAGGGCCCCGCGCAGTCCGTCCTCACCGTTTATCCTTGTTTTTCAACGGGTGCTCGCATGAAGGATATTTACGTCGCCGATCTCGCCGCCTTCGAGGAAGGAAAGCCCTTCGACGGCTTTTTCCTTGTGCTCGCCAAACAGCAGCGCACCACCAAGAGCAGCAAGCCCTATCTCACTCTGACCCTCGCCGACAAGACAGGCCAGATCGAGGGCCGCGTCTGGGAGCCCGCCGATCCCCGCATTGCCAAGGACTTCGCCCGCGGCGATCTCGTGAAGGTCCGCGGCAGCGCCTCCCGGTTCGACGATCGTGTGCAGATCAAAGTCGACCAGATCCGCCTGGCCCTGCCCGCCGAAGCCGACAAGGCCGACATGCTCCCATCAACCCAATATGATGCGGCCGCGCTCTGGAACCGCCTCGAAGCCACCGTCGAGAGCCTCGCCAACCCCGACCTCAAGCGACTGCTTGCTGCCCTCCTCGCCGACCCCGCCGTCGCCCAGGCCTACCGCGAGGCCCCCGCCGCACGCCAGCTCCATCACGCCTGGCTGGGCGGGCTCCTGGAGCACGTCGTCAGCCTTCTCACCCTCGCCGACCGCATCGCCGCCCACTACACGTTCCTCGACCGCGATCTTCTTCTCACCGGCGTCATCCTCCACGACATCGGCAAGATCCGCGAGCTCTCCTGGGACGTCGGCTTCGACTACACCGTCGAAGGCGTCCTCCTCGGCCACATTCAGATGGGTGTCGACCTCGTCCAGAAGACGATCGCGGCGCTTCCCGACTTTCCGGACCGCCTGGGGACGCTGGTCCTGCACATGATCCTCTCGCACCACGGCAAGCTCGAGTTTGGCTCGCCGAAGGTCCCCATGATCCCCGAAGCTCTCGCCCTCAACTTCGTCGACGACCTCGACGCCAAGATGCAGGCTGTCCAAAGCGAGTTCGAGAAGTCAGCCCGCGAAGGCAAGGGAGCGGCCGAGCTGACGAACAAAGTCTGGGCCCTCGACAACCGCCAGTTGCTGAATACGAAGCGCTGGCTGGGAGAAAAATAGAGCAGTTCTCCTTTTAGTCCTCCACCGTCGTTGCCGACCCGCGGGGGATGAAACTGTGCCCCATCCATCGGACGTCTTTGTTTTTGTCCGATGGGTGGGAGTCCGTAGAATTCATCTCTTGTTTTGTTGCACTTGCAATTTTGTTTCTTATTAG
>DATJMU010000005.1:0-12402 GCA_035508555.1 Occallatibacter sp. | reverse complement strand
GTGTGCCCGTTGAACTCGCACACCGTCGTCCCGTTCACTTCGAGCGCCACAAACTTGAACAGCTCTTCCGTGAGATCCATCAGATCGTGGAAATTCGCATACGCCTGATAAAACTCCAGCATCGTGAACTCAGGATTGTGTTGCGTGCTCACGCCCTCATTGCGGAAGTTCCGGTTGATCTCGTACACGCGGTCGAGGCCCCCGACCACCAGCCGCTTCAGATACAGCTCCGGCGCAATCCTCAAAAACAAATCCATGTCCAGCGCGTTGTGGTGGGTCCTGAAGGGCCGCGCCGCCGCCCCGCCGGCGACCGGCTGCATCATCGGCGTTTCCACTTCCAGATACCCGCGGCTGTCAAAGAACGTCCGCAGCGCGCGCAGCACCTTGGCCCGCTTCACGAACACCTCGCGGCTCTCGAGGTTCGCAAACAGGTCCACGTACCGCTGCCGGTAGCGCAGCTCCACGTCCGCGAGGCCGTGATATTTCTCCGGCAGCGCCAGCATCGCCTTGGCCAGGAACGTCAGCGTCTCCACGTGCACGGTCAGCTCGCCCGTCCGCGTCCGGAACAAGTACCCGCTCACCCCGATGTGGTCGCCCAGGTCCAGCAGCTTGTAGAGCGCGAATCCCTGCTCGCCCACCGCGTCCAGCCGCACGTAAATCTGCAGCCTCTGGCCCTCCTGTTGCAGCGTCGCGAACCCCGCCTTGCCCTGCTGGCGGATGGCCATGATCCGCCCCGCCACGGCCACGGTGATGCGCTCAGCCTCAAGCTGTTCGGCCGCCGTCTCGCCCCAGCGCGCCCGCACCTCGCCCAGCGTGTGCGTCGCTTTGAACTGGTTCGGGTAAGCCGCCTGGCCCAGCTTCACAATCTCGTCAAGCTTCTCCCGGCGCAGCTTGAACAGGTTCTCCTCGAACTCCGATTCGAATGGGATCTTTGCTTCCATCATCTATGGCCTTTGTCCAAAAGGGCAGTATACCCGTTCGTCGCTGTATGCTTTGGGGAGAGCCCCGATGCCCTACCACCGCCCCATCCCCGACCCCAACCCCCGCGGCCGCACGTCTGCCGTGACCGCCGCGTGGGTCCAGGCCGAAAAATACATCCAGATCGCCCTCGTCCTCCCCTCCGGCGCTTTCATCGGCTGGCTCCTCGGCGCCTGGCTCGGCGGCCGCTTCCACCAACCCTGGATCGTCATGGTGGGTCTGGTCGTCGGCATCGTCGCCGGCCTCAGCGCCGCCATCCGTATGGCCATCGCTTTCACCGCCGGACCTCAATCCAACGGACCCCAGCCCGACGACGCTGCCAAAATGCCCACGGGCGGCGAGGGCCCCCGCAAGAACCCATGACCGAATCCTCCCAGCCCATCGCCGAGTACACCAACGCCGACCTCGAGGCCATGCTGCGCCGCGCCCTGCGCAACACCCTCCTCCTCGGCCTCATCCCCTCCATCGTGCTCTGGATCGCCTCCGGCTGGCGCAACGCCGCCATGCTCGCCACCGGAACCGCCATCTCCGCCGCCAGCATCCTCGAGTGGCGCCGCCTGGCCCGTTTTCTCTCGGCTCGGCTCGACGGTCAGCCGCCCCCCAAAGGCGCTGCCGTCGCCGTCCTCTTTCTTGTGCTCAGGCTCACCGTCTTCGCGGGGGGCATTTGTGTTAGCCTGAGATGTTTCCGGGGCTCCTCGGTCGCTCTGCTCTGTGGCCTTGCCCTTGCCGTTGTGGTCATGGCCTGGGAGGGACTGCGCCTGCTCCGGCAATAGCGCCTGTGCCCGCTCTGATGCGGCGGGTCGCGGCCAATCCTGAGCGAACGGAAGTCCCAGGCCCTCATGCACGATATACTTGCGATTACCCACCTCCTCAACCACCTCTTCGGCGGCGTCCTCACCTCGCTGTTCAGGATGGTCGGATTTCATCCCGTCAATCCCGCTGCGCCCATCGACGACACCTTCGCCCTCGAGCTCCTCGTCGCCGCCGGCCTCATCGTCTTCTTTCTGATCGTCCGCTTTACCCTCTCGGTCGAGCGCCCCAACGCCGCCCAGCACATCGCCGAGATGATCCACGAGTTCACCGGCACCCAGGGCGAGCAGGTGATCGGCCACGGCCACGAGAAGTTTCAGCCCTTCGTCACCTGCGTCTTACTTTTCATCCTCCTCAACAACTTGCTCGGGCTGCTCATCGGCCTCATCCCCGGCGTGGACACGCCTACCGCCCACCCCGCCGTCCCTCTCGGCATCGCCGTCCTCTGCTTCCTCTACTACAACTTCCACGGCCTGCGCGTGCACGGCCCCCTGGGCTACGCGAAGCAGTTTGCCGGCCCCGTCTGGTGGATGTCGCCGCTCCTGTTTCCCGTCGAGGTCATCTCTCATCTCGCCCGCATGATGTCGCTCACCATCCGTCTTTACGCCAACATGCTGGCCAGCGACCTGCTCGTGCTCATCTCGTTTTCGCTCATCCCGCTGCTGTTGCCGGCGGGCTTCCTGGGGCTGCACTTCGCCGTCGCCCTCATCCAGGCTTACGTCTTCATGCTCCTGACCATGATCTACCTGGCCATGGCCGTATCGCATGAGCATTAAATGCAGTGACAGTGAACAGTGATCAGTGATCAGTGGTCAATTACGGCGAAGAGGCAAACGAGAAGTTGGGGAACTGATCACTGACCACTGAAAGGATTCCGCCGGAGCCGCTTCCGCTCCGGGCCAACGGACGACCGAAAGCGTGAGGGGGCCAAAGGCAGCCGCGGCAGCGTCAGTTGCGGGCTTCGCGGTTTGCCGGCACGGTGAGCCTCAACCACCCACTGGCGGTCAATCTTCAGGAAGCAGGAGAACTATGCGGAAACTTCAGTACCTCTTCATGACGCTGGCGGCGCTCTGCTTCGCTATGCCGGCCTTTGCCCAGGGCGGCGCAACAGCCGCCAACCTCACGCCCATCGGCGTCGGTCTCGGCATGGGCCTCGCCGCCGGCCTCTGCGGCCTCGGCCAGGGACGGGCCATCGGTTCCACCACCGAAGCCCTCGCCCGCAACCCCGGAACCCGTCCCGCCCTGCTGATGTTCATGCTCATCGGCCTGGCCTTCATCGAGTCCCTCACCCTGTTCACCTTCGCCATGATCATTATCAAGGGCTAAGGCAGGAACAGCACATCAAGCTCCAAAAGGAAAGACGCGGGCTGCAAAGGCCGCGTCTTTCCTTTGAGACATGCTTTTTCGCGCCGCCGATCCTCACGGATCTTCCCGCAGCAGCCTGACCCCCTCGCGGTAGCCGGTCCCGGCGGGCAGCGGCTTGAAGTTGCTCTCCACCTCCACCGTGTCGTAGCTGCGCGTCCGGAAGAGCACCCGCGCGGTCATCGCCATCTGGAATCGCACGATCCGCCACATGCCGCCGCCCACGTCGGCCTGGTCAATCGAGATCCAACCGCCCTTGCTCAGCCGCCCCAGAATCCCCCAGCCAAAATCCACGTCGTGCCGGAGCTGGCCCTCCAGGTGCGTCACCCGCCCCGCCGCCGGGTCAATCCAGATCTGCCCCGCCATCTCCGTCAGCACCTCGGTCTCCAGGTCCGCCGGTTCAAACTGCGGATTCGACTCGAAGGCGAACTTCTCGATCTTTCCGGCCGCGCCCTCGCTTTCCCCCGCGTAATGGTACAGAAACGCGTGCGGCAGCGCCTCCAGCACCTTCAGCGCCCGCGCCGAGTCCGCATCCTCGCTCTGCTTCCTGTGCCGCTGCCTGCCGGGATTGGCGAGCAGAGTGTCCAGCCGGGTCTCTTCCTGCTGTTCCTGGACCGCGCCCAACGGCCGGTCGTTCACCAGCAGCAGCCGCGCCACGTCTCCGTCCCGCGTCTCGACAATCTTCTTGGTAGTCGTCAGCCGCGGTGAAGACTTGCGCAGCCGGTAGATCATCAGGGGTCCCGGAGTCTCGGCGGCGTGAATCTCGTTCGCCAGCGTCCGGTCCACCAGGGCCTGGGCCTCGGCGGCCTTCATGCCTCCGGCGCCCGGCTGCCCCGCTGCCGCAGAGGCTCCCATTACCAGCGCGAGCCCCGCCAGAAATCCACTCATAGCGCACGTCTTACCGTGCATTGGGCCCCGGGCGTCGGCTGCCTTCGCTCATGCTTCATTAGACGTTCGCTGCCTCTCACCGATTCTTCAATTGAAGCAACGTGCCCATCTTGCGTATAGTGCGGGCAGGGACTCATTTCGACTCCGAAAGGTAGAAAATTACTATGGCTGTGGACAACGCACCCGCCCGCATCGGTAAATCCGTCGTCATCTGCGGGGAAGTCAAGGGCAATGAAGATCTGGTTGTGGACGGGCGCGTCGAAGGAACCGTCAACCTCTCCGAAAGCCGCCTCACCATCGGCCCCAACGCCAACGTCGCCGCCGACCTCTCGGCCAAGGACGTTCTTATCCTCGGCCGCGTCCAGGGCAACGTCGTGGCCAGCGGACGCGTCGAGCTCCGCGCCGGCTGCAGCGTCGAGGGCGACATCCGCGCCCTGCGCCTCGCCGTCGAAGACAACGCCGTCTTCCGCGGCAAGGTCGATCTGACCCAGGCCGCCACGAAGTCCCCCGACGGCACACCTGCGCCGGCCACCGGCGGCATCTTCTAGGCTGGCTCCCTTCGTGGCCCGGCAGATTACCCGCTCCGCGACGGGGCCCGGCCGGCGAAACCCAATCCCTACCACCGCCACAGGACTCCCAGGTTGATGAGCCGTTGGTTCGAGAAAAAGCAGGAAGCCGCCGCCCCGCCGGCGCCGGGCCTGCGCGGTCCTCGCGTTCCGCGCCACTCCGGCGGCTGGGCCGCTATCCGCAAGCGTCTCCAGTCCGAGCCCGGACTGCGTATCGTCGATAACGGCTTTACTTCGCCCTCCAACATCAACTACCTCACCGGTCTCGGCCACAGCATCTTTCTCGCCGACCTCGTCCACGACGCCTGTACCGGCGACTGGCAGCGCGGCGCCGACGAGGATGGCAACCCAATCTGGGACGCCCAAGCCTTCCTTGCGCAGTCCCTCAACTTCGGCGGGCGCATGTTCGATGTGGTTCTCCTTTGGACCGCCCTCGACTACCTGCCCCAACCCCTGGTCGCTCCCGTCGTCGGTCATCTCTACCAGTCCATGAACCCCGGCGGCCAGGTCCTCTCTCTCTTCCACACCCGCACCACCGGCGAAGAAACCGTCCACTGCCGCTTCCACGTCACCCCCACCGACGACGTCGAAGTGCAACTCGCCGAGACTTTCCCCATCCAGCGCGCCTTCACGAACCGCAGCATCGAACGCCTCTTCGCCGGCTGGAGCGGCCACCGCCAGTTCCTCGCCAAAGACAGCGTCTCTGAAGTCATCATGACCCGTTAAACGGCAGCCACGGCTGCAGGGCAACGTTCTCTGCAGC
This sequence comes from Occallatibacter sp., assembly GCA_035508555.1. Classification (GTDB taxonomy): domain Bacteria; phylum Acidobacteriota; class Terriglobia; order Terriglobales; family Acidobacteriaceae; genus Telmatobacter. Next base: position 7,035 of record DATJMU010000005.1, on the reverse strand, counting down.
CGCCCGGTCTTCCGCGTACGGCTCCTCGGTCCGCTTACGGCCCAGCCCGTACTTGCCGCAGATCGCCGCCACAATCCCGGCTACCCGTTTCCGGTACTCCGCGGAGACAAACGCCCGCGTCCCGTAGCGCCGCTGGTAGCTCTCCAGATGCCCCGGAAAGTTCTCCTTCACGAACTTCAGAAACGTCGGCAGCGAGCACGGTTTCAGAAACAGCGCCCCCGCCACCAGGAACTCCGCGCCCGCGCCGGCCGCCGCCCGGGCCACGGCCTCAATCGAGCTCCGGCTGTCGGTAATCCCCGGCATCAGCGGCGAGCACATCACGCCCGTCCGTACGCCCGCCTCGCGCAGCAATGCAATGGTTTGAATGCGCAGGTCGGGCCGCGGCGCGCGTGGCTCCAGCTTGCGCGCCAGCGCTGTGTTCATCGTGGTCACCGTCACGTGCACCGTCAGCCGGTTCCGCTTCCTGATCTCCGTGAGCAGGTCCACGTCCCGCGCCACCAGCGCCGACTTGGTTACAATCCCCAGTCGGAACCCGCTGTGCCGCGCAAATACCTCCAGCAGCCCTCGCGTCAGCCGCTGCCGCCGCTCCAGCGGCTGGTAGGGGTCGGTCGCCGTCCCCAGCGCGATCTGTGTTCCCGCCGGCAGCCGCCGCAGCTCCTGCTCCAGCAGCCACGCGGCGTTCTCTTTGAAGTAAATCTTCCGCTCGAACTCCTCCGGGTCGCGCATCTCCAGAAACTCGTGCGTATACCGCGCGTAGCAGTACCTGCAGCCGAACTCGCACCCGCGGTAGGGGTTGATCGCGTGGGTAAACGGCATCCCCCGGTTCGAGTTCACCTTGCTGATCACCGAGCGCGACTTCAGCGGCCGGTACTCGGTCAGGCAGCCGGTTGAGTCCAGCGGTGCTGCCGCGGCCGCAGCCGCCAGCCCGTGCAGCGTCTTGGTCTCGGCATTGGTTTCAAGGATGGGGAAGAGCGGTTCTGTTTTCGCCATATATTCGCCTTTGAGAGCAGAGTACGCTTGCGTTGCCGACCCGTCAAGCGATAGCTTTCAGGGGTCGGATCCTTCTTCACCCTCCCAAAGGAGACGTTTATGCCCTCGTCGCAGCCCACCCGCATCACCTGGCTCGGTCACGCCACCGTCCTCATCCAGACTCCCGCCGGAACCAACATCCTCATCGATCCCTTCATTGCCAACAACCCCAAGTACCCCAAAGAGTTCCAGCTTCCCTCCAAAATCCACTACATCCTGGTGAGCCACGGCCACGGTGACCACATCTCCGACGCTGTGCCCTGCGCCCAAAGGCATGGCGCCACTATCGCCGGCGTCTATGAGCTCGTGGCCTACCTTGGCTCCAAAGGCGCCTCCAGCACCATCGGCTTCAACCTTGGTGGAACCATCCAGCTCGACGATGCCGCGGTCACCATGGTCGACGCCAAGCACTCCGCCGGCGCCCAGGACGAAGACGGAACCCACTACGTCGGCGTCGCCTGCGGCTTCGTCCTCACCATCTCCCACGCCCCGGTCCTCTATCACGCCGGAGACACCGGGATCTTCGGCGACATGCGGCTGATCCGCGACCTCTACCACCCCAAGGTGGCGATGCTGCCCATCGGTGGCCACTACACCATGGACCCCAGGGAAGCTGCGATGGCCGTCAATTTCCTCGAGCCTGAGGTCGTTCTCCCCCTCCACTTCGGAACCTTCCCGCAGCTCACCGGCACGCCCGCCGAGTTAGCCGCGCTGGTCGGTTCCAAGGCCAAAGTTGTCGACTGGAAACCCGCGGAAGTCTACACAGCCTGAGAGCCGGCGGAAGAACAGGGACTTCAAAATGCCGCAGCTTGCGTCTCTGGCGGCCGCCACTTCGCTGCTGGAGACGCGGCGCGGCCCGCCGTCGCATCTCTCATCTCTCAACTCTCAGCGCAAGCCAGCATCGAATCGCTGAAAGCGGAGAGCTGCGAACTGCCGTTACTGGTCCCGCGTCTGTTTGATCGCGCGCTGCGGCAGCCCCGCCGGTGGCGGCGTGCCCGGCGGTGTGCCGGCTCCCATCCGCGGCGGCGTGGCCCCCGCCGAGCAGTAGTTACGCAGGTCGCGCACAATCTCCGCCTTCTCTCGCGCGTACTGGCCGGCCAGCCGCGTCAGCGCAAAGGTAATCACGTCGCTGTGGTGCAGGTCCTGCAGCGAAGGGTCGCGCCGCATGTTCAGCCACAACCGGTGTACCAGTTGCACGTTGTCCGGGCTCAGCGCCGGCGCGTGCGGACCGATGTAAAACACCTTCACCTCGCCGCCCGGCGCCACCACAAAGAACGTGAACTGCCGTTTCGGTTCCGGTAGCGCCTCCCACGCCTGGCCCAGGTGGAAGGCCTGCTCCTCGGCCGTCATCTGGGTGGAAGTCCCCGAGATGACCGAGTCCACCTCCAGAGAGTTCGCTCCCTGCGCCAGCGCCGCAAAGATGTCCCCGGCCGGAACCACCAGCAGCGACACCTTCTTGCCAAAGCTCTCAGCCACCGAGACCGCTTTGGTGAATACCATCTGCTCGTGTTCGGTCACGTTCTGCTGCTCGGTGCTCAGGTACTCCGGTCCGCCCACGCCCATCAGCCGCACGCTGATTACGACCACGTCCTGCTCTTCCGTGCTCGTCCGTGAGAGCGCCCACTTCAGCGCGTACGGGTTGCCCGCGTCGCGCATCGTCACCATGACCCCGCCCGGCCGGATCGCCGCCGACTCCCGGCTTACTGTTTCCTGCTGCTCCAGCTGGAAGTGGTCCCTCATCTGCGTGGCAGCGAGTGCGTGCCGCCGCAGGTTCTGCCGCTCCGAGATCGAGAAAACGACGAAGAACCCGGCCGAGAAGATCACGCCGCTCACCGTCGCCACCGACTTCGTCAACAGGTTTACCGTCGCCGTCGTCAGCAGCACCATGAACACCGAAAGCAGCCCGATCGGAATCTCTATCTTCCCGATCCGGATGTTCGGCGGGACCTTCCACCCGCGCTCGCCCTTGTACTTCCAGCGCAGCACCAGCATGGCCAGGTTGTTGAACGTGAACGACCAGATCACGCCGAAGGCGTACGCCTCGCCCAGCATCATCACGTCGCCGCGGCTGGCGATGATCGTGAACATCTGCAGGATGAACACCAGGTTCACGATCCGGTAGCTGGTCCCGTACTTCGGGTGCGGCCTGCGGAACCAGTCCGTCAGCACGCCGTCCTCGGCCACCCGCATCAGCACGCCCGCCGAACCGATGATCGACGTGTTGATCGCCCCCGACAGAATCAGAAAGCCCACGATCACTACGAAGATCCGGAACGCGATCCGCCACGCCAGGGGCCCCACCATGTACATCGCCAGTCCGGCAATCAGGTTGTCCTGGTAGATGTGCGTTCGCGGACCGTTAGGAATCAGCATTGACGCCAGCAGCGTCGCGCCGCCCGTGAAGATCAGGCTGTAGATTGCAATTACGATCGCCGCCCGCTTCAGGTTCTTCAGCTTGGGGTGCTGGATCTCCCGGTTTACCTGCGCCAGGCTCTCCTCGCCGCTCATGGCCAGGATCGAATGCCCGAAGGCCATCAGGATCCCGAACAGCCCGAAGATGGGCAGCCCCATTCCCTTCAGGAATCCCAGCGCATCCTTGCTGAAGTGCAGGTTCGCGGGTAGCGGCGCCGGCGGCAGGTGTACCCCGCGCACATAAATCGAGTACGAGCCCCACACGAACAGGACGATCACCATCACCGTGGTGATCTCCATGACCCGCATCGCCTTGCTGCTCGACTCCTCGATCCCCTTGATGTTCGCCCACCAGTAGTAGATCGTCACCGCCGCCGCGAACAGCGCCGAGGTGTAGTTCATGTTGAACTGGAAGGCGTGCCCATGGGCGCCGATCAGCGCGGCCGGCAGCAGGTCGTGCTGTTCGGCCACCACCAGCAGCTCGTTCATCAGGCCCGTAATGTACTGCCCAGCGGAAACTCCCGAGATCGGCCCCGTCAGAATGTAGTCGAACATCAGCGCCGAGACGCTCAGCTTCGCGAATCCGCCCCCCAGCGCCTCCTTGACCACGCGATACACGCCGCCCCGCGTGAACATCGAGCAGCTCTCCACGTACACTGCCCGCACCGCGAAGCTGAACAGCATGATCCCCAGGATGAACCAGGGCGCCGACGCGCCGATCGCCTGCTCGGCGATGCCGCCCGCATAGAAAGCCGAAGAGCCCAGATCGTTGAGAACAATGGCGGCCGCGCGCCAGAAAGAGATGAAGGTCAGCATCACCGACGACGCTACGATGAGCCGAACACGGTCTGATGGGGGGGCTACGGTCGTACGTGAGGATGCCATCGCGAAAAGTGCCGGCGCGGCAGCCGGCGTTCTGGGAGCCGAGAGACCTGTCTCCTCGCCCGCCCTGCGGTGAGTTTAGGTCTCTAACGCGGTCCAGTCAATTAAATAACGTCATCGGTTACGGCGCTGCGTCCGTCCGCTCCCCACGGACACAACCTATCCTACTCTAAGCCTACAGAGATAAAGGGAGAAGCGCCGCTTGCCCGGTCCGGCACCTGGTTTTGCGCCATTCTGTGCTCGCGCAATTCCAAAGCCCGACAAGTCGCTAATCTTTACCGAACAGCTCCTTGCCGTCCTCGACAAAGCTGATCAACACCACCACGATAGAGCCCACAAGCCCGGCGAAGAACATCGCCTCGAAGATGCGCATGACCAGGATCGCGAATGCCATGCCTCCGATTGTAGCCCGTTCCCCCGGCCGCGCCCGGCCAGGTCGATTCCACCCATGCCGGCCTCCAATGCTTTACACTCGCCCCTGTATGCGCCGCATGTGCTGGATGTTCTGGGCCGCCGCCGTTCTCTCCGCCGGCTTGCTTGAGCTGCCGTTCCCCATCGCCGGCCCGCTGCCGCCCTGGCGCTCCATCTTTGCCTGGTTTGCGCTCGCCCCGCTGCTCTGGGCCATTCTGTCCCCGGCCGCCGCACCGGCGAAGCATCCCCTCCGCCGCGCCTTTCTTCTTGCCTATCTCTGCGGCGTCCTCTGGTACATCGGTAACTGCTACTGGATCTACAACACCATGTTGATGTACGGCGACCTGCCGCGCTGGGTTGCGGCGTTGCTCCTCGTGGGGTTCAGTCTCGTCCTCGGCCTCTACTTCGGCCTCTTCGGCCTCGCGGTCAAGCTGGTCCATCGCGCCGCCGGCCTGCGTCTTGCTCTCGCTGCCGCGCCCTTCTTCTGGGTTGCCGTCGAGCTCGCCGGAGCCCGCATCACCTGCGTTCCCTGGGACCAGCTCGGCTACTCCCAGGTGGACAACGCCCTCGTCAACCAGCTCGCCCCCTGGACCGGCGTCTACGGCATCAGCTTTGTGCTCATCGCCGTCAACGCTCTCATCGCTGCCGCACTCCTCGTTCCGAAACCCCGCTTCAAGATCGCCTGCGGCCTTTCGGGCGCGGCGCTTACCCTCGCCGGAACAGCCGGCATCTTCCTCAACCCGCCCGCGCCCGCGCCCGCCGCCGTCGCCGACCTTATTCAGCCCAATCTCAACGTTGGCGCCGACAACGACTGGACCGGCGCCACCTGGACCGCGCACATGGCTCAGCTTGCGGGCCTCGCCAGCCGCTCCTGCGGGCCCTCCATCCCTGGAATTCCTCAAATCACCCATGGCCTGATTGCGCCGCTCTGCCCGTCGCCGCCCATCCCTCCCGCCCTGGCCGCCTGGCCCGAATCTCCCGCGCCGTTCTTCCAGGCCGACCCGCGCCTCATACCCGCACTCGGCTCCATCGCCCGCTCCATACACGCCCCACTGGTCGTGGGCGCCATCGGCATGGATTACTCCGGCTCCTCCTGGCATGATTACAACTCCGCCCTTGTGGTCGGCGCGGACGGCAACCTCATCGGCCGCTACGACAAGATCCACCTCGTCCCCTTCGGCGAGTACGTCCCCTTCGCCAACCTCCTCACCTTTGCCCACAAGCTCACCGGCCGCGTCTCCCGCTTCGACCGCGGCGCCGAGCGCAGTACCTTCTTCCTCAACGGCCACCGCTACGGTGTCTTCATTTGCTACGAGGCCGTATTCGCCGACGAGGTCCGCCTGTTTGCTCTCCACGGCGCCCAGGTCTTCGTCAACATCTCCGACGACGGCTGGTACGGCGACACCAGCGCCCCCTGGCAGCACCTCAACATGGCCCGCATGCGCGCTATCGAAAACCGCCGCTGGCTGCTGCGCGACACCAACAACGGCGTCACCGCGTCCATCGACCCCTATGGCCGCGTCCGCCAGAGCATTGCCCGCCACCAGACCGGTACCCTCGCCGCCGGCTTCGCCTTCAACTCCCGCATCACCTTCTACACCGCCCACGGCGACGTCTTCGCCTGGCTTTGTGCCATACTGACTATGGGCTTAGTCGGGTTTTCGTTAGAGAGCGGCCTCCGCCCCAAGCGCTAACGTGCTAACCCTCTAACTCGCTATTTCAACAATGTCAGGTCCAGAGCACTTATGGCTTCCTTGAACGATCTAGAATTTGCCTACGCTCCCATTCGCGATCAGGTCCGCGACCTGCGGGAGTATCTTTGACCCCGCCCGCATCCGCAGGGAACTCGCACAAATAGAAACCAAGCTGGCCGACCCGGCGCTGTGGAGCGACCCCGCCGCCTCGCAGCCCTTGATGCGGGAGCGCAAGCGCCTTGAGACCCTGATCAAGGACGACGACGAGCTCGTCCGCCGCTCCTCCGACATCGACGCCTACTTCGAGCTCGCCCGCGAGGGCGAAGACGTCCTCGCCGACCTCGAGCAAGGCATCCGCGCCTTGGCCACCTTCGCCGACGAGCTCGAGGCCCGCACTATGCTCTCGGGCGAGGCCGACGCCCTCAACGCCATCGTTACCGTCCATCCCGGCGCCGGCGGCACCGAAAGCCAGGACTGGGCCGAGATGCTCATGCGCATGTACCTGCGCTGGGCCGAGCAGCAGGGCTTCAAGACCGAGATGAACGACTACCAGGACGGCGAAGAGGCCGGCATCAAGTCCGCCACCTTTACCATCCTGGGCGAGTAC
>DATJMU010000004.1:0-3766 GCA_035508555.1 Occallatibacter sp. | reverse complement strand
GCTGCGAAGATTTCTCGAGCTTCTTGATCTCTTCCCAGTTGCGCAGGACCTGATGGGCGTCGATGCCGTTGGTTTCGAGGCCGGCGGCGCTGTTCCCTGCTTCGGCGGCGGCGGCTTCTCCGAAGACGTGAGGGTGTCGGCGGATGAGCTTACGGTTGAGTCCGGCGATGACGTCGTCGATGGTGAAGTGGCCGTCCTGAGAGGCCATCTCGGAGTAGAAGAGGACCTGCAGGAGGAGGTCGCCGAGCTCGTCTTTGAGAGCGGGCCAGTCGCGGCGCTCGATGGCGTCGAAGACCTCGTAGGTTTCTTCGAGGGTGTATTTGCGGATGGAGTCGAAGGTCTGCTCGCGGTCCCAGGGGCAGCCGCCGGGAGCGCGCAGGCGGTGCATGATGGCCGCAGCTTCGGCAAAAACGGGGCCGGGAGCGGTCGTGGCTTCGTGCGTGGGGGATGCGTTCGCTTGTTCGGAGAGCGGCATCGAAACCAGTTTACCGGATGACGCAAGCGCGGCCACGTATACTGCGGCTGATTTGGAATTTACGGGTGCACGGGTTGATTTTTCTGGCGGGGATTTTTGTTGTTCTGCTGGGGCTGGCCTTCGGCAGCTTTCTGAATGTGTGCATCTGGCGGCTGCCGCGGCATGAGTCGGTGGCGGCGGGGCGATCGCGGTGTCCGGTGTGCGGGCGGGCGATACGGGCGTGGGACAATGTGCCGCTGCTGAGTTTTCTGATACTGCGCGGGCGGTGCCGGGATTGCGGAGCGGGGATCTCGTGGCGGTATCCCGCGATTGAGCTGGCGACGGCGGCGCTGTGGCTGCTGTGCTGGCTGGAGTTCGGTATTTCGGTTCAGGGAGCGGGGATGGCGGTCTTCTGCTTTCTGGCGCTGGGACTGGCGGCAATGGATGCCGAGACGATGCTGCTTCCGGATGCGTTTACGCTGCCGGGAATTGTGTTGGGGGTGATCTACAGCGGGGCGGCCTGTGGTGGCGGATGGCCTGAGCGTCTACGTTGCGCGGGTATCTCGTTGGGATGGGCAGTGTGCGCGGCGGCGGTGATTCTGGGGATTCGCGGGCTGTACTGGCTGGTGCGGCGGCGCGAGGGCATGGGTCTGGGAGATGCGAAGCTCTTTGCGATGATTGCGGCGTGGCTGGGCGCGGCAAATGCAGTGCTGGCGCTGTTTCTGGCAGTGGTGGCGGGGGCGGTGTACGGGATTCTCTGGGTGAGCTTGCATAAGAGAGCCCGCGGGGCTTCGGCGCGGATTCCGCTGGGCTCGTTTTTGTGTGCGGCTGCGATCTACGCGGCGTTTGATGGGCAGGCGACGGTGGAGTGGTATCTGGGGCTGTTTCGGTGAGGCAGGGATTCGCGATTAGGAATTAGCAATCAGGCCGGAGGCGGAATCGGTGATCTGGCGGTGTGGCGAAGAGGATTTTGAGGCGATCTGGGAGATCGTAAACGATGGCGCGCAGGCGTATTGCGGCGTGATTCCTGCAGACTGCTGGGCTGAGCCCTACATGTCGCGCGAGGAGTTGCGGCATGAGATCGAAGACGGAGTAGAGTTCTGGGGCTACGACGATGACGATCATCTGGTTGGCGTGATGGGCATTCAGAAAGTCGAGGACGTCACGCTGATCCGGCACGCGTATGTGCGCACGGAGAACCAGAAGCAAGGAGTCGGGGCGAAGCTGCTGGAGCATTTGCTGGGGCTGGCGGCGAGTCCAGTGCTCGTAGGGACATGGACTGATGCGGCGTGGGCGATCCGGTTCTATGAGAAGTATGGATTTCAGCTGGTGAGTGAGGCGGAGAAGAATCGGCTGCTCAGGCAGTACTGGACGATTTCCGAGCGGCAGGTTGAAACGTCGGTTGTGCTTGCGGATGCGGCGTGGAGGGACAGCCGGTCAATGGAACTTCCCTTCCCTGATTTGGCTTCTGAAAAATCGGAGTCGTGACTGCAGGGTTCAGGCGGCTTTGGTCTGCTTACGGATGCGGGCGAGCTGCTTGAGGTGGTGACGTCCGTGGACGAAGTGGAAGCGGCGCCACTGGTCGGCAGTCATCGGTCCGAGGGCGAAATGGGAGGCGAAGGGAGTCTTGTCGAAGGTCCGGATGCATTCGTCGAGCTGGGCGTCGAGCTTTTCGAGCTCGGAGCGCATGCAGGCGCAGAGCTCATCGCCGGTCATGGGGGACATGTCGCACTTGCCGGGACAGACGGCTTCCGGGGCCGTGACGCCGCGGGGGAATCCTCCGCAGCGAACGACGAGGAATTGCAGGACGCGATGCTTCGCACGGAGGGGCTTCTGGCTGGGGGATTTTCGCGCGAGATAACGGTCGAGGTACTCGCCGGTGTTGCGGTAGGTGAGGATGAGATGCTCGATGACGTCCTGGGTGGTCCAGGAAGTTGCCTTGCCGCCACGGGATTGAGCGGGACGAAGCTGGCAGGTGGCGCAATCTTTGCCGCTGAGGGTTTTGCGATAGCGGGCGTGCAGGTCTTCGAATACGGGATGCATGGCTGCCCTGAATCCCTCCGGAGAAAACGCGAACGCGATTACTATAACGCGAGCGGGTATGATGCTGCCTGACACGCGGCAACGACAAGGGGGCTGATGGTGCTGGTCCCGGCGGGCTTCACAACGGCCTGGCAGAACAGCGGCGATTTCTGGATCGAGACAGGGATAGCGGTGTGGCGTCATCCGCTGCTGGTGCTGGTGTGCGCGATGGTGCCGGCGGCGGCGAGGGCGTATCTGCTGCTCGAGACCGGACCGATTCCAGCGTGGAGGGTCGCGCTTGTAGAGGCGCTGCTTACGGTGTGGCGGATCCTGCTGTGCGTGGCAATGGTATGGATCGCGGTGACTCCGGCGAAGTGGCAGTCGACGCGGATGCTTTTTTCCGGCAACGAGATGGCGCAGGCAGCCTTAGGGCGGATGGGGGCATACCTGGGCAATCATCTGCATGTGGTGCTGTGGGAGCTGGCCTTCTTTGCGGCGGCGTTTCTCCTGCTGAATTATCTGCTGGTGCTGGCTTCGCGCAGGCTGTTCCGGTCCGATGAGGGGAATCGGCGAAAGGCCTTTGTATCGGTGCTGCGAAACCTGGTACTGGTGCCGCTGGCGCTGATTTATCTGGTGGAACTGCTGGCGCTAAAGGTGTATTGAAGGCGGGGATTCACGATTAGGGATTGGAAAACAGCCAATAGCTATGAGCCCTATTTCTTTGGGGCTTCACCGAGCTGGGCGAGGGCTTTGCGGGCGGACTTGGCTTTGGAGCCGTCGGGGAAGGCATCGAGGTAGATACGGTAGTTGTCGGCGGCTTCGCTGGTGAGCTTGAGGGCGCGGGCGGCCTCGGCGAGTCCGAAGACGGCGTCAGCGTTGGCGGGATCGACCTTGGTGGCTTCCTTGAAGCGCGAGTAGGCGCCCTTGTAGTCCTGGTTCACGAAATAGAACTGGCCAACCTTGATGTCCTGCGCGGCAAGCTTGGGATCGTGAATGTAGCCGCCGGCGCCGTCGGAGATGCGGGCTTCGGGGTCGTCAGAGTCGATGTTCTGCAAGCCGGTGCGGCTGGAGGAGTAATCGGGCGCGGGGGACTTGGAATCCTTTGCGGCCGGCGGCTTGCCGGAGTTGGGGACTGGAGCGGTCGAAGGGGCGGGCGCGTCGGCGGTGGAGTCGCCGGCCTCGGCAGCGGCTTTTCTGGAGATAGCCTCCGGGAAGGGATTGTCCTGGGCGGTCGAGTGGCGCTTCGACGGGTCGGTTTTGTCGGGCTGCGACTTGTCGTTGGATTGGGAC
>DATJMU010000003.1:0-27843 GCA_035508555.1 Occallatibacter sp. | reverse complement strand
GAAAATGTGCCCCAAGCGATGCTTTCCCTCGGTTTGATCCGATTGAGGCGGCAGTTCTGACATGCAATCCCTAGACCCGATCGAAGTGCGGGAAGCGCAAATTGTAAAGATCTCCGAATCTAAGAAGGAACTTGCCGCGCTCCTGCAACACCTCAAGGAGATCGTTGAGGGTCCAGCATTCAAAGGCAGCCATAGAAGTGCCCAGTTTCTCAGATATATAGTTGAGCAATCCGTCGCCGGAAAGTTCGATCTGCTGAAAGAGCGCATGATCGGCGTAGAACTCTTTGGGCGAAGTCCCTCCTATGATACGGGGGAAGACGCAATCGTCAGGGTTACGGCTAGCGATGTGCGGAAACGCCTTCTCCAGCACTATGGAAGAAACGGAACATCCTGCGATTTCCGGCTCAACCTTCCTTCAGGGTCGTACATTCCCGAGATTGTGCATGACCGGCAGAGCGATGAAGGTTCTCCCGATGCGACGGCCTCGCACCATCGGGCGGACATTACGGCGCCGGATTCAATTCTCGATGGAGAGGATGTCCCCGTGGCGCCGGCGCAGGAGGCTTCCGATCTTATTTCTCTTCCTGTTCCGCAGCTGGACACGACTCCAGCCCAAAGCCCCAGGAGGCGTCAGGGGCTGCTCATCGGTCTTGTGCTGGTGACACTCAATGTCGCATTTTGGGGTATCTTCTGGAACCGCTCATCGCAAACCGTGACAACTCCTGATCCAATCCTCCCTTGGTCAGCGTTTTTCATCTCATCGCACGTCACCCATTTGATTACCAGCGACCCCAACATGGTTGTGATTCAAGAGATCACGGGAAACCAACTTACAGTCTCTGACTACGCAAACCACGAATACATTCCGGAACCGAATAAACTGACTCCGGAAGAAACCCGTCTCTGCCACACGATCTTATGGGGAGATGATTCTGCGGCCGCAGTCGATCCTCCGATCACAGCTCGTATAGCGGCATTGGCTTCGACAAGATCGAAGAGAATCGACGTGCGTGCGGCCCGGGGTATTCAGCTTGCCGATCTAAAAACGGATGATAACTTCATCTTCCTTGGAAGTCCGCGATCGAATCCGTGGTCGGCACTTTTCAGCGACGAATTGGACTTCAGATTCGTTTTTGACGGCGCCACAAAACAGGAAATTATCCGGAATGTTCACCCCAATAAGGGCGAGTTGCCAGCCTACATTCCAACAGCAATGGGTTGGGCCACGGGTCAATCATATGCAATCGTTGGATTCGTCAAAAATCTTGACCAGAACGGACAGGTTCTCCTTTTGGCTGGGGCAAATGGCGAGGGAACCGAAGCCGCGGGGCGCCTTGTGACCGATCCAAGCCGCCTTTCGGATGCATTGCATCGGTGCGGGATCGAGCCCGGCGGACCACTTAAGCATTTCGAGATCCTTCTTAGCGTAAGTACGATGGCGGGGTCCCCGACAAACGTCCAGGTAGTTACATGTCACGCTCTTTCGGGTCCAAATTGATCCTTTCAAAACCTGTTCAGCCCCCCAATGCCCCTTTTCCTCCGATGGAGAAGAGATGCTACCGCAGCACCAGGAGGCCACAGCCTACTCAGCCGGCTCCTCAACCTTCATGATCCGATCTACGGAAGGATGCTCGAGCCGCTGCATAATTCCGCTTGGCCACCGAATCTCCACGTGATCGATCTTCGTCTCGCCGCCAAGGCCAAAGTGCGCGCGGCGATCGCTGGACGACATGAACCCTACGCTGGTTGTCACGTGGTTATAGAGCATCCTGCCGGATCCGGTGGTCACCTTGATGCCAGCGCCAATCCCGTCGCGATTGCTCTTGTGTCCGCGTAGATCGAACATGATCCAGTGATTTTTGACCAGGGCATTATTCATCAGAATGCGGGGCTTCTGGCCCAGTGAAGTCACCACAAGGTCCATGAAGCCGTCATTATTTAGATCGACAAACGCCGAACCGCGCTGGTAGCCGAGAAAAGCAAAATCCTGTCCCATCTTTTCTGTGACATCGATAAAGGTCTTGCCCACTTCATTCTCGAACATGGTGTCGTGCTGTTTGGAAGATGCGGTCAGATTGTCCACATCTCCATTCGCTGAATACACATCCTTCCAGCCGTCGTTGTTGTAGTCGATGAACCCGATGCTCCATCCCGAGAATCTCCGGGTGAGCGGGCCAAGATCGGTAGACCAGGTTACTGCGTTGAAGGACCTCCCGCCTTCGTTCTTGAGTATGCCGAAGACCTGCCCGGCGAGGTCGTTGTAGACAATGTCGACCCAGCCGTCGTTGTCGAAATCCTTGGCGTCCGAGCCCATGCCCGATACGGAGTCGCCCTCATCGTTGTAGGCCACGCCATATTCAAGGCCGCGCTCCTTGAAGGTTCCATTGCCTTGATTGATAAAGAGGAAATTGGGCTCGGTGTCGTTGGCGATAAAGATATCCATCAGTCCATCGCCAGTAAAGTCCGCGATCGAGATGCCCATTCCCTTACCCAAGGCCTCTCCGATGCCGCTGACTTCAGTGACGTCCTCAAAGTGGTTATGGCCCAGATTGTGATAGAGCCTCGACGCGACGCTCTTGTAGATCGTCGGGCTGCAATACTCCTCGTGTGTGGCGTCCATCAAGCACTGCTTGTCGGTCTGCGGAGTCCAGGTGGTGTAATTGGTGACGATCAGGTCCAGAAGCCCATCGTTATCGTAGTCAAACCAGGCCGCCCCTACGCTCAGCACATCTTCGGGTTTATGTTCGAGTCCCGATCCGGCGGTCACATCGGTAAATGTGCCGTCGCCATTGTTATGGTAGAGAGCATTTCTCCCCGCATTGCAGATGAAGAGATCTTGGTGGCCGTCGTTGTCGTAGTCCGCAACGGCAACTCCGAAACAGTAACCAAGGCCGGCTCCGGTCAGGCCAGCCTTGGCAGTCACGTCCTCAAACGTTCCATCGCCATTGTTGCGCAGCAGGCAGTTGTAATAAGCGGGCGAGGTCTTCTCCAGCTCCGGCAGCTTGGCGCCGTTGGTAAAGAACAGGTCCATCAGCCCGTCATTGTTATAGTCGATAGCAGCAACCCCGCCGCACATCGGCTGCGGAAAGTACTTTCTGCCCGTGAAGTCGTTGTTGGTCCAGTAGGCGAACTTCGACCGGCCGGCGACATCGGTATACCAGCAGGAACCTGCCTTCGGCGGATTATCGTCCGGTGTTCGGCCATCGGGTTGCGTCCGTGCGGCAGACGATTGCACCGCAGCGGAAGGCGAAGGCCCAACGGCCTGGGACAGACTCACCTCGGCAGGCAGACCCCAGGGCATGGCCCGCCGGGCAGCCAAGCCGGTTAGGCAGGCCGCCATCGAAGCCAGGAAATTTCGGCGCCTCACATCTGCCATCTCCCGTAATCCGGCCCCGGAAGGCCTGTCCCCATCTTCCCTGCGGCAAGGCTGATTCGTTCGATCTGTACTGCTGTCACCCTTCGGCAGCACTCATCGCACACTTTAACGAGGCGCAGTCATCTTGGTTTTGTCTGTTGAGCAGCAAGGAATTTTTCCAAATGAGCCCTTGCCAAGTCAGGTTGATTCAACTTCCGATAGAGATTGGCAAGGAGAAAATGAATCTGGGCATCGCTGGTATCGAGTTCTGGCAGAGTAAGTGCCCGTTCTCCTTCGATTGCGGCATTCTTGAAATCTCCCTCATGGTCTAATCCCTTTGCCAATTCATAGTGCGCATCGCGGGACTCTGGATCCATCTCGATGGCCCGTCGATCTTTTTCAATACCGTCCTGGGTCCGGCCCAGTGAAAGCAGGAACCTGCCGTGTGCGATAAGAATCTCCGCGCTTAGCGACGATTTCTCCGGAGAGAGATTCTCAGCATGCTGGTAGAGTTCCAACGCTTTGGTTTCATCTCCCAGAGCTTCGTGGGTCATCGCAAGATAAAACACGGGCAGGGGGCTTTGGGGAGAGAGCGTCTGGGCTGTCTGAAGCGGCGATAGCGCCAATTTGATATTGTTCTCGGTATAAAAAAGCGCCCCGAGATAGAACTGCGCCTCCTCGGATTTCGGATCGACCGTAATCGCTGTGATAAGGCAGCTTTTGGCAACATCCGGACGCTGCGCAAAGATGGCCAACCGAGCCTTCAGGACCAGAGCCGGAACCATGTATGGGTTCTCGTGCAGGGCGGAATCGACTTCGCTAACGGCTTCGGAAAATCTCCGTTCGGCAAAGTCCTGCTTTGCATTCTCGTAATGCTGCGCCGGGCCGACTGCGAGTTGGAGTGCAAGAAGCCAGATCATACAGGTTTGCCCCCAGGTGCCAGTAAGCAGCACTTGCCGGCGCAAACATCTTCGAAGCGGTCCGTGCTCCCAACGGCCGTGGCCCTTTGAACCGGAGAACTCAATAGGGGCGATCCGGCTCTTCGAGGAGGGCCGCTTTGCACGACTGTCAGTATCTGGTCGGCCGCTACGCTTTTGATTACTTGCTTCACACCCGTAGGCCACGCAAGTTCGATCCGGTCCACAACGGTTGCGTTCCCCAATCCGAAGTACACGCGTTTATCGCTGGACGAGTTGTAGCCAACGGCCGTCGTGGCCTCATTGTATTGAACGCCATTCGCGGTCGTTATCTTCACCTTTGTTCCCAATCCATCTCGATTATCGGCCACGCCAACGAGCTTCAAAATGATCCAATGATTATGATTTGAAGACCGGTTCATGAGCAACTGGGGCTCTCCGTTAAGGACGGTGACCACAGTATCGATCTTCCCGTCGTTGTCTAAATCACCGAATGCTGCTCCGCGGTGCGCGGCCGGAACCGAAAAACTCTGTCCCACCTGTGCACTCACATCCTTGAATACCATGTTGCCAAGATTGCGATAAAGCCGATTGGGAAGCGGATAAGGCTTATGATTCACCTCCATCGAATTGTCGAGAATCGCGGAGCCAGCAGCGAAAATGTCCTTGTTCCCGTCGTTATCAAAATCGAAGATTCCGGTTCCCCAAGCCGTAAAGTTGGCTGTCATTGCGGCCAGACCGGTCATCTCAGTAACATCCTCGAATTGGCCATTCCCCAGATTGCGATAGAGAGGAAAGGTGTCACCATACATCGCGGCGTGGAAGATATCCGGCCTGCCATCATTGTCGATGTCGCGGAAATCGGTCCCCATACCCGCAACAGTCTTGCCGTTTTCGTTATAGGCCACGCCGGCCAGGAGTGCAACATCCGTGAATGTCCCATCGCCATTGTTATGCAGCAGGAAATTCGGGAAGGTATCGTTGGAAACAAAGATGTCGGTAAATCCATCGCCATCATAATCGGCAAATGCGACGCCCATGCCCTTGCC
This sequence comes from Occallatibacter sp., assembly GCA_035508555.1. Lineage (GTDB taxonomy): Bacteria > Acidobacteriota > Terriglobia > Terriglobales > Acidobacteriaceae > Telmatobacter. The sequence continues at coordinate 22,522 of DATJMU010000003.1, read as the reverse complement.
TACATATTGGGAGATATGCGACTGCTGTGAAACGTCGGTAAATGTGCCGTCGCCATTGTTTCGATACAAGATATTCGGTGTTCCGCGATACTCATCGGGAGAGCAATAATCAACAACGTTGTCCGTCTCGCAACTATGGGCTGTCGAGATCGAATAGTCCAGATAATTGACAACAAGGAGGTCGAGCAACCCGTCGTTGTTGTAATCAATCCAGCCTGCTGCGACGGACCAGGGCTTGCCCTGTCCCGCAACAATGCCGCTAACTCCTGCCTTCCCGGTCACATTAGTGAACGTTCCATCTCCATTGTTATGGAAGAGCTGATTGCGGTTAAATCCGGCCACATAGAGATCCACAAATCCATCATTGTCATAATCGCCTGCCGCTACGCCCATTGAGTAGCCGGCGCCGGCTAACCCGGCCCTTTCCGTGACATCAGTGAAGGTTCCATCTCCATTATTGCGAAAGAGCCTGTTGTAGAAACTGGGGTTGCTCTTTTCTAGAGAAGGGATTTCCGCTCCGTTCGTAAAGAAGATATCCAGCAGCCCATCATTGTTGTAGTCGAAGAGCGCGACGCCGCCAGTCATTGTCTCTATGGAGTAGCGTTGGGGGCTGACGCTGTTCTTCAATACGAATTGTATCTTTGACGAGGCAACTGCATTCTCGAAGAGAATTGGAGCATCGGCGGGTTGACTGGTGGTGCAAACCCCTCGCCCCGCACCGCATTGCTCAGAGGGTTTCTCGGAATCGACGAGGGCAACCGCGGAGGAAGTGCCCAACACCGGCAACGCTCGGGAGTTCAAAGTCCCCGCACTAAGAGCAGCCAGGCCGGTTACAAAGTCACGTCGCGTAATTGACAACTTCATTCTGTCTATGCAAACGTCTCACCGCGGCTTGCCGGTGCGGTATTTGTCCCTCTTTGAAATGAAATCCTGCCGTCATCCATCTGTCGTATTTTGAACTCGGATTCAATCGCCGTTGCAAATGAATTCATACGAACCTGCAGTTCCACAGCTTGTTCTAGGTCTCTGACCGCCTGATTTTGTACGAATCTCGGGTGCCCCAGGTCTCGATTTTGAGACCTGGGATTGGCAATCGAAGGTTCAAAACCATCCTGTCAGAGACCCAGGATGGCTAAGTCAGCGCAGGGATATTGCGAATACATACGAGCCCCAAATCCCACAACACCCCATTCATCCCTCAGATGCCGATTGCACTACTTGACGTCCGCAAAAAACACCTTCTTCAAAGTTAACAGGCCAGATGAATTCATCTGGCCTGTCGTCGGCACTTGAGCTACATTGTCGCTTAGAACTGGAATCTCGCGACAATCTCGCCGCTCCTCGGAGCATAGTTTCCGCCCGCGCCGGAGATGCTGTCCCCCAGGAAGCCGAAGCCGTTGGCAATACTTCCGTCGCCCCCATATTGAGGAGCCTGGAAAGGATTCGAAGTATTCTGCAGGTTGGGATAGACCCAGCGGTTAAAGACATTGAAGAAATCCGCCCGGAGTTCGAATTGCATCCCCTCCTTGATGGGGATCACCTTGCCAAAGCCAAGCTGCTCTCCGGGTTGCCTCGGCCCTCGGTAATCTCCGTAATATGGCTTGGAATTGGCGTAGGTCCCTGGGGTGGGATTCGCCCATGCTTTCGGATTGAGGAAGAACGTGGTTCGGGGGTTAACGTTGTGGTCATTAAGGCTATGCAAGAAGAGCGGCTGACCCGGGACGCGATTCGCAAAAACGCTGATTTCACTGGAGTCGGCTGAGTTAGCAAAAGTCACCGAATCCAGGGTGCTCGTCGAATTCGGTGTTTGTATCGGAAAACCGCTCTGGTAATGGAAGATGCCGTCGGTTGTCCAGCCGGAGAAGACTGCACGCTTCCAGCCGTTCTGGTCAAAGCTGAATGTCGGCACCTCGTAATTGAAATAGAAGTTAAGCATCAGCGGTTGGTCGATCGTCTCATAGGATTTTTGACTCTTGGGCGACTGGCTGGGATCCTGCATTGGTATCGCCGTAGTAAAAGTCGCCTGGTTGGTGGAGTCCACCGTCCCCAAATTCTTCGACCATGAGTAACCAAGGCCGCCCGATAACCCGTTGCTGAGCCGCTTGGTGACCTTGATTTGGAGCGCGTCGTACCACCAATTGCCATCATGCTCGTAGTAATCGCCAATGCCGCCGAATTGCGGGAAAGGCCGTAGTGCCTGAGCCAGGCTGGCTCCGGACGGGAAGGTGGAGTACGGCTTGGTGAACCCTCTGGCCTCTACAGCGGGTGAAGAGATCGGCTGGGTCAGCAGATTGAAATCCGTCGGGTTGGTAACGTCTAAACCGTATTTCTGTGAGAGCATCGATGGCGTAAGTTCGTTTATGGTATTCGTCAGATCGTCGGAATTGAGCCATACACCGCGATCGTCGATGAAGGATACGTTGACCGACAAATTGTTGGCGATCTCGCGCTCAACGCCAACAGTTGTTTGCACAAAACGCGGCGGGCGGCCAGCGTTTGGAGCAATAAACGGCGGGGGTGAGTTAGTTTGACCAGGATTCGGGTAGGCGCCAGGGTCGAAGTCCGTAGCAGTTAGAGCCGCCGGAGAGTACGGTATGCCATTCGACAGTTGACCCGCAGCGATGCCATACGAAGGACTGGTTAGAAACACCTGGTTAAAGCCGAATCCCTGGTTGCTATAGATCTCTTCATTCATGAAGAGCTGCGGACCAGAGTATAATCCCGACGCCACGTGAAGCACGGTCTTCGGATTCAGTTGGTAACTGATGCCGAGACGAGGCTGAATCATCCACGGATAGTAGCCCTCGAAGCTGCAGTTGCAACGCCCAGTCCCATACCCCTCGTATTCGGTTCCACCCAACAGGCCGCCAGCGGACGGATTGACGACGGTCGGACTGAATTGCGTTTCCCGGTTATGCTGTTCGTGTTGCATCTGCTCGAAGTCCCAACGCAGTCCGTAGTTCACCGTGAGTTTATTGGTCACCTTCCAGGTGTCCAGTGCATAAATCCCGCTTTCTATGCGGTGAAACCATTGAATGTTATCGTTCCCGATGGATGCGCCATCCAGTTGGCCTAGAGCGAAGCTGGCGAAACCATCGCCGATGTTGGCACCATAAAGGTTTTGTCCTTGGGCGGACGGCAGGGACGTCTCATTCCGGCTGAAGCTGTAAACTCCGTCCGACAGGTCGTTGTGCGTGCCGAACAGCTGATGACGGAGATCGCCGCCAAATTCGAAAGTATGGCGGCCGTGAACCCAGATCGCGGATCCGGTGTAATAGAAGTTGTCGTCAATAAACGGAGCGTTGTTCACTCCCATGTTAGGAACGTTCTGGTTGTCAACGGTGAGTCCGGTGAAGATCGGGAAGGTGTTCGCAGCGCCGCCCGGCATATTTGCCGACGTGTTCAGCCCAAGAGTGGACGCCTTGAAGTTCTGCACCGCCGAATCCTGCAGGGCGTCGTGGCGCGTGAAGTCGAATCCGGCGTGGAGCACAAGATTCGGCGTAACCGTATAGTCCGCATTGAGATACAACTGCGGGGCGGGCGTGTGGTTCCAGCGCGTCGAGCCTCCCACGCCGTTAATGCCGTCGTCGGCATTGTCCTTGTTCCCAATTTCGTCCATATAGTAACCCATAAGGTGCCACTTCTCACCGATATAGTGATCGAGTTGGATGCTGGTCAAGTACTGGTACTTGTTGTTCGGCTGCAAATTCGGATAGTTGTTGGTGAGTTGGCCGGCAGTAGGCCCCGATGGAGTAGGCATGTACTTAAGAACCTGCTGCGCCACCGGATCCCACGTACTGGGCGCGCCGATAAAGTTGTTCGGGAACGGATCGCGCACCATTGCGGTCGAACCATTCGTACAGGTTGCCATTCTGGTCGTTGCCGGGTTATAAACTGCGCCATTGATCATCGGCCGCCCAAGGCAATCCAGCACCGGGTTTCCATTGTTATCCACAATGGGACCAAGCAAAAGCGAGCTCAGATCGCCATTGCGATACGCTGTCGTGGGAACCGTAATGGTTCCGTTGTTGAGAGTTTGCGTGTTGTGGTACTCCTCGTAAGCGACGAAGAAGAAGGTCTTGTTGTGTCCGTTGTAGACGTGAGGAATCACCACCGGTCCACCGACAGAACCGCCGAAGTCAAGCTCGCGCTGCACGGGGAGATACTTGTGGCCGCTTGAAGTGTAGTTGAAGGGCTGCCCGGCGTCCAGATCCTCATTCTCAAGGTAGTTGAAGGCCGTCCCGTGCAGCTTGTTGGTGCCGGATTTCGAGGTGTAGTTGAAGACACCGCCCCCGGATTCACCAAATTGAGCGGAATAGTCGTTGATCATTACGGACTCTGAGCCAAGCGATTCGACCGAGGGCTGCTGCTCATCGGAGATGGCGCCCTTGACCGCCGAGGTGTCGTCCAGACCGTCCATAAAGACGCGGTATGTTGTTGCCGGCGAGCCTTCGATGTGAATATCGTTCCAGCCGCCCGCGATGGTTCCGGGCAACAGGGCCGCAAAACCCATCGGGTCGCGCACAGCTCCGACGCCGGCAATGTTGAACGGAAGCTCGTTCATGTCCTTCGAGGTGACCTCGACATTGTTCTGTGCGCTATCGGTCTGGAGCAGGGGAGCATTCGCCGTTACCGTAACCGACGTCGTGGACTGTCCCACAGTCAGTTGCAGGTCGACAGTCGCCGTCTCTCCAACCGAAACCGTGATTCCCTGTCGGATCAGCTCCTTAAAGCTCGGTGCATTCACAGTGACTGAATACTCACCTGCGTCCAACTCCGGGATCGTGTAGCCTCCCGCGCCCGTCGTAACCGTCGAGCTCTGCGTGCCCGTCGCGGTATTGGTGACTGTAACCCTGGCCCCCGATATGGCGGCGCCGGTTGGATCGGTGACAATTCCCGATATAGTGCCGCGATCGAGCTGTGCAAAGCACACCACGCTCGCCCAACCAAGCACAACGAATATCAGGCCCAATCTAGAGCGCTTGAACCAACCACTTCGTTGCGTCATCTATATCCCTCCTCCAAAGCTCTGACCTTGATCATGTTTCCGTGAACTAATAAATCGATTTTCACGACCGCAACCACACTATGCTTGCGTTTCAGCGTTTGGCAACGTTAGGGGGGAAGCCTAACTGACCACGCAAGCCATTGAAAACGCTGAGATTGCAGACGAGTACGAAGTTGTAACGGTAGCTACCATTACGTTTAATCGGAGGTTTGGGGGAGCCGGCTCGATTGAGTAGAGAGGAGCTCGATCGAGGCTCACGAAGCACATTCCAAAGAGCACCAGCGGTCAGCCGTGAATCGGCCACTCTTCCTTGTCGAAATAGTCAAAATGCTCCAGGCCCAACCCGTTCAAAAGACCCGGGGAGGCTCAGGGCCAGGCCAAGCCGGTTTAGCGGCCCGCGCGCTTGCCAGGAACGGGAACGGTTCGCTAGGATGGCTTCACGGCGCTGACCAGTCGCCGAGCCGTGAAACCTCCGCCCCAGCCGGGGTTTCCATTGGCGAAGGGGATTTGCCCTCAAGGTCACTGACATCACAGGCCATCGCTGCACCGCGTCGCTGGGGGATGAGGGTGTCGACGAGGAGGCTTGTTATGACCAGAGACGGCAGCTTCAAGAGCGTCGTCCGCCGCCACGCCGGGGAAACCGGACAGCGCTACACCCAGTCGCTCACCGACCTCGAAGAACTTCAAACCCGAATGTCTCATCAACCCGCCGGTGAGCGTCTGGTCGCTCATCTCCGCGATCATTACGGCATCGCCGCGACGGCCGCGACCAAAACCAGTCAACACCACGACAACGTTTTTCGCATTGACCGCGGTGACGGCGCCCCGTGGATTGCACGCTCGTTTTCGCTGGCCCGTCCGCGTGCCGGCGTCGAAGGCGATGCCGCGATCCTGCGGTTCTTGGAGCGGCACGATTACCCCGCGGAGCGGCTCGCCACTGACGACGCCGTGTCGGTGTGCGACGGCTCGACCGTTCTCGTCACCCGATTCATCCCCGGTACGCAGCTCCCCATGGCCGTCGGAAATCACGGCAGCCATAAGTTCGCCATCATGGGTGACCTGCTCGGACGGCTGCATACCTTGCCGCTCGACGAGTCCGTCCGCCGCCCCGGCGGGGCCAGCGGCGATGATCCCCGCCGCGAGGGCAGCCCGCGTCAGGATCTGCTCGCAGCCCTCGCATTCCTCGATGCGGTCGATACCAAGGTCGCTCCGGCCGACCGCGAGCGGTTCGAGAGGCTGCGCGACCTGGTGCGCTCGGCTGACGACGGCCAGGGGCTGCCGAAAGCGCTTCTCCACGGAAACCTCCTCCACGCCCCGGATCACGTGGTCGTGGGTGAAAGCGAGCCGGTGGCGATCAACTGGAAAGCAGCCGGGTGCGGCCCGCGCCTGGCCGACTTCGCGTGGCTGATGTGGGGCACCTGGGGCAACGAGGACTGGATCAAACTGGCCGTGGGCGCGTACCGCCGGTACGTCGAGTTGACCGAGGAAGAGCTCGAGCGGCTTGAGGCGGTGATGCACATCAGACCTCTGTACCTGGGTTGCTTCAGCTATCGGCGTGACCTGATCAACGGCCGTCCGCCCAGCCGGGAGGTGTGGGGCTTCGCCAACCCCAGGCACATCGGCGCAATAGCAGCCGCAACCCGAGCAGCGTTCCGCCGATAGCTCCAAGGGTGATACGAGTCCGGAGCTCATTGTGGTTTCGTAGCCGAACCATTGAACTTGGGTGCCCCAGGTCTCGCTTTTGAGACCTGGGAAATTACGAAATCATACGGTCACCGTATTAGCGGCGTCTTCGGCCCTCTGAAGCCTACCCTTTCACAAAACCGGACCACACGAACGAATCGCCGGCGATGAGACAGGGCGCATTTTTTTGTACGCGAAAGGCAGCGCAAAAATGCAGCCGCAGGCGTGCATGGCGGTTCTCGCCGGCCCGGGCCATGAAAAGGCGAACGCGGATCCTCCTTCGTCGGGATGACACCTCGGCAGGTGGGAGAGTTTTGCGAATCGGCTGAAACTTCCAGGGCAGATCCCTCGGCCGCGCTCGGGAGGACAGCCGCCTTCGCAGTGGTTGGCGTGCGGCCGCTCCGCTTTGCACCGGTTGCGAACCGCTGTAGTCAAATGGAGCCACTGCCAGATGGTCCCATCCCAAGCATTCCCGTCGACTCGCGGCCTGCGCAGGTTGGGCGCGGCCGCGCTGGTACACTGCCACCGAAGCGCAGCGGCGCGGTGGCACTGCAGCCAAGTCTGACGGGGGACGATCATGCGGATCAAGCGCACCATCGAGAGGATTCCCGGTGGGATGATGGTGGTGCCGCTTACGTGCGGCGCGGTCATCACCACGCTTGTGCCGGGCGCGCCGAGGCTCTTCGGGTCGTTTACGGGAGCGCTGTTCACGAGCGCCATCCCCATTATCGCCGTCTTCTTCGTCTGCCTGGGCGCCACCATCCCGGTGCGGGCGCTGCCGCGAGTGGTCCGGCGCGGGGGCGCGCTGCTCGGGACCAAGATCGGCTTGGGCGTGGCGGCGGGGTTCGTGCTCGGGCGCACCCTCGGCATGTTGCCCATCGCGCATGGATGGCTGGCAGGCGTATCGACGCTGGCGGTGGTGGCGGCCTTCAGCGATACCAACGGCGGGCTCTACATGGCGCTGATGGAGTACTTCGGGCGGCCCGAGGACGCGGGCGCTTACTGCGTGATGTCGATCGAGACGGGGCCGTTCTTCACCATGGTCATCCTGGGAGCGGCGGGGCTGGCGGGGTTCCCGTGGCAGACGATGGTGGGCGCGCTTCTGCCGCTGTTCGTGGGCATGGCGCTGGGCAACCTGGACCCCGAGATGCGCGAGTTTCTGGCGCGCGCCGCGCCGGCGCTGATTCCGTTCTTCGCCTTCGGACTGGGCGCGAGCCTGAACCTGAAAGACGTTTGGCGTGCGGGGCTGCTGGGGTTTCTGCTGGGGATTGCGGTGACCGCGATCTCGGGATTCTTTCTGGTGGTGGTGGACCGGCTGACAGGCGGGACGGGCGTGGCGGGGATGGCGGCATCGACGACCGCGGGCAACGCGGCGGCGGTGCCTGCGCTGGTGGCCGCGGCCAATCCCAGGTATGCGCCGGCGGCCGGGCCGGCCACGGCGCTGGTGGCCTCAAGCGTGATTGTGACGGCGTTTCTGGCGCCGTTCCTGACGGCCTGGTGGGACCGGCGGACCAAACGCGGGCTCGGCGTCGCCGCGCAAAGCGGGGGTGAGTGAGGTGGCGCGCTGGCTGGTGATTGCGGACGACCTGACCGGCGCTGCCGATTGTGCCGTGGCCTGGGCGGGGCATGGGCTGCGCAGCATGGTGGTGCTCGGGACCGCTGGCTGCGTGGACGGCGATGCGGAGGTGGCGGCCGCGGAGGTGGCGGCCGCGGAGGTTCTGGCCGTTGACGCGAACACGCGCCTGATGGGGTCCGGCCAGGCCGCGGCTGAGACTGCGCGGCTGATGCGCGCGGGCGCGCTCGGCGAGACGGCACTGGTTTACAAGAAGATCGATTCCACACTGCGTGGGAATGTGGCCGTGGAACTGGCGGCGGCACTCGATGCGCGGAGGGCGACGGCGGCAGACGGCGAGCGCATCGTGGTGGTGCTGGCGCCGGCCTTTCCGGCCAATGGCCGCACCACCGTGAACGGGCTGCAACTGGTGCGCGGCCGGAGGCTGGAAGAGACCGGGCTCTGGCAGTTTGAGGCCACGCCGGCGCGGTCGTCGATTGCGGAGCTGCTGGGCGAGGCGCGGCTGCGCACTGCGCTGGTGGAGCTGGAGACGGTCCGCAGTGGCGATGAGGCGCTGCAAAGCGCGATGACGCGGACGGCGCAGGAGGCCGATGTGCTGGTCTGCGACGCGGAGACGGACACTGATCTGTATGCCATCGCGTGCGCGTCGATGTCGCTGGGACCGGGGACTATCTGGGCCGGCTCGGCGGGACTGGCGTACCAGCTGCCGCGCGCGGTCGAGGGGGCGCGTGAGCGGGCGCAGTGGGCACGCAGCCGGCTGGCGGAGGGACCGGCTCTGTTTGTGGCAGGCAGCGGTTCGAGCATCTCACGGGAGCAGGTGCGGGTGCTGGAGTCGTGGTCGAATGCGTTTGTGGCGCGGATAGCGCCGGCGGCGTTGCTGGCCCGGGAAGCGTCGGCGGAGTGGGGCGCCCATCGGTCGGCGCTGGAGCGTGCGTTGAGCGCGGGCCGGGAAGCGGTGGTGATGCCCGAGGCCGAGCCGGTGCTCGAGGGGCAAGGGCCTCGATTGGCCGCGGCGCTGGCCGAGCTGGTGCGGCCCCTGGCGGAGCGCGTGGGTGCGCTGGTGGCTACCGGCGGCGAGACGGCGCGGGCGGTCTTCGAGGCCTGGGGCATCGGCGCGCTGCGCATCATGGGCGAAGTGGAGCCGGGGCTGCCGTACTCCGTTGCGGCCGGATGGCGCAGGGCGCTGCCGGTGCTCACCAAGGCTGGCGGATTCGGACGGGCCGAGACATTTTTGCACTGCCGGCAGTTTCTGCATGGGCTGAATCGCGGCGGCGCATAGCCTATGCTCAAAAAGAGAGGTGGATTTGCCGGGAACCCCATCGATGGAGCGGCCAATCATCGCGATCACCATGGGAGACGCCGCCGGCGTCGGTCCCGAAGTTATTGTGAAGGCCCTGGCTCATGCAGAGCTCTACGAGCGGTGCCGGCCGCTGGTGATCGGCGACGGGGAGCGGCTGTGGGAGGCGGTACGGATCGTAGGTGCGCGCCTGGCCGTGCGCGAACTGGCCGTCGACGGGATCGATGGCGCGGTGTTCGAGCCGGGCACGATCGACTGCATCGACTTGAAGTTGATTCCGCGCGACCTGGCGTGGGGCAAGCTCTCGGCCGTGGCCGGCGATGCCGCCTACCGCTACGTGGAGCTGGCGGTGAAGCTGGCGCTCGAGGGCAAGGTGGGAGCCATCTGTACCGCGCCGCTCAACAAGGAGGCGCTGCGGATGGGCGGGCACAGGTTTCCGGGCCACACGGAGCTGCTGGCGCACCTGACCGGTACAAAGGAAGTCTCGATGATGCTGAGCACGCCGAAGATGCGCGTGCTCCATGTGACGACGCACATCGGCCTGATCGACGCCATCAGCAAAATTGAGCCGGGGCTGGTGGAGCGCACCATCGCCCGTGGCCACGAGGCGCTGGTACGTGCGGGCGTTGCCAACCCGAAGATCGCCGTGTGCGGCATCAATCCCCATGCCGGCGAGAACGGGCTGTTCGGCTACGGCGAGGAGGAGACCAAGATTGCGCCGGCCATCGCGGCCTGCCGTGCGAAGGGATGGAACGTGGAGGGTCCGCTGCCGGCCGACACACTCTTCTTCCGCGCCCAGCGCGGCGACTTCGACCTGGTGGTGGCGATGTATCACGACCAGGGGCACGGGCCGGTGAAGGCGCTGGGGCTTGAATCGGGCGTGAACATCACGATTGGCCTGCCGGTGATCCGGACCTCGGTGGATCATGGGACGGCGTTTGATATTGCGGGCACGGGCAAGGCCGACGAGCGCAGCATGATGGAGGCGCTGCGGCTGGCGATCGAGCTGGCGCCGCATCGCGTGAGCGCCTGACGCGGACGGGCTGCGAACGGGGGCGTTCACGCCCTCACGGCGTTGGAGCGGGGGCGCGGTGTGTGGTATATTTTTCAAGGCGAAGGAGCGCTCAGGCGCCCTCCGCAGCCGCGCGGGAGAGTGCGCTGACAGCTTTCCCCGACCCCATGGACGCGTAGCTCAACTGGCAGAGCATTCGGCTCTTAACCGACAGGTTGTAGGTTCGATTCCTACCGCGTCCACCAACAGATCAGGCACTTGCAGCAACCTCCCCATCAGACTTCGCCGAATTGCATTCGGACCTTCAGGATTTCTCCCTCTGCCCTTCAGCGCATCCATCGAAATCTGCCCTCTATCCAGCGCTGCATCCGTCCGCCAGTTCACGGCCTGAACCACGCTCTCATCGATCTTCTGCATGTACACATCACCCGCCGTCTCGATGCTCGCGCGATAGCTCGCACACTGGTGAAGCAATGCCGGGCGATCGAGTAAGAGTAGCCTTTCTCTGTCAGATTGTTCAGCTATCTTGGCTCCGCCGCGTGCACGCCGATGCCGAACCGGGGCGGTACGCGTGCGTAGGTCCCCCCGTGTGTATTCAGGAACGTAACGTTCGATACGGCGCCGGTCACTTGAGTTGCAAGCCGGAGAGTGGCTTCCTCGGAGTTCGCGAGGGGCCTGCACGCGGCGGAGCAATGCGTGCTTCGGCCTCGGCTGAAACCCGGATCGGTTGACTCATTTTTTTTTGAAACCCTCGCCACGGAACGATCACTATTCCAATGAAGAGACTGACAGCAGGCAACGGAATCGTCACAGCGCCTGGTTCAGAACAACATCCCGGCGGGACAAGCGGGAAGGAGCACAGAGATGGCGAACGGATGGAATCATAACGATCTGACTTCTGCAAGCGGCGCTCCATTGGAGGCTGGCGATCCGTGGAGCTACCTGTTCGCACAGCAGGGATCACAACACGTCAACTACTGCGGCAACGGCAGCCATGTTTGCGAACTGTGGTGGGACTCTTCCGGCTGGCATTTCAACGATCTGAGCAACGCGGCGAGCGCGCCGGCTACGTCAAGCAACCCGCGCAGCTATATGTTCGCCGCGCAGGGAACCCAGCACGTCAATTATCTCGGCCCCGACTCTCATGTGCACGAGTTATGGTGGGACTCGTCCGGTTGGCATCATAATGACCTGACGATTGCTGCCGGCGCGCCCAACGCCGTGGGTAATCCCGGCGGTTACATCTTCGATTCACAGGGCACGCAGCATGTGAATTACCTCGGTTCCGATGCGCACATTCACGAGCTCTGGTGGGACTCTTCGGGCTGGCATCACAATGACTTGTCCGCGGCGGCCGGCGCGCCCAGCGCCGCCGGTGATCCATATGGCTACGTCTTCGCCGCGCAGGGCACGCAGCATGTCAACTACCGCGGAACCGACAATCACATCCATGAGTTGTGGTGGGACTCTTCCGGCTGGCACCATAACGACCTCACCAACGCGGCAGGAGCTCCGAGCGCTGCCGGCGATCCATTCGGCTACGTGTTTGACTCGCAGGGGACGCAGCACGTCGATTACCGCGGGACCGACAATCACATCCACGAGTTGTGGTGGGACTCTTCCGGCTGGCACCATAACGACCTCACCAACGCGGCAGGAGCTCCGGATGCAGCCGGCAATCCGCGCGCATACATGTTCGATGGTCAGTACACACAACATGTGAACTACCGCGGCACGGATAGCCATATTCACGAGCTGTGGTGGGATGCTTCGGGTTGGCATCATAACGATCTGACTGTTGCGGCGGGCGCGCCTGACAGCATCGGAAATCCGCATGGATACATGTTCTATGGCCAGACGACGCAACATGTGAATTACTGGGGCGTCGACGGCCACATCCATGAGCTGTGGTGGTCTACATCGTGCTCGCGCTATCTCGGATTGAATGAGCAGCATCAGCAGCAGACGGAGTGGTGCTGGGCCGCCACCACGGTGAGCATCTCCCTGTTCTACAACCCCGCCAGTACGTGGACCCAATGTTCGCTGGTCAACCAGGCCTTTGGACAAACCACCTGCTGCTCGAATGGCGGCAGCAGCCAGTGCAATCAGCCGTGGTATCCCGACAAGGCGCTGCCCATCACCGGTAACCTGAGCTCCTACACGTCTTCGTCGGCATCGCTGGCCACGGTGATGAGTGAGATCAACTCGGGCAGGCCGATCTCCATCGCCATCTACTGGTACGGCGGCGGCGGTCACAATCCGGCAATCGACGGGTACGACAACTGCGATGCTTCATCGCCGACCATCGATATCCAGGATCCGTGGTATGGGCCCTCGACTCAGGATTTCAACAGTTTTCCGTCGACTTACAATGGCGGGGCAAACTGGGGAAATACCTACTTTACAAAGTAGCCAAAGGAAAGGACACCATGTCGATACGATTTGCTCCGGGACCGCAGAATGGATTGACGACCGTCCGTGCTGGATTGGACAGACTGGCGGCCCGCCAGGGCCCGCTCGCCCCCCCACAGCCGGCGACCGGCGCCTCGACCATTGAACCGCCGCATGCCGTTTACGACCTGCGAGCTGACGAAATCTCGAATGGCGGTGGACTGGAGTCCGCTCACCTCACCGCATTTCGTTACCTCATCAAGTCGGCGGGTGCGGCGGTCGCCGCCGCGGAAGTGTCGGCCAACATCCCAGGTAACGCCTCGCTGCTTGCGAACGTCAATTATGGCCCCTACGTTGCCGCCAGCGCACAGGCGCTCGATGAACTTTCCGCACCGGCCACCATGCTTGTCGGCTCTTATGAAGCGCGCCTGCTGCGCTTTTCGGCGATTTACCTTGTGGCGCTTTGGCTCAAGGCCGACCCCGGCGGCTCGGACGTTGTCGTTCCGCTCGCTCCGGCGCCGGGCAGTATTCAGGCCGGACGTCGCTACACCGTGCCGGAGTTCCTCGACGCGATTACTCCGCTGGCCAGGAATCGGACCCAGAAAACCAGTGGCGATCCGCTGCCGTAAGGCATTCCTCTTTCACCTGGAGTCCTTTGTGGCAGACCTCAGGATGCTACAGCAGCTTCGCATACTGTGTAAGGGCATCTGCGGGATCCAAGCCTGAGCGGCAGAAATAGGAGATCTTATCTCCGCCGGCAGGCAGCAGAAAACAGCAGGGCCTCAAGTGTGTGCGCAAGAGGCCGGATTCCAGTGGGTGCTCGCAGCCAAAAGGCCCGCGGCTGAAGCCGCATCCCGATCTTGGGCCGCATTCGGCAGCCCGTAGACTGCTGCCCCCTGCGATTTGCAGATGCCAGGTGCGCCGAAGCGAGTTCTCACGCAGGTACTAAACCCTCAAATCTTGCATGTCTCGGCGCCGCTGAAGCCATCCCAACCGGCAAAACCGGCCTGTTGGGGCCCCCGGCAAAGTCGCGCCCTGATGAGTCGTGCCCTGATGCGCAACATAACCGGCGGGATTTGCGGCGGACCCCGCTCGACAGTCGAGTGCCGCACATTGCGATAAGACTGGACGACCCAGTACTGTAGGTCAGGAGCACAGATTGGTCTCGGCGAGGTGAGCATGGCGCGTTCCGTCTCGGAAAACCAGGCGGCGCTGGCGGTGAAGACAGGCAATTCCGACAAGAAGCGCAAAGCGATTCTCAAGGCTGCAATGAGCGTCTTTTTGAAGAGCGGATACCTGGGCGCGAGCATGGACGAGATTGCCGCCCTGGCGAAAGTATCGAAGCAAACCGTCTACAAGCAGTTCTCGAACAAAGAGTCATTATTCGTGGAAATTGTCACCGGCATGACGGATACGGCCGGCGACAGGGTACACAACAACGTGCCGCAACTTGCGGAAAACAGCGAGATCTCGGAATACCTTCAGATGTACGCTCTTCGGCAGCTGACTGTGGTTCTTACGCCGCCCATGATGCAGTTGCGCCGTCTGGTGATCGGCGAGGTGAGCCGCTTCCCGGAACTGGCGCGAATTCTCTACGAGCGCGGACCCCAGCGCGCGATCGCAACTTTTGCCAAAGTCCTTGAACAGCTCGCGGCGCGCAACCTGCTATCGACAGCCGACCCGAACACGGCGGCTTCTCACTTCAATTGGCTGGTGATGTCCGACCCTCTGAACAAGGCCATGTTGCTCGGTGACGAAGCGATTCCGGGACCCGCGGATCTCCGCCGTCATGCTGCCGAATGTGTGCGTGTCTTTCTTGCCGCATATGGGAACCTGCCGGTTGGCCGCACGCTTCGCAGGTAAGCCAGCGAAGTCCTCACTGCCGCAGGTCACCGCTTGGATGTGATCCGTTCTGCTCAACTACTGGACCCTCTATGCAAAGAAGGCCGCCAGGTGCTCCCTGCCGGCAGGCGGCGCTGCCCTCACCGCGTTTGCATCGGCAACCGGCGCCGCCGTGGCATTGTCGGCGACCGGCATCGGGGTGATTGCGGGCGGGCTTGCATTGACGATCGGCGCCTCGCTGCTTTCAGGAATCGCGGCGGTGAAGTCTTACGACCATCGCGATGCCCTCATCAAGCTCTATCAGAAACGCAATTAAAATCCGTACGGCGCCCCCCCGTCCTTCAGGCTGCAATCCCTGGCACGGGAGCGGGTTACTTTGGCTGGGCCTGGAGGGGGGCTTTGAGGGTGATGCGTGTGGAGTCGGTGGGGATGGAGATGGGGATGCCATCTTCGAGGTAGGGGTCGAGGACTTCGGGACGGGACCAGGCAAGAGTCCAGCCCTGCTGGATGGCTACGAGGATGTAGTTGCCGGCGGGAACGTGGGGGAAGTCGAAGCTGCCGTCGGAGTCGGACTGGTTGGGAAGCCAGGCATTGCGGCCGGCGCCGGGGCTGGCGGGGACGAGGAGAACGAAGACGCCGGGGGCGGGTTTGCCGCCGATCTGGACCTTGCCGTAGATCGAGGCGTTGGCCGGAGCAGCGTCTACGGTGAGCGTGACCCGGGCGCTGCCGATCTGGAGGACGCGGCCCTGGACGGAGGCGCCGGTGGCGGCGAGGCGGGTCACGTCGAGGGGCGGGCCGCCGCCGTTGTAGAAGTCGATTTCGTAGCTGCCCGGATGGACGGAGTCGATATGAAAGCTACCGTCGGGGTCGACGTGGGCGAAGAGGTTGCCGCTGTTGTCCTGGCCGGCGTTCTGGGAGACGAGCACCAGGCCGAAGCCGCGGGGAATGCCGCCGGGGAGGACGACCTTGCCGGAGAGCGCGGGCAGGACGGCGAGCGAGGAGGCGTCGAGGTGGATGTCGCCCGAGGCTGCGTCGATGGTGGTGGTGCGGGTGGTCTGGCCGGATGAGGCGTTGGAGGTGAGATCGAACTGGTACTGGCCGGGCGCGATGCCGCCGACCTCGACGGTGGCGGTTGCTCCGGGATCCTGCGGATTGCCTTGGGATTCGAAGGTGAAGCCGGACTGCACGAAGTCCGAATTGCCGAATACTTCCTGATGCAGCTGGGGCAAGTCGAAGCCGCGCCCGGGGACGGGAGCGGGGATCTGGAAGAAGAGGTGCACGGCGGCGACGGGGTGCATGACGAGATCGATGGGGAGGCGGTCGCCGGGGTTGAGGACGATGGGCTGGGCGCCGGAGGGGTCTGTGCCGTCGGGGTAGCAGGAGACGGGGTAGGCCAGATCGAGGGCGGAGGACGGGGAGCCGGCGGATCTGCGGTCCACGCTGCCCGGCAGGGACTGGGAGTACCACGGCGTGCCGGTGGCGCAGAGGTAGTATGTGCCGGGCGCGAGGTGGTCGATGTCGAAATGGCCCATCTCGCCGGCGTAGGCAACACCCGCGATGGTCAGCCGGCCGGTGGCGCCACGGCCTTCGGGGGCGTGGTAGAGGGACAGGTGGGCGCGGGGGACGGGGTCGCCGGAGTCTTCGGTGATGGCGCCGTAGAGGGCGCAGTCGGGCGGGAGGGTGAGCTGGAGGCCGGTGTTTTCGATGCCGGGGCCGGCAACGATGGCGGTGGAGATGCCGCCTTCGTGCTCCTGATAGGCGGATTCGATGTAGCCGCGATGCGAGGCGGAGAGCTGGAAGCGGCCGTCGGGGAGATGGCTGAACTGGAAGCCGCCGTCGCTGCCGGTGACGGCTTGGGCGATGATCTCGTAGTCGCGGGTGCCGCGGAGGGTGACGGTGGCCTGGGCGATGGGCTGGCCGGAGAGGCCGCCGAGGACAACCCCGGAGATGAGGTTCTCGCCCGCGGGACCGGAGCGGGAAGACTGGGCGCGGAGGCGGACGGGCGAGAGCAGCAGAACGGAAAGCAGCAGGACCGCAAGCGGCAAAAGAAGGATGGCGGGCAGCGGGCGGGCGCTCGGAGGGCGGTTCATTGCCTCGCCTCCGCGGGATCGGTCTCCGAAGCGCCGGCTTGCGGCGTGTCGGTCATGAGTTTGTCCACTTGCACGGACGTGGTTTGACCGGGCTGGATGGTTACTTTCTGGCCTTCGGCGGTCAGGCGGGATATTTCGGCGGGATCGTCGAGATCGAATTGACGCCGGGAGCGGGAGGCGACGAGGAGATAATCGCCGGGTGGAAAGGGAATCGGATAGGCTGCCCCCTCCTGAGAACATCCGATATCTTGAGGGATGCTCTGGACGGTGGGGAAGAGTGGAACGGCGCTGACCACGACGCGGTCGATGACGCCGGCGGGCGCGTTTGGGCCGGAGGCTGAGGACAAGGGCGGAGCCAGGGCGCAGGCCAGCCGCCCCATGTCGTTGCGCAGGGTGACTTCGATGGGGTAGGACGCGCCGCCGGGGCCGATGACCAGGGGCTGGCGAGCGAGATCGGCGCCCCCGCTGGTGATGGAGCTGACGTAGTAGGAGCCGAATTCATAGACGCGGATCCAGAAGCGGCCCTGGCCGGTGACATCCCATTCGAAGAGATCGCCGGAGGGGGAGTTGGGGTCGCGGCGGAGGTTGCCGCCGAACTGGCCCGCCGTGGAGTCGCCGACGGGGATCAGGGATATGTTGAGGCCGGGGCCATCGTCGTCGGGTGGCGTGCCTTCGGCAAAAAAGCCGGCGCCGGGCTGCTGGTTGGGATTGGGGTTGGCGGTGAAGTCGCGATGGATCTCGACGGAGATGGGCTGGATGGGAAGGGGGACGAGGGTAACGGTGGGCAGGGGCGCGCCGGCGACGGTGAAGTCGACGCGGCCGTAGCGGAGGGAGCCGGGGCCGCGGCCGGTATGGACTTCGGCGTAGTAGCTGCCGTTGGGCAGGTGAAAGGTTTCGGTTCCGCCAGGGGTGGAGAGGTGAGGGATGAAGCCCATGGGCTGGCCGTCCTGGCTGTAGACCTGGACGAAGGGGCGGGGTTGCTGACCGGCGCCGGCGACGGCGATGGAGACGGGATAGAAGAGCTGGCGGGTGAGACCGGCTTCGAGCTCGGCGTGCTGGCCGGGCGCGAGGACCAGGGGCGAGGCGACGGCGGAGGCGAAATCGGTGCCGCCGGGAAAGCAGGTGCTGGGGTAGCCGTAGACGGCGGCGGCGGGAGCGGATACGCCGGGCTGGTCGGGAGCCGCCATGCTGCAAAGGACGTAAAGGCCGGGAGCGTGGAGGGATGTGAAGCGGACGAGGCCCTGGCTGTCGGAGCTGGCCTGTCCCTGTTGTCCCCAGCGGACGTGGCCGTCGACGATGCTGCGGCTCAAGAGCCTGAAGTTGATTCCGTCGGGCTCGTCGCCGGTGGAGAGCTCGACGTGGGCGGCCAGAGAGGCTGCCGGGGCAAGATAAAGGGTGATGGGCGCCATGCCGGAGGCGATGCGGACCATCTGGACGGCGAATGGGGTGGTGGATTCGCTGGCCGCGTAGCCCGGGCGCTGCAGGCGGATGGACGTTGTGCCCTCGGGGAGATGGAGCTCGAAGCGGCCTTCGGAGTCGGTGAGGAGGGCGTCGGAGGGACCGGCGACGAGTACACGGGCGATGGGCTGGTCGGTGAGTGAGTTTAGGACGACGCCGCCGACGGGGTACGTGGGCTGGTTCTGGGCGCGCGCCGGCCAAAGGAGGATGCAGAACGCCGCCAGGCAGGCCGTGGCTGCGATGGGGATGGATCGCTTGGGGAGACCGTGAATGAGCACCGCAGCAGCCCTCCGGTGGGGCTCGCATGTGAGCCCTTGCAGGAGAAACGAAGAACTGGAAATCGACCGAAGCGAGGGAGTACCCCCATGATAGACGGATGGAGCGGGAGATTGGGCGCGCTGAAGTTCTCTCCGGGACCGCGAACGCCTGGCCAAGGCTCCGGCGAACCAGTGTCCCGAGTCTAAAGTTCGCATCAAAAATAGACTGTCGTCCTGACCGCAGCCAAGGATCTGCGGCTGTTCTTAGCGATGCCTCTTCGCCCGGAGACGCGCTCTGTCCCGATTGCCGGTCGTACGCCCGGCATTGACGCGTTTTGAAAGGGCACGGCTTCAGCCGTGCCGCAACAGCCGCAAAAACTCTCCGGGCTTCAGCCCCTGAGGGCTGTCTTCGGGGGAGTCTCCGGTTAGGCGGTCAACCGCCCAGGACCCGCGAATCCGGAGACTCCGACCTGCCGTGGCTGGGATCAACGCGTGAGTTGGCGATTTGGCGTAAATCCAGAAATGCTCAGGGACACTGCGGCGTTTCCCAGGACCCATCCCAACTTCGTGAAAGGCATGTTTAATTCAGCATAGAGGCCTTAGGTGCGTTTTCGCCGGCACAACCAATAGAAGGACCGTTGAATGCGATCCCAAGCTAACTGGGCTGTTGCACTACCTCAATCGCGAGGACGTCATGGAGGGCGACGTCTTTCCATTCTGCCCGCAAAGCTTGCCACGGCGGTGGCGGAGACGCATGCAGCAAGCCCCGTTTTAGAGGCAGCTAAACAGCGTCATTTGTGCCGCAAAGCGATCATCGGCTCGACTCGTGCCGCCCAGCGCGCGGGAATATAGCAGGCGAACAGGGCGACGGCACAAAGCAGAAGGGTGACGGCGGAAAACGTCAGCGCATCGGTGTTGGTAACACCCAGGAGTAGGCTCTTCAGAAACCGTGTCAGAAGGTAGGACAGAGCGAGGCCCAGACCTATTCCTGCGAGCGTCATCCTCAACCCCTGTCCCATCACCAGGCGCAACACGTCTCGACTGGTTGCGCCGAGCGCGAAGCGGATGCCGATTTCGTGCGTTCTCTGACGCGTGGTGAAGGCAATCACGCCATAAATCCCGATAGCGGCCAGGACCAGAGCGAGCAGGCCGAAGGCCCCGACGAAGGTTCCTGCCACACGCTGTCCGAAGCTGGAAAACTGGTCCATCGATTCGACTGTCGTCTCATTGAAGATCAACACGCCGGGATTGAGCTCGTGCACCGCATTCTCAACTATCCTGGCCGACGCCAGGGGGTCGCCTGCCGTGCGCGCATTGATGATCATTTGGGGCCGGTAGATCTGCGACACCGGCAAATACAAAAACGGCATGGGATTTTCATTCAGGCCCGTTTCTTTGCAATCGCGCGCGACGCCGACAACGGTATACCACAGGTGGGTCAGGTCAGAATTGAGCTTCTTGCCCACGGCTTCCTGCCCTGGCCAGTAATGATTTGCAAATGCCTCGCTCACAATCGCGACTGGCTGCGATTCCTTCGTATCCTGGGCCGCAAAGTCCCGTCCTTTCACGAGAGGAATCTGCATGGTGTGAAGATAATTGGGCGTAACGATGGCGACCTGGGTCTCCGTTGACTCGTTCGGCGGAGAGACATACCCCTCGGGCTTCACGGCGGTTGAAGCACCCGCGAACGTGAGCGGCACACGGTCAGAAAGGGCGACGGACTGGATGCCCGGCAAAGTCCCCAGCTTGGCAAGGATCTGGCGATGAAATTCTGTGCCGGTCGCTTCTGTGTATCCGGCTGGGAACAAATCATAAGACGCGATCAGCACATGATGTGGATTGAAACCGGGATCGATATTTTGCGCGCTCCTGAAGCTGCGAATCAACAACCCTGCGCAGATGAGCAGCAGCAAGGAGAGCGAAATCTGCGCCACGACCAACCCGCTCGCCAGACGTGCCTTGCCCAACCCGCCCGACAAGCTCCCAGCCTCTTCTTTCACCACCTCCGCCGGAGCGATGCCAGACGCACGCAGCGCGGGCAGGATGCCAAAAATCACCCCGGTCAGCACCGAAATGCAGAGCGTGGCGAAGAGTACGGTCCTGTCGGTTTCAACGTGGAGCGACAGCGGGATGTCCTGCGTCACCGGGAGGAATGCCATGAGCGCTCCCTGCGTCCACTGGGTGAACAGCAGGGCAACCGCGCCTCCTGCGAGAGAGAGCACCAGGCTTTCGATCAGCAGTTGCCGCACCAGCCGCCACCGGTTCGCACCCAGGGAGATGCGGATCGCGATCTCGTGCCGCCGGCCCACCGAGCGGACCAGCATGAGATTGGCCACATTTGCGCACGCGAGCAGCAGCACCAGCGACGCGATGCACATCAGCAGCGGCAACAGGGTCGCCATGAAAAAGTTCAAGCCGAACGGATTCCGCCATAGCGGGTACACGGTTACGGAGGTGTGCCCCTTGTGCTCTTCGGGATACTTTTCCACCTCCCGTTTCATCCGCCGCGTCATCTCCTCCTGCGCCTGCGAAAGAGAAACACCCGGCTTCAATCGCCCAAAGGCAAGCAACCAGAAGTAGTGATGATCATGCAGCAGGTCGCCCGCAGGATTAAACTGCGCTTCCATCATGATGGGGACCCAGATGTCCGTCCGCACGCCAGTCTGGCTGCCCTGAAACGCCGCCGGAGTCACGCCAACAATGGAATACGGGCGCTGGTTGAGTTCGACCGTCCGGCCAACAATGTTGGGATCCGCAGCAAAGTGCGTTTGCCAGAGGCGATAACTGATGACCGCCACGGGCGCGCCGCCTGGCTTCTCATCTTCAGCGGGAAGAAAGCCGCGCCCCAGAAATGGCCGCACACCGAGAACGTCAAAATAGTTTGCCGAGGCCACCATTGCCGAAAGACGCACAGGCTTGCCTTTTCCGGTCAGACTGATTGACGCGAAGGTGCAGGCGGCAATGCCGGTGAAACTCTGCTGTCCATCGCGCATCGCTTGCACGTCGGGATACGTGAACAGGAAGGGATTCTCGCCGGGCTTGCTCAACGTGAGCGATACGACTTCGTTCGGATTGGTGAGTCCGGGAACCGGATTCAGCAGCGTTGCATTGATCCAACTGAAAATTGTGGTGTTGGCGCCGATTCCCAAGGCGACGGTGAGGATGACAAGCAGCGCAAACCCGGGATTCTTGCCCAGCGTCCGCAGCCCGTATTTCAGGTCTTGTAAGAAGCTCATTGACCGGCCTCCTCGATTGCCATAACCCATATCGGGGGATCCGAATCGTAGGCCCGTTCCAGATTTGCTGTCTTGGTTTCCGCCGTGTTAAAGAGCACGTATGCTTCCAATCGTTCGAGATTGTATCCCAGTGTAGAACCTGAGCTTAAGTTCTTGGCGGACAGGTTCGAACCAACGCCAGATGTCCGTCTGTGCCTCCGGCCGTCCGAAAATGAACAGAGGGGCCAGGTTTTTGGGCCGCATTTGAAGCGCCTCTGCGGAGACACCGCCGGCCCCACTGGCCCGTAGCCACAGTAATTGCTTTCCCGCGCAGTTTGCTTGTGGAACCTGAACAAAACACGCGAGATCTAGGTCATCGACCAAGATCACTCCCGGCAAGTCAGGATTTCGAACGTTTTCCGGGAATCCACGAAGCACTGGGCGGTGACCAGCCGCTTTTCCCCGGCGCGCCCGGTTAACCGCCAACAATGACCTTTGCCAGCCCTTCGACAACCGGGTCGAGAGGTAACGCTGGCCGACGATACGCCAGGAACGCAAACTTTGACCTGAAAACACCTGACTTACCGCAATCCTGCCGAGTATATTGTGAGGAAAGAACGGGATCGAAATTACTTGGAATCCGAGCGAAGGCGTGAGTGGGAAAAGGTCGCGATAAGCGCAGGCGTAAAGCCAAAA
>DATJMU010000002.1:0-2457 GCA_035508555.1 Occallatibacter sp. | reverse complement strand
TCGCTATTACGAGCGCGGCGGCGCCGGCCTCTACGTCTCGCGCCCCGCCGGAGCCGAGGGCTGGTTGCCCATCGCCGGCCTCATGAACCTCAAGTACTTCCTGCTCACCGGCCGCGCACCCGAAATCCATCCGGCGGCCATGTTCCTCATCGCGGCCTTTCTCGGGATGAGCCTGGTCATGAAGAAATCCTTCTGCGGCTGGCTCTGCCCCGTCGGCACCGTCTCGGAGACGCTCTGGAAACTCGGCCGCAAAATCTTCCGCCGCAACTGGCAGCTCCCGCGCTGGCTCGACTACGGGCTGCGCAGCCTCAAGTACATCCTTCTCGCCTTCTTCGTCTCCGTCATCGTCTGGATGCCGGCAGAAGCCCTGCGCGAGTTCATGGCCGGACCCTACGGCGTCATCGCCGACGTCAAGATGCTCAACTTCTTCCGCGATATGAGTCTCACCGCGGTCACCGTCGTCCTGCTGCTCGTCTTCGGCTCCATGCTGGTGCGCAACCTCTGGTGCCGCTATCTCTGCCCCTACGGCGCCCTCATGGGCCTGGCCTCCCTCCTCAGCCCCGTGAAGATTCGCCGCGACGAGGAGGCCTGCATCGGCTGCGGCAAGTGTTCCCGCGCCTGCCCCGCCGCGCTTCCCGTTGACCGTCTCGTCCAGATTCGCTCCGTGGAGTGCACCGCCTGCATGGCCTGCGTCGACGCTTGCGCGGCGGAGTATGCTTTGCAGTTCGCGCTGCCGCCCACGCGCGCTGCGGAGCGCGAAGGCCGCTGGCGCCATCGGGTCGTCGCGCCTCTCGCCGTCGCCGGCATCCTCGCCGGCATCTTCTTCGCAACGGTCCTGGTTGCCCGCGCCACGCATCACTGGCAAACCGAGGTTCCGCGCTCGATTTATCTGAATCTTGTGCCTCATGCCAACGACGTGGCGCATCCCGGCATGTAGCGCTGCGCTGGCGGCCGGAAAGACGGTCAGCCCCGGCCTGCACCGCATACCTTGACTATCTACACAATGTAGTGTAGATAATCTAGGCATGAACAAACCAGGAGACCTCGCGCAGGGAGCCCTCGACCTCCTCACCCTCAAAACCCTTTCGCTCGAAGCCATGCACGGCTGGGCCATGGCCAAGCGCATCCAGCAGGTTTCAAGCGAAGTTCTGCAGTTACAGCAGGGCTCGCTCTACCCAGCGCTGCACCGGCTCGAACAGCAGGGCTGGATCAGAGCGAAGTGGGCCGAGAGCGAAACCGGCCGCCAGGCCAAGTTCTACGCGCTTACCGCCGCCGGCCGAAAGCAGCTTGAGGCCGAAACGGCCAACTGGAACCGGCTGTCGGCCGCCTTCAACCTGATTGTCAGTGAAGCGTGAAACAGTGATCAGCGGTCATTGATCAGTGGACAGGGAGGACAGTGATGCGGTGGCTGGATCGAATGGCGATTAAAGTCCGGATGCTGCTCGGGCGCGGCGGCGCCGGCGCGGAACTGGATGAAGAACTGCGGTTTCACATCGAGCGGCAGACCGCTGAAAACATTGCCGCCGGCATGAGCCCCGATGAAGCCCGCTTCGCTGCCCTCCGCGCCTTCGGGAATCCCGCCCTGCTTCGCGAACAGACGCGGGCCACGTGGAGCTGGGGCGGCCTCGAATCCTTCCTGAGGGATCTCCGCATCGGCATGCGCACCCTCCGCCGGACACCCGGTTTTACAGTGATCGCCATCCTTGTCATGGCTCTCGGCATCGGCGCCAACGTGGCGCTCTTCACCGTGGTGCGCGGTGTGCTGCTCAGGCCGCTGCCCTTCAAAGATCCCAACCGCCTGCTGATGCTCTACGAGCGCGATTCCGCCGGCAACTTTCCGTTTGATATGGTCGCCGCCGGAGTCTACGCGGCCTGGAACAGGGGGAATAGCACCTTCAGCAGTATGGCGCTTGTCAACGAAGGTCGGGCGGACCTCTCCGGTTCGAACGGAGACTTGCCCGAGACACTCGACAGCGCTGAGGTCTCCTGGAGCCTCTTCTCGACCTTGGGCGTGCGCCCCGTGCTGGGGCGCGATTTCACGGCTGGGGACGACAGCCATTCTGCCAACAGCACCGTTATCCTGAGCTGGGGATTATGGAAGCGGCGGTTCGGCGGCGACGCGGCGATCGTCAACCGAACCATCAACCTCGACGCCCGGCCCTACACGGTCATCGGCGTCATGCCCGCGTGGTTCGAGTTTCCCGAGGCCTCCACGCAGCTCTGGGTAGCTGCCGACCACTACTTCCCCGAAGAGATCATGAAGGGGCTCGACAACCACATGTTTCGCGTCGTCGGCCGCCGTAAACCCGATGTCACCCAGCCGCAGGCGATCGCCGATCTCGCCGTCATTTCACGCCGGCTGCACAACGCGCACCTCAATAATCCATTCATCTACGACGCCGCTGCCGGGCGGTCGCTGCTGGAGCACATGGTGGGCGACATCGAGCGCCCGCTCTA
>DATJMU010000001.1:0-6132 GCA_035508555.1 Occallatibacter sp. | reverse complement strand
GGCTGATGCCAAGCTCATTACAAAGGTTCCCCACATGCTCGCACGTCACTAGGCGCCTCAAGGCCATCTCCCGAAACGCCGCCGGACGCCAGCCCACACCCCTCTTGGACATAGCCAGTTCTCCATTCCCTGCAATGTGGGGCCATTTTAGGCTGTCTCAATTTTGGGGGTCACTCCACAGCTCCATCGGGTACCTGCTGGCCGCAGGATGCGCAAAACTGAGCCATCGTCCTCTCCTTTTCGTGAACCTGGCTGGCCGGCGATTTGTCCCGTATCGTCAAGGTCCTCGCCGGCGCAAACTCCCCAACCTGGCGTGACCAGGCCGGTCATCGGACCAAGGCAACAAGAATGGGCCCCTTCCGCAGGGATACTGAGGATGAGCGAGTATCCCGTGCCCCCGCCGCCTCCGTCAATAGCAAATTCCCGGTTGCAGGCTCGCTTCTGTGCGCCCTGTGCTCTCGCGCTGGTCTCCGATAATGGCCGGCGCCCTGGGTTGCGAGACCTCTGTTCCGCTACCATCAAATGGGTAACCTGGAGCGGGCCCCACCCAACGGTCTTCGTCCGCGGGCGCAGAGCCGGTCCCAACTCCGACCCAGGGCACGGCTCTTGAGACCCGGAGTGACACACTTCCCACTCCCATCACCTTGACCTCGAACCTTGACCTTAAACCTTGGCCTTGAACTCCGCACTGCAAAGATGCCGCCTCCGTCTCAGCACGCAATTCATGCAAGATCCTGACCACACACCCCACGCCCCACAAGGAGAGCGAATCGTGAACAATTCGAAGTCTTGCAGGCAATGGCTGTCATTGGCGGCGTTGCTGGCCTGCGCCCTGATTGCGTCCCGCGCACCTGCCCAGGGCCCCAACCTCGACTGGCTCAATCACAACCGCCCCATCCTCGACGCCCACAACTGCTATCCCTATGACGGCAAGTGGAACGATCGCATCCAGCGCGCCCTCAACTCCGGCTTTCCCGTCTCCATCGAGCAGGACCTGGCCTGGTACGTTGACCCGGCCACCGGCAGGGGCCGCGTGGTCGTCTCGCACACTCCCAACCCGACGGGCAAAGAGCCCACCCTCCGCGACTACTTCTTCGAGCAGGTCCGGCCCGTCATCGAAAAAGCCATCGCCGAAAACCATCGCGACCGCTGGCCCGTCGTCATCCTCCACTTCGACTTCAAAGACACCCGCCCGCCCATCCTCCACGCCGTCTGGCAGCTCCTCGCCGAATACCAGCCCTGGCTCTCCACCGCCGTCAAAACCGCCGACCCCCACGTGCTTGCGCCGATTGAACGCCGACCCATCCTCGCCATCACCGAGGACTCCGACGCCCAGCAGAAGGTCTTCTACGACGACGTCCCCGTTGGCGCCAAACTCCTCGTCTTCGGCTCCGCCCATACTCACCCCGTTCCCGCCGGCATAACCACCCAGCAGGCCATGCACTGGGCGGTCACGGTGCCGCCCGCCGAGCTCCTGAGCGAGCGGCCCACCGACTACCGCCGCTGGTGGAACAGCTCCTGGTACCCGGTCGAAGAGGGCGGAGAGCAGGGAGCCGGCGCCTGGACCGCGGCCGACGACCGCCGGCTGCGCGCCCTCGTCGATCGAGCCCATGCCCTCGGTTACTGGGTTCGCTTCTATACCCTCGATGGCTTTGCTCGCGGCCAGGACCAGGGCTGGGGCAACGGCTATAACTTCGGATCCAAACAGGCCGTCATCCTGCGCTGGAAAGCCGCCATCGCCGCCGGCGTTAACTTTGTCGCCACCGACCAGTACGAAGCCCTCGCTCCCTACATGCAGCAGAACTCCCGCGACCTGCGTCCCTCCGCGGCAGCTCGCGCCCGGTAGCTGCCCGTCTGCGCACATGGAGGGCGGATGGTCCACGTCGAAGGGATGCAAACCAAGCAGGAAACCTGGATGCCCCAGGCTCTAAGATGGACTGGGGCAGATACGCATGAAGATTGTTGTCGCCATCAAACAGGTTCCCGAACGCGACGCGCCAATCCTTATCGCGCCCGATGCCAAAGGGATTGAAGAGCGCGAACTCCAGTTCGCCATGAACGAGCCCGACGCCTACGCCCTCGAAGAGGCCCTCCAGCTCAAGGAGCGTATCGGCTCAGGCGAGGTCGTCGTCGTCAGCGCCGGCCCCGGGCGCGTCGCCACTACCCTCCGCGAAGCCCTGGCCAAGGGCGCCGACCGCGCCATCCACGTCATCGCCGACAATCTGCGCGACTACGACGCTCTCGGGATCGCCCGCCTGCTCGCCGCCGCCATCCGCCCCGAGAACCCCGAACTCGTCCTCACCGGCCTGCAATCCGAAGACCTCGGCCTCGGCCAGACCGGCGTCATCCTCGCCGAGCTCCTCAATCTGCCCCACGCCACGCTCATCCTCCACGTCGAGAAGACCGATTCCGGCCTCACCGTCAAGCGCGAGCTAGAAGAGGGCTGGTTCGAGACCGTCGAGCTACCCATCCCCGCCGCGCTCACCATCCAGTCCGGCGGCAACAAGCTCCGCTACGCCACGCTCATGGGCATCAAGAAAGCCAAGACCAAGGAACTCCGCCAGCTCGCCGCCGCGAACCTTGGCGCAGAAGCCACGCCCACCCTCATCCTCGACCGCATCTCCCTTCCCGCCAGACAAAAATCGACGCAGATGCTCTCGGGCTCTCCTCAAGAGGCCGCTGCCGCCCTCGTCGAAAAACTCAAGTTCGAAGCGAGGGTCCTATGAGCGGTCTTCTCCTGATCCTGGAAGAACGAAGCGGCCGAATCAGTCGCGCCAGTTGGGAGGCCGCCGCGGCCGCGCGACAGCTTGCCGGCGCAGATGCCGTAACGGCCGTCGTGATCGGCGCGCAAACCGAGCCCCTTGCCACGGAAGCCGCGTCGCGCGGCTTCGCAAAAGTCATCCGCGTGGAGCACCCGCTGCTCGCGCCCTACACCGCAGACGGCTACTGCGCCGCCCTCCATCAGCTCATCCAGAGTCCCGCGCAGCAGCGGAATCAGAGCCTGACACGGTGGATCGTCTTCCCGCACACCTACCAGGTCCGCGATTACGCGCCCGCCCTCGCCTGCCGCTTCGGCCAGGTCCTCATCGGCGACGTCATCGCCATCGCCGAGGGCCCCGTATCCCACCCCACGGACGAAGACCTGTCCGCGGGGGCCCCGGTCTTCACCCGCCAGCTCATGCAGGGCCGCCTCAACGGGAGCTACCGGCACGCCGGCGAAGGCCCCGGCTTCGTCTCCGTGCAGGCCGGCGCCTTCCGCGCCGAAGCAACCGAGTCCTCCGCCGCGCCCGCGCCCATCGAGCTCTTCGCGCCAGACATCGAAACCGCCCAGATCCGCACCAAACCCGGCGAGCCCTTCCGCGGCTCCGCCCAGACCGTCGATCTCGGCTCCGCCCAGTTGATCGTCAGCGTCGGCCGCGGGATCAAGGACGCCGCGAATATTCCCCTCGCCGAAGAGCTCGCCCAGGCCCTCGGCGCCGAGCTCGCCGCCTCGCGCCCCATCTGCGACGCCGGATGGCTCCCCATGGAGCGCCAGGTCGGCAGCTCCGGCCATACTGTCGCGCCCAAGCTTTACCTCGCCCTCGGCATCTCCGGCGCCATCCAGCACCTGGTCGGCATCAAGGGCTCGCAGTGCATCGTCGCCGTCAACAAAGACCCTGACGCCCCCATCTTCGAGATCGCCGACTACGGCATCGCCGCCGACCTCTTTGAAGTCGTCCCCGCGCTGACCGAGGCTGTCAAAGCAGCCAGGCTCTAGTCGAGTTCCGCTCAACCCGGATGTTTCAGTCGCATCGCGCCCCTCGGGATTCTGCGGACGAGTTCATCGCAGGCCGCGCAGCGCCGGATAAAGCTTGCGCCAGCGGGCGTAGCTGTTCTTGTAAGCTTCGAGGTCGGCAGGGTCCGGCTCGATGCGGTGGGCGACCTGGATGGCCTGGGCGCAGGCCTCGTCGAGACTCGCCCAGTGTCCCGCTGCCACGCCCGCCATCAGCGCGCAGCCGAAGGCGCCGCCTTCTTCGGCGGTGAGGATCTCGACGGCGTGACCATAGACCCCGGCCTGGATCTTGCGCCAGAGCTCGCCGCGAGCGCCCCCGCCGCCCAGACGGATACCGGAGACGGGAATGCCGAGCTCGGCAAACAGGGTGAAGGTGTCCTGCAGCGAATAGGCAACGCCTTCCAGGACAGCGCGGACGAAGTAAGCACCGGTGTGGCGGGCGTCGATCCCGGCGAACGCCGCGCGGACCTCGGGGTCCAGGTGCGGCGTCCGTTCGCCGAGGAGATAGGGCGCCCATTCAAGGCCATCGCAGCAGGCGGGGACCTCGGCGGCCGAGGCGCTGAGCGCGTCGTACGACTGGCTGGAAAAGAAGGCGTCTTTGAGCCAGCTCAGACTGAGGCCCGCGCTTTGGGTGACGCCCATGACGTGCCACAGCCCGGGGACGGCGTGGCAAAAAGTGTGGAGACGGCCTTTGGGGTCCTTGGTCGGCTCGGCAGTAGCAGCAAAAACCACCCCCGAGGTGCCAATAGTCGCCGAGACCGAACCGGGCTGCAGAATGCCCATGCCCACCGCGCCCGCACCCTGGTCGCCCGCGCCGGCGGCGACGGGGGTTCCGGCAGCGAGGCCGATGAGCTGGGCGGCCTCTTCGCTGATGCGGGCGCAGACCTCAGGCGATTCGTATACGCGCGGAAGCCAGGAGAGATCGACTCCGGATGCCTCGGCGACCTCCCCGGACCAGCGGCGGTGGGCCACGTCGAGCAGCAGCGTGCCGGAGGCCTCCTGCACGTCGATCGCGAACTCGCCGGTGAGGCGGTAGCGGACGTAGTCCTTGGGGCACATCACGTGGCGGATCTTGGCGAAGATCTCCGGCTCGTGGGTCTTGACCCAGAGGATTTTAGTGAGGGTGAAGTTGGGCAGGGCGGGGTTGCAGGTCAGCTCGATGAGCCGCTCGCGTCCGATCCGCTCAGTGAGCCAGTCGCACTCGGGCTGGGTACGCGTGTCGCACCAGATGAGGGAAGGCCGCAGGACCTGGCCGGCTTCGTCGAGCAGGACGGCGCCGTGCATCTGGCCGGTCAGAGCGAGGGCGGCGATGGGTTCGTGGGGCTGCGGCGAGGCGGCGATGGCGCCCTGGATCGCGTCCTTCGCGGCGCGCCACCAGTCTTCCGGATCCTGCTCGGCCCAGCCCGGGTGCTCGGCCCGAAAAGGCGCATGCGTGCTCGAGGCCGTGCCCATCAGCTTGCCGGCTGCGTCCACCACCACCGCGCGTGTGCCGCCGGTTCCTACGTCGATTCCCATAAACCACATCTGGACTTCCTCCTTGGCTGCCCGGCCAGCCGCCTGCCCGATGCGTCTCGGATTTTGGAATAAATCGCTTTTCTCGGCGCGTGGGAAGCATAGCAGCTTTGCACCGGCCGGTGGAAGCCGGGCAAGCTACGTTTGCGCGCGCAGAAACAACCGGGTAGCCTAGAGCCTGTTATTAACTTTCCCGTGTGCGGCGCCGGGAGCCAATTTTTCTCAGTTCGAGGAGCGAGGAGCGACGCATACCGGGGTCCCCGGCGAGCGTTCTTTGCTCGATGGGGTGGATACCGGGTGTCTGCTAGCGAGGAGGGACGAGGAAATGAGGAAAATTGGCCCCGGCCCGGAGGGTTGCGGCGCAAATCGGGCCATACTTCGTTGTCGGCCTCGGCCTTGGAGCCACCAAAGCCTTCGCCCTCCGCCTCGCCTGGCCCGATTTGCGCTCGCAACGACGCCCCCGCGAAAGTTCATAACAGGCTCTAGGTACCGGGGCGTCCGCGGGGTCTATGCCGTTGGGATTGGCTGGCGCTGGTAGAAGCTGAGGGCGGCGTCGCCTTGCTCCAAAACTCGTGTGCGGACGAGGGTTGCGTACCGGTCTTCGAGGGGATGGTTGCGGCGGTGTTCGGCGACGATCAGAGCGTTGGGAGTCAGGAGCGGGGACGCGGCCGCGCCGAGGAGGGTCAGCGTGGAGGCGTATTCGGGGGCGGCGTCGTAGGGAGGGTCGAGAAAAATCAGCGTGAACGGCGGCGTGGATGGTTGCGGCGGGTGGCGGAGGAAGGTGTTGACGCTGGAGGCGTGGATGGTGGCTTCGGCGCTGATAGCCAAGCGGGTGAGATTAGCGCGGA